>NZ_JAHCDK010000003.1 GCF_018413465.1 Flavobacterium sp. CYK-55
GAATTGACACTTGACCGGTTGTAACATCAATACTTGGAACTGGTCCGTTGTTGATTGGTGTAGCAGCGGTTGTTACGGTCATATTTACCTGAGCAATAGTTACCGGAGTACCGTTTAAAGTATCAGGGCCATTACCGTTGGTGGCTAAAACATTACCTGCATTCGGGTTACCGTTTGCACCGTTTCCACCTAAAATAGTATCATTAACCGCATCGATAGCCGGAGCAGTTACGTTGATGGTAACTGTTGCAGAATCACAGTTTGAAGGATTTAGTTTCTCACAGATTTGGTAAACAATAGTATAGTTACCTGCAGGAGTTCCGGCAGGAATTGACACTTGACCGGTTGTAACATCAATACTTGGAACTGGTCCGTTGTTGATTGGTGTAGCAGCGGTTGTTACGGTCATATTTACCTGAGCAATAGTTACCGGAGTACCGTTTAAAGTATCAGGTCCATTACCGTTGGTGGCTAAAACATTACCTGCATTCGGGTTACCGTTTGCACCGTTTCCGCCAGAGATGGTATCATTTACGGCGTTAATTACCGGGTTAGGGCAGGTAATTGTTACTACAGCAGTGTCACAGTTACTGGCAGCTGTTTTTTCACAAATCTTATAAGTAATAGTATAAGTTCCTGCCGAAGTTCCTGCAGGCACTACCACATTTCCGGTGGCTAAATCAATATAAGGTACTTGTCCGCCATTGATTGCTGTGGCCGGAGTAACAATGCTCAAGTTTACCTGTGATAAGTTGGTTTGAACGTTGTCTAGGGTATCAGAACCGCTTCCGTTGTTGTTGAAAATATTACCGATGTTGTTGTTACCGGTAGTTCCGTTGATAGAACCAAAAGTATCATTTTTAGCATCGATTAATTTACATTTGGTAACGATAAAAGGAAACGTACAGCCTGTAGTATTAGGAGGAACAGCATAGTAAGTAACTGTTGATCCGGCTACTAAAGGAATTGGGTTTACATCTGAATACTGAATTGAATTAACTGTAACCGGGAATTCATTGTAGAACATTGAACCCGGAGGAAAGTTTGGCGCTAACTGAGTAGTTCCAATTGTGCTTCCGGCTTGGCAGAAACCAAAAGTTTGAACCACCGGTGTATTGATACAATTACTGGCCACATAATTTGCACCGTTGATACCAATAGCCAATGTTTCAGGAATTGGTTGTCCGGTACAGTTTCCGTTTTGCGAGTAACCTTTAATAGCTCTTGCTCCGCTGAATGAAATACCAGTAGTGGCACCTGTTCCGTTGGTTGAACCATTAATATAAATAGGGCTACCACAAGTTGGATTCAAGAGAATCGAACAGTTGGTAGTAGCTGTTAATTTGAATCTTAATTTACCCAATAAAACACTTGGGTTGGCTGGTAATGGCAAAGTACCCATATCCCAAACAACCGAACCTGTAGCGCCTAAATTGGCATCAAAATACACGTTGTTAGGTGATGGTAGTGGTGTAAACAATGCAGTTGCATTGGCGCTTCCAGGAACATATGAGGCGTTATAAGGAATCGGTACAACAACTTTGAAGTTATTGATGGCTTCAGTACCTAAGTTGCGCACATCTACATTAAAACCAATTTCTTCGTTTGGTAAAGCCACATAAGGTTCTGAAGTTACCGGTACGTTATTAATGGTTGTTGCCGTGATGATACTTTCAGCTTCAGGCTTATAGGCATCAACCGACATGGCTATGGCAAAAATGGCATAAGTATCGCCACTCGTTCCGTAAATAAAGTTGGTTTGTGTTTGGTTATTTCCAATTACGGCATTGCCAGCATTTGGTAAATTAAACATACTGATATCAATACCGGTATTGTTTTGCAAGTTTGGATTTCGGGTATTTCCGCCAGTATTGATTGAACTGTTAAAGAAGTTGGTAGTTGAATTACCCGTGTGGCTTAAATCTAAATATTGTGTAGAGCTAAGTTTTTGGATTTTCAAGTAATCACCAGTCAGGTTTACATCACCTTCACTGGCCATAATTCCTAATTTAACACCAACGTTCCCGGTTTGAACTGTATTGAAACCAGAAACCGGAAGATTATTTCCGTTGCTGTTTGAACTCAATACAAAGGCGTGTCCATCAAAAATGGTTACATCGCGGTATTTCATTTTAGTATTTTCATATACTACAATTAAACCCCAACCGCCTGAATATCCGGTGTTTCCGCCGTTACCATCTCTAACAGCGATATCGGCAGCGGTATACGTTCCTAATCCGTTTTGACGAACATAATCTGTTACTTCTACGTAAGCAGAATAGATATAGGCGTCTGAACTTAAAGGGTAATAAATGTTGGATGATGCAGCTGTAAATTGAGTATACGAACTTGCACCGGGTCCTTTGAATGAAATTTGTCTTTTGTTGAAAGACTTGGTATAGGAAGTTCCCGAAATAGTTCTTGTTAAACTAAAAGTTTCGGGACTACTTGATGCATTGTCAGATGATGCTTTACCGGTCCAATAAAGGCCGGCATAAACAATATTTGAACATGACGGTGTAGCTCCGTTTTCAGTTGAAAATGTCAAATCAGCAGATGATGAGTTAAACGTTGGTTTTCCGTCAACACCGTTAGTTGAATTTCCATCCACATCAACATACACCATCGTGGTGTTGTTATTGTTTTCAGTATTACTGTAGCTTTGACGGGTCAAGTTGGTGTTACCAATCATGGTAAAATCACCTTTTACATTATAGATTTTCTTGGTAGGAGTATACTGTGAAGCTCTTTGCGTAAAATCAATACGAACTTGCGCTTTTGAAGTCAAAGATACAGCCAATAAGAAAAAAGTCAGTAGAAAATGCTTGACACTAGTTTTTGGGGTAAAGTATGTATTTCTCATAAGATTACTTTTAAAGATCTGAGGCGCTATTAAGCTCCTTTTGAAATTTTATAGAAAACAACAAATCGGCTGTCGGTATTTTGAACCAGACTCACCAATGTGTTTGCTGTGGTTTCGATGGTTGAGAGTAAATACACGTACTTCAAGTTAGGGAAGCTTGAAAGCAACGATAGATCAATTGTTCTTAAATCTGCAGATCGTTCCATGCGAATGGTTACCATCTCAATTGATTCTTTAGAGCTTACCAAACTGTTTGCATCGGCCAATGAACTTACATCGGTGTACAAAGCAGTTGGTTGATCGCCAAAAGTTTTTACTTGCCCTGAAGACAAATAAACTGCTGGCTGCACTTCATTGAGCAGGTTCTCAAGATGATCGATGCCAGAACCAGAAGTTCTTGCCATGGAGGTGTTTGATCTGATTGAAGACAGATAAGCACTCACTTCCATAATAGCACCGGAATTACCTGAAACCTGAGCCTTGGCTTGCACGCAAAAGCAAACCAATACTAATACAAGTAGTAGTCGTTTCATTATGATCTGAGGTTTGAAAAGAGACAACAGAACGTTGCTCTTAGGATTAATTAAAATTGTTGGGACAGTTGATTCCATCACATTAAAAGATTAAAACGTTAATTTCAATAGTTTTTAGACTATATTTTCAGCAGATTGGGGCCTTCAAAAAATATTGTTGGCTAATTTACTTACATAAATATTTCTCCCGTTCTTTTATCCACCAAAAGCCTGAAAACTCGATAAACGCACACTTTTAAGAAAAAACAACTCCGATTTTTAACTTAATTATAGTTTCTTTTTGACACTGATTCTAAACTTTTTAACTGCACTTAAGCACGCTTTTATAAAGCTAAAAAGCTTCGATGTTTTTTATAATTATGTGTTTTAACAATCCAAAACTAGATTTTCTATTTCTTCTGACCAAAAAAAACATCGATAAAATACATAAAATATCGATGAAATGCATTTTTGTAAGTATAAATACAGATATATCTTACAATAATATCAAAATAGAGCAGCCTTTTTATTGATGGGTTAATCAAATAAAAAATAAAGCATATTTAGTTTTATCTGTTTAAAACTATTCAATCAAGTTGTCTAAGACAAGATTATATATATGTAAATTGTAGCCCAATAATACACCTATGAAAAGACTCATTATTGTAAGACATGCTAAATCATCTTGGGATGGACCGGTACGCGATTTTGATAGAATTTTAGAATACCGAGGCATCAAAGACGCCGAAATGATAGCCCAAAAAACCAAAGAACTCATCTCAGAAAATTATCATATCGTATCGAGCGCCGCGCAAAGAGCTGTTCAAACAGCACAGATTTTTGCACAGGTATATCAAATTAAAAATATCGAGTACAGACAAGATTTGTACACTTTTGACGAATATGAATTAGAACGCGTTGTTCGCAGCTTTGATGATCAATACGATTCCATAATTCTTTTCGGACACAACGAGGCCATTACGAATTTTGTTAATAAATTTGGCAGCGTTTTTATACCCAATGTTGCTACTTCCGGATTTACCATGTTAGAGTTCTCTACTGATCATTGGCAAAACATGAGCAACGCCAAAACGTTAAAAGTACTTTCTCCCAAAGACCTAAAATAGTTATGTCAGAAAACAGATATATTGACCGAGAAAAAAGCTGGTTGGCTTTTAATGCTCGGGTATTACAAGAAGCCGGTGATGATACCGTGCCATTGTTGGATCGTCTCAGATTTCTCGGAATATTTTCAAACAACCTCGATGAGTTTTTTAGAGTTCGTTATGCTGCTATCCGCCGTCTGAGCTTGTCAGGTATATCAGGTGAGAAGGTTTTGGGCGGTGTAAGTGCGCAAGAATTGCTTCATGAAATCACCCAAATTGTTATTCGCCAACAGTCAGAAAGTTTGCGTATTTTGAGCGTCATCGAAAAAAAACTCGAAGCTCAAAAGATATACATGGTCAATGAAAACGAGTTGCTCGAACACCAAAAAGCCTTCGTCAAAGACTACTTCATTCAACAAGTAAGCCCGGCACTGGTAACCATTATCTTAAATGATTTGGCCGAGTTTCCGCTCTTAAAAGATACCTCAGGGTATTTAGCCGTGAAGTTGGTCATGAATACAAAATCAACCAGAAAATCTTTAACCGATCTGGTAAAATCAAAGAAAGAAATTACTTATGCGGTTATTGAAATTCCCAAAACCATCAACCGTTTTGTAGTGTTGCCTTCGCAGGATGACAAACAATACATCATGTTTTTAGACGATGTGATTCGATACAATTTGCACAGCATTTTCAGCATCTTTGATTACGAAAGCATTTCGGCACACATGATCAAAATTACCCGCGATGCCGAGCTTGAAATTGATAGTGATTTGAGCAAAAGTATGATGGAAAAAATCGCCACCAGTGTTAAAGAACGCCGCATTGGTGAGCCGGTTCGCTTTGTGTATGATCAGCAAATCGGCAAAGATACACTCAAGTTTTTCCTGAGCAAAATGCACATCCACGAAACCGATAGTATTATACCGGGTGGCCGTTATCACAACCGTCGCGATTATATGAGTTTCCCGAATTTGGGACGTTATGATTTGCTCTACAAAACCAATGAACCTTTGCCGGTTCCGGGGCTATCGCTCGAAGGTAGTATGTTGGATAAAATCAGCAAAAAAGATTATTTGATGCATGCGCCATATCAGTCGTTTTCATACTTAATCAAGTTTTTGCGCGAGGCAGCTTTGGATCCAAAAGTCACCACAATTAAGATTACTTTATACCGTTTGGCCAAGAATTCACAAATCATCAGTTCACTGATCAATGCCGCCAAAAACGGCAAAAAAGTAGTGGTGCAAATTGAGTTGCAAGCCCGATTTGACGAAGCGAGTAACATCTCATACGCCGAAAAAATGCAAACCGAAGGCATTCACCTGATCTTTGGAATCAAAGGCCTCAAAGTGCACAGTAAAATATGCGTTATTGAGCGCATTGAAGCCGGAAAACTCAAACGTTACGGCTTTATCTCCACCGGAAACTTCAACGAATCAACGGCCAAAGTATATACCGATGTAACGCTGTTTACCAGCCACGAGCAGATTCTTAAAGACGTCAATAAAATCTTTGATTTCTTTGATGTTAACTTCAGAGTACATCGTTACAAGCATTTAATTGTATCACCGCATTACACGCGTTCGCGCTTCAACAAGCTTATTGACCGTGAAATAACCCATGCCAAATTGGGCTTTGAGGCATCCATTAAACTCAAAATGAATAGCCTTTCTGACTTTGATTTGATTGACAAATTGTATGAAGCCAGCCGAGCCGGAGTTAAAATTAAATTGCAAGTGCGCGGTATTTGCTCTTTAATTCCGGGGGTTCCGGGCATGAGCGAAAACATTGAAGCCGTGAGCATTGTCGATAATTACCTTGAACATGTTCGTTTGTATATATTTGAGAACAAAGGCGAGCCCGAAGTATTTATTTCATCGGCTGATTTTATGCGCCGAAACCTCGACGGAAGGGTAGAAGTGACCTGTCCGATCTATGACCGAGATCTCAAAAACGAACTTATAGAAGTATTCAATATCGGGTGGAAAGGCAACGTAAAAGCGCGTTTTCATTCAGATTTACTTGATAATAAATATCGTCCTCGCGGGCACAACAAAGTTTTTCGGGCACAACTTGAAACCTATCATTATTACAAACAGCGTCACGAAAATGAATTGGCCGAAAGCCACACCAAACAACCCAAATCTTAAGTTAATATATGATTACCATTCGCAAATTTGCTGCTATTGATATTGGTTCGAATGCCATGCGATTGCTCGTAGCCAACGTGATTGAAGAGCCCGGCGTTCCAACTCATTTTAGTAAAAGTGCCTTGGTGCGTTTGCCCATTCGTCTCGGGCAAGATTCGTTCACCGTTGGGCAAATTTCTCCTGAAAATATTGAGCGCATGATTGACGGGATGAAAGCATTTAAGTTGCTTATGAAAGTCCATAAAGTTGAGCGATACGCAGCATTGGCTACTTCAGCCATGCGTGAGGCCGTCAATAGCCCTGAAGTCATCAAAACCATCAAAGAACAAGCCGATATTGACATTAAAATCATTGACGGAAAAACCGAAGCGGCCATCATCGCATCAACTGATTTGAGCCATTTGGTGCAAACCGAACAAACCTATTTATTTGTAGATGTAGGCGGCGGAAGTACTGAGTTTTCTTTGTTTGACAACGGAAAAATGGTCGCCTCAAAATCATTCAAAATCGGAACGGTTCGTTTGCTCAACGAAATGGTTGATCCAAAAACTTGGGATGAAATTGAGCAATGGATCAAAGAGCAAACCCGAATTTATCCCGAAGTTACCTTAATTGGTTCGGGCGGAAACATCAATAAGTTGTTCAAAATGTCGGGCCGAAAACTTGATAAACCGCTTTCGTATTGGTATTTGAACAAGCGTTATCACTTCTTGAATTCACTCACTTATGAGCAAAGAATTTCAGAACTCGATTTGAACATGGACCGTGCCGACGTGATTGTTTTGGCTACCGAAATCTACCTCAATGCCATGAAATGGAGCCGCGCCAAAAAGATATTTGTTCCAAAAATTGGTCTGTCTGACGGCATCATCAAAGCCATGTATTTCAACAAAATCTAGTATGAACAAGAACAGACTCGAAGCTTTTAGTGACGGTGTGCTCGCCATCATCTTAACCATCATGGTACTTGAAATCAAAGTGCCTGAAGGTTCTGGTTGGTCAGATTTATGTCAGCTGATTCCGGTGTTTCTGAGTTATGTTTTGAGTTTTATCTATATAGGTATCTACTGGAACAACCACCACCACATGTTGCACAGCATGACACACGTGAACGGTAAAATCTTATGGGCCAACTTGCATTTGTTGTTTTGGTTGTCATTGGTTCCGTTTGCCACCGGCTGGATTGGCGAATATCACTTTGCCCAAGTGCCCATGGCTTTGTATGGTTTAATGTTGCTCATGGCCGGAACTGCTTATTTCATTTTACAAAACCTCATCATCAAGAGCCAAGGCCCGAATTCAGTTTTGAAAAAAGCCATTGGCCAAGATTACAAAGGCAAAGCTTCACCTATATTATATATTATAGGAATCGCTTTTTCATTTTATAACGTATGGATGGCGGGCGCGGTTTATACTTTTGTAGCGCTCATGTGGCTCATACCCGATAAGCGCATTGAGCGTATGTTAGACCACTCTTAAAAATCCAAATCAAAAGTACGTTTGAGCAATTCCAAGTTCGGATTGATCTCATTCAAACGATTGTATTTGTCTTGAGGCGTAAACGCAAATTTGTTTTCAATGGCCTCGTTGACAATCACCTCAATGGTAATATCGTGGTTGTGCAAATGCCCTCTAAGATAACCGAGCAAACCATTCTTTTCAGATTCAAAATCAATCTTAGAGCCTTCATTAGGCAGCTCAATGGTAATGTGCGCACCGTTTAAAACAGGGTCGTTTATCGTTAGCAACGACTCCATAATCTTAAAGCCTTTTTCACCGAGTTTGTTGGCATATTTGGTCCAGTACAAACGCATATCGGTTTCGGTAAAAGGTTCGGTTGGTAATTGAGCCGCTTCTTTCACAACCGCCTGACTGTTTTGTTGCATCTCGCGTTTGGCTTTGATGCTGGCTAGTGATAAAGCCGAAACTTTAGGTATGTTGTTTTGTTCAGGGCTAGGCGCCGAAGAAGTTATGGGTTGTTGTTGAATTGCTGCGGGTGTATGATTCTGTTGCGTTTCTGTAGTAACTGGTGTGGTTTCTATGGTTGATGCAACAACAGATTCGGTAGTTTCGTTGGTGGGTGTTTCAGTTTTGTTCTCGACAATTTCTGGCGCTTCTACTGACAGTTCCAGCACACGACCATAAAAGTATTTGGCCGGAATTATAAATCCGTCAACTTTTTTTTTTCACCATCAAAAGTGATAGAGGCCAATTGCATCAAGCAAAGTTCCACCAATAAACGTTGGTTTTGTGAAACCTTATAACGCAAATCACAATCATTGGCAATCTCGATGGCTTTGAGTAAAAACTCAGCTGAAGTTTTCTGAGCTTGTATGGCATAAAGTTGTTGCACTTGTTCACCGGCTTCAAGCAAAGTTAAAGTTGAAGGCGTTTTGCTCACGAGTAAATCTCTGAAGTGCGATGCCATTCCGGTAATAAAATGATGGCCGTCAAATCCGCGCGACAAAATATCATTATAAGCCATGAGCAAATCAGGGATTTTGTTGGCCAAAATCAAATCAGTCATTTGCAGATAAGTTTCATAGTCGAGCACGTTTAAGTTCTCGGTAACGGCGGCACGCGTCAGGTTGTTTCCGCAATACGATACCACGCGATCAAAAATAGACAAAGCGTCACGCATGGCACCATCGGCTTTGAGTGCAATGATGTGCAAGGCATCGTCTTCAAAAGTAACGCCTTGGCTTTGGGCCACTTCGGCCAAATGTTCTTTGGCATCTTTAACGGTGATGCGTTTAAAGTCAAAAATCTGACAACGCGATAAAATGGTCGGAATGATTTTGTGCTTTTCGGTGGTAGCCAATATAAAAATCGCGTGCTTGGGCGGTTCTTCTAAGGTTTTCAGAAAAGCATTGAAGGCCGCTTGCGAGAGCATGTGCACCTCATCAATAATATACACTTTGTACTGACCGGTCTGTGGCGGAATGCGCACTTGGTCAATTAGGTTGCGAATATCTTCAACAGAGTTGTTTGATGCGGCATCGAGTTCAAAAACGTTGAAGGCAAAATCTTCGTTCGGGTCATCATAACCCGGTTGGTTGATTTTGCGTGCCAAGATACGCGCACAAGTGGTTTTACCCACACCGCGCGGTCCGGTAAAAAGCAAGGCCGATGCCAAGTGGTTGGTTTCAATGGCGTTGAGCAAAGTGTTGGTAATAGCCTGTTGCCCCACCACGTCTTTAAACGTTTGCGGGCGGTACTTGCGGGCCGATACTACAAATTGTTCCATGCTTTTTTATTGGTGAACAAATATAGCTGATTTGTTGATTTGTTGCTTTGTTGAATTGGAGGTTTTGGTGAAAAGTTTTGCACAATTTAGATACGGCTGCGCCTTTGAGTTTATAAAGTGTAAAAGGTATAGGAATGTTTAGTTGAAACATTCTGTTATACGCATCATTTCATTTCCAAATTATCTTCAGTCCTAGAGCGAAGCGGTCTATAGGCGCAGCCGTGTCTGTAGCACAGCGTGTCTTACAGCGCAGCGGTCTTTTCTCAGTCGCTCATCTTCTCAGCAACTCAGGCACTCATTTCTAGCCCCGAGCGCAGCGGTTATCCTTTTGTTCTGGGGTTCAGAGCAAAAGATAAGAGCGCAGAGCGGGAAATAGCTCCTCATGAAATATTTAATACGCATAATTCAAAATAATAAAACTACTTTTGCGCCGCAGGCCGCCTTATCGCTGGTGTATACATCAGAGGAAAGTCCGGACACCGTAGAGAGACATAGCGGGTAACGCCCGTCCGCCGAAAGGCGAGGACCAGTGCAACAGAAAGGATGTACAGTTCGGCTGTAGTGAAATCAGGTAAACTCTATGTGGTGAAATTTCAAGTATACCGGCATTTAAGGGTTTCTCGCTCGTTGCCGGAGGGTAGAAAGATCGAGCGCTCGGGTAACTGATCGCCTAGATAAATGATAAGGGTTCTAGTAATAGAATACAGAATCCGGCTTATAGGCCTGCTTTTTTTTACTGAGCTGCTGAGTGCCTGAGAGAAATGATTAACGATTGAAGATTAACGAACTTTGATTTTTGAAGTATTTGTCTCACCGTCAAAAATCCATTTTGTCTTAAAGCGCAGCGGTCTGTAGCGTAGCGTGTCTTACAGCGCAGCGGTCGAAACTGTTTAAGAAGTTTAGCAGAAACATTCAGTCATACGCATCATTTCATTTCCAAATTTTCAAATTGTCTCATTTTCAAATTATCTTCTGTCTTACAGCAAAGCGGTCTGTAGCGAAGCGTGTCTGTAGGCGTAGCCGTGTCTATAGTGCAGCGTGTCCCTGACCAACTACTGTTTCAAAATCTTCTTCACCACTGAGCTTCCATCCTCAAAAACCAACTTTAAAAAGTATTGTTGCGCTGCGAGTGCAGATAAATCGATGGTGATTTCATTTTTCATCAAAAGGTTTTGGCTCACAATACTACGTCCTAAAACATCGATGAGTTCATAGGTTTTGATGCGAATCTTCGGATGGTATATATATAAGGTAGCAGTGGTCGGGTTGGGATAAACTTGTGTTGCGTTTTCAGATGCAAATTCACTGGCTGAAAGCGTTGCACTCGAGGCCGTCCAACTTTCGGCCAATGCATTGTCGGCATTTAAATCGATCAACGATAAATACGAACCGTTGCCATCTGCTTCTGCGGGCCAAGGCGTGTTGTCAAGATAGGTTACCGAATCAACGATGTTTCCGAAGGCATCAGCCAAAACCAAAGCTTGAGATTTGTTCGATAAGTTTCTAGTAAAGGTTCCGTATGGAGCAAAACCATAAACACTCGTAAAAGCTGTGCTATTGCTGGCCAAGTAAATTTTACCGTTGGGCGCCAGGGTTGCATTGTTCGGAAAAATATAAGTAAGCCCCAGTTCTTTAAAGTAATAGCCTGAAACATTTACCGTTTGCGCGCTGTTGTTGGTGAGTTCAATAAACTCAAGGTTATTGCTGGTGTTGCCGTTTATCTCAACCGGATTGTAATTGATCTTGCTGATAACGATGTTGGGTAGCGTCGGAAAAGTGCAATTGACTGTTGAACCCCAATGGCCATTGAGCCAATTGATGCGCGTTTGCAACCAACTTTTAAGATTGATAATATTGCCCGCGTAATTGGTCAAGGTTCCCCAACGGGTGTTTTCACGCGCACGCGCTTCGGCGAGTAAAGTTGTATAAGAATTTATTTTACTGATGAGCGTATTGTAATTCAGGGGCGCATTGGCTGCGGTGAGTTCTGCCCAGCGTTTTCTGAGGTAACAATTAAAGACAGAGTTGTTGTAGAGGTTCTTCCAGAACTTAGCCCCTACATTATCAACGTTGTCAAATTGCCAAACATTGGTAAGGCTTCGGTTGCCAAAAACATCTAAACCATAGGCCAAGTTAAAATCCCAAATAGGGCCGGCTCTGAGTTTGCCGTTGCGGTCTTTATGAAAATAAGTACTCAGCTGATATGCATCAACATTTGAGGCCAACTCATTGATGAGCATAAAATCAACAAAAGTGGGCACATCAATTATTGATGGATAGCCATTGCTTACTGATGCATTTTGTGCGGCGGCGGCTTGCTCAAGTGCCGTAAACCGATTGTATATATAGTTGTTTTGTACGTTGGTAATTTCTGACGGATTGGGTGCATCGTGAATAAAAGCTACGGTGTTGCCTATATTGGTTGTGAATTCCCAAGCCACCGGATCACCTCCTGTAGTCTTGTCGCATTTGGTAATATAGCCGCCGCTGATGTTGGGCTGGGTGTTATCGGTATTGGTAAGCTTGATGATATTGACGCGTTTGGAGTCAATTTTTATTTTTTCAGACAACAGATACAAACCTTGATAAGTGCCGTTGATCATGACTTCACAAAATTGTACACGCGGTGCGTATTCACCTATAGAACGCGCCAAATCATACGACAAGACATCGCGGATGAGTGAATTGTCAAAAGCCAAAGCGTTGAGTATCCAATCGTTTTCTTCAGGCATGTCCAGCAATGAAACATTGTTGTTGCTGGTATTATCGGCTTGTAAAGTAGTGAGTCCGTAGGGTTTTTTATCGAGCCATTGCGATGTTGAACCTCTAATCTCAATTGATATTCTACCGTTGTAGTTCAAATAATTGGCGTTGGTTTGATCGGTGAGGTAATTTCGGGTGCCATCGGTATGGTAGATGATTTTCATGTTCGCACCAATGCGTACTTCATCTTGAATTTCTTGAGGAATTCCACTTTCGTTCGTATCGGTATTGATGATGACGATGGGCAAATTACTACTCACTAAATTTTGCGCTTCTAAAACGAAACAAAAGAGTAGCAGCCACAAACAGATTTTGGTTTTCATAGCGGGAAACGCAAGTATTACTCGTCTGATTCAGATTGAATTTCAAAAAAACTAAACACAGAACCACCGTAATTTCGGCCTTCGGAATGGTGCAGCAAATGTTCCAGATGCGTGTGTTTGGAATGCTCAATAATCAGCATACCGTCTTGGGTCAAGAGTTGATACTTAAAAATATCTTTGACCAAGTTTTCAAAAACTTCTTGTGATAAATCATACGGCGGATCGGCAAAAATCAAATCGTATTGCACACCGCATTTCTCAATAAACTTAAACACATCGCTTTTGATGGCCGAAATATGAAAATCAAATTCAGCCGCGGTTTGTTTGATAAATTTTACACAGCCAAAATCACCATCCACGCAAGTGATGTCTTCACAACCGCGCGAAGCAAACTCATAGCTGATGTTACCCGTTCCGGCAAATAAGTCGAGCACTTTTAAATCTTGAAAATGAAAATGATTGTTGAGCACATTAAACAACGCTTCTTTGCTCATATCGGTAGTGGGGCGTACCGGAAGGTTTTTAGGCGGATGAATGCGTCGGCCTTTGAAGGCACCTGAAATAATTCTCACGACTGAAACAAAATAAAGTGTTCACGGTTGTCTTGGGCCGAAAAGTCATTGTTGATACGCGCATCTTCAGGGTCAAACAAACTCACGTTGCGGATGTATTTGTAGGCTATTTTGTAAAACGCATCGTCCTCAGAAATTTTACCTAAAAACTCTAATCTAAAACTCTCGGGGTTTAAATTGAGTTGTTCAGCCGTAAAGAGCAAATAGTATATCAAATCTTCGGGCGTTTTATATTCAAAGCTGTTAAACAACAACAAATGTTGGTTTTGCACAATGATGATTTCAAAATGCCCCGGCGCCATATGCACAAACATACGCTTGTCATCTACATTTTTAGACAAATCAAGCAAACGTCCTACCAAAACCGAATGCGCGTGTTTGGCCGAAATTATTTTAAAATGCTCTTCTAAAACATGCAACCAGCGGCTTTGCGCCACATATACGTGGTGTATACTGTAGTTGTTGAGTGTATCAGTTCTAAAATCGTCGTGCGCAAATACCTTATTGTTGTATTGCAAATAAGCGCCCAATTGGCTTTCGTCCAACAAAGCATCGGGCACAAAAGTCGATAAATTGTTTTGCTGCACAACCCCAACTTCATCATAGAGATCGCGCAAGCTAGCGTGATTTTGCAGCGCGTCCAGCAACTGTTGTTCAGCCGGAGCGCTCGCATCAAACGACACAACATCAAACGACAAAATTTGATTGTTGAGCGTATCAGTAACACTCATTTCCAAACCGTGCTCAGTGAGTAAAAGCGTTAGTTTTCGGTATTTCTTTTCGGTAATATTCGCAGCGTTTACAAGCATAAGGCAATAGTGAACCGTTTGATACGGCCACGACAAACTTACAATTTTTTTGTGAGTGATGAATGTTGTGGGGGAATTTATGGACACGCTTTGCTACAGACGGCTGCGCTGTGAGAATTATGAATTACGAATTACGAATTACGAATTTGGAGTAATGATTCAAAAAATACTCAGTGAAATAAAATTGTAAAAAGTGCATGTCACATTCATTGTGCGCAGCATCTCAAGCACTCAGGCACTCAGCAAATTACAAATGAGGCTTCAATCTAAACTTCTTGAACCTTTTACACTTTTTCAACAGAAATAGATTGTTGCTCTGTATGACTGAAGATAATTTGAAAATGAGATAATTTGAAAATTTGGAAATGAAATGATTCGTATGACTGAATGTCGCGACTAAACTTCTTAAACTTTTTACACTTCTTAAACAGAAATAGACCGCTGGGATATAGACACGGCTGCGCCTAAAGACCGCTGCGCTGTGAGAATTACGAATTACGAATTACGAATTTGGAGTAATGATTCAAAAAATACTCAGTGAAATAAAATTGTAAAAAGTGCATGTCACATTCATTGTGCGCAGCTGCTCAGCTGCTCAGGTTCTCAGGTTCTCAGGCACTCAGGCACTCAGGTTCTCAGGCACTCAGCTTCTCAGCGCCTCAGCGCCTCAGAAAATCTTTAAAAGCTAAGTTTTAAATGATTTTAAAGCACACTTTTTGTTTATTTTTGAGGCTTAATTTGCAAAAACTAAAAGTACCTGAAGTCCACCGGACTTTCTCCTGTTCATCTCAAATGTACTTTGCTGCCACTAAACTTCATTCATGAGCGCCACTGCTTTTTACCGCATCTTACAACAAAAGTTTCCGTTCAGCCCCACGGTCAAGCAGGATATTTTTTTTCAGCTCATGGCCGATTTTGCGACCAATGGCCGAACCGATGAAATCTTTGTACTCAAGGGCTACGCCGGAACCGGTAAAACCAGCGTGATTGCCACCTTGGTCAACTCACTTTCAGATATCCGATACAAATCAGTACAACTCGCACCCACCGGACGCGCGGCCAAAGTCATTGCGCAGTATTCGGGCAGAGCGGCTTTTACAATCCACAAAAAAATATACTTCCCCAAAAAGAACTCCGGCGGCGGTATGAGCTTTACGCTGCAACCCAACAAACACAAAGACACTTTGTTTATTGTAGATGAAGCCTCGATGATATCAGATGCACCTGCCGAAAGCCGCCTGTATGAAAACGGTTCTTTACTTGATGATTTGATTTCATATGTATACTCGGGTGCCAATTGCAAATTGGTTTTACTGGGTGATTCGGCCCAGTTGCCTCCGGTGAATGCCTCTGACTCACCGGCACTCAATATTGATTTACTGGGTTTGCACTATCAAAAACGCGTGGTGCATATTGAGCTCGACGAAGTCATGCGTCAAGAAGAAGATTCAGGAATTCTCTACAACGCCACCCAATTGCGCGACCAACTTTTTGAAGAATTCTTTGAAGAATTCCGATTTCAAATCAAAGACTTTCCTGATGTTATCAGGCTCAGCGATGGTTATGATATTCAAGATGCCATTCACAGCTCATATAGCCAATACAGCATTGAAGACACGGCTTTTATTGTGCGATCAAACAAGCGCGCCAATTTATACAACCAGCAAATTCGCTCGCGTATCTTAGACAAAGAAAGCCAGATTGCCACCGGCGATTATTTGATGATTGTCAAGAACAATTACTTCTGGCTTACTGAAACTGACCAAGCCGGCTTTATGGCCAATGGCGATATTATTGAAGTGATGCAGGTTTTTGGCATCAAAGAACTCTACGAATTCACCTTTGCCCAAGTCAAAATCAGAATGGTTGATTACCCCGATCAGCGCCCCATTGAAACGGTTTTGTTGCTTGATACGCTGAATAGTGAATCACCTGCGCTTTCATATGATGATGCCAACCGCTTGTATGAAGAAGTGCTCAAAGACTACCAAGATGAGCCTTCAAAGTACAAAAAGATGCAGAAACTCAAAGAGAATGAATACTTCAACGCCTTGCAGGTCAAGTTTGCCTATGCCATGACGTGTCATAAATCGCAGGGTGGGCAATGGGCCAATGTATTTATTGAGCAACCGTATTTGCCTGAGGGAATCTTAGACAGCGATTACTTTAGATGGCTGTATACTGCGGTGACCCGTGCTCGTGAAAAATTGTATTTGATTGGGTTTAAAGATGAGTTTTTTGAAGAAGAATAGTAAAGTACCTAAGAATAAGAGCTCCTGAGCAGCTGCGCATAATGAATGCAGCGTGTAATCATACAGACCATCTTGTGGTTGAATGTTGGTTTGAAACTGTATTGTAACTCAAAATCTCTCAGCTTCTCAGGTTCTCAGTATCTCAATTGCTCCATATCTCAGTCACTCAGAGTCTCAGCCGCTCTAATAAACCATAATCTTTGTACTCACAAAGCGGTTTGATGTTTTGACCTTAACCAAATAAGTTCCTTGACTGATGTTTCGGATCGGAATTTGAATATGGCTTTTGTGTTCAACTTTCCATTCTGCAATGATTTGACCTACTATGTTGTACAAGTACACTTTTTCAACAACCGTATTTACATCGTTGTTTTGAATATTCAGACAATTGTTGTTGTTGGTAAAATTAATCAGCAATGGGCTTGCAGCAAAATCATCGTTTGCAAGAGTTTCAACGCTAAAGCGCAATGAAAATCTATGATCATATACACCCGGTTCAAGCGCGATAACAAAATCATGGTTTTTAATGTCGTGGTAAATACCGGTAACATTATCAAAAACATAAATTTCGGTGGCCTCCGCAACATGCTCAAGGGCATCAATCTTAAAGGTTGCTTGTCCGGGGTTTGTAATTTTAACACCCAACGGAATAATTCTGTCGGGATTAAAATCTGAAAGCGCTTGAATGACAAAGTTACCTCCGTTAAACACCCAATACATATCGTCGCTGTTGATGTCCATCATAGGAGCATCATAACCCAAATCAAATAAATCGGTAGTATGGCCGTCGGCACCTACCAAGAGTTGTCTGTGAAGACCATTCGGAGCATCAAAACGCAATCTGATTTTAGGTCTGAGGTCATTGTTTTGGTTGGTTGTTCTGGTAGCCTTGTTGCTTTGTAAGCGCATAAATACTGACTGAGCAACTGATTCGGTTTGAAAGGCGCGCTGACTGTTTTTGATTACAATAGGCCCGCCGGTTACAGCTGTAGTTAGGTTTGGATTGTTGACCACCAATGACGGATCTAATATGGTTCCTACAAAGAAACCTTGCCCTACCGGAACATATCTTTGCGGAATCATGGTTCCGATGGCACCATTGTGGTTGATCAAAACGTCATTTGATATAGCCGGAACGCCACCCATCAAAGTATAGGTTGCATAACCGCCAATATACGAGGCCAAAATATGGGTTTGACCTGCAAAATGATTCCAGAATGACAATGCTCCATTAAATATATTGGTGCTGTTTCTTCCGGCTCCATCCTTGATGTTGTCTTTGATGAATTCATCGGCGTCTAAGGCTGACGGATACGGATTTCCAACCAAATAAAGCTGATTCGGAGCAATGTTCAAAAGCATAGTTCCGTTGTTGGGTTTACCGGCAAACACATAGTTTTGGGTGTCTGTAATACTGGCAGTTCCGTCGGTTCCTTTCATCGTAAAACCTTCACCAACTTTTATGTTACCCGTACTGCCCACATATTGCCAACCGGCATAGACTGTACTAACACTGGTATATTTAAACAACCAATAGTCACTTATATTGATGGGGCTTGAGAGCGCTCCATCGGCAAAATTAGGCCCTGCTCCAAAATTAATCAAGCCCGGATTAAACGAATTAGTTATTACATCAGATCCGTCTCTAAGTACATCACCAATACTATAATCGAGCCCGTTGGCACTCACCGGAGATGACCAATAATTGTAATTATAACTGCTGCGGGTACCTTGTTGGTCGCGGTAGATTTTTCCGGTACCGCCGGTAGGGTTAGCCACCAATCCCGATTGAACAATTTGCGCTTCGCCGGTAAGTCGGATATCGCCACTTTGCAGCGATAATAAATTTGAAACCGTCAGCTCATAACCATCAGCCAAACTAACTCCTTTGGCTCCGTTTGATGTGTTTAGGCTAAGGTTATAGAATGTCTCATTGGTTTTGATGCCTGCGTTGATGGTTTGTATTTGATTTGTAGTGGCTCCGATAAAAGTAACCGTTCCTTGGCCGGGCGTAAAGGTGCCGCTGTTTTTCCAATCTCTGCTGATGTATAAATCTGAATTAGCTGCCATGGTCACAGAGGCTGTAGGGTCAATAATAAGATCTCTTGCCCAGGCAATATTGCTGTATAAAGCCGCATAAACTGATGTATTCGGGTCAATTACCGGCATACGGGCCGGGCCGGTCAGAATTTGCGCATCAATAGTATCCGAAGGTAATCCTCCGGCCCAGTTTCTACAATCAAACCAATCGTTGCTCACCAGTCCGGTCCATAGTCCCGGGGTTCCGTTCATTACAGTTACTACTGCTGTTCCGGTCATGTCGGCTGCCGATGCGCTACAGGTTGCATCGCTCAAAGCGGTAATGGTATAGGTTTCATCGGCTGTAATATCAGTAACACTTAAAACATACGGATTCGTGTTGACGTTGTTGATGGTGGTTTGCACACTGCCATTGCTGTAGGTAATATTCCACGGAGCTGTTCCGGTCAAAGCAATGCTAAAAGTAGCCGTTCCGTGGTTACAAATGGTTTGGTCTGGGCTAATTTGGGCCGTTGGGTGTGTACAATTGGAGGCCGAACACGTTGCGGTTGCAGCCATATAGCAACTGCCCGAACCACCGATAGGGGTTAAGGTAATCACCACGGTATCGTTTTCATTTAAACCGGTTATTTCATAGGAAAGTACATTTCCGATGCTTCCGATATTGATCACCGGGTCAGCATTGATTTGATACGATACCTCATAGTCGGTTGCTCCGGCTACAGCTGCCCATTCAAAAATGACCGATGAAGTGGTCGAGGCTCCGCAATTCAGGGTCGGGCTCAATGCACCTCCTGAAGTTTCTACCTCAATATTCACGATATTGCTCGGGCAACCATTGCCATCAAGCACCACCACATCATAGAATCCAGCATTTAAACCTGTAAAAATATTACTGCTCTGAAAGCTGCCGCCTCCGTCAATGCTGTACAAAAGGGGTAGTGTTCCGCCCAAGGCAGTGGCAGTAATGGTTCCGTCATTGGCACCACAGCTGGTTGGGGTGGCTGTAGCACTAAGGGTAGCTCCTGCTAAATCTAAGATGGTTACCGTTATTGATTTCTTGCATAGGTTGGCATCTCGAACCCAAACGGTATAAGTTCCGGGCCCAAAATCAGTGAGAAAATTACTGGTCTGATAAGTTACATCATCAGCGCTGTATTCATAATCCGGTGTGCCCCCAATAACCGATAGTTCAACGGTACCATTGCTTAATCCGCAAGTGGCATTAGTCACAAGAGCTGTTAAGTTTTGCGGTCCTAGTGTATCATTTACCAAAACTACTTTGGTGGTCAAACAACCATTGTCGTCTTGTACTATTACAGTATAAGTGCCCGGAAACAACAAGCCCGATGTATTGCTGCCCGAAAAAGTTAAACCTCCGTCAAAACTATAACTATACGGCAGCGTACCGCCTGAGGCTGTAACAGTTATGCTTCCGTTTTGATCTCCGCAAGTAGCTGCTACTACCGAAGTTGTAAAATTGGCTGCCGACAGATTGCCAATCGCAATACCGGTGGTTACCACACAGTCACGGGCGTCTTTTAAATAAACGGTATAAAAACCGGCGGCTAAGCCGGTAAAAATATTGCTGCTTTGGTATACGCTGCCATCTAAACTAAATTGATACGGACTAACACCCAGTGCGCCCGTGGCAAAAATAGCACCGTCACTACTGCTGCAAGTTGCGGCTACTGTAAAGGCAGTTACGGTTGGCACATCGCCCACTGAAATCAAAACAAGGGTTGAATCAATACAGCCCGCAGCATCTTTTATATAAACAGTATACAGGTCTGAAGGTAAGTTGTTGAATAAATTACTGGTTTGAAAAACAGTTCCGTTAATGCTGTACTGATACGGAGTTGTACCACCGCTGCCGGTTACTGTGATCATTCCATTGGTTAAACCGCAAGAGGTATCTGAACTCAAAACACTAAGGGTGGCCCCACCGCTGTTGGTTAGCGTAACAGTTGAGGTTTTGATACACCCGGCCACATCCATTACACTCACCGAATAAGTTCCGGCTGTGAGCCCAAAGTAATCTCCGTCGGGCTGATATGGGTCACCATTCAAACTATACGAATAGGGAGCGCCACTGCCACCGGAGCCTACGGCTGAAATACTGCCATTGCCCAACGCGCAGGATTCATTGGTCGGGGTTATTGATAAGGTAGGGCTGCCTGTAGTGGCAGGTACGGTCACGGTTATGGTGTTCATACAATTAGGGCCGGGAGGGTCCGGGTCAAAGCCTGAATCATCGGCAATAAGTATGGTATAAGTGCCCGGTGCATATCCGGTTAGGGTTACGGTAGAATTAAATTGTGACCATGTAATTCCGCCGTCGAGGCTGTAATGATAAGGTGGGCTGCCATCGCCATTGATTCCGGTTAGGGTAATTTGACCGGTACTAGACCCACAAGGAGCACCAACAACTGTAGCAGTTGCAGTAGCTCCGTTGGTATCGCTGATGGTAAACGGAACTAGTTTGGTACAACCCGAAGCGTTCATGGCTATTACATAGTGATCTCCGGGGGGAATATCAATAAAATTACTTCCCGAAAGAAACGGCCCGAAATCTAAACTAAACGTACATGAGCTGCAACTAGAACCGTTGACTTTAAAGTTTTGAATTTTTCCCAAGGTGCCATCACAAACCAAGGCATCTTTGATCGTAAAGGTAAAGGTACTAATGCCCGGGCCAACCCCGCTGTTGGTTACTACCAGACCCGTTTGGGTAAAGATACAGCCTGTGGCATCTTTAAGATAAACCGTATAAGTGCCCGCGGCCACATTCAAAAAAGTACCCGAGCTTTGATAAGTGGTTCCGTTGATGCTGTAGGTCAAAGGTGCCGATCCGCCACTACCGATGGCTTCAATTACCGCATTACTTCCGCCGCAAGTAGCTTGCAAAACCACCGAGGCACTCAGACTCAGCCCGGTTAATGATTCTATGATTTCTTGTTTGGTTACGATACAATTATTGGCATCTTTAACATTAACTGTATAAGTTCCGGGTGATAACCCGCTGAACACATTACTGGCTTGATACGCCCCTGCATTGATGTTATACTGCAAAGGCGCAACTCCGCCACCGGCTGTTGCGGTAATGATACCCGTATTGCCACATGATGACGATACTGCGCTTAAAGCTAGGGTCAATCCCGATGCATTGTCAACCGTTAGGGTAGTGGTTTTGATACAACCGCTGGCATCTTTTACATAAACCGTATAGGTGTTGGGTGCCAAACTGCTAAAAGTATTACTCGATGAATAAGTTACTCCGTCAATACTGTATTGTAGTGGGGCAGTTCCGCCACTACCGGTAGCGGTAATGGTTCCGTTATTAACCGTACAAGCGGCAGGGGTACTTACCGCGCTTATCGATGGGCCGGCCACAGGGTTTACAACCACAATGGCTGCTCCGACACAACCCAATGCATCTCTGACAAAAACAAAATAATTGCCCGCAGCTACACCGGTAAAAGTGTTGCTCACCTGATAAGTAAATCCGTTGATGCTGTAGGTAAAAGGTCCTGTGCCGGTAGGGGTAATGGTGATGGTTCCGTTTGATGCGCCACAGTTGGCCGGAGTTGAGGTAGCAGAGGCACTCGGACCTCCGGTGCTTCCAATCAAAACTGTAGTGGTGTCAAGACAGCCGGTGGCATCTTTGACGGTTACGGTATAACTTCCGGCCGACAATCCGCTAAACAGCGGGCTGGCCTGAAAAGTAGTTCCATTAATACTGTATTGCAGCGGTGCTACACCACCCGAACCGCTGGCGGTAATGCTTCCGTTGATGTTGCCACAGGCCGCATTGGTTGTGGTGGCTGAGATGGTAGGCAACGGATTGCTGTCAACAGTAACGGTAACCGAGCTGTTACAGCCAATGGCATCTTTGACAAAAACGGTATAAGTACCCGGTGTTACATTGTTAAAAATATTGCCTGCCTGAAAAGTATTGCCGTTGATGCTGTATTGCAACGGAGCAGTTCCGCCACTGCCAAAGGCCGTGATGGTTCCGTTGTTTTGGCCACAAGTAGCTGATGCCGGAATGGCGTTGAAAATGATGGCCGGACTGGTTGTGATGGTTACTATGGCGCTGTTGATACAATCGGCAGCATCTTTTACGGTTAAAATGTATTGACCCGCAGTAAGTCCGGTAAAGAAATTACCGGTTTGATACGGATAGCTGATGCTTCCAGTTATACTGTATTGATAAGGCGTGGTGCCACCCGTTACAGTAGTGGTTACCGTACCTGAATTATTTCCGCAAGTGGCATCGGTTTGTGTAAAGCTTACAGCCGGGCCATTGCTGTTTAGAATGTTTACGGTGGCAGTATTTGGGCATCCGCCTGCCGCTTTGACCTCAAGTGTATGAATGCCTGCCGCCAATCCGGTAAATATTCCGCTGGGCTGAAATGCGCCTCCGTCTATACTATAGGTATAAGGCCCAGATGCGCCCGACCCCGTTGCACTAATGCTCCCGGTGTTGGCTCCGCAACTCGTATTGGTTTGTGTATAAGCAATGGAAGGGCCCGGAAGTATAAATTGGGTGGTAGCTTGTACGCCGCTACAGGCTGAATTAACTGTAGCAACAATCGCATAAGTGACATTCGGACTAAGGGCTGTGAATACTGCCGGATTACTGCCGATTGTATTGATCACGGCCACTTGAGTCACACCATTGTATAAAACATAATTCACCGTAGCATCAGCGGGTGGAGAAGGGCTTATGGTAGCCGAGGCACTGGCTGTTGCACAATCAGGTGCTGCATTTAAGGTGTAGATAGTGCTTGGACAATAGGCCGCAATATTAATTGACGACACAAAGCCATCGCCACTGGCGTATAATAATTTTTTTGATTCATCTAACGCTAAATCATACACATTGGTGTTGTATCCCGATATGGTAATATCAGCTGCTGCGGCATCATTAAAAGTAGAACCGTCAAAGAGGTAGACTTTTATGGTTCCGTTGGTGTTTCCGATGAATACATTATTACACGCATCGGCCACAACACCTCCTTGCATCAAAAGAGCATTGGCACCTATGGTCAACGGAGTTCCGGCCACAGCCCCGGTGGTTTTGTTGAAGGCTTTTAGATGTTGTCCGTCCCAATAAAACAAATACGTGGCATTTTGACCTAAAATATTTGAGGAGTTGTCGTTATATCCGGCCGACAAATAAGGCCTATTGGCCAATTCATTAATCACACTCGGATATCCGGTAGCCGTACTCCAAGCCGTTGAGGCAAAACTATAGGGCGGATTGGTTTTGTATATTTTGTTTCCGGTAGAAGGGTCAAGTGGCGAGGCATAAATGGTATACAAACTATTGGTCACCGGGTCAACAATCAAATCGGTCATATCTTGACCAACTACTCCGCTACCCGTCAAATTAACCGCAGCACTCAAGGTAGTTGAAGGCGGTGAACAATAAGCAAAATTGGTGGGTCCGGTGGTACCCCCTCCGGCACAAATAATTTGCGGGGAACCATTATTACAGGCCCAATACATCTTCCAGGCTTCTTGAAAGGCAGGGTCGCCGTCAGAAATATAATTGTCATACAAACCTGTGGTGTTGAGTCTGATTACCCTAAAACCATTGGTTGCATAACCTTGACCTATGTATAAATTACCGGTAGCTTTATCAACTACCCAGCCTCCGTAGTAAAAATCGGCTTGCCACGACGGTATGGTTAATACCCCGCTAAACGTCCATTCGAGTACACCGGCACTGCTGTATTTGGCGTGTTTATGACTGGCTCCTGCGGCAAATGAAGTAACCAGATTCCCACCGCCGGCCACGTATACATTGCCATTGTAGTCAAAATCTACATCAATCGCTTTGCCTGCATTAGCACCGGTAAGGTTGCTGGTGCTGCTGACAAACGGGTCTATAACAAGTGCTTGGGTAGGGTCATAACCCTCCGGGAATGAAAAGCTAACCTCGTTGCCCGACAAATGATAGGTTGTTTTAAAAGCGGCTGTAGCCTCGGGGCGCAAAGTTTCGCCATAATAACTCACCGGAACCGTTGATAAAATGCCATCAAGGTCAGACTGAATAATGAGTTGACCTTGACGATTTGTTTTTATTTTTTTGACATCACCGGCGTATTTCAGTTTTACAGCGCTGATATCAGCACCGGGTTTTACGAGCAAGCTGTATTCAAAACCCAGTAGGCTTTGGTTGGTAAAACTATACACGAGGTCAATGCCCGGATATAGATTTTTATAAATGATTTTTTTATAGCCGTATGCTTTTTCCTGAAGCATACCATAGGTGTGGTAATCAGTTGTTTTTTCGGCGGCAATAATCTCGGCTTGCTCATTGGCACCTACCCATTCTAGGGTAATGACGCGGTCAGTAATCACCAATCGACGTTCAATTTCTTCTTCGGGTATACCTTGTTTTTCTAGTTTTTCTTCTTCTTCATGTGAAATCCTTTTGTATTCACGATGCAAATGAATGAGTCCTTTGGGCGTAAAAAGAATCGGCATATCTAAGCCTTCATAACCAAATTTAATGTTGCCCAGGTTTTCATAGCCTTTCATGGTTGAGCCATATTGACCCACGTTTTGAATAAACGAGGCATTGCCCCCCATAGCCATTGCTTGTGTATTGATCGTATTGGCAGGCATTTTAGCCGATGGAGTATGGCCTTTTGAAGTTGTGCTTACCCACTCTTTAGATTTGTTGTGCACTTGCTCATTGGGCATTGCAGCATGGGTGCTTTTGTTTGTGAGCTGACTCCAGCCCAAGTTAGCCATCATGAGCAGAATTAAAACGATTGATTTGTTTAAATACAAATGAGGTGTAGTTTTTTTATTCATGCCCGTGGTTGTTGTGGTTTAGTGTAGTTGTGTTTGGTTTTTTGAACTTGTATCAACTTCCCGGGGCAATAGGTAGTTTTGTTAGATAAAAATTGAAAAATCCGTACCCTTAAACAACAGTTAATTCAGGTAATACCCTAGCCCAACAGAGCAATATATTTTGATTTTTTTTCAGTAACCTGCTTTGCAACAGAAATAGCCCTTATACTACAAGCTGTATTTTATGTTTACCCCACCAAAATAATAGGCTTTTGAAGCACCCGGATTCACATCGGTGGCTACACCGGCCGGATAATTACTGCCCGTGTCAGAGTCATTGATGCTGTTGCCCAGAAATAAAAAAGTATAGTTGATTTTGTGGGTCAAATTATTGCCGGCCAAATAAATATCCAAGACGAGTTTCTGGTTTAAAAACGATTTTTGATAGCCTATTTTAGCGTTGTATTGTTCAAAACCTTGTACTGAGTTGGTGTTGGCAAAATCAGTATAAACATTGCCTACGCGGTTAAAGGTATTTTGCACATAAAAACCTTTTTTGAATATAATATCCAACCCCAAAGTGTATTTTGAACTCGGAACACCCACCACCATTTTGTGGGTATAATCGGTTAGGTTTGAGCCCAATTGAGTAGCAAAATCTTTGTACTTAAAGTCATTGATGCTCAGGCTTGTAAAAGGTTGTATCGATTTTAAAAAATGGCCTTCGTTGGGTGTATACACATAGCCCAAACTCAGTTCAATACCCCGGTTTTGTTGGTTGCCCGTGTTGGCCCAATAGGTATAGGCTGCGCCTCCTTGTGGGTTGATGGCCGATAATTGGGTGAGCTTGTTTTGAATTTGCATATCATATACCGCAATTTGGTAGTCAAACCTGGTGTCAAACAACAATCCATGAATACTCAAATCAATCATTCTGGCCTTTTCGGGCATTAACTGATCATTGGTTTGGTTGATGGCGCTGATGAACGAAGTAGCTGCTGTAGGCGCATTATATCCAAAGCTGTAACTCAAATTAACCACCTGATTTTTGATGGTTTTTTGCACAGCTATGTGTGGATTCAGCACCGTGTTGAATGATTTAGTAAATGATAAGTCTTTGTTGTAATTAGCCACCAAACCCGGCAAAGCCAGCAAATCGTCGCGGTCAAACTTAATCTTGTTGGCACTGAGCCCAAAGACCAGCCCAAGCGCATAAGGCTCATACTGCAATCGCTCTTCAATAAAAAAAGCCAACTGATTGTTGGTGTACTTAAAATACGACCCCTTAGCAATATTGCTCACCAACAACGGATTACTATCATCGGTGCCCAGAAATCGGTAGTTTGAAATCAATGAAGTTGATTCTTGCATTTCGGTTCCAAAATTAAATTCATTGCGCCAGTTGGTTCCGAATTGA
Organism: Flavobacterium sp. CYK-55; assembly: GCF_018413465.1. Classification (GTDB taxonomy): domain Bacteria; phylum Bacteroidota; class Bacteroidia; order Flavobacteriales; family Flavobacteriaceae; genus Flavobacterium. The sequence goes on from NZ_JAHCDK010000003.1 coordinate 26,868, forward strand.
TTTTTTAGGGTAAAAACCGAACGCAAGCCATAATTCGGGTTTTTGCTTACTTCATAAGCACCGGCTGCAATTCTGGTAAAATCAGAGTTGTAATAAAATAGAGTAGTGGTGTTTTTAAAATGCGCGTTCCACTGATTTTCATAAGATACTCCAAAGCGCGTTGATTTGATCAAATTGCCCGCATCTTTTTTGAGGTAAGCGCTGTTTCCGTTGTCAATTCCGGCATAATAGTCGGCATACGAAATTTGCCCTGCTACCTGCTCATATGAGTTGTTAAACCCTGTAAAGAGGCTTATTTTGGCTTTTTCGGATATTGAAAATTCACCCCAATAACTCACAAAGTTTTTTAAACTAGCCCCGTGTGGTCGGTAACCGTCAGACTCTAAATGTCCATAGTTCAAAAACATCGAAGCTTTGTCATTTTTGTAGTTCACTTTAGAGCTCGACTGAAAAAGCCCAAAACTTCCGGTAGTGGTTTTTTGTTCTACCGATATGCCCTCATCAGCAGGCGTTTTTGTATAAAATCGTACTGTTCCGCCCACCCCTGAACCGTATTGACTTGAGGCCGGCCCTTTGATTACTTCAAGATTATCCAGAATTGAAAAATCAAAATCGTCTAAAATTGTTGTTCCATCGGCCGTGGTCAAAGGCATGTTGTTTAAATAGGCTTTAATGCCCCAATTGTTGAACTTTTGATCGTTGCCATAGCCTCTTATCACAATGCGCTGACCGCCCAATTGGGTGCGTTTATCTACCTGAACTCCGGCCATGGTATTTAAACTTTGTTCAATAAAAGCGGGGTTGTTTCGGTTGAGGTCATTGGCATCAAGCACTTCAGTACTTTGAGCGTGTTTTTTAAACTCGAAAAGCTCTTTGATGTTCTTTTTTCTGCCTTTGATGGTAATGGGTTCAAGGTCAACGCTTTTTTCTTGGGCATAAAAATTTAAGCTAAAGGCCAGAACCAACAGCAAAATAAAAGGATACTTCATACGGACGTTTGTTTAGTTTAGTTTAGTTTGAAATTGGCTTTATAACAGTTAAAAAGGGAGATACCCTAGGTTGGTTGGGATGGGAGCCTGAGCGGCTGAGAGCCTGATATAGGTTTAAAAAGTGTAAAAGGTTTAAGAAGTTTAGATTGAAGCCCGATTCGTAATTTGCTGAGTGCCTGAGTGCCTGAGATGCTGCGCACAATGAATGTGACATGCACTTTTTACAATTTTATTTCACTGAGTATTTTTTGAATCATTACTCCAAATTCATAATTCGTAATTAAAATTCCTTCTTTCATCGTTCAGCCCAGCTTTATCCTTTAAGAAACTTTTTTTGCTTCTCTAACTAAAATCATTACATTTACTACACTCACCACTTTTTACTGTTTCATATTTAGCAACTCAAATAGGCTTTGAGGACTGATTTTTTGTTTTAATTTGAAATAGTAGCATGATAAAAAACAATCATTTAATTTATCCAAAAGAACCCCAAAAAAGTAGCTTTACTCGTGGGATTGTCAAACTCCTAATCCACGATAATAACAAAGAGTTTATCGACTTCAAAATAAATACAATCTTAAATATACTCCACATGAAAAAAATAATGACAATTCTTTTAGCCATCATAATTCAATTCGTGAACGCACAGAACTTTGGTTGCAAAACAAATGGGTTTATACCGATAACTCCAAATATTAATCGATTAGCTAATCAAAGTCAGATACCACCATCAAGTAATACCCCCCATGTTCTTAATGCTTTCTTCACTTTATTCAAGGACGAAAATGGACATACTTTTGTTGATGGTTCGGAAAACAATCAATTAGGAAGTAACCAACAAATTGAAGGAAGATTTCTGGAATGTGTTAGAATACTTAACATTCAATATAATCCATACAATATATACTTTAAATATACAGGGTTTAGAGTAGAAAACACGTCTGATAATAATGTCCAAGAGATATCAGGTTCCGATGATCAATGGAATGCGCTTCAATTTTATAGAGAACCCGATGCTTTGAATTTTTATTTTGTAAACTATGCTGGCAGCATAGACTCTACTGCAAAGATTGGTGGTGTAGAAAGCATTTATTCACTTATTTACTTAATGCCTCAAAATTTAGGCTTTCTAACTTATGTATTGACCCATGAAGTAGCACACAATTTTTCTCTATATCACACTTATGAGGTAGGTAGTCATTATCCTGACATCCCAGGAAATGAAGAAATAAGAGTATTTACTCAATGTGAAAGGGTCAATAGAATTCCCAATGACGATCCGTCAATATACAATGCAGATATTGCAGGTGACGAAGTGGTTGATACAGAAGCTCAACCGCTGCTGATAAATAATTGTCAAAACTTTATTGTCGACCCTAGCCTTGTAAATTGCTATTCAGAACATTATCTAAGTGTTACGCCAGGTAATTACATGAACAATAGCATGCTTGTTGACCAATGTTGGAATTTTACAGACGGGCAAATCACTAGAATGCGCAACTATATTGAAAACAGTTCTACTAATTTGGGGTATTTATCTGGGCTTGATTCAGCTAAAACGGATATTGCTGCTTTGTATGAGCCATTTGATGCTCAAGTTATCGCAGGTGATGTAATCAGTATTAATGACCAGCCCGAACTTGGAGGGGCAATTGTTTGTCGCAAACAAATATACAGGCTACGTTTTCAGCCGGGTTATCAGCAAATTTTCTATGACGTAAATAATGGCCCGGTCAGTCAAACTGCCAATGAGCAATTTAATTATGATAATTCGTTTGATCATGCTATTGGAGTTCAAATTCCATCAATAAGCAATCAAATTCGCGGAGGAATCGGTGTCATCAGTAGTGTGATTGGCAATTGTAATTTTGAATCGTATGAATCTGGAACCATATATTCTATGGCTGTTTTGGGTTCTATGAACATTTCGGTTAAAGAGCTTAATGAGATAGAAGTAAAAGATCCGGAACTATATGATAAGTTGATGGAACAATACTACTATATCCTAAAAAAAATTACAACTTCTGGTGCGAAAGTAGAACAAGCATTTTTTAAAAATTAAAAAGAAAAAGGATTGGTTTGCTCTTTTGACTAAACCAATCCTTTAAATTTGTGCAACATGAAAATCTACATTTCTATACTGTACCTCTCGTTTGCTTTGCTGGTCAACGCCCAAGCGCCCGATATTCAATGGCAAAAAGTCTTTGGCGGAACAAATAATGAAAGATTAAATAAAATAATACCAACGCTAGATGGTGGTTATGTTTTGTGTGGTGAGTCTGAATCGGGAATTTCCGGCAATAAAACCGAAACCAACTACGGACAATCGGATTATTGGATCATCAAAACAGATTCATCAGGCAATATACTATGGCAAAAAGACTTCGGAGGTAATAATAACGAAAGCAGGCCAACTATTATTGAAACCTCTGATGGAGGCATTTTGGTGGGCGGAAGTTCAGATTCAAATAGCTCAGGGAATAAAACCGAAGACACGAATGGGTTTAACGATTTTTGGGTCATTAAATTAGATGTTAACGGAAGCATAGAATGGCAAAATACCATTGGTGCGGCATTTTCAGATTTATTGAATTCAATCATACAAACTCCTGATGGCGGCTATTTATTGGCGGGTAGTTCGGTATCGGATAATACAGGTGATAAAACAGAAAACAATGTAGGCTTTGCATTTGGCTTGCCTTATTACACCTATTTTGATTATTGGGTGGTAAAACTTGATGCACAAGGCCATATTATGTGGGACAACACCGTAGGGAGTAAATTAACCGATGGAGTTACTGTTGCGATCAACGCATCAGATGGCGGATATTTAATTGGCGGTTATACTTATTGTGATGCATCCGGTGATCAAAACGGAGTTTGTTTTGGAGGTGTAGACGCTTGGATCGTAAAACTAGATATGGACGGAAGCATCCTTTGGCAGAAAAAATATGGAGGAGCTCAATTTGATGAGTTGGACAGTGCTATAAGTACCTCAGATGGGGGCTATCTGTTAGGTTTAGTATCAAAGTCAAATGCTTCGGGAAATAAATCTGAAAATTGCAGAGGAGAACAAGATTTTTGGATTGTAAAAATAGATGCTCAAGGAAATATCCTTTGGGACAAAACTCTGGGCGGTATAGGTAGTGAATATTTAGAAGGGTTGTCTGAAGACAATCAACAAAATTTTTATATAACGGGCGTGTCAAATTCAAATGCATCAGGTGAGAAAACAGAAAACTCAAGAGGAGGTTATGATTATTGGGTGGTAAAAATAGACCCAACCGGAAGTGTTGTTTGGGATAAAACCATTGGAGGAACTGAAAATGAAATTAATGCGGATCACTGTTATAACATCATCGATGATAGTTTAACAATTGCCGGAACCAGTTTATCATCAAATTCCGGTGATAAATCAGAAATTTCAAGAGGCTTGGCAGATTATTGGCTGGTAAAACTGAACTCTGATCAATTAACCAGGAATAATTTTAATGCAACCGCCATTTCAGTCTATCCCAACCCAACTACTGAGCATATTTTGATCGATTTTCATGAGGTATACAAAACCATAAATGTTTCCTTAGTAAATACCTTGGGGCAGCTCATTCTTGAAAAGGAATACACCAATACTACGCAAGTTAACTTAGATATAGACGGCACTATAGGAGTCTATTTTTTAAAATGCTCAAACCAAAATAGCCAAGAAGTTACCTTTAAGGTCATAAAAAAGTAAACGATACCCTTGGTTGTGCTCACATTAACTTACAGATAAAGATATTTATACTTCATACTGCGCAGCGGTCTATTTCTGTTTAAAAAGTGTAAAAGGTTTAAAAAGTTGAGTTGAAACCACGGTGTAAACTGATGCTTTGTCACCCCGAGCGCAGTCGATAAGCTCAGCAACTGCACTTCACCAATAAGCCGCTACAGGTTTAAAAAGTGTAAAAGGTTTAAGAAGTTTAGTCGAGACATTCAGTCATACGAATCATTTCATTTCCAAATTTTCAAATTTTCAAATTATCTCATTTTCAAATTATCTTCAGTCCTAAAGCGCAACAATCAATTTCTGTTTAAAAAGTGTAAAAGGTTTAAGAAGTTTAGATTGAAGCCCCATTTGTAATTTGCTGAGTGCCTGAGTGCCTGAGATGCTGCGCATAAAGATTAACGATGAAGCATTGGTGTAACTGAGAAACCAATATAGGTTTAAAAAGTGTAAAAGGTTTAAGAAGTTTAGATTAAAGCCCCATTCGTAATTCATAATTCATCATTCGTAATTAAAAACCTCTCTTTCTTCTTGTTTCTCAAAGCGTAGCGGTCTATAGCGCAGCGAGTCTTGTCATTAACTCTCTTTATTGTTTTATTAGTTTCATGCCAATTTTTCACGAACAAAATTCTATCTTAGCCAAGCTTGCGCTGTTTGCTGTTTTGCAATGCGCGTCTAGTAAGAGACCGTTGGCTGTAATTATGAAAAAATCGTAAAATGGAAGAAATTCATAAACCGGAAAAAAGTTCATTAAGAAAAAAAGCCGATGAAATAAAAGAACTTCGGTGCAAAAATTTAATTGCAGTACTTGAAGAACCTCACGATATAAAAAACATCGGAACTGTTGTTAGAAACATTAATGCACTTGGTGTTGAAAAATTATATATTGTTGACAGCAAAAAAAGATTACCGAAAGATTGGGATGAAATGAGAGAAAGTAAATCTCTCATGAAGCCATCTGTTTCTGCAATAAAATGGACTTTTGTTAAAACTTTTGAAAGTACTCAAGAATGTATTGAACATTTAAAAAACAAGAAATTTACTTCGGTTGTAACTTCGCCACACCTAAAAGGAAGAACCAATGTGATATTGCAAGAAGGAAATTATATCCAAAAAAGATTAGCTGTATGGTTTGGGAATGAATCACAGGGAATTAGTGATGTAGCAGTTGAAAATAGTGAAGCATGTTTAAGTATTGAAATGTGTGGAATTATTGAAAGTTTTAATCTTGCAACATCAACAGGAATTGTTCTTTATGAAATAACAAAACAGCGAAGAGCTTATCAAAGAAATAATAAGCGAGCAATAAAACATGATCCGAAAGTTAAATCAGATAAATAAAACTACTGCCAACAATCTCTCTCTAACCTTTACCCAAAAACCAATTCCCAAAAGCCGTATATGCTTTACACTACACACCCAGGAAATCATCTATTTTCACATTGAGGTTTTGGGCCTGTCTTAAATCAAGATTCGTGTTTTTTTGCGAGGGGTTTTAAGGCAGTTTCAAGGCAGTCTTAAGGCAGTAAGGCGGCTGTTAGCCCAGTAAAAACGTTGTTTTTTGCCCTCTGAGTGCTACAAAGGTGCCTTAAGAGTGCCTTAAGCCCTTGTGTTTTTTAAGCTATAGAGGGCAGTTTTGAAATCTGAAAAACCATTCTTCAACTTTATTGAGCCACCTCTATTTGACGGTAAATTTTTAATAAAGCAAGGGCTAAATTTGGCTCAATGTGATTGATGCGTCCGGTGTTAAAATTAACAGCCACACCACCGTTGCTCGGATAACTTTGCGCACCGTTGATGTCAATACTCGAAAAGCTCAAAAACTTACAAAAGCCTTCTTCTGATGGGTTGATGTACATTGTTTCACCCGTTAAACCACCTTTGCTGATTTTTATTCCTTCGGGTTTTCGGTCAAATACAAGGTAAGTTCCGGCTTTGACTTCATATTTGTCATCGTTGAGCTTAAAGGTTTGGCTTTTGTTTGACAACAGGTTTTGATGACCAAAAATATAAATCTTGTTTTTGGGGAGTAATTCAGCGTTTTTATCAAATAAGTCGTCCTCGTTGTAGTAAAGTGAAAGAACCAATTCTGCGGTTTCAGGCTCGGTTTTTTTAAAACTTTCAAATTTAAATGCGTTGGCTCCGCATTGGAGGGCTCGGGTTCGGATGGCGTTAAACAATACAATGACATTGTCAATTTTTCCGGTGCATTTAACTTTTCCAACCTCGATGATGTTGCTGGTATCTGTACTGTCTGTCAAATAAATAAATTGTTGGTATTCAGGCTTTTGAAGCGTGTCGCCTAGACTAATAAACACAACTTTTTGGGCTGTTGCATTTTGAATAAAAAAACAAAAAACAATAAGTAACAAATGGTTTTTCATGTTGGGTAATGGTGGTTTTTGTAATTTTTTTTATGATTTACCAATGAGCCGGTTGCTTCTTTACAGCAATACAAGGTACCACAAATCTAATAAAATTAAATAGGCTGGGGTTGTGTCCAAACAAGATGTTTGTCAGCCTAGTACCAGGAGTTTCAAAAGTTGAGTTTGAAGTATTATTCTAAATTCAAATTCATTTGCAATTCTTTTTTCTTGCTTCTCACAGCGTAGCGTGTCTAAAGGCGCAGGAGTAATCTCAGGTGAACCGAGGGTATTTGTTATGAGGGAAATCTATATCGGGATTTTCGAGTATAAAAAGAGAATAATTGCTGATAATCTGATCATTAGATTGTCAAAAGTTCTTTATTTTTTTTTAGCTGTATAATTTATATTAAAAAAAATGTGCGGTTAAATTTATAAACGCGTTTCTGCCCATTCTAGGAATTTTATTCCAATCAGAATAGGTTGTATAATATTGATCGGTAAGGTTTTCGACTCCGATTTTTATGAGCAATTGGGTTTGACTCCATTTGAATTGATACGAACTGCTGAGGTTGTATATGCCAAAATCAGCTGTTTTATGTTCGCCATAAGTTTGTCCGTAATGGTTTTGAGTGGCATTGCCCAAAGCCTCAAAAGTAGCCGAAAATTTTTGATGGTTCCAATTGCAACTCAATTGATAAGCCAATGGCTGAATGAGCGGTAAATAATGGTTATGACTGTCTTGTCCTGAACTGTATTTGATTTGTGCAGTGCACGTTAAATGTGCAAATGCTTTATATTGAGCGATAAAATCAAAGTTCATCAATGTGGCATAATTTATTGCTTGATACCATTTTACCCCAGAAGCGCCGATGGTCATCGGAATAAAATCAAGGTCGGGCGCTCCGATGATGTAATTTTGAATGCGGAATGTATTTCCGCTTATTTTAAGAAGTATTTTGGGCGTTTTATACGTTGCTGATGCATTGATTTCAAAAGCAGATTCGTTTTTTAAGTTTGGATTTCCGATGTAATCATACCGATCAGAACTATTGAACAGATAAAATCCGTAGCCTTCTGAAACACTCGGAGCTCTCTCAGAATAAGCGGTTCCAAAACTGTATTCCAATGACCGATGCTGAAGGCGATACTGCAATCCGAAGCTTTTGAGCCATCGATTTTTTTGTTGGGACATTTCCGGATAAAATATCTGTAAACTTGACAAGCCAAATGGGCTCGCTACTGTGTTTTGATGTCTTCCGACTGAAGCCGTTAATTTGAGTTCTGAATGACAATTCAAGGTGTAATTATCCTGTAAGAACAATCCGCTGTACCAAGTGCGCACATCTGGCCAAGTATACATGAACATTTCTTTTTCGGTTGGGTTTTTCGGATACATGGTCATCTCAGCCTTTGACTGATTATAAAATGAATTTGCTTGAAAAAGCCATTGATGTTGTGCCTTAGTTCGTTCTAACTGAGCATAAAAACCGCCGGTATTGCTCCAGCCGGGCATATCCATGTGAATTGGAACTTCGGGCCGGGTCGTATCGTCCATCTGATGGGTAATGGTGTTGTAATATACTTTAGCTTCAAATTTGTTCGTAGGAACTTGAGCCATCGTTGAGGCATATTTAACTGAACTGATCAATGCTTGAGCCAGCGATACATCCATAGGCAAGGCCGGATAGCCAACTTGGGTAGCACGATCATAAATGATTGAAGTTTCGATCAGCTTGTTCGGGCTGAATTTCCAACCCAAAGTATTAGAAACGTTTATTTTTTTAAACCCTGAATGGGCTATTTCACGGCCTTTTCCGTCAAAGTAATTGCCGGCCTCTCGATAAGTTACATCAGCATCTATATAATAAGTCGGATGTGAGTATGTGGCCGATAAACCAGCTATTTGGTGTAAATTATTGGCTTCTAATCCGTGGTTGAGCCCAAAATCCCATCCTTTTTCTTTAAAGAAACTTGCATTTCGTTTTAAATCTAAGCTGCCGCCAATGGTTGCGCCAAAACAACTTCCTTGTTGGCCAGAGCACAAATCAGCCTGTGCCAAATTGGATATTTCTACATAAGAGGTAATCGGGTCCATTTTATCGGTACAAGCGCCAAAAATCCTCATACCGTCAATGGTTACTAATGTTCTTTCTGTAGCCATATTGTTGATCAGTGGTTCCCAAGCATAAGTTCCGCGTCTGATAAGATTGACTTTACCGCCTTTTTGCAGAAACTCGTCAAGGGTAGCCAACGATTTAAATTGCTTTTCGTTGAGTTGTTTTTTGGGCGCTATAACAATTACTTCGTTTAAAGTATTCGGAGGTAAAGAGTCAACCTCTTTTTGTGCTGTTACTGTATAACGCAAACACAAAAATAAAAGGATGGTGTAAAATCGTAACATAATATTAAAAAGGCCCTCCGAAAATTCAAAGGGCCTGAAAAATTTAAAATTCTAAATCAAAATACAGGCTGCTGTCGGTTTGGGTTTCTGTAATAGCTTCGCCTTTTAAGACTTCGCCGGCAGTATTAAGCAGTTGCATATTTATTTTCCAGTAACCGGTCATGGTGAGCGATAATTTACCGGTATAAAAATCGCCGGCTTTGGTTTGTGTCGCGTTTACATTGTTGGGCGAACCGTGATTTCCCATGCTGGGCATTCTCGGGTCAATATTAATTTGATAACCATCAACGGTAGTAAATGACATCATACTTTGCATTTTCCAGAGCCCAACTTTAAAATCATTCACGGCTACTTTAGGCGTTTGAGGAGCAATGTAAGCCATGATGTATTTGGCACCGTCTGTACCGGTAAAGGTAGTTGTGTTTTTGTATTCTGATGCCGGAACATCAATAACCGATGTACTGCTGTAATTTACGCCGTCTAAGGTATAATCAACTTTTAAATCCCAATATTCGGTGTCGTTCTGTGCCATTTGAAAAACCATATAGCCTTTGTACAGCGTTCCGTCGGTAGTGGTTTTTTGTATTGCTGAAAAAGGGCATGAATGGCTCATCATTGCCATATGCATCAAAGGTTGCCAAGTAACTGTTGCGTTTTTTTCATACGCTCCGGTTTGTTTGTTTTTGATGCGCAATGAAACTTCATTATAGCCTTGTGCTAGCGAACCTTTAGCAGCGTATAGCTCAATAATGTGTGTGTCGTTGGTGATTTCTTTGAATTTGGTTAGCCCGCTGAGTTCGTTTGTTTTTGGCGCATCATCAGAACTTGAACATGCGGTAAATAGGGTTAGGAACAACCCAAAAAGGACTGTGTATTTTAGAATTGATTTCATAAAAGTTATATTTTTTAGACAATAGAATTTTGTTCGGTTGTTTTAACCGATGCTTGCGGCTCAGCTCAAAGCCAGTGAGTCGACCGATAAACTAAAATGTAAACTTTTATGCCGGAGGATGAAAAAAGGCAACACTATTCAAGTGAAAGTAATGATTAGAATAGCAATCGCCGATTGGTTTTTTATAGATAAAATAGGTTTGTACGACTTTTAATATTTCAATTTGATGAAAATACAGAACTTCATCAGTAACCGAATTACTTTTTTTGTCTGAAGAATTTGATTTATCTGAGGTGTCAGCCGCTTGGGCCAATTGATTTTTAAGATGACATTTACCGTTGCAATGCAGCTGTGGTTTAGATTTGTTAACGCACAGGTTTTGGGCAATGTACTCATAATGCACCCAATAATTGATGATGGGCAACATAGGCTTGAAAAAAATCAGTAGTGCTATTATGAGGATTAACTTTTTCACACTACAAATTTAATTGAGCCATAAAAGTCTTTCTTATGACCTGAGTCATATTTTTCTTAATTTTATGAGAACTAAATTTACAACCTCAAACTCTGAGTTTCTGAAAAACTACAAAGGTTGTAAGACACATCAAACAATATGGCAATAGATTTAGATTTACTTTTTACCTGGGGTGCTCTGGCCAAAGAATACAAAAAAAACGAAGTAATCATCAATGAAGGCGAAACCGCTCATTTTTATTTTCAGGTAATAGACGGATGTGTGCGCATGTTTAACTCAAATGATGACGGAAAAGAATTCACTCAAGGCTATTTCTGTAACGGTCAAAGTTTTGGTGAACCTCCGTTGTTTATTGACGAAAAATATCCGGCCACTGCTACCGCCTTTCAAGATGTTACGATCATCAAACTTTCAAAAGAAAAATTTTTAAAAATATTGGACGAGTATCCGAGTATTCAAAAGAAATTCTTGATTTTAATGGCGCAACGCATTCACAGCAAAGCCAAAACTTCTAAAGACATCATCAATCAAAAACCAGAATTTAGAATCTTAGCTTTTTTAAATTCAAACAAAAAAAGCAGTGATTCTACCAAAGAATTGGTGCCTTTTACCCGCCAGGAAATTGCCAATTTTACGGGTTTGCGCGTTGAAACCGTGATTCGCGCTTTATCAAAAATGAAAGCCGAAAACAAAATCGATATTATCAATCATAAAATATACTTCTGATGCTTTATCAAGCTAAATTTTGGCTTAAGTTTTCAATCTTTAATTTGCTGATTGTGGCCTTGGTTGGCTTGCTGATGCGCTACAAAATTGCTTTTGAATTTCCGTATTTAAATCAAAAAAGCCTACAACACGCACACTCTCATTTTGCGTTTTCAGGTTGGGTGAGCCACACCTTGATGGTTCTGATGATTTATACGCTGAGTAAAAAATTAAATGCTAATGCTTTTTTCTCACCAAAATATGTTTGGCTTTTGGCTATTCACTTGGTGTGTGCCTATGGTATGTTGGTGTTTTTTACGGTTCAGGGATACGGATTTTTTTCTATTGTTTTTTCGAGTTTATCAGTGGTTGTCTCGTATGTGTTTGCCTTCTGGTTTTGGCGCGATTCTACAAAATTGATGCTCGGCCAACCTGCCTTGCCATGGTTTAAAGCGGCTTTGTTTTTTAATGTAGTTTCATCAGTTGGCACCTTTGCATTGGCTTATATGATGGCCACCAAAAACATCCACCAAAACGAATATTTAGCTTCTATATATTATTACCTGCATTTTCAGTACAACGGCTGGTTTTTCTTTGCCTGCGCAGGCTTATTGATAGGTTTTTTAAACCTTAAAACCCATGAGCAAAAAACATATAACCAATGCTTTTGGGCTTTGTTCATCAGTTGTATTCCCGCCTACGGACTGTCGATACTTTGGCTAGACTTACCCGTTTTTGTTTATATAATTGTGGTTTTGGCAGCCTTGGTTCAAACTTTGGCTTGGCTCAAGCTTTTACAAGTTGTATTGGCCACACAAAAAAATAAATTTGCAAGTTTAGCACCGCATCTTAGATTTATTTTCGCATTGGTCGCTTTGGCCTTGACTGTAAAGATGGCCTTGCAATTGGCCTCAGTAATCCCTTCAGTCAGTCAACTAGCTTTTGGTTTTAGACCTATTGTTATTGCTTATCTGCATTTGGTTTTATTGATGGTCATCAGTCTTTTTTTGCTCACCTACCTATTGGCCAAAAAACTGTTGCCCAACACATCCATCATGAAAAAAAGCTTTGTTGTATTTGTTGTGGGTGTGGTATGCAATGAGATTGTATTGGGCATTCAAGGAATCGCTTCTTTTAGTTATACCTTGATTCCCTTTCAAAACGAAACTCTCTTTGTAGTAGCTTTGGTTATGCTATTTGGTTTGATAGGCATGGTTGGGTCGGTATCAAAAAAATAAAAAGATTCTGAAAAAAAAGGCACTTTATGCGTGCAATCATAAAATATGCTTTTCATTATCAGGTACTTTGTATCACTAAACCAAGTATTTATATCATGAAAACTATTTTTAAACCTTTGATGATGGCTTGTTTGTTTGCAGCCATAAGTTGTAACCAAAATAAACAAGCCGAACCAGAAGCAACTGACAACAGCAACACCGAACAAAGTGTTGGTCAAGAAGGTGTTGTTGATGACACCTCAAATCCAAACATCGTACAAGTGGCCGTAAAAAGTAAAGACCACACTACTTTGGTCGCTGCGTTAAAAGCTGCCGGATTGGTCACTTCACTGAGTAATGCCGGGCCATTTACCGTATTTGCGCCCACCAACGCAGCCTTTGATAAATTACCGGCCGGTACCGTTGAAGATTTGGTCAAACCCGAAAACAAACAAAAATTGGTGACTATTTTAGGATACCACACTTATGTAGGCGGTTTAAAAACGGACTATATGCAAGACGGTCAGACCTATGAAATGGTAACACCACAAAAAGTAACCATTACCAAAAAAGATGGAAAAACCTATGTCAATGGTTCTGAGATTGTAGCTTCTATCGAAACTTCTAACGGAATCATCCATGTTATCAACGATGTGTTGCTTCCGAAATAGTTAATTATTAATTCATTTTTATTGATTTTTCAAGGAAAAAAGACGTGAAAGTTGTCGTTCGCGTCTTTTTTTTGAATGCTTGTATCCATAAAATATCGCAAATGAAACTTTCTTACAAAATGTTCTTATGCTTACTCTTGGGTTTGTTTGTCATTTACAATTTTAAAATCTATACAACAAAATCTGATTACGGAAACATTTGCCTTTCAGACCAAGCCCTCAAAGGAGAAACCTTATGGCTAAAACACAATTGTCACGCCTGTCATCAACTATATGGTTTGGGTGGATATTTGGGCCCCGATTTAACCAACATTTACAGCTTGCGAAAAAAAGATACCATTTATCTACAAAATATATTCAACAGTGGTATTGGTGCCATGCCGAAGTTTCGTTTCAACAATACCGAAAAAAAACAACTCACGGCCTTTTTTAAAGAAATAGATCAAACCGGATATTATCCGAACCAAGCTACTCTTGAAGCTAATGGCGCCCTCAAACTGAGATATAAAGACACTTTATATGAAGAATAAACCTTTTTCTGACCTTTTTTTTATTACCGCTTTAGTCTCTTTGTTTTTAGGCTTGCTCTTTGGGTTGTCGTCAGGTTTACAATATGTCATTCCGGGCTTGGCCAAAAACTTCCTTGCTTTTAATCAGATGCGACCATTGCACACTTTGTTGGTAATCAGTTGGATTTTACTGGCAGCCATAGGCAATATTTACCGCTATTTGAATCAGCAACTGAATACTACCCACAATAAACTCGTGTTTGTTCATTATGCATTGCTTGTAATCATCGGGTTATCTGTGGTTGCGTGTTATGCGAACGGCGATTTTTCAGGAAAAGAATATCTAGAATTTCCCACCGTTTTTTTTGGACCAATACTGTTTTCATGGATGTTATTTGGTTTTAATTTCTTTAAGACGATTCAATTTTCGTTCAAAAATCAGTCAGTATATGTTTGGATGTGGGCCACGGGCATTGTGTTTATGATCTATCATTTTGCCGAAGCACATCTGTGGCTACTACCATATTTTAAAGGTCACTTTATTCAAAATATGGCCCTTCAATGGAAGTCAGGCGGATCATACGTAGGCGCATGGAATATGTTGGTTTACGGAACTTCGTTGTATATCGCAGAGCAAACCACCCACAATAATCTATCGGCTCGATCGCCCAAAGCTTTCTTTTTTTATTTTTTAGGATTGACCAATTTGATGTTTGGCTGGGCGCATCATGTGTATCTTTTGCCCACCGCTCCTTGGTTGCGCTATTTGGCCTATGCAATCAGCATGACTGAATGGTTGGTTTTATGGTCGATACTCAAGGAATTCAAAAGCAAGATGCAACAACAAGTGGTTCATCCGCATCCCATCACCGAAAAAATACTTCATTTATCAAGCTTTTGGGTTTTGCTCAATATTATTTTGGCGCTTTTGATATCGATTCCGGCACTGAATCTTTTTACACACGGAACCCATACCACGGTAGCGCATTCTATGGGAACAACCATCGGAATTAACACCTTAATTTTATTGGCTTCTATAAGTTTTCGCTGTGAATCTGACGCAGTGATATCGGCACAATTACAAAAAGTATTGCAATTAGGACTCAGGGTTTTCAAACCTTCATTCTTTGTTTTCTGGTGTTGTTTATTGTTGATGGGAATTCGAAAAACACTCTGGCTATGGCAGGAATCTGAAGTTTCGTTTGCTGTTTTTCAGAAATCAATGTTGCCTTTTTACTGGATATTTTTATCGGCCGGGATTATGACAGCCTTAGGATTGACTTTGTTGATTCTGAGTTTTCTAAAGTCTTTACTAAAAAAAATGTAAGACTTATCTAACCGATATTTGAAGGTTTTGATCCCGAAAAGCATCCAGGTTGTTTTGAGAATTATTCAAAGCAGTAAGCGTTGGCGAATTATTTCTAAAATGTTGCAGATAGTAAACGCCGCTGTATTGATTGAATTTCAGATAATCAATCATATCGTACATTTCTTGTTTGGCAATGAGCTCAGAATGATAAGTGGTTCTGACTTCAAAAGAATAATTTCCGGCAATGAGCATTTTGAGTGAAGCCTCAAACTTATCAAACAAATCAGATTGTGTGATGAACTCAAAAGATTCGCGTTTAGATTTAAAATCTAAGGCCACATAATCAATCAACTGAGCCTCAAGTAATTTTTGAAGTTTTTTGGGTTGTGAACCGTTGGTATCAACTTTCACCAAGAATCCCATTTCTTTGACTGTTTTGATGTGTGATTCGATGTCTTTGTGCAACAAACATTCACCACCGCTAAAAACAACAGCATCCAACAAGCCCACGCGAGATTTTAAAAACACAAGCATTTGGTCTAAAGAAAATTTACCTTTTCCCAAAACAACCTCCGGGTTATAGCAATACAAACAGCGCATATTACAGCCTGCATACCATAAGATACAGGCTGTTTTGTCTGGATAGTCTAAAAGCGTAAAAGGAGTAAGGTTGCTAACAGGCCGAACCATGAATTACTTCTTTAAAATGGGCGCGTTGCTGATGTTCGCCTTTTTTTCCGACATTAAAACTTTCTACCGGTCTGTGGTAGCCCATGACCCGAGTGTACACCAAACATTTGGTTCGAGACTCAAGATGTTTTTCTAAAAATTCATTTGTGATTGAGTTCATATTCATTTGTATTGAGTTGTTTTAATAAAATGTCATCGCACTTAGGGCAATATTCGTGTTCGCCGTTTAAATATCCGTGAATGGGGCAGATGCTAAAAACCGGAGTGACCGTTATGTATGGCAATCTAAATTGGGTCAATACTTTACGCACGAATTCTTTGCATGCTTTTGCTGAACTGAGCCGTTCGCTCATGTATAAATGCAATACGGTTCCGCCGGTATATTTGCATTGCAATTCATCTTGTAACAACAAAGCTTCAAAAGGATCTTCAGTATGTTGCACCGGAATTTGTGAACTATTGGTGTAATAAATATGAGGCGCTGTTCCGGCCTGAATAATCTGCGGATAACGCTTGAGGTCTTCTTTGGCAAAACGATAAGTGGTTCCCTCAGCCGGAGTAGCCTCAAGATTGTATAAATTGCCTGTTTCTTCTTGAAACAATCGCATTTTTTTTCGGATATAATCTAAAATTTCAAGGCAAAATTCTTTCCCAAACGAGGTTGTTAAATCATGCTGGTCGTGGGTAAAATTCCGAACCATTTCATTCATTCCGTTGACTCCAATGGTTGAAAAGTGATTTCTAAAATGCGGCAGATATCTTTTGGTATACGGATACAAGCCTCGGTCATACATTTCTTGAATAAATTGGCGTTTCTTTTCAAGTATTGATTTTGCCATATGCAATAAATCGTCCAATCTGGTGTAAAAAGCCGTAATATCATCGGCATATAAATAACCCAAACGCGCCATGTTCAGGGTAACAACACCGATACTACCGGTCATTTCTGCGCTGCCAAAAAGACCATTTCCGCGCTTGAGCAATTCGCGCAAATCAAGTTGTAAACGACAACACATACTTCGGACGGCATTGGGTTTATAAGCCTCGGGATTCTCAGTTTTTTGCCCGTTTACATCATAAGTATACTGACTGCCAATAAAATTCTGAAAGTATGATGAACCTATTTTGGCTGTGTTCTCAAAGAGCAAATCAACATTTTCGCCTTCCCAATCAAAATCTTCTGTGATGTTGACCGTCGGAATCGGAAAAGTAAACGGTTGGCCATGAGCATCACCTTCGGTCATAATGGTGTAATAGGCTTTGTTGATCAGATTCATTTCGGGCTGAAAATGCTCATAACACAAATCAGTCAGGTTTTCAACGCCTCTTTTTTGTGCTAATTGCAACAAATCAATCGATGCATTCTTTGAAAATAAATGCTGTCCTGCCCGCGTGGGAATTTGTTTTTTTAAATCTTCGGGCGCTACCCAATCAAGTGTAATATTGGTAAAAGGCGATTGGCCCCAGCGCGCGGGAACATTTAAATTATAAACAAAACTTCGGATGGCTTTGAGCACTTCGTCAAATGACAATTGATCTTTAAATACATAAGGCGCCAAATAGGTGTCAAAAGAGCTAAACGCTTGTGCGCCGGCCCATTCGCTTTGCAAGATGCCCAAAAAATTAGCCATTTGCCCCAGAGCTTCCCGAAAATGCGCCGGTGGTTTGCTCTCAACGCGACCGCGTACTCCGTTAAATCCTTCGTCAAGCAATGCCCGCAAACTCCAACCAGCACAATAACCGGTGAGGCAATCTAAATCGTGAATGTGTATATCTGCGTTGCGGTGGGCATAACCTTCTTCTTTTGTATATACTTTGTCAAGCCAATAATTGGCAATGATTTTTCCGGCTACATTATTGACCAAACCAGCATTAGAATAGGATGTGTTGGCATTGGCATGAATGCGCCAATCTGTTTGCGAAATATATTCTTCAATGGTTTGGGTGCTGTTTACATAGGTTGTGTCATCGTTCAAACCAGCGATGTGTTCGCGCTGTAATTTTCGGGTATGCCTGTAAAGCATAAACGAACGCATGACCAAAAAATAATCGAAATCAAAAAGCGTTTGCTCAATGATGTCTTGAATTTCTTCAACGGCCCATATTTTTCTTTGGTTTAACTTTTCTATGATTGCTTCAAATACTTGAGGGTCAAACTCAGTCGTTACACTTTGGAAACTTTTTAAAAGAGCATCTCTAATTTTAAAGTCTAAGAAAGGTTGTTGCTGACCATTTCTTTTGATTACCAATTTTTCCATGAGCTTTCAAAGATTTAAACAATGGTAAAATGCGATTCAAGTTCAATAGCTTTCGGAAACACAATGTTGTTTTCTAAATGAATGTGTTTGTGCAGATCTTTTTCAAAATCAGCCAACAGCGCAAAAGTTACTCGGTAGGTTTCACAAGCATCAGTTGGCGGTGTATACTGTTGGGTAAGTTTGGCAATAATATCAAAGCGAGTTCCTTCATTGTCGTGTTCATCCTTCATTTGCGCAATCGGGTTTTCAACGGTTAAAAACGCAGGTTGCTCAATGGTTTGTTTTTGCTGTAAAGCCAACAACATTTTTTTGATAAACGGAAACAAAATCAGCTCTTCTTTTTTCATGTGCTGCGCCAATTCGGTAGCTGTGATTTTAAAGTGTAAGGCTATTTCTAAAAGCTCCGGATGTCTTTGCCCGTGTACTTTGCCCAATTTGTCTAAGTAAAATAAAAGCGTTTGAGATTGTTCGGTAACATACCGATGATGTGTCTTTTCAATATAATCAATCAGCAAGTCAAGTGGCCAAGATTTAAAATCAACATCAGACGGCGAATCACTGCTTAAAACAGTTTCTATTTCAGTGAGTAGTTGCTCTAAGTCAATTCCTTTTTTGGTGCATGCTTGGTCAATACTTCGGTGGCCTTTACAGCAAAAATCAATGCCGTATTTTGAAAAAACAGCAGCGGTTCTATAGTCATCAGCGACAATGGCGCCCACGGTTGGATAAGTGATATCATTCATAAAAATGCTTTTTAAATTATTATAAGTTGAACAATATTAAGCCGAAACGACCTTTGATAATTATGACTAAAATCATATTATAATCAAGAACAGTTGAGCTTCTTTGCAATTCAAAAATCAAGTGAATTTGACACAGATGAAAAAGCTACAAGAACAAATTATTTCCCTCAAGAAAAAAAAGAATGCAGTCATCTTGGCGCACTATTATCAAACGCCCGAAATACAAGAAATTGCTGATTATGTGGGGGATAGCTTAGGGCTTTCACAACAAGCCGAGCAAACCCAAGCCGATCTTATTTTGTTTGCAGGCGTTCATTTTATGGCCGAAACCGCCAAGTTGTTGAACCCTGATAAAAAAGTGATTTTACCTGATTTAAATGCGGGTTGTTCGCTAGCTGATTCGTGTTTGCCAGAGGCTTTTGAAAAATTCATTACGGCTCATCCAAATCATCGGGTAATTACTTATGTCAATTGCTCAGCCAAAATAAAAGCCATGAGTGATTTGGTTTGCACCTCGTCAAATGCCGAAAAAATAGTAAATTCTGTACCGATTGATGTACCGATTATATTTGCACCCGACAAAAATTTAGGGCGCTACATACACCAAAAAACGGGTAGAGAAATGTTGCTTTGGGACGGAAGCTGTGTGGTTCACGAAGCTTTTTCATTAGACAAATTAATTGCGCTGCATCAGCTTCATCCGCAAGCGCACATCATTGCCCATCCTGAATCTGAATCGCATATTCTTGAAACGGCCCGTTTTATTGGGTCAACATCAGCTTTGATTGACTATGTAAAAAAGTCTACTACCACAGAATTTATTGTAGCTACCGAGGTTGGCATTCTGCACAAAATGCAACAAGCGGTGCCCGACAAAAAACTGATTCCCGCTCCTTCGTTTGAAAACAACACTTGCGCTTGCAGTCAATGTGCTTATATGAAACTCAATACGCTGCAAAAAGTATATGAATGTTTACAAAACGAAAGCCCCGAAATAAATATAGATGCCTCAATAGCCCATAATGCAGTAATACCCATTAAGCGCATGTTAGCTTTATCGAAAAATGATTGACACAACAGATTACCTCGTTTTGGGTTCGGGCATCAGCGGACTGACTTTGGCTATTAAATTGGCCGAGACATTTCCGGATCGAAAAATAACCATCATTACCAAGGCCCATGCTGATGAATCAAATACCAAATATGCCCAAGGTGGTATTGCTGTGGTGGTTGATCAAACCCAAGATCATTTTGACCAACACATACAAGATACGTTCATTTGTGGCGACGGTTTGTGCGATGCAAAAGTTGTGCAGCGAGTGGTTCATCAAGGTCCGGAAAGATTAAAAGAACTCATGGAATGGGGCACACGGTTTGACAAAACCACAGATGGAATTCTTGATTTGGGTCAAGAAGGCGGGCATTCTAACAAACGTGTGGTTCATTATCAAGATCAAACCGGTTGGGAAATTCAGCGCGCACTGCTAGAAAAAGTCAGCCAAACTTCAAACATTATTTTGCGGGATCATTATTTTGCTCTAGATTTTATACTGCATCAAAATCAATGTTTGGGTGTTTGGGTTTTGAATGAAAAAAAACATAAAATCATCGGCATACATGCCCATTTTACCATCCTTGCAACCGGCGGAATTGGTCAGATGTACGAACAAACTACCAACCCTATGGTGGCAACCGCCGATGGTTTGGCGATGGCTATTCGGGCAGGGGCGAAGCTCGCTGAATTAGAGTTTATACAGTTTCATCCTACGGCGCTGTATCATCCTACGGCCGAAAACACTTTTTTGATCTCTGAAGCAGTTCGCGGATACGGAGCCCAACTTAAAAATCACCAAGGCAACCGATTCATGTTTGATTATGATTCTAGAGGAGAATTGGCCTCGCGTGATATTGTGTCAAGAGCGATTCAGACCGAATTGGCAGCAAGCCAACAACCTTGTGTTTATCTTGATTGCACTCATTTTGACCCCGATGATTTGAAACAGAAATTTCCAACCATCTATCAAAATTGTCTGATTCACGGTATAGATGCTACGCGAGATTGGATTCCGGTAAAACCTGCACAACACTATATGTGCGGCGGAATTGTCGTGAACCAAAACGGACAAACCTCTATAGAAAAACTCTTGGCCTGCGGTGAATGTAGTAGAACTGGTTTGCATGGTGCCAATAGATTAGCTTCGAATTCTTTGCTTGAAGCATTGGTATATTCAGAGGCTATTTATCAGTATTTGCGACAACAAAAAATGGAACCTATACATTGCGATGAACACATCTTTCCGTTAATTGTTTCTGATGCGACGATGCTGTTTCAAGAAATTCAATTTCTAAAAAAGCAACTTCAAAAACTCATGCAGCAAAACGTTGGGATTGTCCGAAAAAATGCCCATTTGCTAACCTCGCAAACACAAGTGATGCTGTGGCTGAAGCAAGTAAACCATTGGGAATTATCTTATGGTATAAACAAAAATTTGGTTGAACTTAAAAACATGCTGACCACTGCTTGGTCTATAATCGAACACTCTATTCAACGTACAAATAATTGTGGCGCTTTTTATAAAATCGATGACCGGTCATAAGTTTAGCGCTATTGAATACAGAGCCTAACTCAACGTTTTATACATCATCGCCGCCGAAATATTAAGCGCTCTGTTTTTGATTTCTTCAGCTTTGGCGCCTTCATATAAATGGTCAACGGTTTCGGTAAAGAGTTTGTTCCAATGCGCAAAATGCGATGGATTCATAGTGCTTTTTTGATGCAGCTCTTTGTGTTTGGCCATCGGGTTTCCGTCGTAATTGCCCGTGAAAAAAAGAATATTCTCCCAAAAATCATACATTTTAGGCAGATGTGTGGCCCAATTAACCTGAGCCACATCGTTAAATAAATAACCAATCACAGCGTCGGTTTTTACTTTTTCATAAAAAGCATTGACCAATACTTCAATATCTTTTCTGTTTTGAATATCGGGTTTCATCTTACAAATCTTTTTGTTTGAATTTTCGCAACGAAATAAAAAAGGGAACAAAGCTCCACAAGCACAACAACAAAAATGAGACAACCAAACCTGTCGAGGTACCAAAAAAGTCTTTAAATATGGCGCCGGTATAGCCCATCATAGCCGATACGTCAAGTTGCATTAATATCTGAATTCGGGCCAAATCAATGGGGCTAAGCGCCGATATAACTACCATAAATTGCTCAATGGGATAATCAGCCAACTGAAACAGTAAAAACAGAACAATCCCATCAAACAGCAGCGCAAAAAACAGCCACAGCATAATGGCAATTCCGATGCCTTTGGCTTTATCTCGGGTTAAAATAGAACTCAAAAAAGCCAATGAAATAAAAATCATCGTGATCAGCGCGCCCACCAAAAGCATCATCAAACCGGTTGCGTCAGGAGCAAATACCAATAAAGGAATCCCGGCACCCACTGCAAAAGCCAAAATCATCGACAGGGTCAATCCTAAAAACAAACTGAGCCATATTTTTTGACGCTTCACGGGTTGACTGACCAAGAGTTCGATAAACTCAGCGCTGTTGTATAAATAAATGGTGGCAAAAAGTACGGATACCAACGGAACGGTAAACAAAATTATGTTCAAAACCGTAAGCAAACCTTTGGCTGAGTTGTCTTCAAGCGCAAATGAACTCCAACAAAGCGCACTCAAAATCAAGGTATAAACCAACACAATTTTGTTTTTGAGTATGTCGAGCAGTATGATTTTAATGATTTGATTCATGCTGATTTTGTTTTAAAATTTTAGCAATCGCTTTAGAAATTTTTTCTTCACCGGTGCGTTGCTTTAAAGCGCTGTTCTTTTCGTGAAACTGTACGCAGCCGTCTTGCATAAAAATAATTTCGGTAATTAAGTCATCAAGCTCATTGAGCAAATGCGAGGTAATCAAAATGAGCTTGCCGCGTTGTTTTTCTTTGATTATTTTTTCTTTGAGAATCTCAGAAGCCAGAGGGTCAAGACCGGCGGTGGGTTCGTCTAAAATCAATATTTCAGGATCAAACAAAAAAGCCAAAACCGCACTTACTTTTTGCGTGGTTCCGCCCGAGAGGGTACGCATGGGTTTGTCAAACATTTTTTCAAGCCCAAAAGCCTCAATGAGTTCTTGGTCTAGATTTGTCCATTGGTTGCGCACTTGCTTGATCATCTCAATGATTTGTCCGATGGTCATGTGGTCTGGATATCTACCAATTTGCGGCATATAACCAATGTTATTTCGGTACTGATGTTGGTTGAAAATTGATTCTTCGCGGTATTCAATATGTCCGGAATCGGGTAAAACCATCCCTAAGATTGATTTGATTAGCGTAGTTTTTCCGCAGCCGTTCGGACCAATCAAAGCAATGCATTCACCTGATTTAAAGTGCAGGTTTACTTGGTCTAAAACAGTGAGTTTTCCGAATTTTTTAGTGATGTTTTTGAGCTGAATCATAAAGGCAAAGATTTCATCAAAGGTTGGTGGTCAACGAAATTGTCTGGCGTAATACTGGGCAATATTTTTTCGGATTTATCTAAAAGGGTAATCATAAAACTTCGAAACAAAAGCATGGCCGACGGATTGTTCTCAGTGAGTACCGCAAACAAACTCAGCGGATGATACGGCACATCGCCCAAACCGTTTTTATCTAAGTCATAGCCTTCATATTTATCCCAATAGTTTTGATCAAAAGTGTTTAAAACCAAACTGCCGTTGGTGCTGATGTCAAAGGTATTGCCCAAAAAATTGTTTTGTGTGATGTTATTTTCCATACAACTGGCTTGTATTTTCATGCCCCAACCATTGCTTTCAAAAACGTTCTTCTGTACTTGAATCCGTGAGGTACCTTCCATATATATTCCGGAAGTATTTTTCATAAAATGATTGTTTAAAATATAACTATCTGAAATTTCTTTAAGCAAAAGTCCATAAGCAGAGTCGCCCCAGTTTTCTTCAAAATAATTGTGAATCATCCGAACATTGCGCGTAAACATGACCGCCACGCCGGCTCCGTTTCTTTTAAAAACGTTTGATATATAGGCATCGTCATTTGAAAACATAAAGTGCAAACCATAGCGAATATTTTGGTTTGATAGGTTGCGCCAAATCACTGATTCGGTTACAAATTCAAAATAAATTCCGTCTCTGTGTCCTGAAATTTTATTCCCAATGATTTGCAGCTGACTGCTTTTCCAGCAATGAATTCCGTTGCCAATAAGTTGTTCTTGTTTTCCGTAGGCTTTGATGATGTTGTTTTGAATGAGACAATTTTGAGCGTTTTGCAGATATATTCCAAAAAAATTATTGTCTAATTGGTTGTTGGCAATAACCACATTGCGGCGATTGTAAATTCTAATACCGCACGGATCATCTAAAGCCGCGTATCCTGAATTGATTACTTTGAATCCTTTGATAATAACCCCATCGGCAGTTACCGAAATGACTTCGTGTTTGTTTTGACCGTCAATAGTGGGGAAGTTCTTCCCTAAAAGTGCAATAGATTTATCAATCTTAATATTGCCTTCGCGATAACAGCCGTGGGGCACTATAATAGTATCGTGATTTTGAGCCAGCACGAGGGCTTTGTGAATGGTAGGTGCTCCGGGTGTTTTGCCCACTTCAATAGTTTTGGCTACAACACTGCAACTCAACACAAACACTATGTAAACCCATTTTTTCATTGGTATGATTTATAAGCACTTGACCAACTGATGAGCTGTGCTTGGTATGTTTGCGCCATTTTTTTCTGGTTGGCTTCATCGGCAAAAGCGGCAAAATTGCCCCGCATAGGTGAGTTGATACTTCCGCCTTTGAGCAAATAAGCTTTTTCTACAGCTATCAGATGATTGTCTTGCAGATAATCGTTGACATAAAAGGCGCGATAGGGCACCACCGTATTTGATTGTGCAAACTGAATCATGCAGGCCAAGTCATCAAATTTATAACAACGCCCTTTTTGGGTGATGAGTTCTGCCGAAAATTTACTGTTGGCAATAGTCATCTTACAAAAATCACAGCTGTCAATATTGAGCTCAATAGGCTGTGGTTCATAACCATTACAAGACCATAAGCTCCAGAGGAGTAGCATTAAAAATACTTTTTTCATATTCCTTTTTTTGAAGTAAACTTATATTCTTTCAGCAGCACGACACAAATAAATACCAAAGCCAGACTGAGCAACCAACCTCCGGTATCCGGAATAGAATACGCTGCAAAATTGAGCAATTGTTTGTAGCCAATCAGCGGAGGTTGATAGGCCATTCCAGGCACTTTGATGGCAGCGTTCGGATCTAAATTGTGTCCGTACTCATAGTTCCATCGGTAAAAATCAACTGCGGCCAAGGCAATAAAAACCAAATAGACCACTGCGAAAATCAAGATGTATTTTTTATTTGATAAAAAGACCAAAGCGGCCGAAATCAAGGCAAATACCGCAAAAACATATGGTAATACCAGAAATTCAGGAAAGTTTTCGGTGTGCAAAGTAGCCATGCCGATGTAGTGGTTCAATCCGTTGATGATGTCTACATCACCGCCAATTTTGTTTGCGTAGAGCCGGAGAACCAATCCTTCCGGATACTGAGGCGCTTCTAATTGAATTTGCCACATCGGAACAAACAAGGCACCGATAAACAATAAAGCCGTGAGGAGCAGTAGCGCTTTGGATAGAACAGAAATACGATGCTTTTTCATTTTATTTGAGAAAAAAAGGGAACAATAAAATTGCTCCCTTTGGTTAATTTTATTGGTTTGCTTTGGGTAGATTGGTTCCTACACTCCAAGTGAGCGGAACCGAACTTCCGGCTGGTGAAACCCTAACATATCCTTGCATTTCTTGGTGTAGTGCACTACAGAAATCGGTGCAATACATTGGGAACATCCCCACTTTTTTAGGAATCCATTTGAGCGTGGTGGTCTCGCCCGGCATGATGAGCAATTCGCCATTGTCTGCACCTTTGATGGCAAATCCGTGCGGTACATCCCAATCTTGTTCGAGGTTGGTTACGTGAAAATACACTTCGTCGCCCAATTTGACACCTTCAATATTATCCGGGGCAAAGTGTGAGCGTATAGAGGTCATATACACATCCACTCGATTGCCTTTGCGAACTACTTTGGTTTCTTTCTCTCCTTTGGCTACAAACGGGTGGTTGTTGTCTTTGATCGGATAGAACTTGAGCTGACCATTGTTTCTGATCACATCAGCCGGTGCTGCCTGAGCGTAGTGCGGCTCGCCAATGGTTGGGAAGTCTAGCACCAACTGCATTTTATCGCCACTAATGTCATATAACTGCGCTGATTGTGCCAACTCAGGGCCGGTAGGCAAGTAGCGGTCTTTGGTAATTTTATTATAGGCTACCAAATATTTGCCAAAAGGTTTTTTACTGTCGCCACCCGGAATACACAAGTGACCCACAGAGTAATACGTTGGCACTCTGTCGAGCACTTTAAGCGATTCGATGTTCCATTTGACCACCTCAGAAGATACGAAGAACGTAGTGTAGGCATTGCCTTTTCCGTCAAACTCAGTGTGCAATGGCCCTAATCCCGGTTTTTGAACTTCGCCGTGTAGCGCAGCTTCATATTTAATTACGTTGATGCCTCCGTAGTTGCCTTCAAATTTTTTGTTTTGAATTGCGTCTTGTAATTTGTCAAAACTAAACACCGGAATCAAAGCGGCCAATTTACCTGAACCCACAATATATTCACCCGTTGGATCAACATCACAACCATGTGGTGATTTCGGGCACGGAATCATGTAGCAAATATCTTTGAGTGCTGCAGCATCTAGAACCAATACTTCATTTTTAATTTCTGAAGTAGCACTGTGTGTTTTTTCATTCCATTTGTTGTGGGCATATTTCACCGATTTTTTAATGCCTTTTCCTGCTTTGATGTATTCTTCGGCTTTTTTCCAGTTAACAGCCATGATAAAGTCTTTGTCTTTTTGTGAAGCGTTTACTTCAAGCAAAGTATTGGCTTGCTCTGTATTGTAACAAGAAAAGAAAAACCAGCCATGTGATTTGCCTTTTCCGGCATGTGACAAGTCAAAGTTTACACCCGGCGTTACAATTTGAAACGCCAAATCCATCTGGCCTTCTTTACCTACTTTTACAAAACTGATGTGTCCTTTGAAGTTTTCTTTATAGGTATTGATCGGCACATCTCCGTTGGCATAATCTGCCGGAACACTAAAACGAGTGCCCGCTACAACATATTCGGTGTTTTCTGTGATGAATGGAGAAGAGTGATTTCCGCCACTGTTGGGCAACTCTATAATTTCTGCTGTTTTGAATGTTTTCAAATCAATGCGGGCAATACGCGGAGTATTATTGGCATTGCCAAAAACCCATCTTCCATCTACTTCACCATTGGTTTGCGATAGTTCGGTATGGTGTAAATCATCCCACGGCACAAAACCATTTGAGGTGTTGAGCATGGGTTTGGTTTCTTCACTGTAGCCCCAACCTTTTTCAGGATCTACCGAAAAAACCGGAATCACGCGAAACAATCTGCCGCTGGGCAAACCGTAAACACTTAATTGTCCGCTAAATCCGCCTGACACAAAATTGTAAAATTCATCGTATTTACCGGGTGCTACATAGGCCTTTTGAGCAGCATCTCCGCTCACGGCATCTCCGGAATTTTTGGGCTTGCAAGAAGTCAACAATAAACTTCCTAAAGCCATAGCATACATTGCAGTTACAAACTTATTTTTCATATTACTTGGTTTTAAAGAGACAAGCAATACTTTCACCTACTGCCTATCTCTGCTTGTTTTGTTTATTTTACCCCGTCGTTTTTGCGCATATACTCTAGTACATTTCGAGCATCTTCATCGGTAAGGCTTTGATTGGGCATACGCACCAAACAAATTTCAAGTTGTGCTTGAACTTCAGGGTCTTTATCAATCATTGGGTCAGGATTGGTGATGAAGTTCATGATCCATTCAGGTTTTTTTCTTTGTGTTACGCCTTTCCAGCCTGGCCCCACTAATTTTTCGTCTGTTGTTTTGTGACAAGAAATACATTTTACACCGGCTACTTCTTCACCTTTTGTGGCCATAGCTTGATCTAAGGTGGCACCTAAATCAACTTTGTCAAATTTGCCTTCACCTCTTTTCGGGTCATATGAAGATGCATCAGCCGCTCCTTGTTCAGTTGCTGCTGGTTTGTCAAAATCGCCGGCTTCTTTTTCTTTTTTACCACAAGCAGTTAAGAGCACCGCTGATAAAATAATGATGAATGATTTTTTCATGATTGAATAAGATTAAAATTTCATATACAAATTTCAGATTTAGAGCACTTTTCATTTTATGACTGAAATCATAAAACATCAACTTGTTGCCTTTGAACACCAACTAAAACGTCTTGTCCATTGATAAGAATTAGAGTGTTGGTCATAAGAAAGCGCGCTGAGAGACCCTAGGTTGATCATCAAGTGAAAATCACAATTGTCTTGTATAAGGGTTATTTTTTAATTGAGGATCTCTTACTTTTGTATGGTTTGAATTTTACAAATGATGCATACGATTGATATCAAAGAATTTTATAAAGAAATGTGCGGCAATTCCAATTGTCAGCTCGATTATTTTTTAGATCAAAAAAACAACACTGATCTAGGACATTTTAATGTTTTTGACATTGCCAAATTCTACTATTGCAACCCAAAAAAGTCTGAGATGACTTATAACCGCAGGCTGTACTACAAAATCAGCCTGATTAAAGGCAGCAATTTGGTTGAGTATGCCGATAAAACAGTGCTCATTGAAAAGCAGGGGATTTTATTTGCAACGCCTAAAATTCCTTATCGATATACACCTCAAAACAGTGAGCAAGGAGGGTGTTTTTGTGTGTTTACCAAAGATTTTCTGTCTAAATTACACACGGGAATTTTGCTAGATGACTTGCCCATTTACCAGCCCAATACTGATTTTGTCTTTGAACTCACCGATGAACAATTTGCCGAAATTGAAGCTATTTTTAAAAAGATGGACGCTGAACTATCATCAGATTATCTTTATAAATATGATTTGTTGCGCAATTATGTTTTAGAGCTGATTCATTTAGGGCAAAAATTAAAACCCGTGCAAACACCCGGGCCGGTCACCAACGCGGCTAGTAGAATCTCAGCGCTGTTTATTGAATTGCTCGAAAGGCAGTTTCCGATTGAGAGCGATGTGCAGAAAATTCAGCTCAAAACTCCGCTTGACTTTGCTTCAACGCTGGGCATTCACATCAATCACCTCAATAAAGTGCTCAAAGAAACCACGGGTCGAAGCACCACAGAAATCATCAACAGCCGCTTGGCCGAAGAAGCCAAAATACTGCTCAAACAAACGCAATGGAACATTTCTGAAATAGCCTTTGCCTTGGGCTTTGATGAGGTGGCTCATTTTTCAAATTTCTTCAAAAAGCAAACCTCACTTTCTCCGCTCAAGTATAGAAATTGATTGAAATTTGCAAATTTAAGATTGACTTTTGCAAACCATCACAGGTTTTTTCAACAGAACTTTGCCCCATCATTTTAAAACAATAATTATGAACAATAGCAAAGTAGCTTTGGTTACCGGTGGCAGCCGCGGACTGGGCAAAGAAATGGCCTTTCATTTGGCCTGCAAAGGTTTTGATGTCATCATTACGTATCAAACCAATAAAGCATTGGCTGATGCAGTGGTCAGCCAAATAAAATCGTTGGGCCAAAAGGCCGTAGCACTGCCTTTAGACGTAGCCCAAAGTAACAGTTTTGGCGCTTTTGCCCACACCGTTACAGAAACGCTTAGCAATGAATTTGGTGTATCGGGCTTGCATGCCTTGGTGAACAATGCGGGTATTGGGGTTCATGCAGCCTATGAAAGCACCACCGAAGAACAGTTTGATCAAATGGTGAACATTCATTTAAAAGCCGCTTACTTTTTGACGCAAAAACTCTTGGGTGTACTGAGCGATGGGGCAAGCATTGTCAATATATCGTCAGGGCTGGCCCGATTCAGCTTTAACAACTATTCGGCCTATGCCATCATGAAAGCCGGAATTGAGAGTTTGAGCCGTTATCAAGCCTTAGAGCTCGGCAGCAGAAAAATCAGAGTCAACACCGTAGCGCCGGGCGCTATAGAAACTGATTTTGGCGGTGGGGCAGTACGCGACAACCAAGAGCTCAACAACATGATTGCGAACCGAACCGCCTTGGGTAGAGTAGGATTAGCCGATGATGTTGGTAGCGTAGTGGCATTTTTATGCAGTGAAGAGGCCAAATGGGTCAATGCCCAAAGAATTGAAGTAGCGGGTGGTTTTGCTATTTAAATAAATCACTTATGATGATAAAAAGCCGCTGTAGCGGCTTTTTTGTTGACAATTCTGTAACGTCCCTCGCGCCAGCGAAAGGGTCAGTAATGATTAAAGATTAACGATGAAGCATTGGTGTAACCGAGAAACCAATATAGGTTTAAAAAGTGTAAAAGGTTTAAGAAGTTTAGTCGAGATATTCAGTCATACGAATCATTTCATTTCCAAATTTTCAAATTATCTCATTTTCAAATTACCTTCAGTCATACAACGAAGCGGTCTATAGCAAAGCGTGTCCGTAGGCGCAGCCGTGTCTATATCCCAGCTGTCTATTTCTGTTTAAAAAGTGTAAAAGGTTTAAGAAGTATAGATTGAAGCCCCATTCGTAATTCGTAATTCATAATTCGTAATTCGTAATTTGCTGAGAAGCTGAGAAGCTGAGTGCCTGATATAGGTTTAAAAAGTGTAAAAGGTTTAAGAAGTTGAGTTTGAAGCATCATTTGTAATTCGTAATTTGCTGAGGGGCTGAGTGCCTGATATAGGTTTAAAAAGTGTAGAAAGTTTAAGATGTTTAGATTGAAGCCCCATTCATAATTCATAATTCGTAATTCGTAATTCATAATTTGCTGAGTGCCTGATATAGGTTTAAAAAGTGTAGAAAGTTTAAGAAGTTGATTGGAAACAACAGTGTAAACTGATGCCTTGTCACCCCGAGCGCAGTCGAGTGAAGATTAACGATTAACGATTAAAGAATAACTATGGTTGATTTCTGAAACATTGGTGTAACCGAGAAACCAATATAGGTTTAAAAAGTGTAAAAGGTTTAAGAAGTTTAGATTGAAGCCCGATTCGTAATTTGCTGAGTGCCTGAGTGCCTGAGAAGCTGAGTGCCTGAGAAGCTGCGCATAAAGATTAACAATTAACAAACTCAGCCGCTCAGTCACTAATATCAGCACGATCTACAAAATTTTTTGTGACAAAAAAAAAGTAAAGTTCAAATTTGTCACAGTTTTTGTGACAAAATAAAAGTAAATTTGAAATTTGTCACAGATTTTGTGACAAAAAAAAGTTTTTTAAAATTTTGTCACAAAAAAATGGAGTGGTCGTTGTTTGTACCTATCCAGTATTGCATGTTGGTGGGCTTGAAATAAAAAAGCCTCTCATAGAGGCTTTTTACTTTTATCTATTCTTCTTAAAATGCTCAGCTTGCTCAAAAATCTCCTTATAAACTTCATCACGATCCACCGGTGGGTAGTCATTATCGGCCAGTAGAATGATTAAGTCAACTTTCAGTTCGGCTTTGATGTCGTCGCGTTTGCTCCAATCAGTATATTTGGCTTTGTCATCAACTACTTCTTTTACTTTTTTAGCCAGGGTCAATAGCTTTTCTTCGGGGTAAGCGAAGTCATATTTTAGGGTTAGCATTTTTAGAATGTCGTAAAATGCTTTTTCTTCAATGTTGATGCCCAGTTCTTCAAGGCTTTCGTTTTCTTTTTTAATAGCGTAGTATAAGGCAATAATTTCATCGGTAAAATCTTCTAAAACTTCGCTGCGCAGTACATCGTTTTCTTTGCGTTCGTTGTAGCGTTGTACGATGTATTCTAATCGTTTTGAAAAATCAATGCCTGCAACTTTATTGACCTTTTTCATGCGGTCAATGGCTTGTTCTAGTAACTTTTGCAATAGTTTGAACTTGGTATGCGGCAACTTTATTTTATCTAGTTTGGCTAAATAATCATCTGAGAATAAGTCAATTTCATGGGCTTCTTCATTTCCGAGTTTAAAGATTTCTTCTACGCCCTGACTCTCGATGGCCTGTTGAATCATCACCCGAACTTTCTCATTCATTTGTGCTGCATCGGGTGCATTACCTCTGATTAGTTTATAGATGATTGAGCGCACGGCTATATAAAAATGAATGTGGTCTTTTTCTATAGCTGTGATTAATTCACTGCCCGAGCAAATATCAAAGGCTGCCTTTAACCGCTTGACCATATTCATAAAGCGGTTTTCTAATTCTTTGGTGGTTTGGGCAAATTCTGCCGCTTTGTTCAGCGTTTGCAATTGCTCCAACGGTCTGCCGGTGTAGTATAATGAGGTATCAATCTTATGAAACAACTTGTCTAACAAGTCTAAATGATTCTTCACAATGACTACCGATTGTTCCACTTCATCTATGTTGTCGGTCGCGTTGTTATTGTATTGCGCTAAGGCCATATTCATTTGTTTTTTGATACCGATATAATCAACGACCAATCCTTTTTCTTTACCTTCAAACTTGCGGTTAACCCTCGATATGGTTTGTATCAGGTTGTGGCGTTGTATGGGTTTGTCAATGTATATAGTATCTAAAAAAGGTACGTCAAATCCGGTAAGCCACATATCTACTACAATGGCTATCTTAAAGTTTGAATGTTCAAACTTAAACTGGCGGTCTAATTCTTTGCGGTATTCTTTGGTGCCCAACAAATCGTAAAACGCCTTAGAATCGTCTTTACTGCGGGTCATGACCATTTTTATTTTTTCAATCGGTACCAACTCGCGTTTTTCTTTTTCGCTCAGTTGCTCGGGGTGTTCGGCTGTTTTAGCCATACCCCAATCGGGGCGGAGCACCAGTATATTTTGATAAAAGGCATAAGCAATCTCACGGCTGCTGCACACAAACATAGCTTTACCGCATACGGTTGATTTTTCTTCAACCCGTTTTTCGTAGTGTTTTACAAAATCTTCTGCCAAGGCTTTTAAACGGGAAGGGTCACCCAATATCACATTCATTTGTGACATGGCTTTTTTGCTCTCTTCAATCTGGTTTTCGTTGCTGCCTTCTTCTGCGCATTGCTCGTAGTATGATTCTATTGCTTTGAGTTTGTCGTTGTGTAGTAATACTTTGGCTGCGCGCCCTTCATACACCAACGGTACGGTGATTTCATCGGCTACTGATTCGCGCATGGTATACGCGTCTACAATCTCGCCAAACACATCAATGGTGGCATCAACAGGCGTACCGGTAAACCCTACATAGGTTGCATTGGGCAAAGAGTCGTGCAAGTGTTTGGCAAAGCCAAATGATTTTTTGATACCGCCATCTACTTGTTTTACTTTTTGGTTTAAGTTGGTTTGGCTGCGGTGCGCTTCATCAGAGATACAAACCACGTTAAAGCGGTCGGTGAGGAGTTGGGTGTCTTCGGTAAATTTGTGTATGGTGGTTAAGAAAACCCCGCCACTGTTGCGCCCTTGTAACAACTCACGCAGGTGAGAGCGGCTTTCTACACTAACAATGTTTTCATCGCCTATAAAACCTTTGGCATTGGTAAACTGTGCCGAAAGTTGGTCGTCTAAATCGGTGCGGTCAGTAATGAGCACAAGGGTAGGGCTTTTAAAATGCGTGCTGCGCATCAACAAGCGCGATAAGAACAACATCGTGTAACTTTTGCCGCAACCGGTCGTGCCAAAATAAGTACCACCTTTTCCGTTGCCTTGCGGTTTTTGGTTTTGAATGATGTTGTCAAACAATTTATTAGCCGCATAATACTGCGGGTAGCGACACACTATTTTTTCATTCTTTTTGCTGCTGTCGGGCAGGTAGATAAAGTTCTGAATAATATCGCACAAACGGTCTTGATGAAACATGCCTTGAATCAAAGTAAACATGGAGTCAATGCCGTCGGCTTCGTTTTCCATACCGGCTATTTTGCGCCAGGCATAGTAAAAATCATAAGGCGCAAAGTATGAACCTGCTTTGGTATTCACGCCATCGCTGATCACACAAAAAGCGTTGTATTTAAACAACTCGGGGATGTCTCTTTTATAGCGCACCGTTAGCTGAATATACGCATCGTGTATGGTGGTTTCTTCTTGAATGGCGGTTTTAAACTCAAAAACCACCAGCGGTAACCCATTGATATACACTATCAAATCGGGGATGCGCATTTCATAGCCTTTAATGGCCAATTGGTTCACCACGGTATAGGTATTATTTTGCGGTTGTGCAAAATCAATCAGCTGAATGAATATGTCTTTTTGGTGGGTATCTTCTCGTTTTAAAACAAAGCCATCTGAGAGCAACTTCATGAATGCTTTATTTGATTCATACAAATCAGAAGCGGGCAATCGTTCAAGGTTGCGGACAATTGAGTCAATTTCAGACGCGGAAATGTTGTGTGGGGCGTATTGTGTTTTGAGAAAGTTTTTGAGCTCGTCTAGCAACAATACATTTTCAGTGGCAATGTGCCCATATAATTTCTCAGGCTCTTGTAAACCACTGGTCTCAGCTTTGCGAAGGCTTTTACCATTGCGGTGCTGCATAGACTGTTGGGTTAACAAGTCAATAAAAGAGAGCTCTAAGTGGGCTTCGGTGAATTTCATTTTAATTTTCTATTTTCCAATATCCGTTTTTAGTTCCCACTCTGCTAATTACTTTGGCATTGATTAATGCTTTCAGATGCTTTTGGATGGCTGATTCGGCAATCCCGAGTTGTTTGGCCAGTTCTTTTCTGGTGATGGTATTTTTTTGTAGTAGTAACTGCAATACTTCTTTTTGTCTTTCGGTAACTATTTGACCACCTATTTGACCACCTATTTGACCACCTATTTGACCACCTGCTGCCTCATGGTGTAAGGTAACTAAAATACCACCATCTAACACTGTGATTTCGGGTTCAGGAAGTCCGGCTTCTTGACAGGCTTCATAAATTTTAATGGTGCCGCGCCCCCATGAATCTATATAGCCGGCTTTAAAACAAACATCGGCAATTATGGGGTTTCTGGGCCTCGATACATGGTGTCCTTTCAAACTTTCAAGAGTCATGCCTTCGGGTAAAGTACCTTCGTTCCAAATAGTAATCTTATCATCATATACCCTAATCTGAATCATAGCGCCCATATAAGTACGGTGTACCAACGCATTTAACAGCATTTCGCGCAGGGCGGCAACAGGATAGGTCTCTTTTTCTATGCGTTGCAATCCTTCAAAAACAATAGGTTTGGTTAAGAATTTGGCATTTAGTAGTTCAGGAACCTGACTTAATAATTCTAATAGATTCCCTTCTAAAACTTCCTGAAATCGTAAATCAGCATCGGTACTGCCAAAGCGACCAATTTTAACTTTACAGTTCGGATAAAACCGGTTGGGGTCTTTTCCAAACAAAATAAGCGCGGCACGCTTGATTTGGTTTCCGTGGGCCAATCGAAGTTTTTCTAAGGTTTCTGGTAAAGGTAAATCCAGTAGGTCTTTGGGTAAACGACCGCTAACCGCGGCCTCCTTTTTAAAAAAAGCCACGCTTTCAGGGGCAATATCAGCAAGACTCGCACTTTCTTCCATCACATCATCCCAAGTCTTTCCGGCTTTTTTGAGTAGGAATTCATTGAGTTCTACCCCGGTTAATTCTATTTTGGTACTGCCGGTTCGATAATAGTAGCGACCTCTTAGCGAAACCGGAACCGTATACGGGTTTACTTTTATTTGAATGTATTTCTTTGTTGCTTCCTCAAGCAATTGTACATCACAAACAATACCCATATAATTGCGTATTTTGGCCGGAATGTCTTCTAAAAGCTTTTGATAGTTATCTAAATGCACTACCTCACCCGCATCATTTTTACCAATATAGATGGTACCTCCAATAGCATTGGCAAAACCACAAATCCATTTTAGGTAGTCGTCATGCCAGGATTGCTTCCATTCTATATTTTGCGATTCGCTCATGGGGTATGGGTTGGTGTAGTCTATTTTATAATTGTTGGGTTTTGGTGGATTTCATTTTAATACTCATTAGAAAATATTGTTTGTTTTTAAATACTTGGTAACATTCATCTTCGAATGTTCAAAAAAATTATATTCAGCACCTTGCCATCTTTGTATATAATGTTGATACTGATATTTGTGATTAAAGAAACAATTAAAATTTTTATCTTTATTTCTATTAAAAATACCAAAATTTTTTCCTTTAGACCAATTCCAATTATTTATGCTTCTTAATGCTAGTTGATAGACAAATATCTGTTTTATATAATCGTCTTCATTCTTTAAATCTTCAATTTCCTTATATTGATCAAAAAAAGTCTTGTTTGTCTGTTCAATATAATTTGCTAACGTTTGATTTGTTTTCAATAGATGAAGATGCTTTAAAAAACTTTTATTTTGTATTACCGCCTCTTTATCTGAATTGGGACAGACTACCAAATCATGAACGTTGTAATAGTTCCCTTTTTTAAAATAACCAGACAACAAAAGTAATGACCAAATCTTGTTAGATATATTATCATTATCTTCAAATAGTATGGCAAACTTTTCAGCAATGCTTTTAAAAATCTCTAAATTAAAATTTTCTACGCTTACATTAGTATAATCTCGTTTGTATTCAAAATTTAAAATAGATACCTGATTAAAATAAGATGCCTGAATCAAATGGCCAATTTTTCCTTTGTTTACTGTATGGTCTTCATATTTCCAGAATAAATCTTCAATCTCATTTCTATTTTTAAAGGCTTTGAATATTCTCAATTTAAAATCGACATCGTTTGTTAATATTGATTTGGAGACTAATGATCGCTTTAATAAAGTAATGTCTGCAATATCGTCTGAATTCTCTAAAAGATTGGTCACCATTTTTAATGCATTAATGACCTGTTTGTTAATAGTTTTTCTGATTGTAACATCATCTTTATACGTGCTCAAAAAACGAATTAATCTGAAAAGATTTTGATTGTTTATAGGCTTACCTGCATCAATCAACTTTTTGCAATAAAGAATAGCGGGAAGCAGCAGAAAACACTCCATTTGTTCGATATGCTTTTTTACAGGATGTAACAAGCGCAATGGCAATAGGTCAGTTTTAATGGTGTAGATTGTTTCCAGTGTTTTTGTGTCTGCATGGTATTCATTAAAGATATAGTCCAATGCTTTAAAATATTTTTCAAGGATTTCTAAAGTCAAATACTGGTTTTTTAATTCAATTTCGTCAGCCTGAATTAACCGGATAATCTCTTTTACATTTTCAGCATTTTCATCATCGTCATCGTTGTTAATATCTTCATTTTGTTCAGTCATTTCTATAATTTGAACCCATCTTAGAAATTCATTAAACCCAGAGTCTGAATTCGAATTATGGAGACCTTTTCGTTTCCAAAAAAAGTCCTGCCAGTTTTCCCATTTTTTTCCCCATTCATTTTGCTGATCATCTTTCACCATGATAGATGCCTTTGTCTCCTCATTTTTTGAAAGAGCTTCTCCTCGTGCATTCATGGTTATGTATAATTCTTCCCCTTGAGATGTTGCTTCAGTTTTAAAATGCCAAAACCTTACGTAGCTTAATATGTAATCAAAATATATTGTTTTGTCTGCAACAAAAAAAGAGCATATTATTTCCAATGCTTTAATAATTGCCTTTATAGAAGGATCTTTTTTATAATCATTTAAAAACCATGTTTGTCCTTGCAGATTTAATAATTGTTCAACAGTATCGCTCTTTTCTACGAGTTCGAGTAAAAACCTATGTGTTAAATTCCTGACTTTGTAATCAAATGCCATTGAGAGTAATTCTTCATAACGAATTAGGTTTAAAAAATCATCTTTTCGGACTTCTTTAATACTGAAGTAAAACAACAATAAGAAAAGTGTGGTAAACCTTTGCTGTCCATCAATTAAATTTTCATCTAAAAACCTTTCATTATCTATTGTTACATAATCGGGCTTATAAGTATATAAAAAACCAATGTTTATTTTTGATTTATTTGTTGGGGTACCACAACTTAAACAACCATCAGAAGCTTTAGATTTGATATTTTCAATAAAATTGAGTAATACCTTTGGATTATTTCCCCAAACATACTCTCTTTGAATCTCAGGAATAATAAAATTGTTCTGAGACAATAGGAATAAAATATTTTGCTCTTTTAAATAATTTTTAGTCTTCATACCTGCTCGTGTTTTTTCTGCACAAAAGCCTCTAATGACAATGCTATTTTGTTAGCATTATTAGCAATGTCGTTCATCGTCCAATCATTTAAATCTTCTGATGAATTTAGTTGTTTAGTAAATACTTTTAATGTGTGTTGTCTAACATATTTCCCTAGCTGGGTATTTTTTATCACGCTAGCTCTTTTGTCAATATAATAATCATTACCAAAACCTCTGTTTATACTATAATGTAGTAAAACTAAATTCCCAATAGAATTGATATTGGTTTCCTCATGAATTTTTTTAGACAAATTATTTAAAATTTCTTCCTTTTCATATTCATCCAATTCCATCCATTCCTCCTCGGTTTCTGTCAATTCAGTTAAATTTAATTTTCGTAAGTAGGAGTTGATTAATCCATGAGCATCATTATTTTTTAATTCTTTTATGCTTTTGGGAGTAGCAGGATATATATGCTCTTTATCTTCATCATTTTTCTTAAAATGGGTCGATTTTAAAAATGGTAAGTACTCATTTTCTGAAAGGTCAATAATATCTAATAAGACGAGTGTTTTTTCAAGTTGTTTACTGTCATACCAATTTGTTTTCTCACCTGTATTATAATCAAGTATTTTCCCTTTCCAATATTCAAATCCTTGCTTAGGCTTGCCCTCAACGCCAAATGCTGTGACCGTAACTAATCTTTTCAATTCATTTTTAAATTGATCACGGGTATTGGATTTATTATTCCAGAAATTTACAATACTTCTGAAGTTAAAAGTAGGGCTGTTGCTAGCCAAATAACCTAAGTAATGATATATTGTCCTATCATCATACCAATCAACCAGAGTTCTGTGAAGTGATAAAATATCGTGATACAGTTTTAAAGCACTGATCTTTTTTGTTTCAAAATATTTCAGCTTTACTGATTTATATTTATTTTCAACATCACTATATTCTTTTTTAAGACTTTGCAGCCATAAACTGTATAATAGGTTAATAGCATTAATATTAAAATCAAAACTTATGGTCTCCTCAGCATCCGTAAATATTTTCACGAATGGAAGAAAAAACTCTTTCACATTTTCCTGATTCCACCATTGATTTATCTCGTCCAGTTCCCATCCAATTCGTATTCTTCTTTCGTTTAATCTAACAACATCCTTAATATTTTTCGGGTCATAGAGTTCCATTTCTTGTTTGGCAACTCTGGTAATCAAAATGGCACGTATCAGGTCAGCTCCATCCAAAGGGACTTTTCCGGTGTTTAAATTCATAAACAACTCCTGCTCTGAGATATTTTCTATTCTGTTTATAATCAGCTTTACATTGTTTAGAATTTTGCTTTTAAAACTTTCCTTGTTTACATTAGGATTCATAGTAAACCAATGCTGAAAAGTTTTAATAGCATTATACATAAAGAAAATGTCCTGAAAATCAAAATCACTACCTTTTTCTTCAACAAAATTCTGAAAATCGGTGCTCTCTAAAACTGATTCTAAAAATTCTGATTCAGTAATGAGCAGTTGAATAAAATTATTGGATGTTTCTCTTACTGCATATATTAATTTCCCTTCTACCTTTTCATATACACCTAAATAAGTAAGCAGTAGCGCAATAGTGGTTAGTCTTTGTTGTCCATCAACAACATTTATTTTCTCCTTGGTATCTTTTTGAGATACCAATGTTATATTTTGCAGACAGTAAAATAAGTCTTCATCGCCATCTGTTTCAAAATCATTGATATCATTCAGTAGCTGCTCAATTTGTTGTGCACTCCACTTGTAGCCCCTTTGATATTCTGGGATATTGTATTGCTGCCCAACATTGAGATAACTGCCAAAAACTTGATTTACACTATAGATTAGTTCTGCCATGACTAGTTTTCTATAGTTTCTAATTTACCCTCAACTTTAGCCATCTTACCCAACAACAACTCCTTCAACTCCTCTAGTTTTTGATTTTCTTTTGTTAATACGGCTTGTGATTTATTTATTGGGTTTAAACTTTTTTCAAATTTTTCTAATAAATCTTCATTTGGGAGTACAATGGGTAGTGATTGAACATTATACATTGGCAACTTACCCTGAACTCCACCAACAGTTCTTAATTCAATTTCTTGTTTACCTAAAGGTGAAATTAGATAGTAATATATATAGTCAGAATGGACAGTTTTAAAGTTTGTTAATCTATAACAATTCTCGGTGAGATTAGCTTCATCCAAAGAGCTATCAATTATATTTACAAGTCCTATTGTACCTACAATCGAAATTATAATATCACCATTTTGAACAATATATCGAGATATTGACTTTTGAATATCATCTGCAACATATTGGAATGAATTATTCAAAACAACAAATTTCTTTTTTGTCATGTCAGCAACTTTAATGTACGGATTACCATTTTTGTTATCATTAAGTTCTTCACCTTTCGGTAATCTTTTACCTCCTTTGATATCGCAAAAATCCTGAAGCTTCTTTATTTCCCACCCCTCAGGCAAATTCTCTAAATCAATCCCCTCCACAAACCACTGCTTATAAATTGTCTGTGCCGTCTGTTCTAATGTAGCAATCAATTGATTATTTAAATCAATACGCTTTTGAAGTGTGTGGTATTCGTTAACCAATTGTTGTTGTTGTTCAGGTGTAGGGATTTTAATTGGAATTTCACAAAAGGTATCCCATGATATTCCACCACGGACATCGCCACCGCTCACATAACCAACATAACGATCAGTTTCACTTCTAAACAACCACATTTTTAAGTACTCTGGTAACAGCTCGTTCTTGTCTTTTGGTTCGAATACATAATATGCAGAAGAAATTAAAGAAGCTTCATTCTCTAAGTATAAGTCAACTGGTAATTTTTCATCTCTACCAACGCTCATTAACTTACAAGCTAATTGATTTTTAGTAATTAACTTATAGTTGGACATGTCAGTCCCAATAATATTTGCAACCGATTTTATGAATTTTTTTTCGATGCTAACACCGATAAGATTGGTAACTGATAAATCCGTGTTTTTGACATTAACTTCTTTTATATAGTCACCCAACTTTTTATAACTTGATGTCATACCCTAATTCCTTAAAAACGGTTAGTAAATCGTCTTTTGACTTCGCTTCTTCCCGCAACAAATCGGTCATTTCCTGCTGTAAGGCTTTCATCTTACTGTCATAGTCTACCTGCTCATCGCGGTTTACAAAGGCTATGTATTTGCTGGGTACTAAAGAGTAGTCTTTGGTAGCTACTTCTTGTTTGGTAGCACTGTAGCAAAACTCATCTTCATTTGTATAGGCCTCTTTATCGGTTTGCCAAGTGTGATATGTTTTAGCGATGTCACGAACTTCTTCTTCAGAAAACTGGGTAAATTTCTTTTCAAATGGGATTCCTTTTTGGCGTAAATCAAAAAACAGTATTTCATTTTGACGGTCGCGGTAGTTACGTGTTTCTTCGGGTAATACTACTGTTCTTGCTTTTTTATTTTTATTTAAGATCCATAGTGTTACACTAATACCAGTAGTATAAAACATGTTTTGAGGCAAAATCACAATCGCTTCTACCAAATCATTTTCAATCAGTTTTTTGCGTATTTCGTATTCGGTGCCACTGCCACTTAAAGCGCCATTGGCCAAGATAAAACCGGCTACGCCATTTTCAGAGAGTTTGCTCACCATGTTTAAGATCCAACCGTAGTTGGCATTGCTGGTAGGAGGTACGTCATAGCCTCGCCAACGCGGGTCATCGGTGAGCTCATCGGCCGCACGCCAGTCTTTTTGGTTAAAGGGCGGGTTGGCCATGATAAAGTCGGCCTTTAAATCGGGGTGTTGGTCTTTGCCAAAGGTATCGGCAGGTACATCGCCCAAGTTGGCGGCAATACCCCGTATGGCCAAGTTCATCTTGGCCAGTTTATAGGTGGTTGCTGTATATTCTTGGCCGTATATAGAAATCTCTTTTTTGTTGCCGTGGTGGCTTTCAATAAACTTAATACTCTGTACAAACATTCCGCCTGAGCCACAAGCAGGGTCGTAAATCGTTCCTTTGTAGGGTTCTATCATTTCGGCGATGAGGTTGACGATGCTTTTTGGGGTGTAGAATTCGCCTTTTCCTTTTCCTTCGGCCAAGGCAAACTTGCTTAAAAAGTATTCGTACACGCGGCCAACAATGTCTTGTTCCTTATCGCGTAGGGTGTCAATGTTGTTAATGGTATCGAGTAGGGCTGCCAATTTGCTCACATCCATATTCAGGCGCGAGAAGTAATTGTCAGGCAATGCCCCTTTGAGCGAAGGGTTGTTTTTTTCGATGGTATGCAGTGCCGTATCAATCTTTAAAGCAATATCGGCTTGTTTGGAGTTTTCTGTAATGGTACTCCAACGCGCTTCTTCGGGCAGATAAAAGATGTTCTGCATGTTGTAGAACTCTTTCATCTCGAGGAATTTTTCTTTACCCTCGGCTATGAGCTCTTTACGGCGTTCGTTAAATTTATCACCGGCAAATTTTAAAAAGATAAGCCCCAATACTACGTGTTTGTATTCAGATGATTCAACCGTGCCTCGGAGTTTGTTGGCTGAATCCCAAAGGGTTTCTTCAATTGATTTTTCTTTTTTTGCCTTTACTTGTTTTGTCATTTTTAATTCATCTTGTTTGCTCAAACCTACCAAATTTCTCCCACACCCCCAAGTACTCGCGCCCTTATTTTTCGGGCGCTTTCACGCATCTGCCACCACGGTTTGCTAGGGGTAGTGCCCATCAAAAACGCTCAGAAAAATATTTTGTACACAATATTACAGCATATTCGCACATGCTTTATTAGGGTTTTCCCTAATTGTGGAGGGGATTTTACGGAAGTGTTTAGAGATTAACGATTAACGATTGTTGATTTTTGATTGTTGATTTTTTGAATTGTGTAATCGTCAAGCTTTCTGTTCTCTCATACCCGATAGCGTGGATTTGCCAACTGTGTTAATACTATTTGCTGCTATCGGGCATAGGCAGTCAGCGTCTCAGGCACTCAGCTAATTACGAATTACGAATTAGGAATTAAGAATTAGGTTTCAGACTAAGCTTCGTAACTTTTTTAGCCCGTTGGGCTTTGGGGTAGAAGGGATGATTTTATGTTGTATGTTGTATGTTGAATGTTGAATGTTGAATGTTGAATGTTGTATGTTGAATGTTGTATGTTGAATGTTGTATGTTGAATGTTGTATGTTGAATGTTGTATGTTGAATGTTGAATGTTGTATGTTGAATGTTGTATGTTGTATGTTGAATGTTGTATGTTGTATGTTGAATGTTGAATGTTGTATGTTGAATGTTGTATGTTGAATGTTGTATGTTGTATGTTGAATGTTGTATGTTGAATGTTGTATGTTGTATGTTGTATGTTGTATGTTGAATGTTGTATGTTGAATGTTGTATGTTGAATGTTGTATGTTGTATGTTGAATGTTGAATGTTGTATGTTGTATGTTGAATGTTGAATGTTGTATGTTGAATGTTGTATGTTGAATGTTGTATGTTGTATGTTGTATGTTGTATGTTGAATGAGCTACACACTACAAAGAATCGTCAGGAACTCAGAAGTTAGAATTAATGACACGCTTCATTCGTGGAGCGCAGTATCTCAGCTTCTCAGTCACTCAGGTACTCAGTATCTCAGCTTCTCAGTATCTCAGCTTCTCAGTCACTCAGCATCTCAGTCACTAACATCATCGCGATCTGCAAAATTTTTTGTGACAAATAAAAAGTAAAATTCAAATTTGTCACAGTTTTTGTGACAAAATAAAAGTAAGTTTGAAATTTGTCACGGTTTTTGTGGCAAAAAAAAAGTATTTTTAAATTTTGTCACAAAAAATAAATCATGAAAAAGCAACATCCTTTTAGAACCATGCTGGGGCTTACCCAACAAGAAATAGCTATGCTACTGGGGGTGAGTAGAAGCCAATGGGCCATGCACGAGCTCGGACAACGCGATTTGCCACTTGAGGCGCAACAACTACTTGCTGAAATGCTTACTGCTTTGCAACCTGTGGTCACCCAGCGCAAAGCACCGGTGCCTTCATTAAAACAGCTCAAAGAAACCCAGCGCAGACTGAACCGAGTCCAAGAACGACTCGTACATTTTGAGCGTCAGCTAGCTAAAACACAAGAGCAAGAACGCTGTCAAGAAAATCGCCGCCGCTTGGCCGAGTATTTTAGCAGTCACAAAAAGCATCAAACCCATAGAGCAACA
The DNA here is from genome assembly GCF_018413465.1 of Flavobacterium sp. CYK-55. Taxonomy (GTDB): domain Bacteria; phylum Bacteroidota; class Bacteroidia; order Flavobacteriales; family Flavobacteriaceae; genus Flavobacterium. The sequence goes on from NZ_JAHCDK010000003.1 coordinate 71,284, forward strand.
GGGGTAGCAAATTTATTGTTGTTGCAAGCGCCCAAACCCGATGAAACGGTTGCTCAGTTGGCACATCAACAACATCGTCTTGAAATACTTGGGCTTGAAGAAAAAATTTTAAAAGCTACCCTGAAACAATTAGAACGACAACTTTGAGCCTAAAATGGGCAGCGCGACACTAATTGATGTTATAAAAATAGGGCAATTACTTGGCTAAACGCAGCGCAAGTTGTGCCTGTGTTGTATACATATTGAATCTTCTGCGTTTAGCTTTTAAGCATTTTAAATGGCCTTTTAATTTTATAGGAAATAATTGCCCCGATTTTTTGGGTCAATACTTCTTTTAGCCCTTGTAAATAAAGGCTTGTTGTTGGTTTTTAGATGTTTTTTTTATTGAATTAACCTCGGTCATTTTCGGTCATTTTCGGTCATTTTCGGTCGTTTTCAGTCATTTTCGGTCGTTTTCGGTCGTTTTCGGTCGTTTTCGGTCATTTTCAGTCATTTTCAGTCATTTTCGGTCATTTTCGGTCATTTTCGGTCACTTTTTTGGAAGCAATGACGGCTTATCCTAGTTTCGTTGAGCAATCTAAAAGTTAGGTTGTGCAAATGTTTAACTTAAATTTTTTTATTATGAACTATTCAATTAACAATGTAACAGATGTAGCCGACTGCAATGTTTTACTTTCATGGGCTGCCAAAGAGAAAGCTGACTTAAACTTCAAAAAGCTTTCTGATGAGCGTTTAACTGCGCGTTACGCCACTACTGCTGCCGAACTCGATGCGGATCTTCAAGTAATCATGGCTGAGATTGCTGCTACCGATACGGTAATTGCTATGTTGCCTGAAGGAAGCTCACGTGAAGACGCCATGAACAAAAAAACAAGACTTGAGTATAAAAAATTCTTGTTAGAAGTGCGCAAAGAAAGCAATGGTGTTGTGGCTTTACTTGAAAAAGAAGCTGACTTGGCCGGAGTAATCAATCAGCTGAGCGAGATTGATGCTTTTATCAACCTTGTTGAAACCAGAAAAAGAGACCTCACGGCTTAAACCTTTTTTGCAACCAAAAACTAAAGCGGGCTAATGCCCGCTTTTTTATTTGAAAGAGTAATCAACTTAATGAATATGCCCTCTAAGTAACTTTTTGACCCTAGATGAGGTGCAGATTTAAGAGGGGTGGCAGTAGTAGCCAATACTTTTCATGAAATAGTATTTAACACAAATATTTGGTTACACCCAAACAAGCCGCTCTTGCCAGAGTTAGCAATAATTACTTGATAAATTTGCCGTTTTGGTAATGACATTCTACGGGTTTTCCGTTTTGGTCATAGCCGTAGACTTTGCCGTGTTTTTTATTGTTTAAATATTCACAATGGTAATATATTGCTCCATCGTGATATTCTTCTTTGAGTTTTTTGTCTCCGTTTTCTTCAAACTCGGTTACATATTTTGTTTTTTGATCTTTGGTATAATAAACACTTTTTACTATTTTTTTGTTTGCATTGTAGAACTTCTCAAAACGGATTAATTCATTGCCTTTGGCATAATCATAATATAAGGTATAACTTATTTTTTTGCCTTGAACATACCCTTTTTTAAAGAGCATTTTTCCGCTGCTTAATCGAGCTTCAACATATCCGGTAAAAGGTTGATTTGTTTGCGTTAAATAGACTTTTCCCTTTTTCTTGTATACTTGGTTCTGCTGAGCAATATTTTGGGCATAACATTCTACACTGGCTATTGCCAAGAGAAAGTAAAATATTATGATGATCCGGTTGCTCATTTGTATTGATTGTTAAAAGTTTGGCGGCTTTGTTTTGTTAAAATTGGCTCGGAGTATAGTAAAAAGTTTAAATCATGGGCGCTGTTAGCAACAGATTTATTTATTAAATTCTAGGTTGTATTCATCTGTTCCGTTTCCGTCTTCGTCCCAAGTATATTTTAAAGTTGTATTTGTGAGTTCAACATTATTATAAGTTTCAACTTGTGCACCTTCATCCGGATCATCAAAGTTTATAATAATCTTATTTGCAGTAGTATTAAAAGTGTAAGTTCCATTATCAACACTATCTGATTCACAATTTGTTCCATTTAAATTGTACGTTTTTCTTTCAAATGTTCCATCTGAATTAAATTTAATATATCCTTGTTTATCACATTCGGTCAAAGTTCTGTTTACATTATTATAAACCCATTTATTGATAAACCACTTATTGATTAAGCTTACTTGTGTATTTTGTGTAGAGTTACTGTCACTGCTACAGGCAAATAAAAGTGAAGCTGTTGAAATTATCATCAAAATAATTTTAGTTTTTTTTATTAAATTTTTCATTTATTTTTTCTTTTAATCAACGTAAGTTTCTTTCATAATTTCCTTAACTTTTTGAATTTCCTTTTCGGTCAAACTTTCAAAAATATTAATAATTCGAATTCTGTCAACAGTTCTGATTTGATCAAGCACAATCCAACCTTTGGTTTTGTTGTGATGAACTTCAATTCTTGTTGGATAATTTTTAGAACTGCTCGTCATGGGCGCAACAACAATTGTCTGTAAATATTTATTCATTTCGTTTGGTGAAATAATTACGCACGGTCTAGTTTTTTTTATTTCACTTCCGATTGTTGGGTCAAGATTGACCAAAACTATTTGATATTGTTTTAATTCCATTCTTCAAAATTTTCATCTTCAAATACATCGTCAATCATGAGTTTATCGTCTCCGTTTTGATGCATCTTTTTGAATGATTTTTCCCAACCACTTCTAGGTTCTGATTTTGGTTTAAGAATGATGTATCCTTTTTCAAGAATAAGTTCTACCTTGTCCGTTATATTGTATTTCTCCAATAGAGTTTTTGACAAGCGAATGCCTTTTGAGTTGCCGATAGGAATAACAGAAACATCCATTTTGTTTTTATTTTTGTAAGCACAAAGTTATTACTTAAAACAAAGTATCCAATTTTTTGCGACAATTTTTTTTGCAATATCTGGTAACGTATTGTGGCCATGTTTTGTGGTAAATATGCAATTCGCTTATGTTGTGCTAAGGTAAAGTTTTTGCATTAAAAAAGATTCAAGCATACAAAAACAAATGGTAACGCTACATGTGCTGTAAGCTAACAATCAAATCAATACCTTAATGCATTTAATTTTAGTTTGCAAAATGAAAACTTTTATTACATTTGCTTTGTGAAAGTTCTAGTTAAGAAAACCATTTTATATTACTGCAAAAAGTATCCATCAGCTGAAACGCCTTTGCTGATTTGGTCTCATGAGATTTCAAAACTTGTGGTGAATAATTTTAATGAATTAAAAGCAGTTTATGGAAACGCAAGTGTGGTAAATAACAATCGCGTAGTTTTTAACATAAAAGGCAATGACTTCAGATTAGTTGTTTCAGTGAACTTTACTCAATCAGCTTGCTATGTAATTTGGTTTGGAACCCATAAAGAATACGATAAAATAAATGTTGAAACCGTTGAATTTGACACTTCAATTTTGACAAAGAAAATATAAATATGAACTGGAAAGTATTAAAAACAGAAGACGATTACAACAAAGCTTCTGTGCGACTCATGGAAATTTTTCACGCAGAACCCAACACGCCAGAAAGTGATGAGCTTGATTTATTGATGGTTTTAGTTAAAGATTACGACGAGAAACATTATCAATTGCCTGAACTTGATGCATTAGAAGTTATTAAATATAAAATGCAAGAATTAGGGATGAAGAACAAAGATCTTGAACCAATCATTGGAAGCAAAGGACATGTTTCTGCAATTCTATCCGGCAAACGAGAAATCACACTAAAAATGGCGCAAAAGCTCAAAAATTATTTTGGTATTCCTGCAGAAGTATTTCTGCACAGCGTTTAATTTCTGCGGTTTGGCCATGTATGTTTTTTCATGTTTGGCGGCAAATATTTAACCAAGATAAAGCTTGTTCGTGAAAATAGGCTAGGGGTTTAGTAAAAAGGTAAGGATGGGCGGTGTGAGAATTTTGAATTACGAATTACGAATTATGAATTACGAATTACGAATTACGAATTGGGAATTATTAATGATGCTTCAAAATCAGCTTCTTAAACTTTATTTGCCTGCTGCGCTGTAAGAAATACGAATTACGAATTACGAATTGGGAATTACTAATAATGCTTCAAAATTAGCTTCCAACGGCTTATCGGTTACTCTGATTCAAAATCAAAAATCAACAATCGTTAATCGTTAATCATTTCGCGTAGCCTCTCAGGCACTCAGGTACTCAGTTACTCAGCTGCTCAAAAAAAACCTTATCTTAGCCCCACAAAATCTTATTAACTCAGCCGCTCAGCAACTATACAATGAAAACCATAGCCGTCATTCCCGCTCGTTATGCATCAACCCGATTCCCGGCCAAACTCATGCAAGATTTGGGGGGTAAAACCGTGATTACACGCACTTATGAGGCGGCCGTCAACACCCAATTGTTTGACGATGTTTTTGTGGTGACTGATTCTGATTTGATTTTTCAAGAGATTGTTGCTCAAGGCGGTAAAGCCATCATGAGCATCAAAACCCACGAGTCGGGCAGTGATCGAATTGCCGAGGCTGTAGCTGATTTGGCGGTTGATGTAGTGGTCAATGTGCAGGGCGATGAGCCGTTTATTGATCGCGATTCATTGGCCCAACTCATTGCCGTTTTTAAAGCTGATACCCACCGTGAAATTGATTTGGCTTCGCTCATGCGACCGATTCAAAAGCCCGACGAAATTCAGAACCCGAACAACGTTAAGGTGGTGGTTGACCGTCAAAATCGCGCGCTGTATTTTTCGCGTTCGGTGGTTCCGCATATGCGCGATGCCGATGCTTCAGTGACTTATTTTCAGCACATTGGTATTTATGCGTTTCGCAAACAAGCCCTTATGGATTTTGCCCAATGGCCCATGCAAACTTTAGAAGCTGCTGAGAAACTAGAACAACTTAGGTATTTAGAATTTGGCAAACGTATTCAAATGGTGCAAACGGCGCATGTAGGTGTAGGCATTGATACGCCCGAAGATTTAGAGCGTGCACGGCAAATGCTCAATCGTTAAAATTATCCCAATACAAAACCACATCATCTTCAAAGGCGTACATGGGCTTATAAATCATTAAACCCTACAACTATGAGAACTTTAAGATGGATTACTACTGTGTGTGCGTTGACATTGCTATTTGCTTCGGCACAAATGTGGGCGCAAAAAACAAAAATGGTGGGCGGTGCCCCGATGTATCCTACCAAAAACATTATTGAAAATGCCGTAAACTCAAAAGACCACACTACTTTGGTGGCAGCGGTCAAGGCTGCCGGTTTGGTTGAAACCCTACAAGGGGCCGGACCCTTTACCGTATTTGCACCCACCAATGAGGCTTTTGCCAAATTGCCGGCCGGTACGGTTGACTTTTTGCTCAAACCAGAAAACATCAAAACCCTTCAAAGTATTTTGACCTATCATGTGGTGGCCGGTAAATTCAGTGCCGCACAAATCATGGCAAAAATTAAAAAAGAAAAAGGCACAGCCACTTTCAAGACTGTTCAAGGAGGAACTCTAATGGTTACCATGAAGAATAATGCCTTGGTTCTTATAGATGAAAACGGTCACACCTCTACCGTGACCATCAAAGATGTAAATCAGTCAAACGGAGTAATTCATGTGGTTGATTCAGTAGTGACCCCGAAAAGCTAGAATAGCTTATCATTGATAGAAAAGGAAGTTTCAAACGAGGCTTCCTTTTTTTATTGATATCGATGAATCAAAATGAGTTCATTATGCGATTCAACCCGCGGCAAACGAGTTACCCTAAAAGGTTTGTCGTTGAACTGTGCGTGGTATTGGTCATTGCGGGCGTTGTCATTTTTGTTTAAAATCATCGTATTAAACAAAATATACCCATCGCGTTTGAGCAACGAGCCAAGGCGTGTCATAAAAAACTTTTCAAACAAAAAGTTAGGCATGGCAGTGTCTTGAAAAATATCTACTACAATCAAATCGTATTTAAAGGGGGTGCGCAACACATAATCAAAAGCATCGTCGATGACAATTTTGAGGTTCGGAATTTGGTTGAGATCAAAATATTCGTTGGCCAAGGCAATCACCTCGGGGTCAATTTCAACACCGGTGATTTTGCCGGTACATTTAATTTCATCGGTTAAGGTTTTGATTACGCTGCCGCCAGCCACACCCAAAATCAACACTTCTTGCATGTTGCGGATGTTGTCAAAACCAATTTTTTTGAGGCCTTTTCTAAGCACGCGTTGTAGGCTTCCGTAGGAGTAATTGGTGTTTTTTGAGTCAAGCACCAATTGTCCGTTGGCCCAAGTTACTTCAAGGTTTTTGCTCACCGAAGATTTTTTCTGATGAATTCTAATCGGAACAATATAACTGAGTAATCTTTTGAGCATTCGAAAAATTTTCTCAAAAATAGCAGATTAATGCTAATTTTACAGAAATACTTTGTTATGAAATCAGCCCTTTATCGATTTATTTTTGGCCGTTTGATGGGCTGGAAAATTATAGGTTCGGTTGACCCTAACATAAAACAATGTGTGTTTATGATTTTGCACCACACCAGCTGGCATGACTTTTATTTGGGGTTGTTTTCTCGTGGTATCTTGGGTTTAGACATGCATTTTGTAGGTAAAAAAGAGTTGTTCCGTTTTCCGTTTGGTTTTTATTTTAAATGGATGGGCGGCGCGGCGCTTGATCGAAGCGGAGGGCTCAATAAAGTTGATGCCATTGCCGAAATATTCAAAACTAAACCGGTTTTTAGGCTGGGCATCTCACCCGAGGGCACCCGCAAAAAGGTAACCGAACTCAAATCGGGGTTTTATTATATAGCGCTCAAAGCCGGCGTACCGATTATTCCGGTAGCTTTTGATTACAGCCGTAAAGAAGTTCGTTTTGGGCAGCCATTTGAACCCACCCAAAACTACGAGCAAGATTTAAAAATATTATTGCCGCATTTTAAAAATGCCCGCGGTAAACATCCGCAGTTTGATTTTGATATTCCAACCGACGATTCACTTTGATATATGAATACAGCTTTCTACGCCAATCAGTATCGCCAAAAAACCATTTCAGGCCGATACCTCAACCTAGAACATATTGAGCCGCTATTGCAAAAACTACCAGCTGGCTCGGTAACCACCATTGGGAGTTCGGTTCAAGACCGACCTTTGTATGCGGTGACTTTAGGAACCGGTGCCCAGCGTATTTTGATGTGGTCGCAAATGCACGGCAATGAGAGTACCACCACCAAAGCCCTATTTGATTTTTTTAACTTTTTGACCAGCGCTGAACCTCAGGCAAAAGCTTGGCTTGAGCATTTTACGTTGATGTGTTTGCCGATGCTCAACCCGGATGGCTCGCAAGCCTATACGCGTGAAAATGCTGTGGGCATTGATTTGAACCGAGATGCACAGTCACTAAGCCAACCCGAAAGTAGAGCGTTGCGCAGTTGTTTTGAAAAATTTGAACCGCATTATTGTTTCAATCTGCACGATCAGCGAACCATTTATGCAGTGGGTAATACCCACCAGCCGGCTACCGTATCGTTTTTGGCGCCCGCTTATAATTTTGATCGCGATATCAACGCCACTCGTTTGCAGGCCATTGAAGTGATTGTGGCGATGAACCTAGAATTGCAAAAATACATACCCGGACAAGTAGGCCGATTTGACGACGCCTTTAACCTCAACTGTGTGGGCGATACGTTTCAAGCGGCTGGTGTACCTACTATTTTGTTTGAGGCCGGTCACCATCCTGAAGATTATGAACGGGAACACACCAGAAAATGGATGTTTATTGCGCTTTTTAGTTCTTTACAATATATTTACGAAAACGTTGTAGTTAGCAATAAAACGCAAGATTACTTAAATATTCCTCAAAATAAAGTTGCTTTTTTTGATATTGTTTATAAAAATGTCAAAATAAATTATGATGGTATTGAAAAAAATACGAATTTCGCGATACAATTTGTAGAAGAATTGTATGAGAATCAGATTCGTTGGAAGGCTGTTTTTGCTCAGATAGGAGATTTAAACGGTTTTCACGGACACCAAACGTTTGATGCTAAAGGTGCTTTGTATTCTGACAATCAAAACAATATTCCGAAATTAGAATCAAAAGCTGATTTTTATTTAGGAAAAAACACTGAAATTGTTAATGGTGTTTCGAAAAATTTATAAATTTGAAGCATCTGTTAAAAAAACAGCAATTTTAGATTGAATAGCGCAGACATTAAAACAAACCAGAATATTTATGAGCAAGTTTCGATTAGATGAAGTTGACCACCAAATCTTAGACATGTTAATTGACAATACCAGAATTCCATTTACTGATATTGCAAAAAAATTGTTGATTTCTGCCGGAACAGTACATGTCCGCGTTAAGAAAATGGAAGATGCCGGAATTATTCAAGGTTCGTCATTGGTGTTGGATTACGACAAATTGGGTTACTCGTTTATAGCCTATATTGGTGTTTTCTTGAACAACACTTCGCAAACCAAGTTTGTGTTGGAACGCATCAATGAAATTCCGTACATTACCGTAGCATCGGTAACCACCGGTAAGTTCAATATTTTCTGTAAGATTCGTGCCCGTGACACCAAACATGCCAAAGAGGTGATTTATATGATTGATGATATTGAAGGTGTATACCGAACCGAAACGATGATTTCACTTGAAGAAAGTATCAACGATAAGAAACGTTTGATGCACACGATTTTCAAGAATATGTAATCACTTGAACGCATCTATATCTATATAACCTCAAGTGAAAGCTTGGGGTTTTTTATTTGTTGAATTTGACTGTTTTTATCATGTATGCACTTACCAAAACCGAACGATTTGACCAACATATACGCTCAAAGTACTATGTGTACAACAGTGTTTTTTTGACCCTTCCGTTTGATGCTGTTGGGAATACTGGGGTTTTATTGCCTTTGTTTTCAGAGGTTTGTGCCCGCGGATTTGAACAACAAGAATCACCACTTGATATTGTTGCTTTTTTTAGTCAAAAGTATTTAGAGGCGCCTTCAGAACACGAGCAAATCAGTTTGCTGTTTAGGTTTATACAATTTATTGAACGACAAATCGTATTGTTTGATGCTATTGAAGATGCAGCCTTTTCAACGGTTAACAATATGGAAGGCAAAGGTTCTTTGCGCGATATCAAAGAAACTGCTGAAGCTCGCGGTTTGACCGAGGCTTGCAGAGCTTACTTAAATACCTTTCAGGTAAGACCGGTATTGACGGCCCACCCAACGCAGTTTTATCCGGGGAGTGTTTTGGGCATCATAACTGACTTGACCCAAGCCATTCGGCAAGACAATTTAGTAGCCATCAAACAACTGCTGGCCCAATTAGGAAAAACGCCTTTTATCAAAAAACAAAAGCCTACCCCTTATGACGAGGCGGTGAGTTTGACTTGGTATTTAGAAAACGTATTCTATCAAACCGCCGGCGAGATGATGACCTATATACAAAAGAATATATACGCCGGCCAAGATATGCAGCACCCGATTTTGCAATTGGGTTTCTGGCCCGGTGGTGACCGTGACGGCAATCCGTTTGTTACTTCCGAAATCACTTTGCAAGTAGCCAACCGCCTGAGGTCATCGATCTTAAAATGTTATTACAAAGATATCCGTAGCCTCAAACGCAAACTAACCTTCAATAGGGTTGATGATTTGTTGGCCGATTTAGAAGACAAAATTTATCGCTCGGTTTTTTATTCACGCGGTGAGTTATATATCAGTTGTGATGACTTTAAAAATCAATTGCTGGCCATCAGACAAATTGTGGTTGATGAGCATCAATCGCTGTATTTAAATGAAATCAACGAACTCATCCATAAAATAACTTTGTTCGGATTTTATTTTGCTACGCTTGATGTTCGCCAAAACAGCAAAATTCACGAGTCGGTTTTTAAATCTTTGCAATTGTATCCGCCTGATGACCGGCAGAGGTCTGTGGCCGAAAAACTTGATTTTTTAGCACAACTCAAAGCTGACTTTAAGCCCGGTGATTATACTGATGAATTAGTGTCATCAACATTTGATTCGATATTAGCCATGCGTTACATACAGGAACAAAACGGTGCATTAGGAGCCAATCGGTACATCATCAGCAATTGTGAAAGCGCCGAGCACGTTATGCAGGTATATGCCCTAATGCGCCTAAGCGGTTGGAAACAGCCTACGGTAGATATAGTTCCGTTGTTTGAAATCATTGACGATTTGCAACAGGCACATCGGGTCATGGAACAATTGTATCAGTGTGCTGATTACCGCGCTCATTTGCAAAGACGCGGCAACCAACAAACCGTGATGCTGGGTTTTTCAGACGGAACCAAAGACGGTGGTTATTTGATGGCCAATTGGAGTATATACAAAGCCAAAGAAGCCATTACCGAGGTGTCAAGACGTTACGGCATTGAAGTGATTTTCTTTGACGGGCGCGGTGGACCTCCGGCGCGTGGAGGTGGAAAAACACATAAGTTTTACGCATCACTCGGCCCGCATATAGAGCACCAACAAATTCAAGTAACCGTGCAAGGGCAAACCATCAGTTCAAATTTCGGAACCCTTGATTCTTGCCGGCACAATTTAGAAAACTTGCTCAGTGCCGGGGTTTCGAATCAAGTTTTTTGGGCAGAACAATCAAGTTTGAACAACCAGCAAAAGGCCGTTTTGGACGAATTGGCACAAGTGGGTTTTGAAGCTTATACGCGTTTTAAAGCACATCCGAAGTTTATTCCGTATCTTGAAAAAATGAGTACGCTGAACTATTATGCTAAAACCAATATCGGCAGCCGTCCGTCAAAGCGCAAAAGTGCGGAACAATTAGAGTTTTCTGAACTGCGCGCCATTCCGTTTGTGGGTTCTTGGAGCCAACTCAAACAAAATGTCCCGGGCTTTTTTGGCGTGGGTTCGTCTTTGAAACACTTTGAAGATTCCGGGCGTTGGGACGAAGTTCAATCGTTGTACGACTCGTCGTTGTTTTTTAAAACCTTGTTGGAGAACAGTATGATGTCCTTGGCCAAATCATTTTTTGCCCTAACGGCTTACATGAAAGACGATGCTGAGTTTGGCGCATTTTGGCAAATCATACACAACGAATACCTTTTGAGTAAGCGTTTGCTTTTAAAAATTGCCGGACACCAAGAGCTCATGCAAAACTATCCGGACGGCCAAGCATCTATTGCTATGCGCGAGCAAATCGTTAAGCCTTTGCTGGTGATTCAGCAGTATGCTATGATGCGCATTGCTCAACTTCAAAAAGACGGTTCATCCAATGAACTTATCGAATTATATCAAAAAATGGTCACACGTTCGCTCTTTGGCAATACCAATGCGAGCAGAAATTCAGCTTAATATGAACATCAAACAAATTACTTCAAACGAGTATGCGGCCTATTACGCCAATTACATCAACGCGGTTTCTGACGAATATTCATTGATCGAAGAACTCGAAATCTCGGTGCACCGACTCATTAAGTTTGTGCAAAACATTCCGATGGACAAATTTGATTACCGCTATGCCGAGGGAAAATGGACGATTAAGGATATCTTGGTGCATCTCATGGATGCCGAGCGCATTTTTTCCTACAGAGCGTTGCGTTTTGCGCGCTATGATGCAACACCGCTCGCTAGTTTTGACGAAGATGCTTATGTAGATGTTGCCCGGGCTAATGAACGTAGTATTCAAGATTTGCTTTCAGAATTGGCTGTGGTGCGACAAGCTACTTTATCAATGTTTAAGAGTTTTAACGAACAAGAGCTCATGCAAATCGGCACAGCTTCGGGCCAACCGATGTCGGTGCGGGCTTTGGGTTTTGTAATCATCGGGCATCAGAACCACCACCAACGCGTATTTCAAGAACGCTATCTCAATGGTTAAGCGCTTTTTGCCAAGCCGCTAATTTGTGTTCAAACTCGAGCGTATGCGCCGGACTGGTCGAGGGCATGATGTGTTTTTCAAGATGGATTAAGTGGCCAAATTTCTTGTGAAATAACCGATGGCTTTCTTGCCCATTGAAGATGATTTTTTGAATGTTCGGATATTGTTTGAGCAAACCCGGTAGATCATTTTCTTCTGGGTTTTTGATGTTGCTGTCCAGACTGCCTTCGCGCTCGCAATACTGAAGCACATCCCACAGACCGATGTGGTTTTGTTGTATTAGTTTTACTTTTTCGACAAAAGTTTCGGGAGTGGTTCGGTATGCAAAAATGGTAAACATGATTTTCCAGAATTGGTTTTGCGGATGCGCGTAGTATTCGCTTTGAGCTAAAGAAGCAGCTCCGGGCATGGTTCCGAGAATCAAAACTCGGGTTTGAGGGTTGACAATAGGGGGAAAGCTCTTGATTTTCATGGCAAAAAAAAGGAACCCCGAAAGGTTCCTGTTGTTTTATTCTTCGTCTTCGTCTTCGTCGTCAAAGTTGTCGCTGCTTTCAAAGTCTTCATCTTCATCATCTTCATCGTCATCAGAACCGCCCGGATCTTTGGTCACATCAACTTCTTCTTCGTCTTCATCTTCTGAAGCCGTTGCATCGTCTTCCATTTCGATGTCTTTAATTACATCGATTGGTTCTACAATATCGTCAATATCGTCGTCTTCTTCGAATTTCTCCAAACGGCTGGCCAATTTGGTGCTTACTTTTACTAAATAAATAGTGTCTTCAGTACGCACTTCAACGGCTTCAATCAATTCGTTTTGGGCATTTCTAAAACGGATGATGTTGGAATCGTCGTAGCCGTCAGGAAATTTTTCCATCAAGAGGTTGAGGATTTCATTGGTGAGTTTTGAATAGTCTACAATGATACGTTTCATAGGTTAAGTAATAATTATTGGTCTAGTAGATATGCAAATATAAGAGGCGCCACGATTGTAGCATCAGATTCAACAATAAATTTTGGAGTGGTGATATCGAGTTTCCCCCAGGTGATTTTTTCATTCGGAACCGCACCTGAATAAGAGCCGTAACTGGTGGTTGAATCAGAGATTTGGCAGAAATAACTCCAGAACGGAACATCGTGCATTTCCATGTCTTGATACAACATCGGCACCACGCAAATCGGGAAGTCTCCGGCAATACCTCCACCAATTTGGAAGAATCCAACGCCTTTGCCTTCGCAGTTTTTGGTGTACCAATCAGCCAACCACATCATATATTCAATACCGCTTTTCATGGTGGTGGGTTTGAACTGTCCTTTGATGCAATAAGATGCAAAGATGTTGCCCATGGTGCTGTCTTCCCAACCCGGCACTACAATAGGCAGGTTTTTCTCGGCCGCAGCCACCATCCATGAATCTTTCGGGTCAATTTCGTAGTATTGTTTTAGCACCCCTGAGTTGATCATTTGATACATAAACTCATGCGGAAAATAACGTTCGCCTTGACTGTCTGCTTTGTTCCAAATATCGTATAAATGCGATTGTAATCTTCGGAAAGCTTCTTCTTCAGGAATACAGGTATCGGTCACACGATTGTAGTGGTTCTCGAGTAAATCCCACTCTTCTTGCGGGCTTAAATCGCGGTAATTCGGTACGCGTTTGTACGAATTGTGCGCCACTAAATTCATGATGTCTTCTTCAAGATTCGCACCGGTACACGAGATGATGTGCACTTTGTCTTGGCGAATCATTTCAGCCAGTGATTTTCCCAACTCGGCGGTACTCATGGCACCGGCTAGGGTAATCATCATTTTTCCGTTTTCTAATAGGTGGGCTTCATAACCTTTGGCAGCATCAACCAAAGCGGCTGCGTTGAAATGAAGATAATGTTTTTCGATAAACTGACTGATCGGTCCTTTGCTCATTTTATGCTTGTCTTATATTAATAGGTTGACTTCCCAAAGAAAATATTTTTTTTGAAATTGGCAAAACTTCGTAAATTATTTATTGTATCCAAGAATAGCCAATACTTCTTCAGAGGTTTGTTGTTCTGAATAAACTTCGGTAGCGATGATTCCGTTCTCGTCGCGATCTATCAAAATATGCTTAGGCTGCGGAATCAAACAGTGGTGTAATCCGCCAAATCCGCCAATGGTTTCTTGATAGGCACCGGTATTGAAAAATCCGATGTACAGAGGTTTTTCTTTGTTGTATTTTGGTAAATAAACAGCGTTCATGTGCTGTTCAGAGTTGTAATAATCATCGCTGTCGCAAGTCATTCCGCCCAATAAAACGCGTTCGTAGGTGTCGTTCCAACGGTTTACGGCCAGCATGACAAAGCGTTTGTTGATGGCCCAAGTATCGGGTAAAGTAGTAATAAACGAACTGTCAATCATGTTCCAGTTTTCGCGGTCGTTTTGTTTTTTCTGATACAAAACTTGGTAAATCGCGCCACCGCTTTCACCTACGGTAAACGAACCGAATTCGGTAAAAATATGCGGTACCTCAACTTCGGCATCGTCACAAGCAATTTTGATTTGATTCAGGATTTCATCCACCATATATTGGTAATCATACTCAAAGGCCAATGAATTTTTAATCGGGAATCCGCCGCCAATGTTCAAGCTGTCTAGTGTTGAACACTCTTTTTTGAGGGCGATATACACCTTCATACACTTGAGCAATTCGTTCCAATAGTAGGCCGTGTCACGAATGCCGGTATTGATAAAAAAGTGAAGCATTTTAAGCTCGACCTTTTTGTTCTCTTGAATTTGTTTGCGGTAAAACGGAACAATGTCTTTGTAACCGATGCCCAAACGCGAGGTATAAAACTCAAATTTAGGTTCTTCTTCGGCGGCAATGCGAATGCCGATTTTGAATTTTCCTTTGATTTTTTCTTGAAGCAAATCGAGTTCTTCATAGTTATCAATCACCGGAATGGTTTTGTTGTGCCCATTGTTCATCAGGCGCGCAATGTTCTCGATGTAGCCGTCGCGTTTGAATCCGTTGCAAACAACATAAGTGTTTTTATTGATTTTTCCGTTTTCGAGTAATTTTTCGACAATATTGATATCAAAAGCCGACGAAGTCTCAATATGGATGTTGTTTTTGAACGCCTCGTTCATGATGAACTGAAAATGCGAACTCTTGGTACAATAGCAATAGTAGTATTTGCCTTCGTATCCGATTTTTTCCATGCCTTTTCTAAACCAACCTTTGGCTTTGTTGATGTTGGTTGAAATTTGCGGCAAGTAGGTAAACTTAAGCGGTGTTCCGTATTTCTCAACCAAGTTCATCAAATCAATGTTGTGAAACAATAAGTTGTCTTTGTTGAGCGTGAATTCTTCTTGCGGAAAGTAGAACGTTTGGTTGATTAAGTCGTAATATTTAGTATTCATTAGCGATGGATGATTTTAAATTAAAAAATAGAAGACCAAATTTTAATTTAAATTCAAACTCGAATGTTGGCGTACACAATCTGAAGTTCTTCGGCATACTGACCCAAAAATCCCAGGCTCAAGACAGTCAACAGAAGAAACGTTTTGTCGGCGTTTTTGATAAACCGAAAAAACGGGCTAACGCCACTAGTGACTGATACTTCGGGATGTGGGGTTCTTTTGTTCATTACTGCGCAAATGTAAAAAATAAAAAATTTGCTGTGCAACGTTTTGGGTGAAAAAAATATTAAGTTCTGTAGTAGGCAAAGGCTTCTTTAATTTCTTCTTTTTCAGCGGTTTGATTGATGATTATTTTACCAATACCTTCAATGAGCGCAAATTGAACTTGGCCATACTCATTTTTTTTGTCGTGAATGAGCAAATCCATAATGGGCGAAACATCGTCGGGCTGAATTGAGAGTGTTTCAAAAATATCAGAAATAACCGCTTTAATTTCGTTGAGTTCGGTTTGCGAAATCAGGTTTTTTCGCCAAGCCATAAAGCTCTCTATGATCATGCCGGCTGCAATGGCCTCTCCGTGGAGTAAGTTGGGTTTTTCGGGTTGATCCAGAAAATAGCTCTCAATTGCGTGACCAATGGTATGCCCGAAGTTCAAGGCTTTTCTGATGCCGTTTTCGGTTGGATCTTGTAGAACAATGTCGTTTTTAATTTCAATTGACCGCTGAATTAATCGTTCGAGTTCGGTCCAATTCATAGAGCCCAAATCAAGAAACTCGTTCCAGTATGCGCGATCGTAAATCAAACCGTGCTTGAGCATTTCGGCCAAACCAGAGCGCATTTCATTTTGTGGGAGTGTTTCTAAAAACGCCACATCAATCAAGACCATTTTTGGGGCATTGATCACGCCGATTTGGTTTTTGAGCGCCCCTAAATCAACACCATTTTTTCCGCCAATAGACGCATCGACCATCGCCAAAAGTGTTGTGGGCACGTTTATAAAATCAATACCTCTTTTATAAGCCGAGGCTACAAAGCCACCTAAATCAGTCACCACACCGCCACCCAAATTGACGATCAGACTTTTGCGGTCAGCGCCCAATTCGGTCAGGGCTTGCCAAACTTCAAGACAGGTGTATAGATTTTTGTGTTGTTCGCCTGATTCAAATTCAATGATTTCAATAGGTATTTCGGTAGCCACTTGTGCCAAGAAACTCGGCAAGCAATGCTCATGTGAGCCTTCGTCGACCAAGATATAAATGCCCGAATAAGCTTGTTCGGCCAGTTGCTCGTTGAGCGCTTGATAGGCAGCATCCTGAAAATAAACTTGGTAACCATTGGCCTGTAGGACTGACATAGAAATCGTATAAATTGCGCTGCAAAATAAGGTAATTTTGATAAATTATTATGTAATACTATCTATATTTGTCAAACTATTAAAATCCTCTATGCAACCCATTTTTAACAACACCCAGATAGCTTTTTCACTCAAGAGCGATACCGAACTAGAACGCGCTTATTTTTTGTTTAAACTTATTGACAGTCAACCGCTGGTGCGCATTGGTACAGCCGTAACCAATTTTGCCATCAAGGCACATTTGCCGGTTGAAGGTTTGATTCGCGCTACGGTTTTTGACCATTTTTGTGGCGGTGTCAACGAAGATGATTGTTTGCCGGTGGTGGATAAAATGTTTACCAAAGGGGTATCATCGGTGTTGGATTATTCGGTTGAAGGCAAAGAAGAAGAAGCTCAGTTTGATGCGGCACTTGCTATGACATTAAAAACAGTAGCTTTTGCAGCTGAGCGCGATGCGATACCTTTTGCGGTTTTTAAACCTACGGGTTTTGGTCGTATTGATTTGTATGAAAAAGTGGGGGCTAAGCAAGAATTGTCAGAAGCTGAACAAACCGAATGGGCTAGAGTAGTGGCGCGTTTTGATCAAGTTTGTAAAGAAGCGCACCAACGCGATGTAGCGTTACTGATTGACGCTGAAGAGACCTGGATGCAAGATGCCGCCGATGATTTAGTGACCGAGATGATGCGTAAGTACAACCGTGAAAAAGCCATAGTGTTCAACACATTACAGATGTACCGTTGGGACCGAATGGATTATTTGAAAAAGCTACATGAGCAAGCCAAAGCCGAAGGTTTTTATATCGGAATGAAGCTTGTTCGTGGTGCCTACATGGAAAAAGAAAACGCCCGTGCCGAAGAGCGCAATTATATTTCACCCATTTGTATTTCAAAACAAGCTACTGATGACAATTACAATGCTTCGGTTGATTATATGATTGAGCATATAGACCGCATGGCCATTTTTGCCGGTACCCACAATGAAGAAAGTTCTTATCGTTTGATGCAATTGATGCAGGAAAAAGGGATTGCTAAAGATGACCCGCGCATCTGGTTTGGTCAGTTGTATGGAATGAGTGACAACATTAGCTACAATTTAGCAGAACACCGATATAATGTAGCCAAATACTTGCCTTTTGGACCGGTACGCGATGTGATGCCTTATTTGATTCGTCGCGCTGAAGAAAATACTTCTGTAGCCGGACAAACCAGTAGAGAATTGACACTGATAAAAACTGAACGAGACCGCCGAAAAAACAAAAACTAAACAATAAATTAACGAATATTATAAAAACTCTATCTATTCAGGTAGGGTTTTTTTTTGCTTGCTTGTTTCAGACTCCAAACATGGTTGTCCCTAATTTGCCATTTTTAACGTAAAAAAGAGCTATGAAAAAAGTTGGATGTGCCATTATTGGTCTGTTTATTTTTGTGTTGCTGGCTTCGTTTAGTGTTGCACAAGCACCTAAGGAATCTTCTTATTCAAAAGAGCAAATTGAACACTTTATTCGTGAAGTGTATGCAGAGTCTGCCGAAGGATTGTTTTTTAAAAACAATTCACTCAGACTTAAATATACTACAGATTTTTTGCAACGTGTTCATATTGTTCTCAATCCTAAATACAAGAACAGCAAACTACCGCTTTTATCAAGTATTGCCTTGGTTAATGATTATAATCCGAACCTAAAAAGAGAGCTCGTTTTTGACCCGAATAGCTTTAATCCGCTGAAGTATGATTTTGCCATGTTCAATAAATCAAGGTTGATTGTTGTGGTTGATCAGACGGATTATGCCATTGTGATAGAACCGAGTAAGTATTAATACATAAGCAGTAGGGATGACAAAAAAAATACTATTGCTGTTTTTGTTGCTTTCGGTTTCGGTTCAGGCGCAAACCTACATCATGCAAAACGGATCGTTTAATACGTGTTCCGGAACTTTTTATGATTCGGGTGATGCTACCGGAAATTACAGCGCTAATGAAGATTATCAATTGACTTTTTGCCCCGCGACACCGGGCACATATATTCAATTGACTTTTACCGCATTTGATATTGAAATAGCAAATAATCTTCGCGATTATATGACCATTTACAATGGTACCGGAACTTCAGGCGATATTATTGCCAACTATTTTGATTCTTCGCCCACAGATTGTTCGGGTGTTGTTACTTCAAGTGACCCTTCGGGCTGTATTACAGTTGTTTTCTCGTCAAATAACAACAATCAGCGATCGGGTTGGGAAGCTACTATTTCATGTAGTGCAACCCAAGGCAATTTAAATGCACCAACTAATTCGGTTTGCTCGGGCGCTAATCCGTTTTGTGCCGATTCAGGTTTAGAATACCCGAATTTAAGTGATTGCGACAATGTTCCTGATGCTCCTCAAGAAGTTACCGACAATACTTGTTTAAATACAGCTCCGAATCCTGCTTGGTATTATTTGTCTATTGGTATTTCAGGGGTGATTGATTTAGAAATAAAACAATCAACCGGACCCAACAACACCGGTAACGGTTTAGATGTAGATTTTGCCATTTGGGGGCCATTTCCTGACCCAATATCGGCTTGTAATGATTTTACCTTGGGCGATTGTAATGGCGATCACAACTGTACCGGAAATGTTGTTGACTGTAGTTATGATCCTGCACCTATTGAAAACGCAACGATTCCCAATGCTTTGGTTGGCGAAGTTTATATGGTGTTGATTACCAATTATGACGGAGATGCCGGGTTTATCACCATGGAACAAACCAACGCAGGCCAAACGGGTGCCGGAAGTACAGATTGTTCAATTGTTTGTCCTACTTTTGTTGGAATTAACCCTACTTGCGGCGGTAGCAACGGGATGATTAAAGTAGCCGGTTTGGGTGCTTTTCAGACCCATCAAATTACGTATCTTGACGATGGAGCACCGGTTACGATTTCACTAACGGGTAACGCCAATGGACAAGCTACTATTTCAGGATTAAATGCCGGAAGTTATACCAACATACTTACGGATATTGTGGGTTGTACTAATCCGTCAACCGTAACTTTAACCTCAAGCGTTCCAAATATTACTGCCGTTAATGCAACTTCTCCGATATGCTCTGGTGGTCAAGCGGTTTTTACCATAACCGGAACAGCTAGTGCAACTGTAACTTATAATATCAATGGTGGGGCTAGCCAAACCGTAACCTTAAATGCTAGCGGTATCGGGAGCGTTACTGTAAATGCTGTGACAGCAGCGGTTACCCTCAATACGGTTTCAATTTCATTAGGTGCAACTTGTAGTGTGAATGTTGTTTTGACCAAGTCAGTATTGCTTAAACCTGCTTCGATTGTTACCCTTGCAACTGCTTCAGCTACTGAAAACCAGGTTATTTGTGAAAATTCATCTATAGCCACAATTCAATATACAATTGGCGGAAGTGCTACTGGTGCTTCTGTAAGTGGTTTGCCTAATGGTGTAACAGGTACTTTTGCTTCAGGGGTTCTAACCATCAGCGGAACTCCAACTCAAACCGGTTCGTTTAATTATACAGTAACAAGCTCGGGTGGATGTACTCCTCATGCGGTTATGAATGGTACTATAACCATAAATGTACCTGCATCAGCAACTATAAGTTATCCTTTGTCGCCTTATTGTAACTCATTAACAACTCCTCAGCCCGTTACCATCACTGGTACAACCGGAGGCACTTTTACTTGTTCGCCCTCAGGATTAACGATTAATCCCAACACTGGTGCTATAACACCAAGCTCGAGCAATACAATCAATTATACAGTTATTTATACGATTCCAGCTTCAGGTGGTTGTCCGGCTCAAGTAGTCACTACTCAAGTTAGGATTTCGGCAGTACCTACAGCAAGCATTAGTTACGCAACACCGTTTTGTAATTCTATCACCACGGCTCAAGCGGTTACCCGAACCGGTACAGCAGGCGGAACTTATAGTGCTACACCAGCCGGCTTGACCATTGACCCCAACACAGGAGCAATTAGACCGAATACCAGTTTATCGAATTCTTATACGGTTACCTATACAATGCCAGCAGCTGCGGGTTGTGCTGCCCAAACCACAACAGCCAATGTGGTGATTACGACTTTACCGGCAGCGACAATTAGTTATCCGTCCACACCTTATTGCAAGTCATTGACCGGTGCACAAGGAGTGGTGCGTACGGGCACAGGTGGCGGAACCTACAGCGCTACACCGGCCGGATTGACCATTGATGCAAACACCGGTGCTATTATACCGAGTACGAGTTTGGCCGGAAATTACAACGTAACTTATACGATGGCCGCTGTGGGCGGATGCCCGATGCAAACGGCTACCACAACGCTGACCATTACCGCGATTCCAACCGCGACTATTAGCTATGCGACTCCGTTTTGTAATTCTATCACCACGGCTCAAGCGGTTACCCGAACCGGTACAGCAGGCGGAACATATAGCGCCACACCAGCCGGCTTGACCATTGACCCCAACACAGGAGCAATTAGACCGAATACCAGCTTATCGAATTCTTATACGGTTACCTATACAATGTCAGCAGCCGCAGGTTGTGCTGCCCAGACCACAACAGCCAATGTAGTGATTACGACTTTACCAGCAGCTACAATTAGTTATCCGTCCACGCCTTATTGTAAATCACTCACTACTGCCCAAGCGATTACGAGAACCGGAACTGCGGGCGGAACCTACAGCGCTACACCGGCCGGCTTGACCATTGATGCAAACACCGGTGCTATTATACCGAGTACGAGTTTAGCCGGAAATTACAACGTAACTTATACGATGGCCGCTACGGGCGGATGTCCCCTGCAAACAGCTACGACGCCGGTAACCATTACTGCGATTCCGTCGGCGACGATATCTTATGCAACACCGTTTTGTAATTCACTCACTACAGCTCAAGCGGTTACCCGAACCGGTACAGCAGGCGGAACATATAGCGCCACACCGTCCGGCTTGACCATTGACCCAAACACAGGAGCAATTAGACCCAACACCAGTTTATCGAATTCTTATACGGTTACCTATACAATGTCAGCAGCCGCAGGTTGTGCTGCCCAAACCACAACAGCCAATGTGGTGATTACGACTTTACCGGCAGCGACAATTAGTTATCCGTCCACACCTTATTGTAAGTCATTGACCGGTGCACAAGGTGTGGTGCGTACGGGCACAGGTGGCGGAACCTACAGCGCTACACCGGCCGGCTTGACCATTGATGCAAACACCGGTGCTATTATACCGAGTACGAGTTTGGCCGGAAATTACAACGTAACTTATACGATGGCCGCTGTGGGCGGATGCCCGATGCAAACGGCTACCACAACGCTGACCATTACGGCGATTCCAACCGCGACTATTAGCTATGCGACTCCGTTTTGTAATTCACTCACCACAGCGCAAGCGGTTACCCGAACCGGTACAGCAGGCGGAACATATAGCGCCACACCGTCCGGCTTGACCATTGACCCCAACACAGGAGCAATTAGACCTAATACCAGTTTATCGAATTCTTATACGGTTACCTATACAATGCCAGCAGCTGCGGGTTGTGCTGCCCAAACCACAACAGCTAATGTAGTGATTACGACTTTACCGGCAGCGACAATTAGTTATCCGTCCACACCTTATTGCAAGTCATTGACCGGTGCACAAGGTGTGGTGCGTACGGGCACAGGTGGCGGAACCTACAGCGCTACACCGGCCGGGTTGACCATTGATGCAAACACTGGTGCTATTATACCGAGTACGAGTTTAGCCGGAAATTACAACGTAACTTATACGATGGCCGCTGTGGGCGGATGCCCGATGCAAACGGCTACCACAACGCTGACCATTACGGCGATTCCATCGGCAACAATATCTTACCCGTCAAATGCATATTGCAATTCTGAAGCTGTCATTTTAAATGTTACGCGCGTGGGGACACAAGGCGGAACTTACAGTTCTGTTCCGGCTGGCTTATCGATTCATCCGAATACAGGAGCGATTGTTCCTAACGCAAGTGCTGCCGGGAGTTATCAAGTGGTTTATACTATGCCAGCTGCTGCTGGATGTGCCGAACAAACTACATCAACTTCAATTATAATTAAAGCACTTCCGGTAGTGACTGCTTCGAGTCAGAATGTGACGATTTGTTCCGGAGATACTTTTAGTGTTTCTTTTACTAGTTCGTTGCCCAATACCACTTACAGTTGGGTTCGATTGGCTGACCAGGTGAATGGTTCAAATGTCGGTAGTGGTAGTGTTTTGTCAGAAACATTAACCACTGTGAATAGTTCACCCGGAAATGTTTATTACACAGTTACTCCTAATTCAGATGGTTGTGACGGATTGCCTATTGTAGTAACCGTTCGCGTTAATCCGTTGCCTGAACCGCAACCTGTAGATGGTGTAATTTGTATTAATAATATAACCAATTCAGTCACTAAACCTTATACAATTAATACCTATTTGAATGATTCTATTTATGATTTTGTGTGGAGTTTCAACGCAGCGGTTATAACGAGTGCTACGAGCTCAACCTATCAAGCTACTCAAGCGGGAACTTATGAAGTAGTGGCCACCAACAGTTTTACAGGTTGTGTCTCGTTACCGGTGCAGGTAAATGTTTCTGCAATTAATGGCGCCCAAAGCATGAGTACCTACGGATATGATGCTTTTACCGAAAATCCGATGGTTGGTGTAAACGTGAACGTTTCTGGAAATTATATGTATCAACTGGATCACGGACCGATTCAGTATTCAAATGTTTTTTACAATGTTCCTCCGGGCATACACACGGTTTATGTGATTGATGAAGATGGATGTACCCAATTGTCTGAAGAGATTTTGGTCATTAGTTATCCGAAGTTTTTTACCCCGAATAATGATGGTTATAACGATACTTGGAATATTGTTGATTTAGCCGATCAGAAGCAATCGATTATTTATATTTTTGATCGCTACGGAAAATTAATCAAGCAAATCAGCCCATCCGGTAAAGGTTGGGACGGAACCTACAATGGTTATGAACTACCGTCAACCGATTATTGGTTTAGCGTAGAATATACCGAGAAAAATGTATCCAAAATATTCAAAGCGCATTTCTCGCTCAAGCGATAATTATTTTTTTGGATACAAAAGTCTAAACGCATTAAAAACGGCCGGATGCGAAGAAGTTGCGTGATCTTCTTCGGGCATATAATCAAAATATACCCGAACATTTTTGTTTTTGGCGCTTCGTATTTTATCAGCCAAAAGATTGGCATCCAATTCCATAACATGCGGTGTAGTAGGAGTTGAGGCCCAAACGCCTTCTTTTCCGACACCGATGTACACCTGAGCTTTACGGGTAAAGTTTTCACTTAAAATAGCCGGATTTTGTTTGAGTAAAGCACCATCGCTCCACCACAAACTCGGACTGATGATGATGTATTGATTAAAAAGCTCTGGTTTTTCAAACAAGATTTGTGTAGCCAATAATCCGCCCAACGATTGCCCGATGATTGTACTTTGACGATTGGCTTTGTAGTTTTTGGCTATAAAAGGTTGTAATTCTTGTTCGATGAACTCGATGAATTTTGCAGAACCTCCGCTGCTTGGATACCTTTTTTTTTCAGCATCAACTGAGGTTGGAAAAGTAAAATCGCGTTTTCGGTCGGTGTTGGCAATGCCTACAACAATACTTGGCGGAACGCGGTTGATCCATGAAAAAGTATTATACTGAACTAATCCAACGGTGTGGATAAAATCTTCATCAGCACCACCATCGAGCAAATAAATCACCGGATAATGAATGGTGTCGTTGGCTTTATATCCTTCGGGTAAATACACATTAAGGGTTCGTTTTTCAGAAAGTATTTTTGATTCAACTTCATCTGAATAACCCAAAACAAAAGGCTTGGCATTTTTGGTTTGCGCAAGCGTATTGATTGAAATCAATAATAAAAAGACGATTGATTTTTTCATTTGTACGGTTTTAAACATGACTAAATTGAAGTTGACTGAGGTTTTTATAGGTTCCGTTTTCAATAGACATGAGCTCGGAATGTGTTCCTTGTTCTGTAATTTTTCCTTGGTCGAGAACAAGGATAGAATCTGCAGATCGAATCGTTGAAAGACGATGCGCAATGATGATGCTCGTGCGCCCTTGCATCAAAACTTCAAGCGCTTCTTGAACCAATTTTTCGCTTTCGCTGTCGAGCGATGAAGTGGCTTCGTCCAAAATAAGAATACTCGGATTTTTCAAGAGTGCGCGCGCAATGGCAATGCGTTGGCGTTGCCCGCCCGAGAGTTTGATACCGCGTTCGCCCACAATGGTCTCCATTTTTTCAGGAAAACCTTCAATAAAGTTGAGTGCATTGGCTTGTTGTGCAGCTAGGTTGATTTCGGCATCTGAGGCTCCGGGTTTTCCGTAGGCGATGTTCTCGCGAATGGTTCCGCCAAATAAAATTACATCTTGTGGTACAATGCTCATGTGGCCGCGTAAAACTTCAAGCGGATATGCTGAAATATTTTTTCCGTCAATGAGAATGTTTCCGCCCTCAATATCATAAAACTTCAAAAGCAACGAAGCTATGGTTGATTTACCCACACCACTCGGGCCGACAATGGCAATTTTTTGACCGTGTTTGGCCTCAAAACTCACGTCTTTTAAAACCTGAACTTCTTTTCTGGACGGATAGCTAAAAGCCACTTTTTGAAATGAAACATTGCCGTTGATTTTGTATTCTTCTTGGGTTTGACCAATCTTTTCGGGTGTTTCTTCAAGCAATTCAAACACGCGTTCGGTAGCGCCGATGGCTTTTTGAATCTGAGCATATAGTTCGGCAATTCCGCCAAATGAGGCGCCCACAAAAGTTGAATATAATACAAACGAAATGAGTTGACCAACACTCATTTCTCCGCTGATGCTGAGTTGTACGCCATACCAAACTACCGCGACAATGGATCCGAACAAACAAAAAATAATGAACGAAGCAAAATAACCGCGATACTTTCCGCCTTTGATGGCCAGATTTACGACTTCGCGCACTTTGGTGGCATATCGGGCAATTTCATAAGCTTCATTGGCAAAGGCTTTAACGATGCTGATGCCTTGTAAGGTTTCTTCAACAATGACTTGGCTTTCGGCCACTTGATCTTGTACTTTTTTTGAATACTTGCGGATGAATCTCCCGAAGATAACCGCTGCAATAGCCACGAGTGGAACTACCGCCAACATGAGTAAAGTAAGTTTAAAACTTTCGCTGGCCAATAGAATGACGCCTCCGATGATTAAAATGAACTGTCTTAAAAATTCAGCAATGGTAGAGGTAAGGGTGTCTTGAATTTGTGAAATGTCAGCGCTGATGCGGCTGTTGAGTTCGCCCACGCGCTTGTGAGAGAAAAAGGTCATTGGAAGTTTGACCAAGTTTTCATAAAGCGCTAATCGCAAATTGGCCAAGGTGTTTTCAGTAAAATTGACAAACAGCGAAAGCCTGAAAAATGAAAAAAACGATTGCAGAAATAAAATGCCCACTAAGCCCAGCGCTATGTTGTTGGCCATTTTTGTATCGTGGTTTTTGACACAATCTACCAACATACCCATGAGTTTTGGGAAGGCAAGAGCGGTGGCTCCGGTAAGGATTAAGAATATTAGCCCGACAAAAAATTTCCACTTGTGATTGCCGGAATATTTAAAAATCATCGCTGCTTTTTGCAAAGCACTTGAGGTAATTTTTGATTTGGGTAAATCGTTTTCTTTAAAACGGGCCATAAAATATAATTTGCCTCAAAAGTAAGCTACTGTTTTTTGTGCCGCAAAGCACTTGTGTACAGCTGGGTAAGAATTAACAAATATTTAGTAGAATATTTTTCTGTGTTTAGACTTGCAGTTCTGAATTCTAAATGTATATTTGCACCCACCTTTAAGGGCGATTAGCTCAGCTGGTTCAGAGCACCTCGTTTACACCGAGGGGGTCGGGGGTTCGAACCCCTCATCGCCCACAAACAAAAAAAGCAGTCTGTTTAGGACTGCTTTTTTGTTTTATAATTGAGTTGTTTTACGGAGTACTGTAAAAAACAAAGTTGTTATAGTTAGCTTCCCAGATTACGTAATCAGAACTATCGACTGCACCATCACCGTTGAGATCAGTAACAAAATCACCAAAACTAAAGTTGTTGTAGTCTGATTCCCATAACACATAGTCAGTAGCGTCTACAATACCGTCTTGTGATAAATCGCCTGAGTAGATACCCCAAACCCCAGGTTCTAATAAAATCATATTTGAACCATATGCTTTATTAGCTGAGTTAGAAAAGTCATAACTTGTGGTTGTCGCAGAAAGGGTTATCGGGCTAGCGCTCCAAGTTTCGATACTGTTTCGGTGTTTGACAACAATATAATATGAGCCAATTTGTGCAGGACTAAAAGTACAAACAGCGGTTCCATCTGTTTTAATGGTAGATTGAACTGTAGTTACTAATGCATAAGTAGAAGGATCTCTTAGTTCAATATCAAGGTTGTCGGTATCAGTTGTTGAACTGGATGTTCCTTGATTAAATTTAACCGCTTGCATTTGATGCGATGCTGTGTTGTAAAATCCTTCAATAAAAGCTTTTATGTTAAGTGTATTGCTGGCAGCTAAAATTTGGACTGAATAGTCTTCGACTTGTCCGTATGAGAAAGTCTCGCAAGCTGTAGGAATTGCGTTGTATTTCATAGAAACACGCATGCGGGTAACACCTGTTGTGGCTGTTGTTGGAATTGTAAAAGTTCCAACAATAGGAGTGGTAGTTGATGCAGCACGTGTGTATACTGTTTCACCAGCATCTACAAAATCACCATCGCGATTGTAATCAATAAACACTGCATAACCTTCACTAAAAGTAGATCCGGTCCAAGTTGGGGTAATGGTGATGGTTTGACTTGAGCCCAAATTAACATTGGTTGAAAGATTTGTAAAATCGGTATAACCAGAACCACCTGTTGAAACATTGTCAATCGTACCCATTTGAACACGACCAATAAGCTCATCAGCTACACTGTTTCCTTGTGAGGTACAGTAAGTGAATTGGGCTGTGGTAACTGTGTATGTATTACTCGCTAGAGATACGTTTCCGGCAGCATCTTTTGCTTTTACCGTGAAGCTATAGGTTGTTAGTGGCGTTAGTCCAGTTACGGTATAGTTACTGTTGGGTGTATTACCGAGCAATGTTGCACCTTGATATACATCATACGAGGTAACACCAACATTATCGGTTGCTCCAGTCCAAGTCAACAATAATCCTGTACTGGTAATATTGGTACCACTTAAAGTAGGTGCTGTAGGAGCTGTAGTATCTGGTGCTTGTGTAGTTACACTGACCACATTACTCGCTACAGAAATATTCCCGGCAGCATCTTTTGCTTTTACAGTAAAGGCATAGGTGGTTGCTGCGGTTAATCCGGTTACGTTGTAGGTAGTAAAAGTGGTATTACCGAGTAAAGTAGCTCCTTGATAAACATCATATGAAGTTACCCCTACGTTATCTGTAGCTCCTGTCCAACTTAAATTGGTTGTGGTCATGGTGGTTCCGCTGGCACTTAATGTTGGAGCGGTTGGTGCTGTGGTATCTGGAGCAGCAGTGGTTACACTCACGGTGTTGCTCAAGGGTGAAACATTTCCATCAGCATCTTTTGCTTTTACGTTAAAGGTATAGGTAGTTGCAGCCGTTAAACCGGTAGCCGTGTACGTTGTATTTTGAGTGGTGGTCAACAAAGCTCCGTTTCGGTATACTTCATAGTTGGTTACCGCTACATTATCGGTAGCGCCCGACCAAGAAAGTTGCGTAGTTGTTGAAGTTGTATTTGATGCAGTTAGTGTTGGAGCAGTTGGCGGTGTGGTGTCGGCTGTTCCGGCAGTGATTGTAAAATTAGTATTGGATATGTCGTAAAAAATATGATTTGTTCCTCTGATCATAATGCGGTTGGTGGTTCCGGGGATGTTCGGAATAGAGATGGCTTGTGTCCCGTCATTTGCAGTAGCTGAGGCCAATACAATTGGGAAAGTGGTTCCGCCGTTGGTCGAGAGCAATATATCTACATTGGCACAATTCACTCCGTTGGCGGTAGTTCCGGCTACGTTCCATGTAATGGTTTGACTGCTGTTACCCACATAAGAAACTGCGGTATTGGGTGCTGTGATTGCAAATGGTCCCGCAGTTGCATTGACTGTTACAATCATATCATCGCTGTTGTTGGCGCCACCATTGGCTTTGTTGTCGCGTACGGTTAATCTAAAGTTTAAGGTTCGCGCAACCGATGGTATGGCTTCAACAGTTACCTCTGACCCGGCAGTAGTTGTGACCCCGGTTAAAACTGATGCTAGAATTGGAAAAGACCTACTCGGACTGGTAGTCGGATTATAAGATCTGAAGTTTACACCTGAAGTTTTGGTAGCACTCGGAGCTGTAGCATTGGTTTGATTGTCAAATTGCTCCCAACAGTAGGTGAGTGTATCTCCGTTGGCATCAGTACCTACACCGGTTAATAAAAAAGGAGTACTTTTAGGGACCGTATAATCTAAACCGGCATTGGCTGTTGGAATAGCATTACCGGTATTGATGTTAGTTGAACACGTTTTGGTTTTGATGTTGTTGGTTACTTGTTGAATACTAATAGCATGAAAATAGGCATCTGAGTGTGGCTGAACATCAAGAGAAGTAATTCCTGCATAACCCATAATTGTAGAGCCTGAACCCGGTTCCATTTGTGCTCCGGTACCTTCGTTTCCGCCATGCGTCCAAGTGTGATTAGCACCAAATTGATGCCCCATTTCATGGGCTACATAATCAATGTCAAAATTATCCCCTTGCGGTATACCATCACCTGGCGAAGTAAAACCGCTACCTTTATTTTCATCAGTTGTACTAGCTGTATCATCAACGCAAATACAACCGATACAACCGGCATTACCACCGCCGCCACTAGCTCCGAACAAGTGTCCGATATCATAAGCAGCGTTGCCTATAGTATTGGTTAGGTTGTTTTGCAATTCTGTATTCCAAGCTCCGCCAGATCCGGTTGCAGCTGCAGAATATGGATCGGTTGCAGCGTTGGTATAAATCAGTACATCATTGTTGGCAATGAGATTCATATGCGAATTAAAGTCCATTTCGAAAACGCCATTGACACGCGTCATGGTGGCGTTCATTCCGGCAAGTGCCAATGCTTTGGTTCCGCCAAAATAAGTGGTGTATTCTCCGGTAACGGACAAGGCCAATCTGTAGTTTCTCAATATACCATCATCAGCGTTGGGTCTGGCCGCGATGTTTGATGATCGGATGGTTTGTTCAGGCATGCTTTGAACCATACGGCACTCAAATTTGCTTAGCCCTTGAACCTTATCGGCTTTGTTGTATACTGCATAACTGCTCAAATCTGAGGTATAAGGCTCAATAAAAACGGCCGAACGATCAGCTTTGAGCAACATACCTTGAAACCCAAGTGGCGATAAGCTACAATAGATAACTGCACCGGGATTGTCTTGGCTTTGTCCGACATAAGATTTGATTTCAGGATATTTAGCGGCTAATGCCGGATCCATATTCGAAAATTGATAAAATGCAAACTTTTCTAATTTGCCTTCAGCATTTGGAATTTCAGCAATGATTCCCTTTTTCTGCATGGATCCAAAACGTTCAGGAGCATTTTTTAAAGCAACTTGTAATGCATTTAAATCTAAAGTGTACAGTTGAAATTTGGTTAAGTTCTTTTTGTTTTCGATGATTTTGGTTGGATCGATAACTTTTGATGAAGTGTTCCAAATTGCATTTTGAGCAAAGCCAAATGCCGATGCCATCATAAGAATGGCCAGTAGTTTATTTTTCATAAGATTTGAATTTATGAGAGAGAAAATTCAGTGCACAAATTTAAACAAATAATGTTCTCTAAAAGGCTTTAAATCAGATATAATTCTAAAAAAAACAATCAAGCTGATTGGATATAAAAAAAATCTGGCTTTTAGTGTTCTCTCGAGATGTAGACCCATCCGGTTTTGTTTTTTCCGGAATAAAAATCGATGACATAAAAATACACTCCATCAGGCAAGTAATGATCATTGTAGTCTTTGCCTGACCATTCTTTTTTGTAATTGCTTTTGGCATATACTTCGGTACCGTATCGATTGAATATTTCTAAACGTTTAACATCTAAATTGCTCAAATCAAAAGAGTCGTTGAATGTGTCTTCGTTTGGTGAGATTCCTTTGGGTATTTTACAATTGACACTGGTTACAACAACAGTTTGTTCTCGGGTACAACCGTTGATTTCTTTGACTACTTTGTATGTTCCTTTTTCGGAAATTAAAACTGATGAATCTGTGCTGATGATTTCATTTTGTTCATTATACCAAGTAAAATGACTGTCTTCAACCACTTCAAAAAGCTTAACGCTGAGCACTAAATTATCATCAATACAATCAGAGTGAACTGTAAAATCAGGTACTTCGATGATGTTTATTGTTAGCATATAAAGGCTAGCACAAGTGTTTACCAATGGGTAAAAGGTATAAAGGGTTTCACCAACAGTAGAATAATCAATCGTTGCAGGTGACCAATAACCATAAATACCATTGTCTGAAATTTCTGGAAGTGCTATCGGAGGTGTTTCACTGATGGGTCTGTAACAGCCGGTCATATATGGACCAAAATCAAAAACTGGTGTTAGATTATTCTCAATAATCACCACTTCAACAGTTGTGGCTTGTGCACATTGATTTTCGTTTGGAGTAAAGGTATAGGTTGTAGTTGCTTGATTGTTGAACGTTGGAGACCAAATTCCTGAAATACCTTCACTAGACAGTGTCGGTAATGGATTGCTGGTGATGTGTCCGCTACAGAATGGACCAATTTGACTGAAGGTTGGGGTTGTTTTCGGGTTGATTTGAACCGTCATTTGCACTGTGCCGGCGCATTGTCCTGGATTGGGAATAAAGGTGTAGGTTGTAGTTTGATGGATGTCAAAAATGGGTGTCCAATGTCCTAAAATACCATTTTCAGAAAATAATGGCAAAGGGTCACTGATATTTTCTCCGGCACAAAATGGGCCTACTTGGGTAAAGGTTGGCGTAATGTTGTTGTCATTCACAGTTACAGTAAATTCAACAAAACCAGCGCACTGACCAGGATTGGGCGTAAAGGTATAAACCGCTGAGTTTGTATTACTGACTACTGATGGCAACCAAGTTCCGGTGATTCCGTTAGGCGAAGTGTTTGATAAAGTCGGAACGGTTCCGCCGCTGCAAATGGTTATGGCGGGTGGAAAATCAGGAACCACCTGATTGTTTACTGTAATGGTGACGGATTTTGTCTGTATACAATTTGTAGTTGGCCCCACAAAAGATAAATCGTCTAAAGCAAAATCATTACCGGTGAGTACTGTGTTTTTGTCTAACAATACAATATGAGCTATTGTATTATTTCCTGAATTCCAAGTGTAAGAGCGATTAACCCAAGTAAGGGTGTTGTTAGGGGCGGTATCGATTCCGATAGAAGAACCATTAATTGTTACTTCTAAATTAGCCGGACTCGGCAAGGCCGCTGTTCTTACCCAATAACTAAAAGTATAATTTTGGTTAGGTGTTACCGGAACTGATTGTGACCAAACTTTATCATTTCCTGAATTTTGCGGCGAACCATCAACCACCATCATCAGTCCGTTGTTTCCGGTATGGTCACCAAACAAAGCAAATCCGCTTTCCCAAGTTTGTGGATTGGTTACTATACCATAAGCGCGTTGGGCACCGGTAGGATTGTTGGGTGCGTAATAGATATAATTGGTCACAAAACCTTGGTTTCCCAATGAAAAGTCATGGTTGAAGATGAGATTTCTATTAATTGCTACATCAGAACTTACCGAATAAACAGTTGTTTGTAAAGGACTTACCAGCTGACTTGCAGCCGATGGATTCAGGTTGTTATCAATAGGGTTTGAAGTCCATTGGTAACCCGAATTACTACCGCTGACTGAAAGTGTTGTTGTTTGATTTGGGCATATGGTTGTGGGTTGGCTTAGGATTAAATTTTGGGGTTCACTCAGAACAATATCGTTGATGTGAATTTCACCATCGGCTCCTTCAAGGATATTGAGTGTATAAGTTCCGGCGGGCAATCCGGTAAAAATACCTGTTCCGTTGTTGGCTGAAACAGGACCAGTAATCCAAAAAGTATAAGGCGGATTTGCTCCTGAACCATAACCGATAATTGAACCATCTTGGGCTCCGACACAACTTGGGTTAATCGTTGAATATTCAAGGTTAAAGGGCTCAGGCGGACCAAACAATGCAAAATCATCAACGGCAAAATCGTTTCCGATGGTTTGGGTATTGTTGTCCCAAAGCTCAATATTGACACAATTGTTGGTAGCTGTAAAGGTGTATACAACTTCTTGCCATCCGTCTGCCGGCAATGGTGCAGTAGCGCTTCCGGCAAAAAGAGTAATATTGCTTGCTCCAATAATTTGATAACCAATGATGGCCTGACTGTTGGGTCCGGTAACTTGTGTAGAGACTGATTTGATCCAGTAATGAAAACTATAATTAGCGCCAGGAGTTAAATTGCAAATGCCTTCGCCGTTGTTACCCGCGCGCCAGAATCTTTGTTGTCCGCCGGTTGATGTTGCGTCAACCACCAACATATTTCCGGTGCCTGTGGTGTGATCGCCTCCTGAAATAAAGAATGCCGTATTCATGGGTTGCGGATTATTGGTCACCGAGTAATTTCCGGGCGAAGTTGTCCCCGAATAAGGCGGGTTGATGTTGTTGTAAAAACTACTGTTGATACTGAATCCGACTCCGTTGCCTCCGTTTTCGAAATCGCTGTTGTTGAGTAAATTTTGCGCCTGAATATTTTGTATGCAAAGACACGTAAACGCAAGCAGAATTTCTATTTTTCTTTTCATAGCTTAAAAAGTGATTTTGAA
This sequence comes from Flavobacterium sp. CYK-55, assembly GCF_018413465.1. Lineage (GTDB taxonomy): Bacteria > Bacteroidota > Bacteroidia > Flavobacteriales > Flavobacteriaceae > Flavobacterium. The sequence goes on from NZ_JAHCDK010000003.1 coordinate 104,858, forward strand.
TCAGATGCTTGTTGAATGATTCAAATTTAAAAGATTATCGTTTAATCTTTTACTTTAAAGTATGAATAATGGTTGTTTAAGAGAAATTTCTTTAGGCTATTGATTAAGAAAATCAGCAATTTACAAGAATGCCTGAAGAAATTAAGGTTTGGTTACTTGAGTCAATACTGCGCGATTTTCATAGTTAACCACTTCAAGAGTTATGCTTTGCTGTTTGCTGTTTCTGCCTTCAATGATGTATCGTTTTCCGCCTTTGGCCACTGCGATATTGCTTTTATCAAAGTCAACATCTCCGTAAGTAAGCGAGTTTTTGATATCGGTAGAATCAACTTGACATTGCTTCATTTGCGCGACAGCCTTGGGCGAAAATTCAAAAGGTTTGGTGCGCATATTATTGAGCACACGTGCATTTGGAAAATAATTGCAACGCGTGTCTTTACCCATAAATACAGCAGTTACAAAAAACAATCCCAAGGTAAAACCAATCAAATAATAGGCAAAGCGGTAACGAAAACTCATGTTGATTTTTTTTGCAAAGGTAGCGTAAAGCTTCTTTAAAAAACAATTAAATTAATATCGCTGTCAGGTAAATTAAACCAATCGCCTATAGCTTGATTGGTCAGGATTCCGTGGTAGAGATACACGCCGTTTTTGAGTCCTTTATTGCAGCGAATGGCACTCTCGATTCCGCCATCTTCAGCCACTTGTAGTAAATAAGGTGTTATGATGTTGCTGATAGAAAGCGATGCTGTTTTTGAATACCTCGAAGGAATATTGGGCACGCAATAATGAATCACACCACTTTTGACAAAGGTTGGTTTTTCATGGGTGGTGATTTCTGAAGTTTCAAAACATCCACCTGTATCAATGCTCACATCAACAATCACAGCGCCCTTTTTCATGTGTTCTACCATAGTTTCTGTAACCACAACAGGGCAACGGTCTTTTCCGCGCATGGCGCCAATGGCGGCGTCACATCTGCGGAGCGCTTTGAGTAATGATTTGGGTTGAATGGTTGAAGTAAATATGCGCTGATTTAAATTGTTCTGCAATCTGCGGAGTTTGGTGATTGAATTGTCAAAAACTTTGACATTGGCTCCGAGTCCGAGTGCGGTTTTTGCGGCAAATTCACCGACGGTTCCAGCGCCCAAAATCACTACATCAGTGGGCGGAACTCCGGTGATGTTCCCGAAGAGTAAACCTTTGCCAATCATAAGTTCGGCAGCCACCAAAATAGAAGAAGTTCCGGCAATTTCACTCAGCGATTTTACGGCAGGATATGAACCGTCTTCATCTTTGATGAATTCAAAAGCCAAAGCTGTGATTTTCTTTTTGGATAGCTCTTCGAAGTATTCTTTTTTTCTGGTTTTAAGCTGAATGGCCGATATGACGATGGTTTGCGAATTGACCATTTTGATTTCGTCCATAGTCAGCGGTTCAACTTTGAGCAACATCGGACAACCCAATACTTTTTGTGTATCATTGGTGATTTCTGCTCCGGCATCACTGTATTCTTGATCGGTATAACTGGCGTTGAGCCCGGCTCCGGCTTCCATCATTACACGGTGTCCGTGCGATGTTAATGAATTTACAGCGTCAGGGGTTAAGCATATTCTGCGTTCTTGATAGCTGGTTTCTTTGGGAATTCCGATAAAAAGTTCGCTTTTGTGACGGGCAATTTCAAGTTTTTCTTCTTGCGGAAGCAGTTGTTGTTTGGTAAACGGAGTTAACGCCATGATGTGTTGTATTCAATAATGCCGGTCTAAGTTATAAAAAAGATGAAAGCAGCCCAAGCAAATCTTATCTAAATTCTATTTCACGACGACCATCAGCCAGTGATCGGATTTTGATAACGCTGTGCTCATTTGGTATGAGCGTCGGAATTTTTTCGGGCCATTCAATCAAGCACCAATGCCCGGAGTATAAGTATTCGTCAATGCCCATATCATAAGCTTCGGCTTCGGTTTTTAGTCTATATACATCAAAATGATACACCGGATTTCGGTTGCTGTCTTGGTATTCATTAACGAGCGAAAACGTTGGGCTGCTAGTTGTGTTTTCAACGCCCAATTTTTTTGCTAACGATTTGATGAATGTAGTTTTACCAGCGCCCATTTCACCAAAGAAGAGGATTACTTTGTGTGGTTTTTGGTCTAATACTTTTTGAGCAGTTTGTTGTATTTCGTCTAATGAGAATGTAATATTCATAAAGTTTATTTCGGGTTGAATACCAAAAATGGAACAATCATTTCTTCGAGTGAGATTCCACCGTGCTGATAGGTATTGCGGTAGTAACTTACATAATGATTGAAATTGTTTACATAGGCCAAAAATAAATCATTCTTGGCAAATATGTATGAACTGCTCATATTGATGGCCGGAAGCCCAATTTTTTTTGGGTCGCGAACCGCATAAACGTCTTTGTCTTCGTAGGTCAAACTGCGACCGGTTTTGTAACGAAGGTTTAAGCTGGTGTTTTTGTCACCAATAACTTTTGATGGATTTTTGACATTGATGGTTCCGTGGTCGGTAGTAATTATTAATTTGAAGCCAAGTTTTTGCGCTTGTTGAATGATTTCAAGTAAAGGTGAGTTTTTAAACCAACTCGAAGTGAGTGAACGATAAGCCTTGTCGTCTGAGGCCAGTTCTTTGATTACTTCCATTTCGGTTTTGGCGTGAGATAACATATCGACAAAATTATAGACCACTGTGATGAGTTGATTGTCTTTGTAGGCTTTGAAATTCTCGGCCAACTTTTTACCGCCGGCCAAGCTGGTAATTTTAAAATATTCTTGTTTTATATTCAATCCCAGACGTTTAAGGTGTGCTGTTAAAAATTCTGCTTCAAATAAATTTTTACCACCTTCGTCTACGTCGTTCTTCCAATATTGCGGGTATTGTTTTTCCATTTCAATAGGCAATAAACCTGAAAAAATAGCATTTCGAGCATATTGAGTTGCCGTAGGTAGAATGGCATAATAAGGAACTTCTTTCTCGAGCTTATATAAATTGGTTACGGTGTTTTCAATTGATTTCCATTGATCGTAGCGCATATTGTCAATTACTACAAACAAAATCGGGCGGTCTTTTTTGGTGATCTCAGGAACCACTAATTCTCTAAATAGAGTGTGTGACTGGATGGGCTTGTCAGTTTTGGAATTTTTGCTGTTTCCGGTGCTTGGTTCAAACCAATCTTCGTAGTTTTTCTCGATAAACTTGCCAAACTGCATATTGGCTTCTACTTTTTGCGATTCGAGAATTTCAATCATACTTTGGTCTTGAATATTTTCTAGTTCAAGCTCCCAAAACAGAAGTTTTTTGTAGCATTCAACCCATTCTTCGTAGCTATTGACCATGGCCATTTCCATTGCAATTTTTCGAAACTCTTTCTGATAATCAAGTGTTGTTTTTTCAGAAACTAATCTTGAATGGTCAAGGTTTTTTTTGATGCTCAGCAATATCTGATTTGGATTAACAGGTTTAATGAGATAATCAGCTATTTTTGAGCCTATGGCTTCTTCCATAATATACTCTTCTTCACTTTTGGTAATCATGATTACAGGCGTTGAAGATTTTTTTTCTTTGATTTCAGCCAAAGTTTCCAAGCCGCTCATTCCTGGCATATTCTCATCTAAAAAAACAATATCAAAATTTCCTGTTTCAAAGATGTCAATTGCATCACGACCATTGTTGCATGTAGTTACGTGGTAATCTTTTTTTTCTAAAAATAGAATATGAGGTTTGAGTAAATCAATTTCGTCATCGACCCAAAGAATTTTTATCGGATTCATGTATTTGAATTTAAGTTGCCAATTTAACACTTTTCAACGGTGTGTTTTCAAAAAAATTATATGGTGGCTTAGAATCATTTTTTATATTTGTTAGGCCAAATCTTACTAAATACCTTAAACCATGGGATCTATCTTTAGTTTCATCATCGTTATTTCAGCCTCAATTATTGGAGGCTATTTTATTCACGAAATGTTTCAGTATGTTTCTTTTTTCGGTTTGACTCAGAAACAGCAAATCGTCAAAGCCATAGAAGCTGCGCAACGCAAAAAAAATGCTATGAAAGATTCGCATTTTGAATCCCTCAATGCTGTAACAAATCCGGAAATTAAAGACTGATGTCGCCGGATTATTAATTTAAAATTCAATTTTATGAACCAAACCATCAGAAAGTGGTTTTTTGTTGCGTTTATGTCTGTTGCATTAACAGGTTTTTCGCAACAAAATCCGCCCGTGTCTAACTATGATTACAAGCAAGCTTTTTCACCGTTGTTTTATACCAAGAATGGTACTGAAACCCGCTCTGCAAGTGGTCAGCCTGGCGCAAAATACTGGCAGAATAGGGCAGATTATCAATTGACAGCTCAACTCAATGAACTTACTAATGAGATTATTGGAACTGAAGTTTTAACTTATACCAACAACAGCCCGGATGATCTTTCATTTTTGTGGTTGAATTTAGAGCAAAATGCCTTTAAAAAAGATTCTCGTGGTGCAGCTGTTATTGGCCCTGGTGGAAGTCGAGGAGGCACCAAAGGAGAAACCTTTGAAGGCGGTTTTAAAATTGCTTCTGTTGCATTGTTGGAGACGGTTGGTGCCAAAACTATTGAAAAACAATTAAAGTATACCATCACAGATACGCGTATGCAAATTCAGTTGCCACAGGAGCTCAAAGCCAATGGCGCTAAAGCCAAAGTCAAAATATCTTTTTCATACATTTCACCTAAATATGGTTCAGACAGAACCGGAGTATTGGATACCAAAAACGGAAAAATCTTTACGATCGCTCAGTGGTATCCGCGCATGAGTGTTTATGACGACATCAGAGGCTGGAACACCAATCCGTATATTGGGGCAGAGTTTTATTTAGAATACGGTGATTTTGATGTGGCTATTACTGCGCCTTCAAGTCATATTGTGGTTTGTTCGGGTGAATTGCAAAATCCAGCAGAAGTTTACACTACTGAACAACAAAAACGTTGGGCCGAAGCCAAAAATAGCGAAAAAACAGTGGCCATTAGAACTGCTGATGAAGTAACTAATCCAGCTTCGCGTCCACAAGGAAAAGCTACTTTGACTTGGAAATTTAAAATCAAAAATGCTCGCGATGTGTCATGGGCATCATCATCGTCTTTTATTATAGATGCTGCGCGCATCAATTTGCCAAGCGGAAAAAAATCACTAGCCATCAGTGCTTATCCGGTTGAAAGCTCTGGTGATAAAGCCTGGGGCAGATCAACCGAATATACCAAAGCTTGTATCGAAAACTATTCAAAAAGATGGTATGAATATCCATATCCGGCAGCCACCAATGTGGCAGGTAATGAAGGCGGAATGGAATATCCGGGCATCGTTTTTTGTGAATGGACATCAAAAGGAGCAGGTTTGTGGGGCGTTACTGATCACGAATTCGGACACACTTGGTTTCCGATGATTGTGGGTTCAAACGAACGTGTTTTTGCTTGGATGGATGAAGGTTTTAATACTTTTATCAATTCACTTAGTGGACGTGATTTTAACGCAGGCGAATATAAAGAACCTGACCAAAATATGAATCAAGCCGGAGTTTTCTTGACCAATCCTGAATTAGAGCCTGTAATGGTAACACCAGATGCGATGAAAGAAGACAACATAGGATTGCTTTGCTACATGAAACCCGGTGAAGGGCTTACTTTATTGCGTGAGCAAATTTTGGGCGAAGAGCGTTTTGACAATGCATTTAGAACCTATATCAATCGCTGGGCATTCAAACACCCAACTCCAGATGACTTTTTTAGAACTATTGAAAACGTTGCCGGTGAAGATTTAAATTGGTTCTGGCGCGGCTGGTATCTCAACAATTGGCGATTAGATCAAGGCATCAGCAAAGTAAAATACATCAAAAATGACCCAACCAAAGGCATCTTAGTAACGATTGAAAATCTAGAAAAAATGCCGATGCCTGTTGCGGTTCAGTTCAAAACCAAATCCGGAAAAACTTTTACCCAAAATTTGCCTGTTGAAATTTGGATGCGCAACACTTCTTGGACATTTAAAGCGAATGTAAATGAGGAACTCGAAAGCGTTCGTTTAGATCCAAATCAAAAACTTCCAGATTTTAACCCAAGCAATAATACATGGACATCTGGTAAAGATAAACTCGAAGAAGATGTTATTCTTGATCCGTATTTAGGAACTTTTTCAAGCAAAAATTTTCCGATCAAAGTTATTTTTGAAGAAGAAGACGGAATCTTAAAAGCTACTGCGGTGGGACAAGGAACTTTGCCTTTGGTTCCGGACGGTAAAGATAGATTCAAGCATGAAAGTTATGGAATCGTGATTCAATTTAATGAGACCAAAACCGAAGCCAAACTCATTCAAGGCGGTGAAATTATTCTGACCAGAGAAAAATAATCCAAACAAAAACTCCAACTAATTCGGTTGGAGTTTTTTTATTTATTGCGGTTTCTTTTTCAGAATTAAAGCACTAATGAGTGATATTATAATGCCCAACGGAAATATTTCAGCATAAGTAAATAAGATAACCCAAATCGGGTTTTTATACATTTCTTGCATGGTTTTGATTTGGTCCACTTGAGCCGTGAGTTCAGCAGCAGTAATGTGCGGATCATTTTCTATTTTTTGAATGGCAGCTGCACTGTATTTTTCCATAAAGTTCGGAAAGAAACAATAATATTCAATCAGCCAGCTCACTACATAAAAAGTCGAAGCAATAAGTGAAATCAACAAACCAATTTTAAAAGCACTGCCAAAGTTGACAAATCCGCCATTTTGTTTGTTGCGGTAATTTCGGATACCGATAAATACAAAGCTAAAGGCAATCAGCATTCCGGTGTAGCCAATAACCATGCTCGATTCCATGTTTGGGTCGCATTTGAAGACGATTGTTGAGATCATCATCATGATTGATACGATGATTCCGCCGATGATTCCATTAGTAAGAATTAATTTTTTCATACTTATTTGTGTTTAAATTAGGTTGCGAAGTTGTTTTAATTATTTGAAAAGCGCTTCATCCTTTTGGGTGATTTTTGATTTTTCACCCGAAAGTATTATTCTAAAATATGAAATGATTTCGCTTTGTCAACGGCCTGAGTTCGGCGCTTAACATCTAATTTCTGATACAAATTGGCAATATGCGTTTTGATGGTATTGCGCGATACAAAAAGCGATTGCGCAATTTCGTCGTTGCTTTTTCCGGTGGCCAACAAGTTTAAAACCTCAAGCTCGCGTTTGCTGATTTGTAGTTCATCAACTTTTGCCCAATCAATAGTTTCAATTTTGTTAGACTTGACAACGACTTCTTTTTCAATCAAAATGGTTTTAGGACGGGAGAGTTGCTTGGCCAACCAAATACCCAGAAAAGTAAAGATCAATGCAACCAACCCAAAAAAAACATCGTATTGTTGGGTAAAAATCAAATAACGTATTTCAAACCAGCGCAAAATAAAAAAAAGCACTGCTATCGAAATCCCGAAGCCAATGCTCTCTTTGTATTTTTTTAAGCCCGCTGTCATCAAACGGAATTATTCCACATTAAAATGAATAGGGTAGTTGTATAAACAGCGCACCGGCTGACCGTTTTTGACTGCCGGCTGCCAAGTTTTACCAAACAGTTTGAGTACGCGTACCGCTTCGGATTTCATGGTTTCAATCTGATCGGCTTCTTCAATTTTTTCGTCTTGAGTGGCGATTTTTACTTTATCGGTCACGATATAATCTTTTACATTGATATGAAATGCTTTGATATCAGACATGCTGCCGTTTTTATCAATAATAAAACTAGTAAAAATGGTGATTTTTTTATTTTTTATGGCCGGAGGAAATTTAAAATTATCACTGATAAACATTGATAAAGTGTAATTTCCATCTTTTACCTGAGGTTTTAAATCGACCTCTGTTGAACGATATATTTTCTCGGTTTCAGCTGGTGTTGACGCATCAGTTGAAGCAACTTGAGCTGTAGCCTGAACCGCAAAAGCCAGACACAGGAAGAGTAATTTTTTCATGTTTTGTTTTGTAAGCGAATCAAAAATAAATAATTAAAACTTAATAGGCGTTTTTTTTTGAAAAATCAACCAAAAAAGAAACCCTGTTTCAAATGAAGCAGGGTTTTTATTTGATTAGCATTTTTGATTATTTCACCAATTCAGCTTGATTTCTAAACACTAGTTTTCCGTCAAAAGCATCAATGAGCACAATACTGTCGGCACTTATTTTTCCGGCGAGAATTTCTTTAGATAATTCATTGAGTACTTCTCTTTGGATCACGCGTTTTACCGGACGAGCCCCAAATTGGGCATCAAATCCTTTTTCGGATAGATATGCAATGGCTTCAGGTGTTGCATCAAGTGTAATACCTTGTTGGGCGAGCATTTTGGTGACGCTTTTAAGCTGAAGCCCGACGATTTGTGCAATGTTCTCACTGGTGAGCGGCGTAAACATTACAATCTCATCAATTCTATTGATAAACTCCGGGCGAACCGTTTGTTTGAGCAAGCCCAATACTTCGATTTTGGCCGCTTCGGTGGCCGCTTCAATTCCGCCTTTGAGGTTCTCGAATTTTTCTTGAATAATCTGGCTTCCCATGTTTGAAGTCATGATGATGATGGTGTTTTTGAAATCGGCTAAACGTCCTTTGTTGTCGGTCAATCGGCCTTCATCTAATACTTGTAAAAGAATATTAAACGTGTCCGGATGCGCTTTTTCAATCTCATCGAGCAAAATCACTGAATAAGGTTTTCTGCGCACCGCTTCAGTGAGTTGACCGCCTTCGTCATAACCTACATAACCCGGGGGCGCGCCCACCAATCGGCTCACGCTGTGACGTTCTTGATATTCGCTCATATCAATGCGCGTCATGGCATTTTCATCGTCAAATAAATACTCAGCAAGCGCTTTGGCCAACTCGGTTTTTCCGACACCAGTGGTTCCTAAAAACAAGAAACTTCCGATGGGTTTTTTCATGTCTTGCAAACCGGCTCTGCTGCGACGAACCGCATCACTCACGGCCATAATTGCTTCTTCTTGCCCCACGACGCGTCTGTGCAATTCAGCTTCGAGTTTGAGTAATTTTTCGCGCTCACCTTGCAGCATTTTTGTTACCGGAATTCCGGTCCATTTGGCCACCACTTCGGCAATATCTTCTCGGGTTACTTCTTCTTTTATCAACGAACTTCCGGCTTGATACTCGGCGAGTTGTTTTTGTAAACCATCTAATCGCTCTTGAGCTTCTTTGATTTTGCCGTAACGAATTTCAGCTACTTTGCCGTAATCGCCTTCTTTTTCGGCACGTTCGGCCTCGAATCTAAAATCTTCAATTTCTTGTTTGACCAATTGAATGTTGTCAACAATATCTTTTTCAGATTTCCATTGGGCAAAAATCTCATTGCGGTTTTCTTTAAGGTTGGCCAATTCTAAACCCAATGATTTGAGTTTGCTCTCGTCTTTCTCGCGTTTGATGGCTTCAATCTCAATTTCGAGCTGCATGATTTTGCGATCGAGCACATCGAGTTCTTCAGGTTTTGAATTGATTTCCATACGCAGTTTTGAGGCTGCTTCATCCATCAAATCAATGGCTTTATCGGGCAAGAATCGGTTGGTGATATAGCGCTGCGAAAGTTCAACAGCGGCTATAATCGCCTCGTCTTTGATTTGTACTTTGTGGTGCGTTTCGTATTTTTCTTTGATGCCGCGCAAAATAGATATGGCGCTCTCGGTGTCGGGTTCATCCACCATGACTTTCTGAAAACGACGCTCCAGTGCTTTGTCTTTTTCAAAATATTTTTGATACTCATCAAGCGTGGTGGCGCCAATGGCTCTGAGTTCGCCACGGGCCAATGCCGGTTTGAGAATGTTGGCCGCATCCATCGCGCCCTCGCCACCGCCGGCACCCACAAGCGTGTGAATTTCATCAATAAACAAAACAATATCGCCTTCGGCAGAAGTAACTTCTTTGACCACTGATTTTAAGCGTTCTTCAAACTCACCTTTGTATTTGGCTCCGGCAATGAGCGCACCCATATCGAGTGAAAAAACAATTTTGTCTTTGAGATTTTCGGGCACATCACCATCGACGATTCTATGTGCCAAACCTTCGGCAATGGCAGTTTTACCTACGCCGGGTTCACCCACAAGCATCGGATTGTTTTTGGTTCTGCGCGTTAAGATTTGCAATACGCGGCGAATTTCTTCATCGCGGCCAATGACCGGATCAAGCTTGCCGGTTTGGGCGAGTTCATTGAGATTTTTTGCGTATTTGTTGAGCGAATTATACGTTTCTTCAGCCGAAGCAGAGGTTACGCGTTCGCCTTTGCGCAATTCGTCTACCGCTGCGGTAAGCGCTTTTTCGGTGACGCCTTGGTCTTTTAAAATTTGAGCGACTTTGCTTTTTGAACCCAACAGTGCTATGATTAAATGTTCAATGGCAATGTATTCGTCGTTGCGTTTGCGCGCTATGATTTCGGCTTCGTTGAGCGTAGCGGCTGTGGTGCGTGAGAACATGACTTCAGTGCCCGAAACTTTGGCAAAACTTTGCAAAGTGCTCTCGAGAATTTGCTGAAACAAGCCCAGATTTACATTGAGTTTTTTGAGCAAAAACGGAGCTACGTTTTCATCGGTTTCTAAAATGGCTTTAAATAAATGTTCGTTCTCAATTTGAGCGTGTCCATAACTTTGAGCGAGCAGTTGTGCTTGTTGCAAGGCTTCTTGCGATTTAATAGTTAATTTGTTTGTATTCATATTATTTTGGGGTTTGTGTGTTGATTTAAATTATTTTTGTGCTGCTTGTCAATTGTTATTCCAAGGCTATGAAGCAGACAAAGTGTCGGTTAGCGCGCTTGGTTTACAGACATTTTGACTTTAAATGAGACATTATGGGTCTATTTTCTTTTTTATCCGGATCAAATTCAAACGATGATGCGCCGCAGTTTGCTTGGAAGTCACTCGAAGATATAGCCACGCTTGAAGCCATTATTGAAGCTTCATCAAACAAGCCGGCCGTGATTTTTAAACACAGCACGCGTTGCGGTATCAGTAAAATGGCGCTCAAACAATTTGAAAAAGAATATCCGAAAAATCATGAGGATGATTTGTATTTATTGGATTTATTAGAGCATAGAGAGATTTCTAATGCTATAGCTGAAAAGTTCAACGTGGTGCATCAGTCACCGCAAGTGTTGGTGGTGCGCAACGGGCATTCAGTGTATGATGCTTCGCACAGCCTCATTGATGCAGCCACTACTCAGCGCATACTGCATACGCGTTAGGGATAGAGGCCAGCACCGCGTGCAGCCGAAAGCCCGGCCGTTGCGGAGTGAAAAAGAATAGTTTAACTGACTGTTGTAGCGATGAGCCAACGTTGAGCAAGCCAATGTGAAAGGCAACGCCCCAAAAATAAAAAAGCCACTAAAGATCAAATTTAGTGGCTTTGTGATTTAATGACTAGAGGTTGGCTCTATATTGATTGCGCCTCTGATACAGGTGAGCAATGGTGTCGTTGACATCTCTGAGCAAAGGCGTGAGGGTAACGATTTTTCCGTGTAAGTCACGTGTGAACTGCTTCTGACAAGTTTTGCAATGGTACTCTTCAAAATGCAAGGTGATTTTTCTGAGTAATTTGAGTCGGTGGCCAAACCAGCTGCAGTAAAGACTGGTGTCGCTCCTAGGGTTTTGGTGATCAGGGTGCATAGTATCAGTGTTTAAAAATGGGTTAAGTTTTTAAAATAGCTATAGTAGTCGTGGGGCAACACGAATCTGAAACAATATAAAGAAACAATACCCTAACTGATTTTCAACGATTTGTGTGTTAAAGTTTGTCAAGCCTTGTGAATGCTCATTTGGCGAATAAAAAAAAACGCCTACTCAATTGAGTAAGCGCTTCTAACTGGAAAAGTAAGATGAATTATGGGTTGATTTTGTGTTGTTTGATGATGCTTTTGAGTTTGGCTTTTAAATCTTCGCCGCAATCAAATACCATTTGCTCGTTGCTTGGGAACGGTACTTCTCGGCGGTCAAAATTCGGTAGATAATCTTGGTCACAAGCGCGTTTATCGCCTTTGTAGCGCGCATAAATGTGTTGAAACACAAACTCGCTGGCCAGCGGATAGGTTTGCAACAACTGCTTGCTTTTTAAATCGGTATAATCAATTTTGGCGGTGACTTGTACCGATTTGGTTTGCGTTGATTCATATATATAAGCGCGAATGTTTTTCATGTTGTCTACATAAATCGGGCGGCCGAGGCTGTCTTTAACTTCACGTCCGCGGTTGTCAAGTAACTTTTTAACGCCGTCTTTGATTTGTTTTTCTTTGATGATTTCTTTCTCGGCAATGCGCTCGGGCGAAATGTTGATTTGTCTAAAATCAATAGAAACGCCATAACTGTAATCAACGCCTTTTTGTTTGTTGCTGTGAAAAGTGGTCCATTTGTCGTTTAGGCCTAAAGTGCTAAAATCAAGCAAATCGTCTTGCAACCTTTTCGGAATCACCATTTGGGTTTGATTGGCTGTGCTGACCACTACAAAGTCAGTGCCTTTGAATTGCGCATCTTTGATGAGTTTATTCACATCTTTATAGCCCGGATTGATCTGATTCAAATAAACCAAATCATCAAAAGCGCGGCGGCAAGCCATTTTATCGCCGTTCATGAGCGCAGCCACCGAAGTCAAATACAAATGTTTTGACAAAGCATTTTTACTGCTCGTGATTTGCTCGGTATAATCTTCAAGCGCAAATTGTGCGTCGCGGTTTTCTTTGAGTACGCGCAGCGGCAACAACGGACGAATCAATTCTTGTCGGTCGTTGAGTTGTCTATACGTATTAAAAATCGACTCTAAATTGGCCGGATTCGCATCTTTAAACCAAACGGCAATATTGCGCTGGTCGCGTTCTTTGGCTTTGGCAAAAGCTTCTTCAAGCAACACCACATAGTCTTGTTTGCCTTTGGCGTTTTTGTTTGAACGCAGTTTGTCCACTGCGGTATAAATGGCATCGTCGTAATTTCCGGAGGCCACGGCTTCGCGGGTTTGCTTGACACCACAGGCGGTCAAAGCTAAGGCTGATATAAATAAAAGGAGTTTTGTTTTCATATTTTTTTTGAAGCTATTTCTTGCTATCCGCTGTAGCTTGTGCACCGAACCCCGGTGCACAAGGCTGCCGCTTCTATCAAGGCTAGGGCATTTGTCAAGTTGATTATTTGCGTACAAATGGCGGCAACAGTTTGCTTGAAACTTCGCCAAAACCAATGCGTACTTCATTGTTTTTGCAATATCCTTTCATGATCACCGTATCATTGTCATTGATGAATTTGCGCTCTGTTCCGTCTTGCATTTTGATCGGGTTTTTACCGTTCCAAGTGAGTTCGAGCATTGAGCCGTAACTGTCGGGTGTTGGCCCAGAAATAGTTCCGGAGCCCATCATATCGCCTGAGTTTACGCGGCAACCGTTTGAGGTATGATGCGCGAGCTGTTGGCTCATAGACCAATACATATATTTAAAGTTTGATTGCGAAACCACCGTGGGTGCAACATTTTCTGGCGCAATCGAAACTTCTAAGTGAATATCATAAGCGTGTTTGCCTTTTTGTTGCAAATAGGGCAGTGGGTTCGGGTCTTGTTTTGGGCCTTTGGTTCTAAAAGGTTCCAAGGCATCCATGGTCACAATCCACGGCGATATTGAGCTGGCAAAGTTCTTGGCCAAAAACGGCCCAAGCGGAACGTATTCCCATTTCTGAATATCGCGGGCGCTCCAATCGTTGAGCAATACCATCCCGAAAATATAATCTTCGGCTTCATGCACCGGAATGTTTTCGCCCATAATGTTGGCATCGGTGGTAATAAAAGCCATTTCTAATTCAAAATCAATCGAGCGCGACGGTCCAAAAACAGGTGTTGTCTCTCCGTTGGGTAAAATTTGTCCCATCGGTCTGTGCACCGGAATGCCCGAAGGCACAATCGTTGAACTTCGGCCGTGATATCCCACCGGAATGTGTAGCCAATTGGGCAACAAAGCATTCGCCGGATCTCTGAACATCATCCCTACATTGGTGGCGTGTTCTTTACTCGAATAAAAATCGGTATAATCGCCAATGAGCACCGGAAGCTGCATCTCTACTTCATCTACCGGGCAAACCACCACTGCTTTGTGCGCAGTGTTTTCGCGCAATTTTGGGTTTTCGGCATCAAAAATTTCAGCAATGCGATCCCGCACCAAGCGCCAGGTTTTTTTTCCGTCAGAGATAAAATCGTTGAGCGTGTCTTGCATGAACATATCATCGGTAAGTTCGATACCTTCAAAATAGCCCAGTTGTTGCAAAGCGCCCAAATCAATGGCGTGATCGCCAATACGCGAACCAATGGTGATTACGTCGTCTTTGGTAATGAATACGCCAAAAGGAATATTTTGAATGGGGAAGTCGGAGTTTTCTGGAACTGAAAGCCAAGATTTTCTCTTCGGATTATTAGCGGTTGTGGGCATGTGCGTGTTGATTTATTGTTGAAAATTCTGCTACCAAATATATTATTATATGTCAATTAAACAAACCGAATTGATTAATTTTGCTCAGCTTTTAACAAATAAATATTATGCAACACGATCAGCAAATTTTCGACCTTATATTAGAAGAACAAGACAGACAAATTCACGGAATTGAACTCATTGCCTCTGAGAACTTTGTGAGTGATCAAGTCATGGAAGCCGCCGGTTCTTGTTTGACCAATAAATATGCAGAAGGCTATCCGGGCAAACGTTATTATGGCGGATGCGAAGTAGTTGATGTGGTAGAACAAATTGCTATTGATCGCGCCAAAGCCTTGTTCGGAGCCGAATATGTCAACGTGCAACCGCATTCAGGTTCGCAAGCCAATACAGCGGTTTATGCCGCTTGTTTGCAACCCGGAGATAAAATTTTAGGTTTTGACCTTTCGCATGGCGGGCATTTAACACATGGTTCACCCGTCAACTTTTCAGGTCGTTTGTACAGTCCGGTATTTTATGGCGTTGAAAAAGAAACCGGTCAGTTCAACTATGATAAAATTCAAGAAATAGCCGAGCGTGAAAAACCAAAGATGATCATAGCCGGAGCTTCGGCTTATACCCGCGATATGGATTTTGCGCGTTTCAGACAAATTGCTGACAGCGTTGGTGCTTTGCTTTTGGCTGATATTTCACATCCGGCCGGTCTGATTGCCAAAGGCTTGATGAACGATCCGATTCCGCATTGCCATATTGTGACAACAACCACACACAAAACCTTGCGCGGACCCCGTGGCGGTATGATTATGATGGGTAAAGATTTTGAAAATCCGTGGGGTTATACCACTCCGAAAGGCGAGATTAAAATGATGTCTAATTTATTAGATATGGCCGTTTTTCCGGGCAATCAAGGCGGACCATTGATGCATATTATTGCTGCTAAAGCGGTGGCCTTTGGCGAGTGTTTGTCTGATGAGTTCTTTAGATATACCATGCAAGTGCAAAAAAATGCCAAAGCCATGGCCGAGGCTTTTGTCAAACGTGGCTATGATTTAATTTCCGGCGGAACGGACAACCACATGATGCTCATTGATTTGCGCAACAAAGGCATTACCGGAAAAGAAGCTGAAAACGCTTTGGTTCGCGCCGAAATTACTGTAAATAAAAATATGGTTCCGTTTGATGATAAATCGCCATTTGTGACTTCAGGCATCAGAGTCGGAACGCCGGCTATTACTACGCGTGGTTTGGTAGAAGCCGATATGGAAACCGTGGTTGATTTGATTGATCGTGTTTTGATGAACATCAACAACGAAGAAATCATCGAGCAAGTAGCCGATGAAGTCAACGAAATGATGAGCGACCGACCGATGTTTGTTTTCTAGCATATCTTTTAAAAATTAAAATAAGGCTGTCTGAAAAGATGGCCTTTTTTGTGTATAATTTTAGCATTTTTCAAATTTAAACGCATATAAATTATTGTACATTTGATGCAAATTATTTCAAAATATGTCCACGTTTAGATTGCAATTGCCAACCGATCCGCGTTGGGTAAATATCGTTGAAGAAAATATTGAAGAGATTCTAACTGATCACGCTTGGTGCGAACAAAAAGCGGCTTCAAATGCGATTACCATTGTAACGATTAACTCAGAATATCAGGATTTAGTAACCGATATGTTGGCTTTGGCTAAAGAAGAAATTGAACATTTTGAGCGAGTACATGACATCATCAAAAAACGCGGACTCAAACTGGGGCGCGAACGCAAAGATGAATATGTGAACGAGCTTGCCCAATATATGCGCAGCAGTAACAACGGAAGCAGAGTTTCAGGTTTTGTTGAACGCATGCTGTTTTCGGCTATGATTGAAGCCAGAAGTTGTGAGCGATTCAAAGTGCTTTCAGAAAACATAAAAGATCCTGAATTGGCTGAGTTTTACAGAGAACTCATGGAAAGTGAAGCTGGGCATTATACCACTTTTATTGGTTATGCACGCAAATACGGACAAGGAATTGACGTTGAAAAACGATGGAGAGAATGGCTTGATTTTGAAGCTAGTGTTATAGCTCGTTACGGGAAGCGTGAGACGGTTCACGGCTAAGTTTTTTAGCCAAACAATTTTTATATGCTCACCACCACACAAGCCACCGTACAAGACATTCCGGTTATTCAGCATCTTGCTTATGAAACATGGCCCAGTACCTATCAAACCATTTTGATGTTGGATCAAGTTCGTTATATGCTTGATTTATTTTATTCAAAAGAAGCACTTCTAAAAAATTTTGAAGAAAATCACGAATTTTTAATCATTCATGACAACCAAAAGCCCATTGGATTTGCAGCTTTTCAGCACAATTATCCTGATGTAGGCCTGATAAAGTTGCATAAATTATATGTTTTGCCATCAGCGCAAGGGTTAGGGGCAGGTCAAAAACTACTTGATGAAGTGACCGAAAAGGCTGCAATAGCTGGTTCAAAAGCCATAATTCTCAATGTCAATAGGTTTAACAAAGCATACGCTTTTTATCGTAAAAATAAATTTAATGTTATTCAAGAAGTTGACCTACCTATCGGTCATGGATATTTGATGCAAGATTACGTTCTTGAAAAAAAAATCTAATTACACAATAATGTGTCCCCAGTTCTCTCCGCGCTCAATGCGTTTTAAATGCGTTTGACTGATGCCGAATTGTTTGGCAATCATTTTTCCGCGGGTTTTTCCTTTAGGGTCTTTAAGCATTTTCTTAATCAACATTACTTTGGTAGCAGTTAATTTAGGCCCATCAGATTTGATTTTTGATTCAATGGTTTTGGTTCTACCTTTAATAACGTGTGGGCTTTTTTTGTAATGCGCCATTTTTTCTTCATAGTTTGCCCAGCGCAAATTTTTTACATTATCGTTATCTCTGACATAATCTAAATGCAAAACGTAGATTTGATCTTCAGATGTTTTTGGAAGAAAATATTTAGCTACTAGTTTGTATACAAAAAAAGACTCTGTTCTGGATTTTGATTTTGATTGGGCTCGTTCTTCAACTGAACGGATTCGCTTTAAAACTCTATATCCATCTGAAGTGGTTCCGTTGATGATTTGGCCATCTTCTATTGAATTAGTATAACTAGCTAATCTGCCTCTGTTTGAAACGCAATAATGCTTTTTGGTGGGTTGATTGAATTCTATTTCTTTGAATTCTTCATCGGGTAATAATCTGAACATCTTTAAGTGTAATTTTAAAACATGGTGGTGGGGTTTTCAATTGAAAGGCTAAGAAAAGCGGTTGAAGTCAATTAGGGCGTGAACTTTGAAAACCTGTTTCGAGTCCAAATGTATAAAAAACCAGCAGAAAACAATACAGTGTTATCTTTTTTTAAAGAAATGTTTATCAATCAACAATAAGAATATCATATTTTTCCAGTAATCCTTTAGCTTCCGGAAGGCTAAATTGAGCTCCTTTGAGTTTAGTTTTCTCAGGATTTATGCTATAATTGCGACTGGTTCTGAAGTCAGCTTGCTCCAGTTTTGCTTTTTCAAATTCGGCTTTATACAAATCACAATCATCAAAAAGTGTCTTAGACAAATCTGTTTGCATAAAGTCAACCGAAATTAAACTGCACTTTTCAAAAACAGTATCTCTGAGTTTCAAAGCGTAAAATTTTGAGAAGTCTAATCGGCAATAAAAAAAACGAATCTCAAAAATAAGCTTGTCGCTCATGGCAAAATTTACATCAATCATTGAACATTCAGTAAACTCAACAGTTCGCCAGGCGGTATGGTTGATTTTGGCTTGATCAAAGTGGCAATTTTGAAAAACACAATCAACAAACGTTACTCCGATAAAATTCACCCGAGAAAAATGACAATTTTTAAAGATGCATTTTTCAAATTCTTTGAGCTTAAGCCAATCATCTTCAAAGGTTTGGTTGGTAAATTCTATTTGAAAAAGGTATGTTGTCATGATTTTGTTGTAGGAGTGAAAGATAGGGAGAAGTTGGGAGTTTTGGAAACCCCAAAACGAGACGCGAATTGAAACTCGATTTCGAAATAACTTCCTGAAAAACTAATCAATATTTTTCTCCGTTTTATCAAAACAAACTGAAATGCTAAAAAGTATTTCTGTTGCAATTCTGAAATGGAAAAACAATTTGCAACAACTTTGTGTCATTTTTTTTAAAAATTTTATTTTGACACAAAAGTTGTGTCATTTTTTATTTTTCGAAAAAAATGACACATTTTAACAAATCAAAAAAAAAGGTTTGAATTCCAATCGTTGCGTTCAAATTATTTTTAAAAAACTAAAAAGTTACGCTAAGGAAAAACGAAACTTAAAAATAAAGGGGCATACAACAACACTTGCTAAGCACCATGGCTTGATTTTGTTGGCTTTATGTTTGGTTTCTACGAAAAAAATATTATTGCCGAGCATACGCTGCTCGCTTTTACGTAGACCGTATAGGAAGTGTTTTGAATAATCTTGATAGTTTGTTTAAAGAATTGTGCTTCGCAAATTCTATGGTCTTTCTATGGTTTATAATTTTAATTGAGTGTTGTACTTTTAAAGAATTATGCTTCGCAAATTCTTTGGGTTTGGGTGATTTGTGGTTGGGGATGTTTTTTTTGAATTACTGGATTGTGCTGCGCACATCCAGCAAAGCTCCGCTTTGAAAATACGCTAAAAACAAAAAAACGCTCAAGTGAACTTGGCGTTTTTTTGATGTTTAGAGTATTTATTCGTGACCTCGACTGGATTCAAACCAGTAACCTTCTGAGCCGTAATCAGATGCGCTATTCAGTTGCGCCACGAGGCCGATTTTGTGGGTGCAAATATAGGTATTAATAACTATTATGCAAATCAATTTTTAAAAAAAATCAATACTTTTTATCTCAATAAACTTAAGCGTCTAAAGCTCGGCTAGTTACATAATATCGCCAAGCTATGATGGCCAACTGCCATTTTTTTGCTTTGCTCATATCGAGTTGTTTTTTGGTAAAACTCGGAAGCAAAAGTTTGTTTAAACGCGCTAATAACTTGTACATGATTTTTTTTCAAAGATAAAAAAGACTGCTCAAAGGCAGTCTTTTCAGTTTATTTTTTCTTTTTGCTTTCGGCTCTGAGTTTTTCTAGCTCGGCTCTGGATTTTTCCATTTCTAGTCTGGCTTGCTTGATTTCTTCGCGCGCAGCTTCGAGTTCTTTTTTGGCTGCGGCTAAATCTTGCTCAGATGCTTCACGATTATCTAGTGATTTTCTGATTTCAACTCTGGAGCGTTTCATGGCATCGCGCGCTTGTCTCATCGCATCACGAGTTATTTTATTGATGTCTTTTGTATCAATATCAACGCGAATATCACCCACATCAGAAAGCGATTTAATGATGATCGGATCTAATTCGGCAATAATTTTTTCCGGATCAACATCAATCGTTTCGCCATTGACAATCACACGCATGCCTGCTTTGTCATTTTTGTCGCCTTTGATGATGATTTTCTTACTGATTCTAGCTGGCGGAGCAGGAGCATGGGGCGCATCGGCCGGCTCAGGAATTTCTGCAGCTTCAGGAGCCTCTGGTGCTTCGGGTGTCTCTGGTGCTTCAATTTCTACCACCACATCATTGTTGTCTTGTTCGTCAGATTGGTCATTATAGTGATATACATAAGCATAACGAGATTCTTTTTCAACTTTACCGTTGCCCATAGTAAAACCACCTTTTTCATTTTGATAAATATGAATCGGTTCAATAGCCTCATCGCTGTTGTATTGCGAAGTTCCTTTTGAGCCTTTACCATCGTTGTATTCAACTTTGATGCAGGTAATTTCACCCGAAGCATTGCGTTTTACCTTTGAAAATTTAAGTTTAACGTTGTGCTCTTTTTTGAGTCTTTCGGCTTCTTTTTTGAGTTGCTCATCAGTGGTGTTTTTGTCAATAACCACTGATACTTTGGGCTCGCCGTGGTGGGTTGTGGTTTGTTTTTCTTGTGCAATAATCTTGGTTTGAAAATACAGCAAGAATGCCAACAAGGCCGGAATAACTACGAAATACTTCCAAGCATTTCTCTTTTTTGATTGATTTGTGTTCAACATAACGATTCGTTTTTTGATTAATGATTGATAAAAAGGGTTCGTGATGGCCACACAGTTTTGATGCGTCGTCACTTTTAATAAGGTAAATTGATATGATTTTTTGGCCTCAGAAGTTTGCGCTATTGATTTAAGCGCCTCGCTATCGGCAATGAATTCCAGGTTTTGCATCATCGATTTTTTGTACAGCCAAATCAGCGGATGATACCAAAAAGCAATACAAAATAGGCGCGCTAAAAGCACATCGAGCGAATGCTTTTCACGGCAATGTACGCGTTCGTGTGCCAATATATGCTGCAATTCAGCCGAGTCAAAAAGCGATGCATTAAAAACAATGTAATTAAAGTATGAAAAAGGCGCCACCGACTCAGAAACTTCCACATATTTAAAGCCTTCTTCCCGGTGAATGATTTTTCCGCTGAGCAATCCGCGCAATTGTTTTAGATCAAACAGCAATCTAAACAACAAAATCAAAATGCCTAATCCATACAAGCTGGCAGCAACGATCCATCCGTTGATTTCAAAAGCAGGTTCTTGCGCTACTTTTAAAGTTTCATAAACCATAGGCTCGGTGAGCGTTTTGACTTCAGTAACCAAGGGCTCAACCACGGTTTTGGGTTCAATCCAAATGGTTTTGGTAAAAGTAATCAGTGGTAAAACAGCCGAGGTAACCAAGCCTAAAAGCAAAAACCAACGATTGCTTCTAAAAAAAGTTTCTTGTCGCAAAAACAACACATAAGCGCCATAAAATAAAGCAATCAGCGCGCTTGATTTGAGCAAGTAAATAGCGAGCGTTTCCATAACTAGGCTTGGTTATCGTTTTTTTCAATCATTTTTAAAATCTCGCGCAATTCATCGGCTGAAATCTTTTCTTCTTGCGCAAAATGCGATACCATACTTTTGTAAGAGCTATTAAAAAAAGCATCAATGGCATTGGTCATAAACTTTTTGCGGTAGTCATCTTTACTCACAATCGGGTAGTACTGATGCGTGTTTCCAAAAGCATTATGCGCTACAAAACCTTTGTCTTCTAAGTTTCTGATAATCGTTGAAAGCGTGTTGTAATGCGGCTGTTCATCGGTAATTTCAGCCATTACTTCTTTTACGAATGCCTTCTCTAATTTCCAGAGAATGTGCATGATTTCTTCTTCTTTGTTGGTCAATTTTTGCATCTCTAAACGCTATAAACTTTTTAAACTTATTTCTTGGGCGTTGCATTCTGCCGGGCTTTCGGCACTCGCTGCGCCTTGCAGACGCGAGCTCAAACAAAGCCTCAATCCCTAACGCGGTCTGAAGCTGTACAACGCGATTCAAACGTACAACTATAAATTTAGTTACACAACTAAAAAAATAGTTATTTAACTAAAATTTAAGTAAATGATAGAAGTTTATTAAAGTTTAGAAGGTTTAAGAAGTTTAGCTTCTTGGGTGATTTAAAGTTCAGATTTGCTTTTTAAGTAAAGTGTGGTCAGTGTTCGTGCCCAATAGCGTGGAACCTCAAATTCGGTTTGCAAATAGGCAACTACATCATTTGATTTCTTTTCAGCCGCCTTGAATTTGTCTAGTATTTGTAACCAGTCGGCAATGGGTTTGCCTGTTTTTTCAATAACTTGCTCGTCTGAAACATCCCAATATTCTTTTTTCATAGCGCGGTTCGTTCTATTTTTGCCTTTAAATATAATCAATTCATGTCTGCTGCTTATCACCGAAATAATTTTCACAAACATACCTACTGCGTTTTTGAGCAGGTTAGGGCAGAAGCCATTCATGAACTAAAATTATCTTATCAAAGCGCTTCGGGCAGTTGTTATTATTTTACGGAGCAAGGTGTTTACCGAGTTTCAAATCATTGGGGTCGCGCTGCCAACTGCAAATGGCGTTTGCAATCTGACGGAGCCATTACAGAACATAGAACCAAAATTGGCTTTGCTTGTTGGGATTGGTTTTACCGCGATAATGATTTTGAAAAATTGTATTTTATTTCTTTTGATGCCGCCAGCGGCCAAGTGCATTATGCGCACAAAGACAGCCCGAAATTTCAGTCGCATTTTGTTTTGCGAACCGCTGCACAAACAACCCAAATCATCAAAAGTATTCGGCAACTGCTCACCACCGATGCTTGGGCCAAACATTTGAATCACCAAAATATAGATGATTTACGAACCCAAATTATGGAGCAACTCATTACCACCGAATTATCTCTGACTGAAATTAAAAGAAAGTTTCTATAGGCTTTTGGCGCGTTCTAATGCCATTTGTTTTTGCAACCAAACACAACATAAAACTCCGGTAATGCCGAGGCATCCCATGAGCCACCAATTGGTAGTATATCCAAAATGACTAATGGTTTCCATGCCGGTTTTTGAACTCATGATATGCGCCAGGCTAAAACTCATGGTATAAAAAGCCATGTATCGGCCTTCGTGTCCTTTGGGTGCTCTGCTGAGTGCAAATGAATTCGAAAACGGAAAAATAAACATTTCGCCAAAAGTCATAAACAAAATACTAATAATCAGTACGCCGGCCCATGCGTTGTACAACAAAACAAAAAAGCTGCACGCCATCATGATCGAGCCCCACAAAATAATTTGCAATTTGTCAATTTGTTTGCGCTCAAATAAGGTTACCGTGGGCATTTCAAGCAAGAAAATAATCAAACCGTTGAGCGTCATCAGCAATCCGGTTTGCAACTCTGTCAATCCGTATTGTTCGTGATGATAAAGCGGAAGCGTGGTAAACAGTTGAAAGAAAATCATAGCTGTTACAAAACAAACAAAGATAAATACCCAAAAAATATGATCTTTGAATACAGAACTCGGCAAATTTTCAGGATGGTTGGCTGCATTTAAATCTTCAGGTTTCTTTTTCTCTTTAACCAACAAAGCAAAAGCGGTAATGGCTGCAATACAAGTTGCTCCATCGGCCCAAAACAAACCTTTGTATCCAATGTTCATAATGATGAGTCCACCCAAAGCCGGTCCCACTGAAAAACCTAAATTCACTGCCAATCGAACCAAAGTTAATGCTCGGGTTCTATTCTCTGGTTTGGCATAAGCGCCCAACGAAACAAACATAGCCGGTCGGAACATATCAGCAATCACCATAATCAAAAACATGCCAATGCACAGACCGTAAAAAGAAGTGATCATTTGCAAAATAAAAAAAGCACAACCGCTGGTAAATAAGCTGAAAATCATGATTTTATAAAAGCCTATTTTATCTGATAGTTTTCCGCCGAGCCACGAGCCCAACATAGAGCCCAGTCCAAAACAAACCATTACCCAACCCACTTGAGCATAAGAGAATTGTAAATCTTCTTTAAGGTATTTGGATAAAAAAGGCAAAACCATGGTTCCGGCGCGGTTGATAAAGGTAATGATGGCCAAAATCCATACCTCGCGTCTAAAACCTTTGAAGTTGTCTAAATACTTCTGAAATGCCCTGAAAATCATAATCGGAAAGTTGGCGCAAAGGTAAAACTTTGATGCAGTTGGTAGACGCGCTGAGTTTATTTTTAGCTTATTTTTGTGAAAATTTATTTCATGAAAAAACTCATTGTTTTTATTGGCCTTTTGCATTTTTGTGCGCTTTCAGCTCAAAACTGGACGGCTGATGATGCCAAGGCTTTTCAACTCAACCTCAATGCTGAGTTTGCCGATGCTAAGCAAAGTCCGCTTGAAAAATCTGATTTAAAAAAATTCTCCGGGCTTGATTTTTATCCGGTTTCAGCCAAATATGCGGTCAAAGCGCGCTTTGTTCGCACTGATAACCAAAAGCCGTTTGGCATGAAAACGTCTACGGCGCGTTTGCCCATGTATGTTAAATATGGCGTATTATATTTTGAATTAGACGGAAAAAAGTGCCAACTCAATCTGTATCAAAACCAAGAACTCATCAAAAAACCGGGTTATGAAGACCATTTGTTTTTGCCGTTTTCAGATCTAACTAGCGGCAAGCAAACCTATATTGGCGGGCGTTATATCGACATGAAAAAGCCCAAAACCAATGAAGTTCTGATTGATTTCAATACCGCTTACAACCCATATTGCGCTTATAATCATCAGTATTCATGTCCGATTGTTCCGCTTGAGAATGATTTGCCGGTGGCTATTGAAGCCGGTGTTAAAAAGTTTCACTACTGATGCGTTATTTCAATTTGCATACCCATCGATTTTCAGGTCAAGAAGAAATCCTTGAATTGGTGAATCAATATCCGTTAGAATTTGACGATGCTATTCCGTGGTATTCCATCGGAATTCATCCTTGGAAAATCAAAGCTGAAACACTTGTATCAGAATTGCAAATTATTTCCGAAAAACTACTCATGCCCAATTGTTTAGCGCTTGGAGAATGTGGTTTGGACAAACGTATTGAAACATCGCTCAATGAGCAAATCAGCGTTTTTGAAGCTCAATTGCTTTTGGCTGAAAAATTCCGAAAACCCGTGATTTTACATTGTGTGGCGGCTTATCAAGAATTGATTGAAATCAAGAACAGAATGAACCTTACCGTTCCGATGATTGTGCACGGGTTTTCAAAAAATGCATCCACGGCACAACAACTTTTAAAAAACGGATTTTATCTTTCGTTCGGAAAATATTTACTCAGAAACCCTGAACTGGGCGAAGTTTTTAAAAATATACCCGATGATCGTTTTTTTCTCGAGACCGATACCATTGAAGAAAACTTAACCGACGTATATTTGCGCGCTGCTCAGAGTAAATCGTATAGGCAAGAGCAAATCGAGCAAATTGTTGCCGAGAATTTTCAAAAAGTATTTATACAAACAACCTAAAGTATTATAAAATATGGCCATTTGGACCGAAAGAGCCGAATTATTATTCAGAAAAGAAGGACTCGAAAAACTCAATAAAGCCCATGTATTGGTGGTTGGGCTAGGCGGTGTGGGCTCGTTTGCAGCCGAATTTATCGCACGTGCCGGTGTGGGCAGTATGACTATTGTGGATGGCGATGTAGTAGATATTACCAACATTAACCGTCAGTTGCCGGCTTTGCATTCTACCGTTGGGCAACCCAAAGTAGACATTATGGGCGACCGTTTGATGGATATCAATCCTGAATTAAAACTCACGCGCATCAAAGAATTTCTCTCACCCGAAAGAGCCACGAGCATCGTTACACCCGAGTATGATTATGTGCTCGATTGTATTGATAGTTTGACCCCAAAACTCAATTTGATTGCTTCGGCCAAACGCCAAAAAATCAAAGTCATTAGCAATATGGGCGCAGGCGGAAAGTATGAGGCGTCAAAGGTAATGGTTACCGATATCAAAAAAACCAAATACTGTCCGCTGGCCAAAAACGTTCGTAAACGCCTCAAAAAAATGGGTATTTCTTCGGGCATTAAAGTGGTTTATTCTTATGAAAAACCCGACGAAGGCAGCATCAAAATGACCGATGGAACCAATTTTAAAAAATCGTTTTACGGTACCAACAGCTGGATGCCCGCACTTTTTGGCTTACACGCTGCCGAAACGGTAATTTGCCATTTGCTCGATAAAGAATCATAATGCAAACCGTTATTTTTGATATGGATGGTGTATTGGTTGATACCGAACCTGTGCATCATTTAGCGTACGAGCGCCATTTTAAAGAACTCAACATTGCGGTTGACGCGCAGACTTATGCAGGTTTTACAGGTAATTCAACGCCCAATATTTATCAGAAGCTCAAAGATCAATTTGGTTTAGATGAGGATATTCAAACCCTCGCGGCGGCCAAACTCCTGTATTTCAATGAAGTTTTTGATGCGCACGAGCAATTAGCGCTGATGCCGGGTGTTTTAGATTTGATTCAAGATTTGCATCAAAACCAAATTCAGTTGCTGATTGCATCTTCGTCAGCGCGCGACACCATTGAGCGTGTGATGGATCGATTTGATTTAAAAAAGTATTTTTCGCATTGGGTTTCAGGCGAAGATTTTGAACGTTCTAAACCCGATCCGTCTATTTTTTTAAAGGCAGTTGCATTGTCAAAAACACCCAAAAAACATTGTTTGATTATTGAAGACAGCACCAATGGAATCATTGCTGCGCGAGCTGCCGGCGTGTTTTGTATTGGTTATGCCAACAACGGTAACAATCCGCAAGACATTTCCTTAGCCAATATTCAAATACAACGTTTTTCTGAACTCAATTACACGCGAATCCATCAGCTTTAATCGCGATTGGGCAGTGTGTGCTTTTGCAAAATGCGCTTTCCATCGTTTTGAACGAGCTCATTTTTGCGGTAATTCCAAAAGAATTCTGTGGCTCTTTTTTGGGCTTGTTCTAAGTGAACTATCGGCAGCGGATAATCAACACCGGGTTTAAAATTGTACAACAATTGCTCGATGGCTGTGAGTTTCCATGGTTCGTGGATAAATTCAGTAGGAATATCAGCCAATTCAGTCACCCATTTTTTAATGAAGGTTCCGTCCGGATCGTGTTCTTGCGAGTTTTTCACCGGATTGTAAATGCGAATCATATTCACACCCGTAACGCCCGCTTGCATTTGCAGTTGTGGATAGTGAATTCCGGGTTCAAAATCAAGAAATTGTTTTGCCAAATGCGGACTGGCATTTTGCCAAGGTTGCATCAGATGATGGGTATAAAATGAAACCAACATGGCCCTCATTCTAAAATTTAAATAACCGGTCGTATTCAAGCAACGCATACAAGCATCCACAATAGGAATTCCGGTTTGACCGGCACACCAAGCGCGGTGATATATGGGGTTTACCGGTAATTTGAGCTTGAGATAACCTTTGTTGACCGGCTCAAATTCCATGGAACATTCCATTTCAAATTTCTGAATAAAATGAGCTTGCCAGCGCAAACGCGAGGCAAAGTTGTCGATTGATCGCTTGAATTTTCCTTTTTGTCTGGTTTGCCAGGTTCGTTGATATATTTCTCTGACCGAAAAAACGCCCCAAGCAATATACGGTGAAAGTCGGCTGCAGCCTTTGCGCGCCAATTCAGGTTTTGAAATGTGTCGGGTATAATTTTCGACACGCTGTTCTAAAAAAGTTCTGAGATATCGTTCACCCACTGAGCGTCCACCTTTTTGAAAAGGCGTGTCTTGTGAAGTTTCAAGCGAAACCAAAGTAAAATGATTTTCGAGTTTTTCAATTTCGGCATATTTGACAAAAGTTCTGCCGTTGGCCAAAAACGAAAAGCACGGTTTTTCCATAAAATCATACCAATCTTCTTTCCAAGTTTGTCGGTTGCGCAATCCGCGAATAACGCCATTACAGATATATTCGTTCCAAGGAATTTGTTTTGATTTTAAAAATTGAGCTACAGCAATATCGCGCTCAAATGTTTTTTGAATACCGGTTTCTTGATGTGAAAATACAGCCGATACTGAGCTGATTTCCGTTAGTTTTTGAAATACATTGACTGCTTCGTCTTCAACAATCAAAATCTGAGTATGATAGGGCAGAAGCGCCTTTTGTAATTCAGCCAATGATTGTTTGACAAAATCAAAATGACGCTGACTGTAGTGTTCATCTTGTTTTAATGAAGGTTCAAAAATATAGAGCAACAAGACTTTTTCTTTGGTTTCAATGGCGCGAAACAAAGCTTCATGATCTTGTAGTCGTAAATCTCTTTTGAACCAAACTACTTTCATTATCTATGATTTATCCAACGGCTGTTTTGTATACACGTAAACAACGCTCGCGTGCTTTTTTGTGATCAACTATTGGTTTTGCATAAGCCGAAGTTTCTACCTCAGGAACCCATTTTTTGATGTATTTCCAATCTGAATCAAACTTGCGAATTTGCTCAGTTGGGTTAAAAATCCGAAAGTACGGAGCGGCATCTACGCCACTGCCTGCGGCCCATTGCCAGTTTCCGATGTTGCTGGCTTGCTCGTAATCCAGCAGTTTTAGGGCAAAATAAGCTTCGCCCCAGCGCCAATCAATGAGCAAATGTTTGCACAAAAAACTCGCTACGACCATCCGAACACGGTTGTGCATATAGCCTGTAGCATTGAGCTCACGCATGCCTGCATCAACCATCGGATATCCGGTCTTGCCTTCGCACCAACGTTTGAAATCTTCTTCATTGTTGTTCCAAACAATGGCATCATAAGCCGGTTTGAAACTCTTTTGAACCGTATGCGGAAAATGCCATAAAATCTGCATAAAAAATTCTCGCCAAATCAGTTCGTTGAGAAAAGTCGAATTACTCGATTGCAAAGCATGTTGCACCAATTGACGAATAGATACCGTTCCGAAGCGCAAATGCGGACTCAGATTTGAAGTGCCGTTTTGTGCCGGAAAGTTTCGGGTTTCTTGGTAATGATCAATGAGTTTTGGGCTAATGTTATAAGGTTTGACGATGATTTCAGAGGTTTTAAAACCAAAATCATTTAAGGTCAAAAACGGATAAGCATGTGTGGTTATATTTTGAAGTAAAGTTTCTGAAGGGTGATGTGTGAGCAAGGTTTCAGAAAACTTTTCTTTCCATTTTTTGCTAAAAGGTGTGTACACAACATAGGGCGAACCATCGTCTTTGGTAATTTGACTTTTCTCAAAAATAACTTGGTCTTTGCTGGTTCTGAATTCAATTTGATGTTGCTCGAGCAGGCGATAAATTTCTAAGTCTCGCTTGCGGGCTGCCGGTTCGTAATCGTGGTTGGTAAAAACCGTATGAATTTGGTTTTCAACGATGAGTTTCTTAAAAATATCTACAGGATTTCCGTAAAAAACAGCCAATGATTTTTGAACCTTTTGAAGTTCATTTTGCATCGAACTCAATTGTTGGTGGATAAAACTCACGCGTGCATCATCAGCAGGCAGTTGTTCAAGAATTGTCGCATCAAAAATAAAAATCGGCAAGACAGATTCATCAGCAAACAAAGCATGAAAAAGCCCGACGTTGTCCTCGAGTCTTAAATCTCTGCGAAACCAAAAAATGTTGATCATATTTATATAGATAAGGTAGACATTCCGCCATCTACATGCAGAATTTGTCCGGTCATCCAATTGCTGGAATTATTTAATAAGAATAAGGTTGCTTGCGCAATGTCTTGTGGTGTGCCTACTTTTTTCATCGGATTGCGCTGTGCTGCTTTTTCTTTTTTCTCGTCTGAATTCAAGAACTTATCAGCCAAAGGCGTATCGGTCAATGAAGGCGCAATGACATTCATGCGAATTTTAGGAGCGTATTCGGCTGCAAAAGCTCTGGCAAAACCTTCAATGGCGCCTTTTGAAGCGGCCACAGAAGTGTGAAAAGGCATCCCCAACTGAACCGCAACGGTACTGTATAAAACAATACTGGATTGTTCTGTCGAAGTTAACTTAGGCAATAAACTTTGCAATACACGCACCATACTCACAAAGTTGATTTGCCAGTCAGCATCAAAAGCTTCAGGTTTGATTCCTTTAAAAGGACGAAGATTAATGCTTCCGGGCAGATAAACTAGTCCGTGAATTTCATCGGGAAGTAGTGTGAGATCAAGAGCATCGGTGAGCGCATCAAACTGAATATGTGTGGCTCTGAGTTCAAGTGATGCATCAAAACTTCTTGAGGCGATGAACAAATTAGTTTCGTATTGCAGTGCCTCGGCA
Source organism: Flavobacterium sp. CYK-55 (assembly GCF_018413465.1). Classification (GTDB taxonomy): domain Bacteria; phylum Bacteroidota; class Bacteroidia; order Flavobacteriales; family Flavobacteriaceae; genus Flavobacterium. Next base: position 134,991 of record NZ_JAHCDK010000003.1, read on the forward strand.
ATGGCCAGACCAATACCATAAGAACCACCAATTAATAGAATATTTTTCATGATTGATTTGGGTTAAATGTTCCAAAGATTTCAATGAGTTTTTGATATCTAAAGGCGAAGATTTCATCGAGTCGGGGCTTGACCAAAATAGGATGGAATAAATCACCAATCAAACCCATCGGAAGTTTGTAATCAACAATATCTTCCATTTCAACTCCGCCGGGAATTTCACGTAAGAAATGTTTGTGATGCCACAGAGCATAAGGTCCGAAGCGTTGTTCATCAACAAAATACTCGTTTTGAACTACATGGGTAATTTCGGTTACCCAATTTAATTTAACGCCTAAAAATGGTGATACTTTATAGGTAATAATTTGTCCGGGATACATTTTTTTATCGGCACCTGAAAGTGTTTCAAAGCCCATATTGTCGGGCGTTATTTTGTTCAGGTTCATTGGGTCTGAGAAAAAATCCCAAGCCTCTTGCAGGGTGATGGGAAGGTTTTGTTTGACGTGGATTTGATGTAAACTCATTTTGATTAGGTTTGTGTAAAGATAGTTTTGTTTAATTATATATTCAAAAGTTTAAACAAAAATATTGCTTTTTTAAGTTTACCTTAACAATATCAGGCAAGTGAATTCGTATTTTTGAAAACACTAAATCAAAACAATTATGAAAAAATTACTCTTATCACTAGCGGTATTGTCAACGATTCAACTTACACAAGCCCAAGTTAAAACCCCGCAACCCAGCCCTAAATCATCTTTAGAACAGACTGTAGGTCTGACCCAAGTTAGTATTGAATATTCTAGACCTAGCATGAAAGGAAGAACTATTTTTGGTGATTTGGTTCCGTTTGGTAAACTCTGGAGAACCGGTGCAAATCAAAATTCCATGGTATCTTTTTCAGATGATGTTATGATTGATGGTAAAACACTCAAAAAAGGAAAATATGCTTTGTTTACGATTCCAAAGGCTGAAGCTTGGGATGTAATTTTTTATTCTGATACCGATAATTGGGGGACACCGGAAAATTGGGACGAAGCAAAAGTAGCTTTAAAAACTTCTGCAAAAGCCTTGATGTTGAGTAAACCAGTTGAAACTTTCACGGTTTCGGTAGGAAGTTTAGACAATAATTTTGCAAGTTTAGATTTGTCTTGGGAACGTACGATGGTATCGGTTCGTTTTGATGTTCCAACTCAAAAAACGGCTATGACCAGTATTGACAAAACCCTGGCAGGACCTTCAGCGAGTGATTATTTTTCATCGGCTCAATATTTCTATCAATCAAATGGTGATATGAATAAGGCGCTTGAATACATCAACAAAGCGCTTGAGTTGAACAAAGAAAAACCATTTTGGTACAGCCGTCAAAAATCGCTTATTCAAGCTAAATTGGGCGATAAAAAAGGAGCCATTGAAACCGCTAAAATTTCTTTAGCTGCTGCTACTGCCGCCAAAAATGATGATTATGTAAAAATGAACAACGATAGTATTGCCGAGTGGAGTAAGAAATAATAAGATTCTACATAAAAACAAAAATCCGCTTATATGGCGGATTTTTTTATGCTTTTAATTTTCGAGATTTACTCAGAAACTGAAATATAAGTGAGAGTAAAACGGTGAGCATTGCGCCTATAAAATTAAGCCATAAAAAACTTACTTTGTCTAGATAAAAAATATAAAATATGGTCAATTGACTGATGATTGCACCTAAAAATATGGCGTTTGCTTTTACGTATTTAAGGTAAAATCCAACCAAGAAAATACCCAAAACGGTTCCGTAGAAAATTGAACCCACAATGTTGACCAATTGAATTAGATTTTCAAATAAAGTGCCCACACAAGCAAACAAAATAGCTACGATGCCCCACAAAAGTGTGAAGAAACGAGAAGCATTGACAAAGTGTTTCTCTGATTTTTCACTTTTTACATTGCGTTTGTATATATCAATTGCAGTAGTTGACGCGAGTGCGTTGAGCCCGGAAGCCGTTGAAGACATGGCAGCCGAGAGAATTACTGCGAGTAATAAACCAATTAATCCTTTGGGTAAATAATTTAGAATAAAATGAATAAAAACGTAGTCTTTATCATTGGTTTCAGCTTTAGAATCGGCTTTGGCAATGACTTCTCGCGCTTGATCGCGTAGGTCATTTTCTTTACTTGAAATGGCCACGAGCTCTTTGCGCAAAATCGGATTGTCATAATTCTGGTTTAAGTGATCAATATAAATGAGGTTGATTTCTTTTTTTTCTTCAGAGAGTTTGCTGAGTTTTTGTTCTAACTCGCGGTATTCATCTTTGTATTTTGAATTTTCAATAATGGCTTTGTTGTTCGGATTAAAATTAAGTGGCACCGGATTGAACTGAAAAAACACAAAAACCATTACACCAATTAATAAGATGAAAAACTGCATTGGAACCTTTAAAAAGCCGTTCATGATGAGCCCCATTTGGCTTTCGCGGATGGATTTACCTGAAAGATATCGCCCAACTTGAGATTGATCTGTTCCAAAATAAGAGAGCGCTAAAAAGAATCCGCCAGTGATTCCGCTCCAAAAAGTATAGCGTAATTCAGGTTCGATTGAAAAATCAACAATATCCATTTTGTGATTCGCTCCTGCAATGTGTAACGCATTACTAAAAGTCATATCATTGGGGAGCAAATGTAAAATCAAGAAAAACGTGATGAACATACCGCTCATAATGACAAACATTTGCTGTTTTTGGGTAACATTAACAGCTTTGGTTCCACCCACAAAAGTGTAAATAATGACCAAAACGCCAATGATGACATTCATCCAAGTTAAGTTCCAACCCAACAATGCCGAAAGAATAATAGCTGGGGCATAAATGGTCAAACCTGTGCCCAATCCGCGCTGAATAAGGAATAATATAGCGGCTAGTGATCTTGTTTTTAAATCAAATCTTTGTTCGAGATATTCATAAGCCGTAAACACTTTTAGCCGATGATAAATCGGAATAAACGTGACACAAATGACCACCATGGCAATGGGTAAACCAAAGTAGAATTGCACGAAACCCATGCCGTCATGGTAAGCTTGACCGGGCGTTGATAAAAAAGTAATGGCACTGGCTTGAGTGGCCATAACTGATAGTCCAACTACATACCAAGGCGTTTGGTTGTTGCCCAGAATATACTCTTCAACGTTTTTGCTTCCGCGGGTTTTCCAGACACCATAAAAAACTATGAACAATAAGGTAACTGAAAGTACGATCCAATCTAACTGCTGCATATTAAGAATAAATGAGCATCATCAAACAAAACAATAAAATATAGATTGCATTGGCAATCAACACCCAAGTGTAACTTTTTTTCCAAACATTAAATTTTTCTTCGGTCATAATTATTTTAATGAAATCATATTGGCCAATAATCTATAGGCGCCTGACACACCTTCAGGTAATTCTCTAAAAAAACTCAAACCGGTGTAAATATAATGTCCTTTGCCTACAGGGGCAACCAAAATAGCACCGTTTTTAGGTGTTTCACCTTGATCATGTGCACTAATAATGCTTTTAAATGTTGTATCCCATTGGTTTGGATAATATAAACCTTGCTCTTGTTTCCAACCGGTAAAATCTTTGGTTGTGATTTTATTAGGTTTGTTCAAAATAGGATTTTCCGGATCTAAAAAAGTTACTTCGGCATTTTCTTCAGTTACACGATCTCGTGAAATTTTTAAAGGATATGGCGACATATTGGGTGTAACCAAATCATCTAAAGTATTGTATTGCACAATCATAGTATGCCCTTGTTTTACAAAATCAAGCAATATTGATTGCTTAAGCGCCAAAGCTTGTATGGTGTTGTATGCACGAATGCCCGTCATGACTACATCAAATGAAGCGAGTTTTTCAGCTGTAATATCTTCTGGATTTACAATGCTAACTTCATAACCCATTTGTTTGAGGTATTTCGGGACTTCATCACCGGCCCCCATGATATAAGCGATTTTTTCATCACCGGTTTTAATGTCAAGTTTAATAAGTCGCGCCTGACTATTTTTGAGCACTTGTTGTTGAGCAATGTGTGGATAGCTGATGTTGATTCGCTCTTGATTAAACGGTTTGTTGTTTACCAAGGCAATAACTTGTGCCGTTATTTCGATAGGATTTTTGGGTGGTGTTACTTCAAAAATAAAGGTTTGTTCGGCACCTTTTTGGTCTAAATCAAAGTTAAAATTTGTCGGAGTGATTTTCCATTCGGGCGGAAGCTGCAACATTAGCTGACCATTTACTTTTTCGCGACCTGCTTTTACTTTTACTTCGATTTCTTGAGCTCGGTGTTTGTTAAACAAAAGTACTTTATTAGTTATTGTTGTGCTGATTTCAGGTACAATATCAAAGGGCTGGTAAACTTCGCCTTTAACATCATCATTGTACTTGTAAACAGCGGTTCGCTCAAAAGGAATGCTCACACCTGAAAAGTCAAGGTTAAAAATTACTTTCACTTCACGAATCACATCTGGAAGCCCAATTTTTTTTTGATCATCAACGCGGTACATACCTACATTGCCTTCGTTTTCAAGCCAATAAGGTTGTGTGTAGGTTATTTTTTCTGGAATGATAAAATCAACTTCTTCTGTAATATCTTTGTTGTTTTTGAGGGTAAAAGTCTCTGATTGAACCGGTCTGAGCAATGTTTGTGCGTCAATATTTGTTGTTGGTAATAATGTAAAAGACGGCCAGTTTATGTTAAGGTTACTGCGATTGATAGCTTCAAGTTTAATTTTGATTTTGCTTCCGGGTGTAGCGTCATTTACAGAAGTAACAGCTTCTAAATACAAACCGGTGCAGGCGGCAATAATGTTTTTGATTTCTTCAGATTTAATTTCCTTCCAATGATGATCATCGAGTAATTGAATCATAGAGTAGGCTTTAATCAAATCTGGAACACTAGCCGATGGATTTTTAAAATCAAAATTTTTCTCTACCTGAGTAAGTAAATCACCAATGGTTTTTCCGCCTTTAATGCGGTTCCATGTTGTGTCAATCCCTTCAAAAAGATCATTCGGATTTTGCGGCATATCACCTTTGAGTAATTCTAAATATTCGATTTCATCTCCTCGAGTTCCGGTACTTCCAAAACCTTGTGATTGGTGTTGGCTTCGACTCAAAGCTGCAATTTCTTGATTTGATTTTCCAACTGAAGGATAATAAACACCAATATTTAATGCACTAAGCTTAGATTTATCAGCTTTTTCAAATTTTTCTTTACTTCCGTAAAACCACCACGATGTATTAAAGTAAACACGTTTTGGTTGCCAAGTGCTTACCAGATTTAATTGCTCTGGGTAAATATCGTTTTTATTGGTTTTGTCAAAAGCTTCAAGGCTGAGCATGGCTGATGCAGTATGATGACCATGTGTGGTTCCGGGTGTTCTAGCATCAAAACGATTGATAATCACATCAGGCTGAAATTTTCGGATGTTGTATATAACATCGCTAAGCACAGCATCTTTGTTCCAAATGTTGAGGGTTTCTGTCGGAGTTTTTGAAAAACCAAAATCATTGGCTCTGGTAAAGAATTGTTCGCCTCCATCAATTTTTCGAGCTTCAATAAGTTCTTGCGTTCTTATTGTTCCCAACAATTCGCGTAATTCAGGACCAATCAAATTTTGACCTCCATCACCACGAGTGAGTGATAAATATCCGGTACGCGCTTTTTTTTCGTTGGCTAGAAAAGTAATCAGTCGTGTGTTTTCATCATCTGGATGTGCAGCAATATATAATACTGAACCCAAAAAGTTGAGCTTTTGAATTTGATGATAAATATTTATTGAATTGGGCTTAAGAGGTTTTTGAGCCTCAATATTTTGTATACAACCGAATGTAAAAATGATTAAGAAGAAGTAAAGCTTTTGCATGAATTATTTTTTGCAACAGCCTCAAATGTAATTATAAATTAAAAATCGTGATAATACCTATGATTATTTTAACAACCACTATTTTTTTGAAAGCATTAGCTTTAGAGCACGGTCGTTATTTATATATGGATATTTTTTTCGATGTAATTCAATAAACTGACACGGATCTTCATCGTCATAATCATTGATGAAAATGTTCACTTTATTATAAATTGAATAGCCTCTATAACCTTCTGGAATTTCATCAGCGGTTATCCAATCACCGTCTTGTTTAAAGTAATAAAACCTTTTTTGTGTATCAAAATAAGCCTCAATGTTCGGAAAATAGTAATAGCGCAATTGACAATTTGTAACCGGATCTACCAACGGAGCAGTGCTGGTTTGTTTTGCTTCAGATTGGGCTTGTGATAAGTGCGTAAAGATAATTACTATCAATAATGTAAGTACGAATCTTTTCATGTTTTAAACAATTTGCAATTCGAGTCATATACGGAATTGCCATTATCTGGGTGTAAAAGTAGTATTATTTTTTTTTAAAAAGCAGACGAATTAACAAAAAACATCGACAAAATGCTCTTTTTGGTTATTTTTGTAAGTTATTTTTTCTAAATATTATATTTTTTTAGGTAGTTATAAACCAAATCAACCGGTAATCCCATCACATTGGTGTAGGTTCCGTTGATCGAGGCAACGCCAATTTGACCGATCCAATCTTGAATTCCGTAGCTCCCGGCTTTATCAAAGGGTTTACAATGATCTAGATAGTATTTTATTTCTTCTTGTGATATACTGTGCAAAGTTACCTCAGTTTTGGCAGTTATTACCTCAAAACTTGAAATTGTTTTAAAACAAACGGCAGTAAATACCATGTGCGTTTTGCCGGCAAGCGATTGCAACATCTGAACCGCATCATTATAATCAACAGGTTTTCCGAGTGCTTTTCCTTCATGCCAAACTATGGTATCGCTGGTAATGAGAATTTCATTTTCAATTAATTCACCATCAAAGGCTAGGCTTTTCAATTCTGCTAAATAAATCGGAATTTCCTCGGCCTGTAAATGATCCGGATATACTTCATCAACTTCTTTGAGTCGAATTTCAAAGTCCAGATCTAAATCTCTAAAAAACTGCTGACGTCTGGGTGAACCAGAAGCCAATATGATTTTGTGGTTTTTGAATTTTTCTCTAAGCATGATGATGAATGTTGTAGGTAACCACTGCTATTGATAGAATCCCAAATAGTAAAACCAATTTTAGAACACCACTCAAATGGCTGAATTCTTTCTTTTTTTGGGCTGACCACATTTTAATAGTACAATATATGAGTGGAGCCACCACAGTAATGAGCGTATAACCCGCCGAAATCCATAGGTTATTGGTCATAAAATATTCGTTGATATAGTAGAGTATCATTCCAATCGGAACAAAACTCAAAACAAAAACTACTTGTGTTGCCCTTTTGACGCCTATGGCAATCGGTAAAGTGTTCATGCCTTGGTTATAATCGCCGTTGACATCTTCGAGATCTTTAACAATTTCTCTAATCAAATTCACTACAAATGCAAAAACTGCATAATCAATCATGATGGAAAACAATACGCGCATTTGCGGTTGGTTATCCGGAGTTGTTACTGGATAAAGTTCAAAAACACCAATGATAACAACACTTACCGATAGTAATGTTGCAATTATAAAATTACCTATGAGTAAGTTTTGCTTCAAATTCGAAGCATATAAATATAGTGTTGCAGCAATCAATATAAATAAGGTAGCAAAACTCGGTTTGTTGATTAGATTAGACAAATAAAAACCCAGCGCAACGCCAGAAGTAGTGAGCGCTACATATATATTGTATCCGGCAGATTCGGTAAATGCATTTCCGATGAAAACTTTGTGCGGTTTGTTTACAGTATCGGTTGATTGATCAAAAATATCATTGATTACATAACCGCCCGCTGCAATTAAAATGGTTGATAAAACCAACAAACTGTATTGTACATCCGTCAGCGCCAACGGAACATTTTGCCATATTAAAAAGGTATATCGAAACAAAAACTGCATGAGCGCAATCATGAGTAAATTGCGGTAGCGAATTAGCTTGAAAAAATCTAAAATCATTTGTTGGGATTGGGTTTAATCGTGTTGACCGTTGTAATAGGTATGCCATTTTCCTTGAACGCGCATCACTTGTTCTATCACATCACGCACCGCTCCTCGGCCACCATTTTTGTGCGAAATGTACTTTGAAATTGCTTTAATTTCTGGGCTGGCATCGAGTGGGCAAGTGGGCAAACCTACCAATTGCATCACGTGATAATCCGGAATATCATCACCCATATACAAAACTTGTTCAGGTTTGATTTGATATAACTCGGTGTATTCTTTAAAAGTTTCAACCTTATCAGGTGAGGCCAAATGAATGTCGGTAATGCCTAAATTTCTGAGGCGAATACGAACGCCTTCATTGTTTCCGCCAGAAATGATGCAAACATTATAGCCACTTTCCAAGGCAGCTTTCATGGCAAAACCATCGCGAATATTCATGATGCGCAACATTTCACCGGTTGGGCTTACATGCACTGAACCATCGGTCAGAACGCCGTCTACGTCTAAAACAAACGTCGTTATTTGGTTCATGATTTCTTTGTAACTTTTATTCATGATTTTGAATGGATTGGGTCAATAATGCGTAAATATTTTTTTGATTTTCGTCTGAGAGCATCGCTAAATGTGTCTCTATGGTTTTTTGATCATGGCGAATGGCCGGACCGGTTTGTGCATCTTTAGGCAACAAAACTTCAATTTTTGAGGCAGTTTCAGCAATCAACGGACGCAACAAATCAAACGACATTTGGTGTTCACGGCAAATTTCTTCGCCCAAAGAATACATATGATTCACAAAATTGCAAGCAAAAACCGCCGCCACATGCAAGGCTTTTCGCTGTTCAGAGTTGATATTATAAACATGCTCTGAAATACTTTTGGCCACCGTTTCTAATAATTTTTGGTCATCAGAATTCAATGCTTCAATGGCAATCGGTATGTTTTTAAAGTCAACGGCTTTGTTTTTTGAAAAGGTTTGCAACGGATAAAAAACCCCGCGTTGGTTTTGTGACAAAACATCTAATGGCATGCTGCCTGAAGTGTGCGCAACTACACAGTTTATGATTTTAATTTCTTGGCTTACAGTATTTATGGCGTTGTCACTTACGGCAATGATACACAAATCTAAAGGAAGCAAATCCGAAGGTGAGTTGATGATTTTTGAAGCATCGATAACGCCTTCAAGAGCATTCGGATTCCGAGCAACCACCTGAACTAAATCCATGCCTTCAGCTTTTTGGAAGACTTGAATCAGATGATGCGCCACGTTGCCCGAACCTACAATTCCGATTTTTATCATGCCGCAAAATTATTGAAAAAGTCTTGATTTTATGCCATATCAACCAGAATAAAGTCAGAACGATTTTATCTTAAAATTTTGGCGGAGAATTAACATTTGAAGAATCATAGTTCGCTCGATTCAATCAACATTTTTATCTACTTTTGCGTGTCGTTTCACTAATCCTATTTTGATGGAAAAAAAGATACTTTCCTTCTTGTTTTCAACCCGACTGATGGCGTTTTTATTTATAGCTTATGCTGTTGCCATGGCCTCCGGAACTTTTATCGAAAGCACTTACAATACTGATACTGCCCGCATTCTGATTTACAATTCCAAATGGTTTGAAGCGATTCACCTGTTCTTCCTGATTAATTTCATTGGGAATATTCCGCGTTATCGATTGATGCGCAAAGAAAAATGGGCCACTTTATTACTGCATTTGTCTTTTATTTTCATCATCATCGGAGCCGCTATCACGCGTTATATCAGCTATGAAGGTATGATGCCGATTCGCGAACAAGCCACTGAAAATAAGGTCTATTCAGACAGAACTTTCTTGACCCTTTTTGTGGATGGTGATTATCAAGGAAGCATGAAACGTCGTGTATTTGAAAAGCCCTTATTGCTTTCGCCGGTGACCAACAATGATTTTGATATTCAAGCTGATTTTGCCGATATTCCTTTCAAAGTCAGTTATAAAAATTACCTCATGGGCGCCACCGAAACCATTCGCGAAGACGCCAAAGGAACTTTATACTTAAAAATGGTTGAATCAGGCGATGGTTCGCGTCATGAGCATTATCTTAAAGAAGGCGAAGTTCAGAACATCCACAATACGCTTTTTTCACTGAACAAATTTGTACAAGGCGCCATCAACATCAATACTTCCGGAAACATTTACACCATTCAAGCTCCGTTTGATGGGCAATACATGCGCATGGCTGATCGTATGCAAGGCCAATTGGTCAAAAATGAAAAACAGCCGCTCATGTTGCGCTCGTTGTATCGCGTGGGCGGAACACAGTTTGTTTTTCCGGAGCCGGCCAAAAAAGGATTCAAAACCTTTATACCTAAAAACGATTTTAAATCAAAAAAACACGAAGATGCCTTGATTGTCACGGTTGAATCACAAGGCAAAACCAAAGAAGTTACTTTGCTCGGAACCAAAGGAAGCGCGGGAGCTCCCGAAACTTTTACGCTCGGAAAACTTGATTTTACCTTAAGTTTTGGCAGTAAGGTTTATGAGTTGCCGTTTCAGATTAAACTCAATGATTTTATCGCCAAAAAATACCCGGGAACTGAAAAAAGCTATGCCGCTTTTGAAAGTAAAGTAACCGTGCTCGATGGCCAACAAAAGCAAGATGCGCGCATTTATATGAACCACATTTTAGATTATAAAGGATATCGCTTTTTTCAATCGTCGTTTGATCACGACGAGCAAGGAACGGTGCTTTCGGTGAACCATGATTTCTGGGGAACAACCATCACGTATATTGGATACTTTTTACTATTCTTTTCGCTGATGGCCATTATGTTTACCAAACATTCGCGTTTTGCCGAAGTCAAGCGCAAACTCGAAACAGTCAAACAGAAAAAAGCACAATTGCTCTCGATTTTGATGTTGTTTTTAAGCGTTCAAATGTTCTCGCAAAACCATCTGCATCAAGCGCCTAAGTTGCAACAAATTGATTCACTGATCAATCGATATAAAACTTCTGAAGCCCATGCCGCCAAATTTGGCCGATTGATTGTGCAAGACGAAGGCGGACGTATGAAACCCATCAATACGTTTTCATCAGAATTGTTGCGGAAAGTCAGTAAAAGTGATACGTATAAAGAGCTCAATTCAGACCAAGTATTTTTATCGATGACGCAATTTCCGAGGTTGTGGTTTGAAGTTCCGCTCATTTATCTCAAATCGGGCAATGACAGTATTCGCAAAATTATTGGTGTTGATGCCCAACAAAAATATGCGCCGTTTATCAAGTTTTTTGATAACAACGGAAATTATAAGCTTTCAAGCTATTTAGAAGAGGCCTACAAAGCGGCGGTTCCGGATCAGTTTCAAAAAGATTTTATCGAGACCGACCGCAAAGTCAATTTGCTCAACTCGGCTCTGAGCGGAAGCATTTTGCGCATCTATCCGGTTCCGAATGACAAAAACAACAAATGGGTTTCGTATCTTGAATTAGACAAAGCCAACATTCACGGTATTGATTCAACGTTTACCAAAAACATTTTGCCGTTGTATATGCAGGCGCTTGACAGTGCAGCTATCAAGGGTAATTATGTCAACGCTAATTTCTTCTTGCAAAGCATTGAAAATTATCAAAAGAAATTCGGTTCAGCGGTGCGTCCGAGCGATGACAAAATCAATTCTGAAATTACCTACAACAAGTACGACATCTTCAAAAAGCTGTATTATTTATATATGCTCACGGGTGTTTTGATGTTGCTCGTAACGATTTTAAATATCTTTTTTGAAAAGAAGTTTTTGCGTGTGACCATCAATGTATTTCATATTTTTGTCGGTTTATTGTTTTTGTTGCATACCGCCGGACTGGCTGCGCGTTGGTATATTTCGGGTCATGCGCCTTGGAGTGATGCCTACGAAAGTATGATTTATGTAGCTTGGGCAACAATGTTTTTTACTTTGGCTTTTGACATCAAATCAAAACTCACGGTGGCTTCGGGAACATTTGTCGCATCAATGATTTTGATGATTGCGCATTGGAACTGGATGGATCCGTCTATTGCCAACCTTCAACCCGTGCTCAATTCTTATTGGTTGATGATTCACGTAGCGGTGATAGTAGCCAGTTACGGACCGTTTACACTCGGAATGGTATTGGGCGTTGTTTCGCTTTTGCTGATGATTTTTACCAACGAGAAAAACAAAGCCAAAATGGAACTCAACATCCAAGAGATTACTTATATCAATGAAATGGCACTTACCATCGGGCTCATTATGCTTACCATTGGCAACTTCTTGGGCGGACAATGGGCCAATGAAAGTTGGGGACGCTATTGGGGCTGGGATCCCAAAGAAACTTGGGCGCTCATCAGCATCATGATTTATGCTTTTGTGATTCACGCCCGATTTGTTCCGAGTTTGCGCGGACGTTGGGTATTTAACCTCATGAGCGTGGTGGCTTTTTATTCGATTATGATGACGTATTTTGGGGTGAACTTTTACCTCACCGGAATGCATTCATACGCCAGCGGTGATAAAGTGGTTACACCATCATTTGTCTATTATTCAGTAGCATGCGTTGCTTTGCTGGGCATTGTTTCATATATCTTTTATCGAAAACACTACAAAAAATAACATGAGCGACCTCTGGACACAGCGTTGGGACCAGCGCTATCAAGACGATGCATTTGCCTATGGCGAATTGCCCAATGAATTTTTTAAACTTCAGCTTGACCTATTAGCTCCGGCCAAGATTTTATTGGCAGCCGAAGGCGAGGGGCGAAACGCCGTTTATGCAGCGCAACAAGGATGGCATGCTTCGGCTTTTGATATCAGTATTGAAGGTCAAAAAAAAGCATGGGCATTGGCTAAAAAAAACAAAGTCACCATTGATTATCGCGTTGGGTTACTTGAAGATTTGGGCTTTAATCCAAATGAGTTTGATACCATCGCTTTAATTTATGCACATTTTCCGGCAGAGATTAAATCATCATTGCATCAAGTGCTCAATACTTATCTCAAAAGCGGCGGCTATGTTATTTTTGAAGCGTTCAGCAAGAATCACCTTGAATATATTGCCCGAAACGAAAAAGTAGGCGGCCCGAGAGATTTAGCTTCATTATTTTCAATGGAAGAAATTCAAGCTGATTTTTCAGATTATGAAATCATCCTACTCGAAGAAAAAGAAATTGAACTCAGCGAAGGTTTATACCACAACGGTTTGGGTTCGGTGATTCGGTTTGTGGGCCGTAAAAAATAAAAAACCGCCCTATTTAAGAGCGGTTTTACATCATTCAATATTTTTAATTTACACTTTTCCGAGTGTGTATAATTGCTCAAGCGTTGGGCTTTTGCTTCCGCCGGCTGGCTCAAGCGTGATTCCGAATGCTTCGGCTCCTGAAGCTTTATCTACGGCAAAAAGTTTGTGGTCATCACCTTTAAAATCAGCCAATAAACCAATACTGGTCGGGGTAAGCGGATTGAGTTTTAAAGCCCAAACCTGATACACTTTTCCTTCTGGCGGCTCAGGTAATCCGGTGGCATCTACATAAACGGTTTGCGTATTTTTGTTGTAATATACTTTGGCAAAAGCTTTGGGTGCGACGGTTTGCCCGACTAATGAAACAACGGAGTTGTTGGCATCCATCAAAACCGATAATTTGTCTTCGGTTTGTTGATTTTTAATCTCGCTGTTGACCAAGCTTTCTTGAAGTTTAATTTTCTCGTTTTCAATATTGGCCATGTCAAATTGCGTCTCGTTGATGCGCATATATTGTAGCCCTGATGTCAGCAATAATACTGCGGCTGCGGCCCATCCCCAATATTTAGATTTGTTTGAATCGGGTTTTAGAGCGATGGTTTTGCCCTGTTTTAAAGCGAGTTTTTCTTTGATGGCTTCAAAATTTTTCAAGGATAATACCGGAGAAAAACTAGAGGATAAATCTATAATGGCGTTTTCAATTTCAATAATTTCTTGCTGAACTTCGGTATTTTCTTTGGCTAATTGTGCAATGGTTTCGTTTTCTGATTCACTCAGCAATCCATACACATAAAACTCCAAAATACCTGAACTGATATATTCTGATGTACTCATTAATTAATCTTTAAATAGTTTCTCAAATCATTAATACAATTTCTGTTTTGGGTTTTTACGGTTCCCAACGGAAGTTCTAATTCATCGGCAGCTTCTTGCTGTGTGTAACCTTTGAAGAACAGTAATTCAATAAGCGCAATACATTTAGGTTTTAGTTTTTTGACAAAATCTTGAATTCCTATCGTATCAATTTTGTGATTTGTTCTGCTATTGTCGTCGAGCAGATGTACGAAATTATCTGCTGAGAGGTTTTTCATGCTGTTTTTATGACCTTTTGAACGCAATTTGTCGATGGCTGAATTTCGAGCAATGTTGAGCATCCACGTATAAAATCGGCCTTTAGATTCAGAGTATGAATCAATGTTTTTCCAAACTTTGACAAATACTTCTTGAAGTACATCTTCAGCTTCTTCTTTGTCTTTGATCAAATTGCTGATTACAGCAAACAAACTCTTTGAATACATATCATAGAGCATGGTAAATCCTCGGCTTTCTTGTGCTCGAATGAGCGGTAATAAGTCATCTTGTGTCATGGATGTTTGGATTGGTTTCTACAAATCTAAAAAAACTAACCTCATACACAACCTTTGTGATAAACTATTTAAAACCAAAGTTTCATCTTCTGCGTATCTAACTCTGAAATTGCTAAACAGTTTTGTTGTTTGTTTTAATTGTGTTGGTAGAAAGCCCGTAGATTCAAATGTGCGGGCTTTCTCATTTTTGATAACTTTATGATTCGTTTTGGTTTCTAATTCTTTAGAATAAATAATTTAGCTCAAAATAAATCACATGAAAACAGCTTTTACTTTATTGTTCTGCTTGATTATAACCAATTCATTTTGGGCGCAGAAAAAAAATCAACCTTCCAAAAATAATTCTATGCAAACCATTTATCAGTTTAAAGTAACCGATTTATCCGGAAAAACCTTTGATTTTTCAGACCTTAAAGGCAAAAAAATCATGATTGTCAACACCGC
Source organism: Flavobacterium sp. CYK-55 (assembly GCF_018413465.1). Classification (GTDB taxonomy): domain Bacteria; phylum Bacteroidota; class Bacteroidia; order Flavobacteriales; family Flavobacteriaceae; genus Flavobacterium. Next base: position 150,020 of record NZ_JAHCDK010000003.1, read on the forward strand.
TTCAAAATGCGGATTAACGCCTCAATACAAAGATTTAGAAGCTTTATACAAAAAATACAAAAGCCAAGGTTTGGTGATCGTAGGCTTTCCGGCTAATAATTTTGGCGCACAAGAACCCGGAACCAATGCTGAAATCAGTCAGTTTTGCGCGCTCAATTACGGAGTGAGTTTTCCGATGATGGCTAAAATTTCGGTGAAAGGTAAAGACATGCATCCGATATATCAGTTCTTGACTCAAAAAGAGAAAAACGGCTACAAAGATTCAGAAGTTGAGTGGAATTTTCAAAAATACCTCATTGATGAAAAAGGCCATTTGGTTCAAGTAGTTTCGCCACAAACTTTACCAACCGATGCCGAAATCCTTCATTGGATCCAATCGTAGTCAAAGCATCAATTGCATAAAGGCCAAATCGAGCCAGCGGTTAAACTTAAAGGCCGCTTGCTTGATGAGCCCGACTTGGGTAAATCCAAATTTTTCGTGAAACTTAATGCTGTCTTGATTTTCGGCGTCAATTCCGCCAATCATGGTATGATAACCTTCAGATTTTGCTAGTTTGATGAGTTCGGTGAGCAGTGAAGAACCTATGCCTTTTCCGATGAAATCTGGCGCAATATATACAGAATGTTCAACGGTAAACCGATAGCCGATTTTTTCTCTAAACGTTCCATACGTAGCAAATCCAACCACCTGTTCATCAACCATGGCCACCAAGATCGGGAACTTTTTGTGTTGTTTTTCTTCCCACCATTTTTGCTGATCTTCTACAGTTTGTGCTTCGTACAAATAATTGGCAGTGGTATGCAAAATCGCATGATTGACGATGCTCAATATACTTTCAAGATCTTCAAAAACCGCATTGCGAATGGTCATCTCAGCCATTTTATTTCTGATTCAATTGATTGAGTAAATCATCCGCTTCTTGTGTTTTCCAACCAAAAGCTGCATTTTTAGCTTTGGCTTTCTCGGCCCAAACACGCGCTTGATTTTTGTCTTTATTTTTGAGGTATAAACGAGCGAGCAAAATCTCGGCATCATAAGTTTCATTGAGTGTGATTGCTCTTTGTGTCCATTTAATGGCCTCTAAAAGCGCAGCCGGTTCTGAGATGTTTTTTTGATAATTCCCAGCAATATCCAGGAGCATTTTGGCATCATTCCAAGCAAATTTTTCAACCGAAGCTGCGGTTACTTTTTTGTAAAGTTTCCAGTTATTGACTTTGACCGCTAATTGCGTATCAAAACCAAAAAGCAACGAATCTACGCGGCGCATATTGATGGTTTGCGCAATTGCGCGTCGTTTGTTATAAGTTAAGGTATCGCTGAGTTCAACCGCCGGCGTTAAGAATTCATTGACGGTATTCTCAATTTTTCGCTGAACGCGTTTGGCCGATGAAACGCCTTCAAATTCTTTGATATGACTCAAAACATACTGAAACTCACGCGATTTGATGTCGGTTACACCATTGGCAATAATCTTCCAGTTGTTGGCACTCACCAATTGCTCGTCTTTTTGCGTGGCTAGATATTTAGCTGCAATAGGCGAGAGTAGTTGTCGGTCGCGTCCTTTGTTGAGTGCGGTTAAGTAAGCCAGACATTTGTCGGCATTGCTCACATCGGCATTGAATTGAGCTTCTAAATAGGGCAATTGTTTTTCACGAATCAAGGCGTTTTTGGCTTCGGCTACAAATTCAGCAGGTTTAAATTCACCGCTGATGTTGTAGAGTTCGTTGCCGTTTTCATCAAAAAAAATAAACGTTGGAAAGTATTTTATACCAAATCTCTTTTTAAACATTCCGCCTTCGCCTTTTTCAATGTCTTGCCAAGCGCTGATGTAGTGTTTGTTGATAAAATTGCTGACGAGTGTATCGGTAAAAACTTCTTGTTTCATTTTGTTACAATGCGCACACCAAGTTGCATACATCATGTAAAAAACGGGCTTGTGCTCTTTTTTGGCGCGTTGCATCACCGAATTATACCCGGAACTGTCAAAATCAATTTTGCCTTGAGCTGATAAGTTCAAAGCTATAAAGCTGAATACAAAAATGAATAGCTTCGGATTCATGGATAAGGTTTTAAAGCAAATGCGAACAAATATATTGGGTTTTGTGACAAATTAAACGCTAACGGTCTGCTAAATTAAATGGTTGTTGTAAATTTGCGACACATTTTTATAAGATGAATTACCCCAGAATACCTTTAGCGCAGAGTATTATTCAGATTTGTCTGGCCAAAGGCGTTCATCATATTGTGATTTCTCCGGGTTCGCGCAATGCTCCGTTAACACTTGGTTTTACAGCTAATCCGCAATTTCATTGTTACAGTATTGCCGATGAACGTTGCGCTGGTTTTTTTGCTTTGGGCATCGCGCAGCAAATCAAAAAACCCGTGGCTTTGGTGTGTACTTCGGGCTCGGCTCTGCTCAATTATTATCCGGCTTTTGCCGAAGCTTTTTACAGTCAAATTCCACTGATTGTTATCTCGGCTGATCGTCCACAGAACAAAATTGACATTGGCGACGGGCAAACCATCCGTCAGGTGAATGTCTTTCAAAATCATTCGCTTTATAATGCCAATTTAACTGAAGGCGAAAGTTTTGAAAACGATTATAAAATCAATGAAGCCATTACGGTGGCACATATTCAAAAAGGTCCGACGCACATCAATGCTCCGTTTGAAGAACCGTTGTATTTGATGTCGCGCAAATTATCGGTTGACCCAACTATTTCCGGTTTTGCGAAGGTTTTTAAAAATATTTCTATCGAGGATGTTATCGCTTGTACCAATATTTGGAATTCGGCACAAAAGAAATTGATTTTGGTAGGAAGTTTAGATCCGAATGAAATTGATCCTGAAATTATTGATTGGTGGGCTGCTGATCCGTCAATTGTGGTGATGACTGAAGCGAGTTCGAATTTACATCATCCGACATTTATCAACCATATCGACACTTTAATTACGCCTTTTAAAGATAGAGATATTGCTCAATTTAAGCCCGAAGTTCTGATTACTTTTGGCGGAATGATTGTTTCTAAACGCATCAAATCTTTATTGCGTACACACAGACCTGAGCATCATTGGCATATTGATCCGCTTAGGGCTTATAATACTTTCGGCGCTTTAGCCCATCATTTTGAAGCACAGGCCAATGAGTTTTTTCATCAGATATTACCTTTTACTAAACAAGTCAAAAGTGAATATGCCGCGCAAATACAAGAGTTAAAAATTCTGCGCAGTCGCAAGCACAAAGCTTATTTGAGCAAGATTCCTTTTTCAGATTTAAAGCTTTTTGAAATTCTGCTTCCGCAATTGCCCAAGCCATCGATGTTGCAAATTAGCAATAGTTCGGCCATTCGCTATGCGCAATTGTTTGAAATTGATGCTCAAGTAAGTGTTTTTTGCAACCGCGGTACCAGCGGAATTGACGGTAGCACTTCAACGGCCATCGGCGCAGCCACCATGCATCAAAAACCTACCGTTCTCATTACCGGTGACATTAGTTTTCTCTACGATAGCAATGCGCTTTGGAACGAATATATTCCGAAGAATTTTAAAATTGTTTTGATCAATAATGGCGGTGGCGGTATTTTTAGAATTTTGCCGGGCCATCAAGAAAACAAAGTTTTTCACAAATATTTTGAAACTGCGCACAATCTTACAGCTGAGCATTTAGCCAAAATGTTCGGATTATCCTATGCTGCGGCCCACAATGAAAGTGAACTCATTGTACATACCAAACGATTGTTTTCGTTTAATAATCAACCTTCAATTTTAGAAGTTTTTACACCCGCGCATGAAAACAACAAAATATTACTGCAATACTTTAATGAACTCACTTAGTTTTTGATGAGTTTAAATGTAACCCCCATATCTGTTTTGACTAAATAAGTACCGAATGACAAGTCTGAAATGTCTATTCCGCTCATTGGGTTGTTTGCTTCTTTAATTTTTTGACCGAGTAAATTGTAAATACTCAGCTGTTTTACACCTGTAGAATTGAGAAAAAATACATCGTGTGCCGGATTCGGATAAATCAAAGAATTCATGCTTTCTGGTTTTGCCAAATTCAATGAAGTTGGATTTAATTTAGCCAAAAACGGATTATATAATGAACTTCCCGAAAATGGGATTGCATCAAAAGTAAAATTATTACTGCCTATTCCGCTCAAGTAGATGTTTCCGCTTTGATCTACGGCCACACTGTCAAATCGATCATATGAATCACCGCCGACAGATTTGGCCAAAACCACTTCGCCTTCGGGATTATATTTGAGTATTAGAGCATCTCTAAAACCGTTGGATTGCGATTGAAATTGACTGTTCCAACTGATGCTTTCAGAAAAACTGCCCACCCAATAAATATTACCTTGTGCATCGAGATTTAAAAAGTTTCGGTTACCAAGATAGGCTCTACCGCTACCGATGATTTCTTTCACCCATTGAAATTGGCCAGCGGCATTGAGTTTTGCTAGAAAAAAATCACTCATAAAACTCGTCTGTGGGCCTTCAATTTGAATATCGTCGAATGAAAAATCACCATTTAACTCAGAACAAAAATACACCGCATCTGGCGAATAAGCTACCACTTGCGGAGTTGGGCAAGTAATATCTTCAACATATTTTACCCATTGAAAACTGCCAAGTGTGTCGTATTTTGAAATGTAGGTATTGTAGGTAAGTGAAGTTGGCGCACTCACACCATTAAAGGTTGCGTTGCTTTCGGCACAAGAACCGGCGGCGTAGATGTTTCCTTGATTGTCAATACTTACGGATGAAATAAGACTCACATTATTTTGCGTGATGGTTAAAAGTGATTGCCCATCGGGAGATCGTTTTTGGATGTTTGAGTTCCAGAAATTGTCATAACCCAGATAGATATTGTCTTGCGCATCAACTACGACAGCTTTAAAGTTAACGTTGTTGAACTCGCCCAATTCAATGATTTCGTGCCATAGCAATGTTCCGTCGGGGCTGAATTTTAGTAAAACAGCTTCAACACCTTGCTCGTTAGATGTCAATGTGGTGGCCTCAATATTTAATTGGTCAATAAAGGCCGCAGCAACAATCGTATTTTTTTGACTGTCGGTTGTTATTTTAAAAATCTGACCCTTTCCGGTAAATGTTTTTTCCCACAAAAGTTGGCCTTGATCATTGTATTTCTTGAAAAACAAGTCGCCAAAAATGTCGGTGTATATGTATCGGTTGTCTGCAAAACCAGAAAGATAAATATTGCTATCAGAATCAACTGTAGTTACATAACCAATCAAATCCGGATTGTTATTGAAATCAATTTCGGGTGCTTTGACCCATTCAAAGGTTTGTGCGTGAATTTGATAGATAAAAAGGACCGCACCAATTAAAAGTATTTTTTTCATAGAATTTGCTCTTTGAATCAAAAGTATAAAATAAAGTTTCTGAGCTATAAAATCATAGGTAGATTTGAGGTAGACATGCCTGAAACTTCCGTATCTTCGCGCTTTAAATATTGCTATGATAGCCATCGGACAACACCATACACTCACCATTCTCAGGTCAACCGGAGTAGGTTTGTTTTTAGGAAACCCAGAGACTGAAGATGTAATTTTATTGCCTAATAAATATGTTCCTCAAAATTATCAAGTGGGCGATGAGTTGTGCGTTTTTGTTTATCTCGATCAGCAAGAAAGACCCGTGGCCACAACGCTTGAGCCTTATATTCACTTGAATGATTTTGCTTTGTTGCGGGTCAATTATACCAATCAGTTGGGTGCTTTTCTCGATTGGGGATTAGAGAAAGATTTGTTTGTTCCGTTTAAAGAACAAGCACGCAAAATGGAGCAAGGCAAACGTTATTTAGTCTATTTGTATTTGGATGACAAAACTCAGCGATTGGTGGCTTCTAGTAAAACAAATCAGTTTTTGAGCAATGAAAATTTAACCGTTGAAAAAGGCCAAGAAGTTGATTTAATTGTATCGCACACTACAGAACTTGGGCTCAATGTAATTGTCAATCAACAGCATAAAGGTTTGATTTACAAAGATGAAATTTTTGACGAACGCATCAGATTAGGCGACCGAATCAAAGGTTATGTCAAAGCCATTCGCGCTGACCATAAATTGGATATTTCACTCCAAAAAGAAGGTTTTGAAAACGTTGAAGAAAGTGCTCAAATTATTTTAGATGAACTCAAAAGCAAAAAAGGTTTTCTCAGACTCAATGATAAAAGTCATCCTGATGACATAAAAGTACTGTTGAATATGAGCAAAAAAACGTTCAAAAAAGCAGTGGGAACACTTTATCGCGAACGTCTGATAGAAATTAAAGAAGACGGAATTTACCTAATAGATTAATTTTCTACCACTTCAATATTCGGATTGATTTTAAGCAATTCTGACAAGAAAATTTCGCGCTTCGCCGGAGAAACATAGACATCGTCGTATTGATTATAGGTAATGATAAAACCTTTGGTGTCTAAGGCTGGCTTCATCGTCACCGGAACATATAACCCTGAGAAATACTTGATTTTCTTGATTTTTTCAATGTCAATTCTACCGCGATAAGGCCCGGAACGATACAGTAAAAAATGTCTTTTAATGACGTAGCGTGTGTCGAGTAATATCCACAAAATCAATACAATTACAGCAGATAAAACCACCACCGGAAAAAATGGGACATGCTCTTTTTTGAGTCCGATATAGAGTAGAAAAATCATTCCCAAAACCAAAGTCCAGAGAATGCCAACGGTATAAAAATTCTTAGTGGATAAAAAACGGTTCATAGCTTTTTGATTGTTCAAAAATAAATCAGATTCAGGGATTTTCTTGAGGTCGAAAATATAAAAAATGCTTTATTTTTACGCTAAATTAATACAATTACTGATATGATTGACTGGATTACCGTAAAAGAATTTGAAGATATTACCTATAAAAAATCCAACGGTGTTGCCCGAATTGCTTTCAATAGACCGAATGTACGCAACGCTTTTCGCCCTAAAACCACAGCAGAATTGCTCGAAGCTTTTCACGATGCCCAAGAAGATACTTCTATTGGTGTGGTTTTACTTTCTGCCGAAGGCCCGTCTACCAAAGACGGTATTTGGTCATTTTGTTCCGGCGGCGATCAAAATGCCCGTGGACACCAAGGTTATGTAGGCGCTGACGGTTACCACAGACTCAATATTCTCGATGTTCAAAGACTCATTCGCTTTATGCCCAAAGTAGTTATTGCGGTGGTTCCAGGTTGGGCTGTGGGCGGAGGTCACAGTTTACATGTGGTTTGCGATTTAACGTTGGCCAGCAAAGAACACGCTATTTTTAAACAAACCGATGCCGATGTAACGAGCTTCGATGCCGGTTATGGATCTGCTTATTTGGCCAAATTAGTAGGTCAGAAAAAAGCCCGTGAAATTTTCTTCTTAGGCCGAAATTACTCTGCTCAAGACGCTTTTGAGATGGGCATGGTCAATGCCGTGGTTCCGCATGCTGAACTAGAAGATACCGCTTATGAATGGGCACAAGAAATTCTCGCTAAATCGCCCACTTCGATCAAGATGCTCAAGTTTGCTATGAACCTGACTGATGACGGTATGGTTGGGCAACAAGTATTTGCCGGCGAAGCTACACGTCTGGCCTATATGACCGACGAAGCCAAAGAAGGACGCAATGCCTTTTTAGAAAAACGCAAACCTGATTTCGGCAAAAATAAATGGCTGCCATAAATTAAAATTCTATGGAAAATTTCACCAATGAAACACTTGATGTATCTAAGTTACCACGTTATGAATCTGTAGCGTTTGTGCCTTTGAGCGCATCTTACTGGAAAGTTATATTGCTACAATTATTAATAATTTTATTAATTGTAGTTGGAGTTGTTTTGTATGTTGTTTTGAATCAACCGGAGGTAATTCCTTATTTGGGTTTTTTAACTGGTTCATGGGTTCTTGCGTTAGTTCTTTCTAGAATTAGTTTTAACAAAAAAGCTTTTGCCTTCAGAGAACACGATGTTTTGTATCGAAGCGGTGTTATTGCTACCAGCACGATTGTCATTCCCTACAACCGAATTCAACACGTTGCTTTGCACGAAGGTGTTTTTTCAAGAATGTTTGGTTTGGCTAAAATTGAGATCTTCACTGCCGGCGGTCATTCAGGCGATATTGAAATTCCCGGAATCAAAAAGCATCAAGCCGAAGATATCAAGCAATTACTCATGGGTAAAATTCAAAAAGAACTTTCATGATTTCTGATTTTGATCAACCGCAAAAGCAGTCGCCAGTGGGTGTTTTGGTCATGTTTGCCGATACGCTTCAGGAGTATGCACGGGCTTTTTTGCCGGTTTTGGCCATCACGCTTTTTAAAGCCAAAGAATTCAGCATGTTGTATTTTGTGTTGATTTTAGTGGCTGCGCTGGTGGTTATTGGCGTTATTGCCTATCTGCGTTTTATCAATTTTACTTTTCATCTCGATCGCCAAAATCAAGAATTTATCATTCAAGAAGGCATTTTGAGCAAAACCAAAACTACGGTTCAATTGCACAAAATTCAGCAAGTCAACATTACACAATCGCTCATTCAGAGGCTCATTGGCGTTTATGGTTTAGAGGTTGATACCGCCGGAAGCAACTCCAAAGAAGGAAAAATCAAAGCCGTATCGCATGACTTGGCATTGGCCTTAAAATCAGAGTTGCTCAACAACCAAAAAGCCTCAGAAATTGCCTCTGACGAAAATCAAAATAATTTTATTTCAGAATCTGAAAGTCAGCCATTTATAAGTATTGGTTTGTCAAGTTTGATTAAAGTGGGTATTACTTCAAATTACGTCAAAAGTTTTTCTCTGTTGCTCGTATTCTTTTTTACGATGCTTGATTATATCGAGAAGTTTTTTGGCGATGAAGTTTTTGAATCCAATCGTTATGACCATATGGTTGAAGGTCGTTCGATGGCTTTAGGCTTGTTGTTTTTGGTTCTTTTGATTTTTGTAGTTGTGGTGGTCATAAATTTAGTGCGCACCATTATTCGCTACTTTGATTACAAAATTACGCGTCAAAAAGGCTCATTGCTTTTGTCATTTGGGCTCATCAATACCAAGAGCACGATTCTTAAGCCCGAGAAAGTTCAAATTGTGTCGATTACACAAAATTATTTTCAGAAAAAACTCAATGTGCTTCAGTTGCAAATCAAGCAAACGGCGCACAGTGAACGCGAAGAAAAAAATACGCACATTGAAATTCCCGGTTGCAATGCTTCAGAAAAAGACGCAATGCTGCATTTGCTGTATCAAAAAAACCCAGAAAAAGGCGTGATGCTCAGCCCTAATTTTCGCAAGTTGGGTTTTGCCGTTTTCTTGACCATAGTTCTTCCGTTGGTGGGTTATTTCTTTTTCAGACAGTATCAAAATCCCGAGCCTATGTTTGATTTTGCGGCGCTGATTTATACTATTTTTGTGGGGCTGGTTCAATATTTTAAATACAGAAATCACCGATTGTTTGTACATGACCATTTTATCATCAAACAAAGTGGCGCTTGGGATATTACCCATGAAATTATCGAACCCGGAAAAATCCAAGGCATCACCATATCACAGTTGTTTTGGCACAAAAGCATCGGAATCGGTTCTTTGATTTTGCATACTGCCGGCGGAAATATTCGCTTAGATTTGGGACAGATGAAACTCATTCAACCCTATGTGAATAAATGGTTGTATGAACTTGAAAAAACCGATGTTAATTGGATGTAAATCAAAAAAATAATTAATCATAAATCAAATGAAACACTGGATACAAGCTGCCAGACTCAGAACCTTACCGCTTTCGGTTTCGGGCATTATTCTCGGAAGTTTTTACGCGATGTCGCAATCTATGTTCAATTGGAAAATTGTGCTTTTGGCACTTTCAACTACTTTGGGCTTGCAGATACTTTCCAACTTTGCCAATGATTACGGAGATGGTGTCAAAGGTACCGACAACGATGATCGCATTGGGCCCAAACGCGCCATACAAAGCGGAGTGATTTCACCTGCACAGATGAAACGCGCCATGTTGATTACCTCAGTACTCACCATGCTTTCGGCCAGTTTGCTGATTTATTTTTCGTTCAAAACCTATCATTTTGGTTATTCGGTGTTCTTTTTTATCCTCGGATTGTTAGCCGTGGCTTCTGCCATTCGCTACACTGTGGGCAACTCAGCCTACGGATACCGCGGTTACGGAGATTTATTTGTGTTTATCTTTTTTGGCTGGGTGAGTACCGTCGGCATTTACTTTATGTTTGCCAAATCACTTGAAAACGGTTATTTACTTTTCTTGCCGGCTACCGCCATTGGCTTCCTGAGCGTAGGTGTGCTCAACCTAAACAATATGCGTGATGAAGCTTCTGACAGAAAATCAGGCAAACAAACTTTGGTGGTGCGCATGGGCGGTGAAAATGCCAAAAAATATCACTATTTCTTAATCGTTGGCGCTATGCTTTTGGTAGTTTTGTTTGCATTGCTCAACGATTTTCATTTTGATCAATACTTGTTTTTAATCGTATATATTCCGCTGATCAAACACCTCAAAACGGTGCGTAACAACACCGAACCGCGCGATTTAGACCCTGAGCTTAAAAAATTGGCTTTGAGCACTTTTATGCTTTCGGTTTTACTTTCGTTATGCCTCATTTATTTCCTTTCAGATATCCTAGTCAACAACGCTTAAAAAGCTTCTTATGAAAATTACATTTTACGGCCATGCCTCACTCGGAATCGAAGTTTCCGGCAAATTCATTTTAGTAGATCCTTTTATTTCAGGCAATCCAAAAGCCGCTCACATTAATCTTGAATCGCTTAAGCCTGATTATATTTTCTTAACGCATGCGCACCAAGACCACACGCTCGATGTTGAATTCATCATGGCGCACAACCCTCAGGCAGTGATTGTTTCTAATGCCGAAATCGTGACGCATTATGCGGCCAAAGGCTACAAAGGCCACATGATGAACCACGGCGGAAGCTGGAAATTTGAGTTCGGAGTGGTCAAATATGTCAACGCCATTCACTCCAGTTCGTTTGCCGATGGTACCTATGGTGGAAACCCGGGCGGTTTTGTCATCGAAGGCGAGCACAAAAACATCTACATCGCCGGCGATACGGCTTTAACGCTCGATATGAAACTCATTCCGATGCGCACCCAACTCGACTTGGCCATTTTGCCCATCGGAAGCAATTTCACAATGGATGTTGACGATGCCATCATCGCTTCAGATTTTATCGAGTGCGACAAAATCATGGGTTATCACTACGATACCTTCGGATATATTGAAATCAACCACGACCAGGCCAAGCGCAAGTTTTTTGACAAAGGCAAAGATTTGATGTTGCTTGAAATCGGTCAAAGTATCGAATTGTAATTTTTTTTGAAGCTCAATCCCGCTTTTCGCCTTTATCTCGCTGCGTAAACTTCGCGAGGATATCGGCTGCAATCGGGGCTAGGGCAGTAGTTTCACTTCAAAACCCGCTATGAAAATCAACTTTTTGTGGTTGCTGATATTTCCGTTGTTTGTGCTGGTTCAATCCGATGGTTACTGGGATAAAGCCCGCAGCACTTCGCGTTTGATTACCGTATCAGCACGCGATCGAATCGTCGTTCCAACAGAAGAATTACCTGTTGGCACTACCGAAATTGTGTTTAGAATTACACTGCTTGATGAAAATCAAAAGCTGTCTTCAAGTTTGGTTTCTTTGCTCAAAGCCATTCCCGACCCAACCGGTATTAGTGCGGGTTCGGCCGGAGCGGTGTTTCTGCTATCCAAAATTTCCGGTGATGATCAGTGTCGTTACGGATTGTTCAGCTCGTCTGAAGCCGCTTTAGCCTACCAAAAAGAAGGCACCACCGAGCCAGCTTGTTTTTATCAATCAGAACCCATCAACAAAGATGCGCGCAGGCTTTCGCTTGAAAGCTCAGCTTGTCTCAAAAACAAAGTTATTTGGTTTGGTTTTGAAAGCAAAAACTGGATTCTCAAACAGCGCATTGCCTTAGAAGTCGTTCCGTGGGTTGATTATAAACTCAGCCGCGGTTGGACACCCGACAAACGCAAATCGGTCATTGATATTTGCAAAACCACCGATTTGTCTCAAAAGCTTCCCGATGCCGATGATTACTGTGTTTGTGTTTCGAATAAAATTCAAAAGCAATACAAATACAGCGAATATCAAAAACTGTTGGCGGCCGAAAAAACCAAAGCGTTTCGCGATGCCGGTTTGGCCTGTTATAAAGAATCCGGAGCTGCGGTTGTTTTATTTGACAAGCAACGAGCTCAAGCCGAAGCTTTCATAGCAAAAGCACAATATGGTGAAGCCATTAAGGTTTTACTTCCGGTGGTTAATGAGGCGCCGCGTTCATCAGATTTCGGGCAATTGGGTTTGTGTTATTTGTTCACCAAACAATATGACAAAGCGCTTAAATATTTAGAAGCAGGACAAAAAGCCGATCCAACTGATTTGCTCACCCAACTCAGATTGTCGCATGTTTATTTGCTCAAAGATCATTATTCTGATGCCAAAGCTTTGTATAAAAAATTCCGTTCACAAAATGTAACTGATACTACAAGTTGGGCTCAGCAAGCGCAAACCGACATCAAAACTTTTGAAAAAATGGGTATTCATCACCCTGATTTTGAACGCATTTTAAAGCAACTAGAATAATGCAAGCGCGTTACCATCAATATTTACTCAACTTTAAAAAGCCTGCCGGAACTTCGCGCGGCGTTTTGCATCAAAAAGAAACTTGGTTTATTCTTTTAGAACACGAAGGCAAAACCGGCATAGGCGAGTGCGGAATTTTGCGCGGTCTAAGCGCCGACGATCGTCCGGGTTACGAAGAAAAACTGCGCTGGACTTGCCAAAATATACATTTGGGTTTAGCCGTTTTATACGATGAATTGATCGAGTTCCCGTCGATACAGTTTGGTTTAGAAATGGCCTTTTTGTCGTTGGCTTCAAAACATCCATTTGAGCTTTTCCCATCAGCCTTTACGCGTCATGAACAAGGAATCCCCATCAACGGCTTGATTTGGATGGGCGACCAAGCATCAATGCGCCAACAAATCGATGAAAAATTGCACAGTGGTTTTCATTGCATCAAACTCAAAATCGGCGCTATTGATTTTCATAAAGAACTCGCACTTTTATCATTTATCAGAGCGCATTATTCCCCGGAACAAATTGAAATTCGCGTCGATGCCAATGGCGCTTTTTCATCAAATGATGTTTTAGATAAACTGTCGCAACTTTCTGAATTTAAAATTCATAGCATTGAACAGCCTATCGCCAAAGGGCAAATTTATGAGATGGCCAATGTATGCGCTCAGAGCCCGATTCCGGTAGCGTTAGATGAAGAACTCATTGGTGTGTTTTCGGCTTCAGATCAAGAAGCTTTACTCGAGCAAATCAAACCGCAATATATTATTCTCAAACCCAGTTTTGTGGGCGGATTCAAAGGTTCATCTCAGTGGATTGATATCGCCCGAAAATATAAGGTGGGTTGGTGGGTCACGTCTGCGCTGGAGAGTAATGTTGGTCTGAATGCCATTGCGCAATGGGCTTTCATGCAAAACAATCCAATGCCGCAAGGTTTGGGCACCGGCGCTTTGTATACCAACAATTTTGAATCGCCGCTTGAAGTCAAAAACGGGCAATTGTTATACAGTACTTTGCCTTGGAATTTTTCTCTGTAGTATTATCCGTAAAAAAAGATTATTTTTAGCCTGAAATACCCAAATACATGATTTCTGAAGCTCAATTTCTAAACGAATTACAACTGATTATCAACAACGGAATCCGCGAAGACATTGGTCCGGGCGATTACAGTTCTCTAGCTTGTATTCCGGCAGAGGCGCGTGGTAAAGCCAAACTTTTGGTCAAAGATCAGGGCATTATTGCAGGCGTATCGTTTGCCGAAATGATTTTTAAAACGGTGGATCCATCGCTTGAAATAGAAGTTTTTATTCAAGACGGAAGCTCAGTGCAACACGGCGATGTGGTTTTTCATGTGAGCGGAAGTTCGCAATCGATTCTTAAAGCCGAGCGATTGGTACTCAATTCTATGCAACGCATGTCGGCCATTGCTACCAAAACCCATCAGTATGTGCAGCTGCTTTCGGGCACCCAAACCAAAATTCTCGATACGCGCAAAACAACCCCCGGATTTAGGGCTACCGAGAAATGGGCGGTCAAAATAGGCGGCGGTGAAAACCATCGATTTGCTTTGTATGATATGATTATGCTCAAAGACAATCACATTGATTTTGCCGGCGGAATTACGCAAGCCATTGCCAAAACCAGAGCATATTTGTCTCAAAATAACCTTGATTTAAAGATTATTGTCGAAGCCAGAAACCTAGATGAAATCAAAGAAATCCTGCAAAGTGACGGTGTGCATCGCATTCTGATTGACAATTTTAATTTTGAAGACACCCGAACAGCGGTGGCGCTCATCGGCACTCAATGTCAGAGTGAATCTTCGGGAAACATCAACGAAAAAACCATTCGTCAATATGCAGATTGTGGCGTTGATTATATTTCATCGGGCGCTTTAACGCACTCGGTATACAACATGGATTTAAGCCTTAAAGCGTTTTAAACATGAGCGAACCGATTGAAAATGTCATCAATAAAATTCCGGTTGCGCGCAATTTGATGCGGGTTACCCAACGAGTACCTTTGCCTTGGCTGCATGGTCTTTCGTTGTATGATTTACTTGAATTATATATTCTGGGGGTGGCTGAAGGAGCCTTATCGTACAGAGCTGCAGCGATTGCCTTTAGCTTTTTTATGGCGTTGTTTCCGTTTGCGCTGTTTATTTTGAACTTGATTCCGTACATACCCATTGAAGGTTTTCAGCAAGATTTTATGCGATTTGTAGGCGAGAGTGTCCCGCCTAAAACCTATGATGCTGTGGCTTCCATCATCAGTGATATCCTCAACAACAGTCATTCAGGTTTGTTATCAACGGGTTTCTTGATGGCTATTTTATTGATGGCCAATGGGCTCAATGCTATTTTAGGCGGATTTGAAACTTCACAACACGTCATCATCAGACGCGGTTTTTTCAGACAGTATTTTGTGGCTTTGGGCATCTCGCTCGTGTTGTCATTTTTATTACTGTTTACCGTAGCAATGATTGTTGTTTTTGAGGTATTTATTCAGACAACATCTATTCAAGATGTACTCAGTGACCGCATTCCGCTGATTATTATGGGGCGATATGCTTTTGTTATTTTGATGATTTTGTTTACAACTTCAATTTTATTCCGCTTTGGCGTGAGTCATGATCGCCGACGTTCTTTTATATCAATCGGTTCAGTGTTTACAACAATTCTGATTATTATTTCGTCTTACGGTTTTGGTATTTGGGTAGTAAAGTTTTCTAAGTATAATGAGCTGTATGGTTCAATAGGAACCTTGCTGATCATGATGTTTTACATTTGGCTCAACTGTATGATTTTGCTCATGGGCTTTGAGTTAGATGCACTCATTAATAAACTTAAGCGCGAAAAAGAACTGTCTGCTTAATATGAAAAAAGGTCTGATTATAGCATTTTTGTTTTTATCTGCGCTTTTATCAGCACAACATCACTCTGTTCTTGGAAGATGGAAAACCATCGACGATCAAACCGGAAAAGCAGTTTCGATTATTGAGATTTATGAGAAACAGAACAAAATTTACGGGAAAGTCATAGAAATTTTCAATCCCAAAGTAAAAGTTCCACGCTGCGAACAATGCCAAGGAGAAGATAAAAACAAACCAATTTTGGGGTTAGTAGTCATTAAAGGTTTGGTTAAAGACAAAGACGAATATACACACGGAAAAATTCTTGACCCAAAACACGGAAAACTATACAAATGCTCCATTTCACTTGAAAGCCGTGACCGCCTCAAAGTACGCGGATTTATTGGGATTAATTTGTTAGGCCGCACGCAAATTTGGGAACGTATTAAATAAATTCATTACCATGCCTTTTTTTGTCGAAGTGATTTTGCCCTTGGCATTGCCCAAAACTTTTACTTATCAGATATCTGAGGCAGAATTTCATTTTATAAAAAAAGGAATGCGCGTGGTAGTTCCGTTTGGAAAAAGCAAACTATACACAGCCTTGGTTCTTGATTTGCATCAAAACCAACCTTTGTTGTATGAAGCAAAAGAAATTGATCAGATTCTTGATGAACAACCCATTGTTAGTGAAATTCAAATAGAACATTGGAAATGGATGGCTCAGTATTATATGTGTTCTCTGGGCGAAGTATATCGCGGAGCCATGCCGAGTTCATTATTGCTTGAAAGCGAAACGATTGTTACCCGCAATACTGAACGATATTTTGATGCTTCAGAATTTACCGATGATGAATTTTTGGTTTATCAGGCTTTACAACATCAATCATCTTTGAAAATCGATGAGATTGTATCTATATTAAACAAGAAAAAAGTTTTTCCGATTTTGTATCGATTGCTTGAAAAACAAGTGCTTTCAATACACGAAGAAGTTACCGAAACCTATAAACCTAAACTGATAAAGTATATTCGATTGCATCCTGATTATGCTCAGGATGTGCATTTAAATGATTTGCTCAATAGCTTGAAAGGCAGCAAACAAACTCAGCTGATGATGCATTATTTTCAGCTCAAAGCAATACAAACCGAAGCTATTTCGGTTAAACAACTTACTGATATTGCCCAAGTGTCTTCAGCCACCGTAAAGAGTTTGATTGACAAAGGTGTTTTTGAAGTTTATTTTTTGCAGAAAGACCGAGTCGATTTTACCGAAAATTTTGCTTTATTGAACTTAGAACTCAGTGCCGAACAACAATTAGCCAAAGATTCAATACTCGAACATTGGAAAACCAAAGAGGTTTGCCTTTTGCATGGTGTTACCGGAAGCGGAAAAACAGAAGTTTATATTGAACTCATTAAATCGCTTTTAGAACAAAACAAGCAAGTTTTGTATTTGTTGCCCGAAATTGCTTTAACGACTCAGTTGGTTGATCGTTTGAGAAATCATTTTGGCGGATTGGTTTCAGTGTATCATTCAAAATACAGTAATCATGAGCGTGTAGAGGTTTGGCGCAATGTTTTGCAAAATGCTTCAAAAGCACAAATTGTTATTGGTGCGCGCTCGGCTTTGTTCTTGCCGTTTAAAACTTTAGGTTGTGTGATTATTGATGAAGAGCACGAGCAAACCTTCAAACAGCACGATCCGGCTCCGCGATATCATGCACGTGATACAGCCATTGTTTTGGCAGCAAAATATCAGGCCAAGGTTTTGTTGGGGTCAGCTACGCCTTCGCTTGAAAGTTATTTCAATGCGCAAAACGGCAAATATGGTTTAGTTGAATTAATGCACAGATTTGGAAATTTTAGCTTGCCTGAAATTGAATTAGTTGATCTTAAGGATAAATATTTCCGCAAGAAAATGACAGGGCATTTCAGTGATGCATTGATCGAAGAGATTCAAAATGCTTTAGCCAACAAAGAACAGATTATTCTATTTCAAAACAGACGAGGATATTCACCGGTGGTTGAATGTATGATTTGTGGTCATGTGGCTCAATGTCCGCAATGCGATGTGAGTTTGACTTATCACAAACACAAAAATCAGTTGCGTTGTCATTATTGCGGTTATTCAATGGCCAATCCGTCGCGATGTCATAGCTGCTCTGGTGTTGATCTTGAAACCAAAGGTTTTGGAACCGAACAAGTGCAACAAGAACTAGAGCAGATATTTCCGCAGGCGCGCATCATCAGAATGGATCAAGATACCACCCGTGCCAAATATGCCTTTGAGAAAATCATTGATAGTTTTAAAAATCATGAGGCTGATATATTAATCGGAACCCAAATGCTAGCCAAAGGGCTTGATTTTGAAAAAGTCAGCTTAGTGGGTATCATGAATGCCGATAATATGTTGTATCACCCTGATTTTAGAGCTTTTGAAAGGAGTTTTCAGCTGATGACTCAAGTGTCGGGCAGGGCAGGGCGTTCTGAAAAATCAGGTAAAGTGATGATACAAACATATAATCCGTATCATAACATTATCCAGCAAGTTACCCGAACCGATTATCTAGCCATGTATCGCGAACAATTATATGAACGCAAAATTTATCAATATCCACCCTATACCCGATTGGTAAGACTTACGCTTAAACATCGCGATTTTGAAAAACTCAAACAATCGGCACAGTGGCTTACTGATGTTATGAAGCAACATCTGAATATTCCTGTTCTTG
The DNA here is from genome assembly GCF_018413465.1 of Flavobacterium sp. CYK-55. GTDB lineage: Bacteria > Bacteroidota > Bacteroidia > Flavobacteriales > Flavobacteriaceae > Flavobacterium. The sequence continues at coordinate 168,246 of NZ_JAHCDK010000003.1, forward strand.
GTCCTGAAGAGCCGCCGGTGGGAAGAATCCGCAATGAATATATTCGATTGATTTTGATCAAAATCCCTCAAGATCAGTCATTAAACGGCATAAAAAAAACTATCCAGAAAATACTGGATAGTTTTGATACGGTTGCGCAATTCAGAGCTGTAAAAGTTTCTGTTAACGTTGACTTTTACTAGGCAATAGCCAAAGCTCTGATCAAATCGTCTTTTTTGTTGCGGCTTAGTGGTATTTTTGTAATTCCGATTTCGGCGTATTTACTGTTGAATCGTTCTACTTTATCAATATTAATGATGTAAGACTTGTGTACTCGGATAAATTTTTCTTTTGATAAATCTTTCTCAAATGATTTCATCGTTGAAAGAACCAAGTTGCTGTCTTCTTCGGTTACCACTTTCACGTAATCACCAAAAGCTTCAATCCATTTGATTTTTGAAGTGTACACTTTTAGTTTTTTAAGGTTACTTTTAATGAAAATATGTTCGCCTTCTTCTTCTTGATTTTCTTTTTTGAGCATATGGAAATCCATTGCTCTTTTAACCGAAGCATTAAAACGATCTAAAGCAATAGGTTTCTGCAAATAATCAGTAGCGTCATAATCGAACGCTTTCATTGCATATTCTGCTTTTGAAGTAATAAAAATGATTTGTGGTTTAGACTTTAAACCATCAAGAAAATCAAATCCACTGATGACCGGCATCTCAACATCTAGAAAGATGAGATCAACAGTATGAACCGACATGCAATTTTTTGCTTCAATTGCATTAGAAAAATCTCCAATTAAATGTAAATTTGGATGATTATTTACTAGCTTTGCGATGATCATCCTTTGGATGGAACTATCATCAACTACAACACAATTTAGTTTCATAATTCTAATTTATTATAGATTTGGTGAGGCGAATGTAGAATCTTTTATATTACCAACCTAATGTTTATCGGTTTTTTTTGCGTTTAAACGATAAAAAATGCATTTTTCTTGTTTATTAAAATTTAATTACTACTTTTGCGCGATTATTCAAAAAACACCTTAATTAATTATTATGAAACATTACGAAACTGTTTTCATTTTAAATCCCGTTTTATCTGATGTTCAGGTAAAGGAAACAGTGAGCAAATTTGAAGATTTTCTTACTTCCCGTGGAGCCGAAATGATTTCTAAAGAGGATTGGGGCCTAAAAAAGATGGCTTATGAAATCCAAAACAAGAAAAGTGGTTTTTACCATTTGTTCGAATTTAAAGTAACACCAGAAGTTTTATTGGCTTTTGAAACTGAATTCAGACGCGACGAAAGAGTGATGCGTTTCCTTACAGTTAGCTTAGACAAACATGCGGTTGCCTGGGCAGAGAGAAGAAGAACCAAATTAAATGCAAAAGCGTAATCATGGCAAATATCCAACAATCAGCTTCAGGTAAGAAAGATGGAGATATCAGATATCTTACACCTTTAAATATAGAAACGAACAAAACCAAAAAATACTGTCGTTTTAAAAAAGCCGGTATCAAATATGTAGATTATAAAGATCCGGACTTCTTGTTGAAATTCGTAAACGAGCAAGGTAAAATTTTACCTCGTCGTCTGACAGGAACTTCTTTGAAATATCAAAGAAAAGTGTCAGTTGCTATCAAAAGAGCCAGACATTTAGCATTATTGCCATATGTGGCTGATTTACTAAAATAATAAGGAAGAGCAATTATGGAACTTATATTAAAGAAAGACGTACAGAATTTAGGTTTTAAAGATGATATCGTAACAGTAAAAGCTGGTTACGGTCGCAACTACCTTATTCCACAAGGTTTTGCTCACATGGCAACACCTTCAGCTAAAAAAGTATTGGCTGAAAACTTAAAACAAAAAGCGCACAAAGAAGCAAAATTAGTGAGTGATGCTCAAGCATTAGGCGAAGCTTTGAAAGCGGTTGAAATCAAAATTTTCTCTAAAGCAGGTGGCGAAAAATTGTTTGGTTCAGTGACCAACATGAACATCGCTGAAGCATTAGAAAAAGCAGGTCATAATATTGACAGAAAATTCATCACCAGCGGAATCGTTAAACGTACAGGTAAATATACTGCCAACGTTCGTTTACACAGAGAAGTTGTGGTTGAATTATCATACGAAGTAATTGCTGAGCAATAATATTTCGAAATACTTTTTTCAAGAATCCCGATTTTTAAGTCGGGATTTTTTTTTAATTTAAAGCTCATCCGGCTATCCGCTTTATCTTTTGTTCTGAACACCAGAACAAAAGGATATCGCTTCTATCCGGGCTAGGGTTTTAGTAACACCTTAGGGCTTTATTTGCATATTTATAAGGAATGATACCTGAAGTCCACTGGACTCCCTCCTCTTAATATCAAATGGGCTAGTGCATTCAACTACAAATTAGCATTCGTATCATGAAATACGCTCGATTAACCCAAGAACAGTTTGAAGAATTACACCCTGAATTCATTAACTTTCTCGCATCTCAAACCATTGATAAAAACGAATGGGACGAACTCAAAGCTCAGAAACCAGAAGTAGCTGAACAGGAACTTGATGTTTTTTCAGATCTTATTTGGGAAGGCGTGCTTTCAAGAACTCGTTACTTAGAGCATTTTTCAAATACCCATGTATTTTTGTTTGAATGTTTTGAATCGCACATCGAATCCATCATCATCAAATCATTGCGCCCGGATATTGATTTGCTCAGTCAAGAAGGTTTGCAATGGCTCAACCAAGAAATGTTTGGGCCTGAGGTTGAAATCAGATTAGGCCGGAAAAACTATACGCAAGAGCGCAATGCAGATATTTTCAGCTTGATACAACAAGGCGCATATCTTAGCGGAGGCGAAATGTATCAACAACTCATGCAGGTAATTCGTTCGTAAGTTTTTCCGTCAGACTGTGATAAATTAGCTATTTTAGTCAATCGATTTACAACAGTTAATTTATGGATGTGCTCAAAACCATTCAAAGCTTACGCGAAGAACTCAACTTTCACAATCATCAATATTATGTGCTCGATGCACCAACGATTTCAGATTTTGAATTTGATTTAAAACTCAAGCAACTTCAAGATTTAGAAAGCCAACATCCTGAATATTTTGATGAAAACTCACCCACACAAAGAGTAGGCGGTGCGATTACCAAGAATTTCCAGACCGTACAGCATGAATATCGCATGTATTCATTGGATAATTCTTATTCAAAAGACGATTTAAAAGATTGGGAAGCGCGCATTCAAAAAGTGCTGGGCAATGTTGATTTAGCTTATACTTGCGAACTCAAATATGACGGAGCATCCATCAGCATTACCTATGAAAACGGCAAACTAAAACGAGCCGTTACCCGCGGTGATGGTTTTCAAGGCGATGACGTTACTACCAACATCAAGACTATTAAATCTGTTCCGCTTAAATTAAAAGGCGATGATTTTCCTGAGAAGTTTGATATCCGTGGTGAAATTATTTTACCGTTGTCCGGTTTTGAAAAAATGAATCAAGAACTCATCGAAATTGGCGAAACACCTTATTCAAACCCCAGAAATACAGCTTCAGGAAGTTTAAAGTTGCAAGATAGTGCTGAAGTTGCCAAACGTCCGCTGGATTGTTTGCTTTATTTTCTGATAGGAAATAATCTTCCGTTTAATACCCAATTCGATGGTTTGTCGCATGCGCGCTCGTGGGGTTTTAAAGTTCCGCAACAAACTAAGCTTGCCCAAAATTTAGAGGATGTTTTTGCTTTTATCGATTACTGGGATGTTCATCGACATGACTTGCCTTATGAAACCGATGGTGTAGTTATTAAAGTAAACAGTTTTCAGCATCAAGATGAACTCGGTTACACAGCTAAGTCACCGCGTTGGGCCATTGCTTATAAGTTTAAATCGGAGCAAGTCTCAACCCGAATCAATTCAATTGATTATCAAGTTGGTCGTACAGGATCTATTACGCCGGTGGCCAATTTAGAACCTGTTCAACTTGCAGGAACCATTGTAAAACGTGCATCTTTGCACAATGCTGATCAAATTGAAAAGCTAGATATTCGTCTTGGCGATGTGGTTTATGTAGAAAAAGGGGGTGAAATTATTCCTAAAATAATTGGTGTAGATTTATTTCAAAGAAACTCAGAAGCATCTCCTATACATTATATTACACATTGTCCGGAATGTATGACTGAGCTCATTCGTCATGAAGGTGAGGCCAATCATTATTGCCCAAATTATTATGGTTGCCCGCCGCAAATCATTGGACGTGTGCAGCATTACATCACCCGAAAAGCAATGGATATTGAAGGGTTGGGAGGCGAAACGGTGGCGCTTTTGTATCAAAACGGATTAGTCCACAGTTATGCTGATTTATACGATTTGAAAGTTGAACAGTTACTCCCACTTGATAGAATGGCGCAAAAATCAGCAGAAAACTTGGTCAATGGAGTGCAAAAATCTAAGGAAGTTCCGTTTGACCGTGTGCTTTATGCCTTAGGAATTCGCTATGTGGGAGAAACGGTTGCCAAGAAGTTAGCCAAACATTACAAAAATATTGAAGCGCTTTCAAAAGCCAGCTTAACTGATTTGATTTTGGTGGATGAAATAGGTGAGAAGATTGCCCAAAGTGTTCTGGAGTTTTTTGAAAACAATGATAATAAATTACTCATCAATCGACTTAAAAACTACGGAGTTCAGTTGGAATTGATAGAAATATTCAATCCGAATGCAACCGATAAATTGGTAGGTAAAACTTTTGTTGTTTCAGGCGTTTTTAGCATTTTTTCACGTGATGAACTCAAAAAATCGATAGAAGATAATGGCGGGAAAGTTGGAAGTTCAATTTCAGCAAAAACTGATTATGTTATTGCCGGAGATAATATGGGTCCGGCCAAGCTTGAAAAAGCCAATCAGTTGAACATACCCATTATTACCGAACAAGAGTATCAAAACATGATTGATGAAAACTAGGCAAGTAGCGTTAATTTTATATTTAATAGCTTGTTCATTATCAGTTTTGGCATCCATAATTGATAATGAATTATTAATGCTAATTAGTAAACCAGCTATTATTCCAGCCATTATTTATTACTATCTCACAATCAAAAAGTCATCCGTTGAGCCTGTATATATTGCTGTTTTATTATTCAATTTTGTAGGTGACACCATTGCTTTACTTAGATTTGAAAATCAGACTTTACTGCTGATGATTCCGTTTTTCATGTCTTATGTGCTTATTTTGAGATGCATAATTATTGATGTTCTTAAGTTAAAATGGGATAGAACAGGCGGGTTTATTGCTGTTGCCATTTTTCTTTTTCTGATGTATGTTTTATCAGAGCTCATAGGTATGTTTGCCGATACTAATCCTGAGTTGGTTTGGCCGGTAATAATTTATGGAATTTTTTTGGGTGGGTTATCCTCTTTGTCGGTGTATTGTTATGCAACCAAAATATCAGTTCATGCTTTTTTCATGTTGATGTTTGTTTTGACCAGCGTGGTCTCAGATGTGTTTTATATGTTATTTGAGTTTATATATAAAATTTCATTTTTGAATTATTTTGAGTTTGCGGCACAGTTATTTTCTTACTATTTTCTGGTAAAGTATTTCGTTTTAAGAAGTAAATAATTGGTTTTTTGCTAATTCCCAAAACATTATTTAATAATTTATGTAAATTTAGCCGAGAAAAACCACACCACGCATCATGAAAAAGAAAAGCGAGGTTTTGTTCAAAAAAAGATTGATCAAACCATTTATAGCCATTTACTTTTTCCTTTCGCTAGTTGAAGTGCTAGCTGAGTATTACAACGATTCATTTTATATATCGTTGTCAAAGCCTTTTTTGATGCCTTTATTAATTTTAATCTATTACCTATCATCTAAAAGGTTTGACTTATATTTTGTATCAGCTTTGGTTTCGGCTTGGTTGGCCAATTTATTTTTGATGAAAAGCAGCCCAACCCATTTTATTATTGGCGCTTCTTTTATTCTTATCTATCGTTTGTTGGTGATGTCATTGGTATTGAGACGAGTAAGATTTCCTGGTTACGTTCCTTTTGTTTTAGGATGTTTACCATTTTTATTTATTTTTTTATTTGTAGCTAATGTTGCCTATCATCAGCTCTCAAATCATTTTATATTGTACTTGATTCAAGGTATTTTCATGATTCTTTTTGGAGGATTTTGTTTGAGTAGTTATGTTATAAAGTCTTCTATTTCAAACACTTTTTTGCTTGTAAGTACGATGCTTTTTACTGCTACTCAATTTATTGTAGTTATCAAAGGTTTTCATTCTAGTTTGGATCAATTACAAGCGGTAGCTATGCTGTTTTTTGCTGCAGCCCAATACCTTTTGTATAAGTTTATGGTTCGTGATGAACGAAAGAGACGTCGTTACTCAATTGTTAATCAAAGCCGAAGAATGAAGGCTTGATAAGTGATGATTTTATTCGACCAACATATACGATCACGAGTACTCACCAGTGCTTATTTTTTGATGATTCTTGTTGAAATATTAGCTTCAATAATCAATTATCAACCACTGATTTTTGCTGCTCATGTAGCATTACCCATTTTATTACTCGGTTTGTATTTTAATGAGTTCAAATCAAAATCTACCCTAATGTTGGTATTGTTACTGGTACAAATTGTCAGTAATGTTTATTATTTTTTTGCTATGACCAACCTATTTGTTTATACTCTGGTTAGCTTTATTCTCTTGCGAATTTTATCTTTGATTTTGGTTTTTAAGAATACAACTAACCGAAACTACTTATACATACTTACGGCTACTTTTCCGTTTTTACTTGTCTTTTTTTATTTAGCTTCGGTAACCAGCGATGTTTCAGATATTGAGTTTGACATACTTATTCTCCAAAATATTTTGATATCAATTTTAGGCGGAGTATCAGTAGTAAACTATCTCAAAAATGACAACAGAACTCATTCATTACTCCTGATAAGTACGCTGCTATATATAGGATTTCGATTTATTGTTTTTATAGAGCATTATTTTTTGAACGTAGAGTTTAACATCGTTTATAAACCTATTGAAATTATTTTATCGTCGTTGGCAACATTTTCTTTTTATAAATTTGTACAGACAGCCAACGAATCAAATCATGCAAACTCTTAAATCACATATTGTTAGCATTTTATTTTTTTGGGTTACCCTTGTATTGATTATTTCTGAATATAATCAATGGGAGCTTGCTTTATATATATTTAAACCTATTTTAATTCCGCTTATATTGTGGCAATATCTTAAGACAGCCAAAAAAGTTTGTTATTGGTATGTAATAGCACTCGTATTTGCCTTTTTATCCAATTTATTCCTATTGTCATATAGTTCAGAGTGTGTAATGTTGGCCATTATTTCGTTTTTATTTTATCGTATAGCAACCATTATTACAGTTATAAAAGTGGGAAGCCCTGTTTTACTATTGCCGTTGGTATTGGCAACATTGCCCTTTATTTTTATTTTTTCGTATTTAATCTACATCATCATTCCGCCTGATAATCCGAACTTTTATCCGAGTATTATCAACGATTTGATTATTTCAATCTTTAGTGGTTTGGGATTGTCTCAATACGTAATGTATGACAACAAGCAAAACTCTTGGCTCATCATCAGTACATTATTGTTTACTTTTTTGGTGGTGGTTTTTATGATTCAACATTTTTATCTTTCAAACATAGTTTTTCAGCCTGTCTCAGCTTTGGTTTTCTCGCTTGGACATTATGCGTTTTACATGTTTATGAAAGAAACCGAATCTGATGAAAATCAAACGATGATCGATCTTCCGTGATTGGCTTTTTGGTTGTCAGAATCAAAATAAAAGTCAATTCGCCCTAAGTTGATACCGTAACAGCCCACTTGATTCACCAAGACTTCTTGATCAACTGCGTTTTTTAAAACTGTAGGTTTGTCTAAAAATGTATGCGTGTGCCCGCCAATAATCAAATCAATATCTTGGGTTAAAGCCGCCAATTTTACATCGCAAATTTTATCAGGTTCATTCTTGTACTGATAACCCAAATGCGACAGACAAATCACTAAATCACAATGTTGTTCCTGTTTCAGAATTCGGGCCATATCTTGAGCAATTTCTACCGGATCGTTATAAACCGTTTCTTTTGAGTTTTTTTTGTCTACCAAGCCTTCTAGCTGAACGCCCAAACCAAAAACACCCACTTTAATTCCGTCTTTATTGAAAATTTTATACGGCGGAATCAATCCGTTGAGCACTGTGTTTTTAAAATCGTAATTGGCCGATACAAATCCAAAACCAGCATTGTGCAATTGCGCATGAAAGCCATCAATTCCGTTGTCAAAATCATGGTTGCCGAGTGTGGCCAAATCATATTTCATCATAGTCATGAGCTTAAATTCAAGCTCGCCACCATAATAATTAAAATAAGGCGTTCCTTGAAAAATATCACCGGCATCCAGCAAGAGCACATTTGAACTTTCAGCCCGAATTGATTCAATCAAAGCTGCCCGACGAGCCACACCGCCCATATTCGGGTTTTTCGGATGCGTCGGCGGAAACGGATCAATATAACTGTGCACATCATTGGTATGCAAAATGGTCAAATGCTTTTTCTTGGCCGATTGAAAACTGCTCAAACCGAGTCCCAAACCAACCAAGGCGGTCGATGCCAATGTTTTTTCAATAAAATCGCGTCTTTTCATATGAAGAATAATCAGTACAAATTGATTTTTAATTTAGAGCTAATCCCGCTTTTCGCCTTTATCTCGCTGCGTAAACTCCGCGAGGATGCCGGCTTCACTCGAACGAAGTGACAGCCGAAGGAATCGAGGCTAGGGCTGCTGTCCTTCAATCGTGATTCGTTGATCTTGAATCAGCGGAATGGTGTCAACATCTTTAAAATAGTCAATCAAGATATTTCTGAGTTTATAATCTAAATCGTATTTGTAAATTCCTTTTTTAAAGAAGTTCATATTATCACCACCGTTGGATAAATAATCGTTGGTGCCCACGTAATAAATTTGGTTCGAATAAAATGGTTTTCCTTGAATTTGAATATTTTTGGGTCTATTATCTGTTCCAATAGTAAAAGTAATTCCACTGATGGGATGTGGCTTTTTCTCAGTAATGATATATTGGAGCATTTCTTCAATTTGTTCGCCTTTGAGGGCAATTACCACCAAACTATTTTCAAATGGCATGATCTCAAAAGCGGTTCTGGCTGTTACATTTCCTTGCGGAATAATAGAGCGAATTCCGCCGTGGTTGAGCAAAACAATATCAATTGATTTTTTCTCTCGGCTCTGAAAAACCGGATTGCCTTTTTGCATGACCACATCGGCAAACAAATTGCCCATCGGAGTTTGCCATTGACCGTTTTTGTCTAATGTTTGGGGTGCAAATGCCAAAACTGCACTCAAATCCTGATCAATATGCTCTCGATAAGGTTTGATAAATTGCTCAATTTCAGCAGCTTCTTTTTGTTGGTCAGTAATACCAATTTCTTTACCGGTAACTTGGTCAACATAAAGTTTTTGATGACCGCAAGAAATGCCCAGTAAAAATGTTAAGAATAAAACAAAATAAACCGTAAGAGCGTTATAGTTTTTTAGTTTTGGCATCCTGAATGAAACTTATTTAATTAAATTTGTGAACCAAGTAAAAGTAGTATGTTTTTAAATTATTTGAAGAATTTTTTTACGCAAAAAACCGTTAAGAAAAATCTCTCTAATGTAAAACATATTGATTCACCCAAAGCTATTGAAACCGTTGGGATTATATTTGACGAAACCTACTTTTACGAGCGTCAAGCTTTAGTTGACCAATTAGTTAAAAACGGAATTCAAGAAAACAATATTAGCGTATTGGTTTTCAAAGACAAAATCAAAAAAAAAGAAACTTTTGACTATCCGGTTTTTAGTCACAATGACTTAAGCTGGAAGGCTACGTTTGACAAATCAGAAGTAAAGAATTTTACAGCTCAGAAGTTTGATTTATTGATTAATTATTATGATACAGAAAAGGCTGCTTTGCTTTTGGCAACAAATCAATCTAAAGCAGCTTTTAAAGTCGGATTTGCTTCAATTGACAAGAAACTAAACAATTTGATGATTAACACCAATGCCGAAAATTTTCAAGTTTTTGTTGAAGAACTTTTCAAGTATTTAAAAATATTAAACAAAATATAACATGCAATCTCTTATTGGCACCGGAGTAGCTCTGGTCACACCGTTTAAAAATGACTTTTCTGTAGATGTTGCGGCACTCAAAAGAATCGTTGATTTTCAAGTTGAAAACAAAATTGAATATTTAGTGGTTTTAGGAACCACCGCTGAGAGTGCTACACTTTCAAAAGCCGAGAAAGAGCTGGTTATTCAAACCGTTATTGAAGCCAACAAGGGTAGATTACCACTGGTTTTAGGCGTCGGAAGCAACAATACTGCCGAGGTTGTTGAAGAGTTAAAAACCAGCGATTTGTCAGCTTTTGAAGCTATTTTATCGGTTTCTCCATATTACAACAAACCAACGCAAGAAGGTATATATCAACACTTCAAAGCCATTGCCGAAGTTTCACCAAAACCAATTATTTTGTATAATGTTCCCGGTAGAACTTCAAGCAATATGTTGCCTTCAACAGTGATTCGATTAGCACAAGACTTTAAAAACATCGTTGCTATCAAAGAAGCGGCTGGTGATTTGGTTCAAGCCATGCAACTCATTCAACATAAACCTAAAGATTTCTTGGTGATTTCAGGTGATGATATGATTGCTTTGCCCATGGTTTTGGCCGGTGGAAGCGGAGTGATTTCTGTAATTGCCGAAGGCTGTCCGAAAGATTTTTCAGAAATGATTCGTCTTGGTTTACAGCGAAAAGTAGATGAAGCTTATGCATTGCATTATCGTTATGCCGACTTGATTGATATGATTTTTGAACAAGGTAATCCGGCCGGAATCAAAGAAGTTTTCAAATCACTTGGATTGTCTGAAAATACTGTCCGATTGCCATTGGTAAACGTCAATCAAGATTTAGCTGATAGAATCAAACTAATCGTTAAAAATCTAAATATCACTTAGTATTTGAGCTAATAAAAAATATTTTGTCGTAACCAATTTATAACTACATTTGCAGTTCGTTTTTAAAGACGAGGCTAGAGCATTGTTCTGGACATTTTTATGAAGAAACTTTTTCTATTATTCAGTTGGCCATTATTAATGGTTTCATGTGGTCAATATCAGAAGGCACTAAAGTCTGAAGATATGGCTGTTAAATATGAAGCCGCAGTCCAAAAATACGAAGCCAAAAAGTACAGCAAAGCAATTCGTTTGTTTGAGCAAATGGCTCCGGCATTTAGAGGAAAACCACAGTCTGAAAAAATGTTCTACATGTATGCTCAGTCTTATTACAAAACAGAACAATGCTATTTAGCAGGTTATCAATTTGAGAGCTTTGTTTCGAGCTATCCAAAAAGTGAAAAGGTTGAAGAAGCTGCATTTTTAGAAGGTTTATGTTTTTCTAAATTGTCACCAACATACAGTTTAGATCAAGCTGATACATATAAGGCGATCAATAAGTTACAATCTTTTATTGATACATATCCAAATTCTACCTATTTACCTGAAGCCAATGCTACGCTAAAAAAATTGACTGATAAAATTGAAAAAAAGTACTTTGAAATTGCCAAGCAATACAATACAATTTCAGATTATAAATCAGCTTTGGTTGTTTTAGATAATTTTGTTTCAGATTTTCCGGGTACCAAATACAAAGAAGAAGCATTGTTTTTAAAATTAGATTCTGCCTACAAGCTTGCCATCAACAGTATTCCATCCAAAATGGAAGAACGTTTTAAAAATGCTAAAATGGCTTACACCGGATTGATGAAATTTAAGGACAATACAGAATATAAAGTCAAAGCCGACCAAATGTTGGCAAGAATTGAAGAAGAATTAAAAAAATACGAAAAATAAAAACGTCATGGATTTGAAGAAAACCAATGCTCCGGTAAACACTATTACATACAACAAGTCTCAACTTGAAGAGCCTACCGGAAACATTTATGAAGCCATTACCATCATGGCCAAAAGAGCCAATCAAATCAATTCTGAAATCAAAAAAGAATTGACTGAAAAACTCGAAGAATTTGCTACCTATAACGACAGCCTTGAAGAAGTTTTTGAAAATAAGGAGCAAATTGAGGTTTCAAAATTCTACGAAAAACTTCCTAAGCCTCATGCTTTAGCAGTTCAAGAATGGATGGATGGTAAAATTTACCACCGAAACGAAAAAAAATAATTTATAACCATGTCGGTCTTAAGCGGAAAAAAAATATTGCTGGGAATTTCTGGCGGGATTGCCGCATATAAGACTGCGCATTTGGTTCGTCTTTTTATAAAAGCCGGTGCTCATGTCCGCGTGGTCATGACTCCGGCTTCTAAAGATTTTATTACTCCGCTCACTTTATCCACACTCTCTAAAAATCCAGTTTACTCTTCCTTTTATAATGAAGATGAGCAAACTGTTGATAATGCTATGTGGAATAATCATGTTGAGTTAGGTTTGTGGGCAGATTTAATGCTTATTGCCCCGGCCACAGCCAACACGCTATCAAAAATGGCCAATGGCAATTGCGATAATTTTTTAATTGCGTGCTATTTGTCAGCTAAATGCCCGGTGTATTTTGCGCCAGCCATGGATTTAGATATGTATAAGCATCCCTCAACTCTGGCTAGTTTTCACTCATTGCAACAATTCGGAAACATCATCATTCCTGCCGAGTCAGGCGAATTAGCTAGTGGGTTATCAGGCGAGGGTAGAATGGCTGAACCCGAAAATATTCTTGCATTTATTGAGCAAGATTTATCTTCAAGACTTCCGCTTAAAGGAAAAAAAATACTGGTTACCGCCGGACCAACCTTTGAAGCCATTGATCCGGTTCGATTTATCGGAAATCATTCTTCAGGCAAAATGGGTTTTGATATCGCAATATGCGCAGCTGATTTAGGGGCACAAGTCGTATTGGTCTCAGGTCCAACTCAATTTGAAACCAATCATGCTCATATTCAATTAATCAAAGTAATCAGCGCACAAGAGATGTATCAAGCCTGCCATGAATTTTATTCATCTGTTGATGTTGCTATCTGTGCTGCGGCTGTTGCTGATTATCGTCCTAAAACTATTGCTCGTCAAAAAATCAAAAAAAATGCCTCTGAGTTTCATATAGAACTTGAAAAAACTCCTGATATATTGGCTTCACTCGGAAAAATTAAACAGCATCAGTTTTTAATCGGATTTGCTTTAGAAACCGAAAATGAAATAGAAAATGCCCAGTTGAAAATCCAGAAAAAAAACTTAGATTTGATTGTTTTAAATTCGTTGCGTGATCCCGGATCCGGTTTTGGAGTAGCTACAAATCAAGTAACATTTATTGATAAACAAAATAATATTGAACCCAAACCGTTGCAATCAAAAGAGCTTGTAGCGCTAGATATCATCAACAAAATAATAGCTCATTACCATGCGTAATATTTTTTTCATTTGTTTGTTTTTTTCGTGGGGTTTTCTTCATTCACAGGAACTTAATTGTACCGTTAAGGTCAATTCTGCTAAAGTAGGAGGTAGCAATGCTCAAGTTTTTAAAACTTTAGAACGTTCATTGAATGATTTTGTCAATAAAACTTCTTGGACCAACAATGCTTTGAAACTCAAAAACAATGAGAGAATCACATGCTCAATGTTTATAACCATTGACGAAGTTAACGGAAGCATTTATAAAGGTTCCATTCAGGTTCAATCATCAAGACCTATATACAACTCAGCCTATAGTTCTCCGATTTTTAATTATAATGACAAGGATTTTAGTTTTGATTATACAGAATTTCAAATTCTTAATTACAATCCCAATGCATTTGAGTCAAATTTGGTTTCGGTAGTATCATTTTATTGTTTGATGATAATTGGTTTTGATGCGGATACCTTTAGTCAAGATGGTGGAACTGCATATTATGAAATTGCACAAGACATTGCAACAACTGCACAGTCAAGCGGTTATCCTGGGTGGAACATGGGAGACACCAACCAGAATAGATATTTTTTAATTAATAATGTTTTGTCAAACTTATATGTTCAGTTCAGAGATGCTCTTTATCAATATCATTTTGAAGGTTTAGACCAAATGCATAAAGATCAAAAGACAACTAAGGAACGTATTATTTCTGCCATAACTCAGCTTTCTTACATGGAGTTGAATAAACCAAATTCATTTTTGACTCGTGTTTTTTTTGATGCTAAAGCAGATGAGATTGTTTCAATTTTTACAGGCGGGCCTGTAGTTGACAATGCAACTTTAGTTGATAAATTATTCACAATTTCACCATTGAACTCAGCAAAATGGTCTGAAATTAAAATTTAAATTTATTCATTGAATAAGCTTATATGATTCAATCATTATCCATTAAGAACTTTGCTTTAATTGAGCATCTCAAGATGGATTTTACTTCTGGGTTTTCAATCATTACCGGAGAAACTGGTGCCGGAAAATCAATTTTATTAGGAGCTTTAGAATTAGTTCTTGGAAAAAGAGCTGATTTATCGTCGTTAAAAACCAAAGAAGAAAAATGTATTATTGAGGCACATTTTGATATCTCGGGTTATGATTTAAGATCATTTTTCTCCGAAAACAACCTTGATTATGAGCATATAAGCATTTTGCGACGTGAAATTCTTCCAACCGGTAAATCTCGTGCATTTATTAATGATACTCCTGTTAATCTTCAAGAGTTACAAAATTTAGGCGAGAAACTTCTTGATATTCATGCTCAACACGAAACCAGAGAACTTTCAGAAAATCATTATCAGTTCAAGATGCTTGACGCATTTTCAGCAAATGAAGCTAACCTAGTTTTATACCAAGAGCAACTCAAGATTTATAAAAATCAGGTAGATAGTTTACAACAGTTTGAATCAAATTTAAGGCAATTACAGCAAGAATTTGATTATCATCAGTTTTTGTTAAATGAATTGCAACAGCTGCAACTAACTGATATCAATCAAATTGAATTAGAATCACAATTAGAGCAATTAACACATATTGAATTTATCAAAGAAAATCTGCATAAAGCATATTCAGCATCTCAAAATGAACAATTTGGTGTTTTACAATTATTGAATGAGATAAAAGTTTCTATTCAAAAAATTTCTGGTTTTTCTACTCGTTATGAATCTTTGTATGAGCGAATTGAAAGTATTAATATCGAACTCAAAGATATAACTGCTGAAATAGAACAATCAGTTGATGCGTTGGTTTTAGATCCAAAAAAGGCTGAAGCTATTGAGCAAAAACTACAAATCTTATATGCTTTAGAAAAAAAGCACCAAGTTTCAACTGTCGAAGATCTCATCAAAATTCAACAAAACTTAGAACAAAAAGTTCTGGTGGTTGATCAAGCAAATGAACAAATACAAGCCATGCAAACAGCTATAAATTTAACTCAAAGCAATTTGGATGAAATTGCACAGCGCATAAGTAAAAATAGGCAAAAGGCTTCTCTTGAATTAACCATACAGCTTCAAGAAATACTTTCAAATTTGGGCATGCCCAATGCCCGCTTTAAAATTGTTATAGAACCTACAACTCAGTATTTCAACAACGGAAAAGACGAACTACAATTTTTATTCTCGGCCAATTTAGGCAGTGATTTTGGGCTGCTCAGAAAAGTAGCCTCAGGTGGAGAACTTTCAAGAATTATGCTTTCGGCAAAGGCAACATTAGCTAAATATACTCAGCTTCCGACCATTATTTTTGATGAAATTGATACAGGTGTTTCGGGCGAAATTGCCAACCAAATGGGAGAAATAATGAAACAAATGAGCCAAAAAATGCAAGTTTTTGCTATCACACATTTGCCGCAAATAGCAGCCAAAGGCAATCGTCATTTTAAAGTTTTTAAGACCATAAACAGCCTGAATACCACTACTGAAATTAAAGTTTTAGATGATGAGCAACGCATAGTTGAAATTGCACAAATGTTATCAGGCGCAGAGGTTTCAGAGTCTGCTTTAAATCACGCGAAATCCTTGCTCAACTAATTATTTGAGTTATATTTGTTTCGCATTTTTAAGATTACATTTTAACATACAAATACATCCATAGTTATGATTATTGAACCAAGAATGAGAGGCTTTATTTGCCTGACTGCACATCCTGATGGTTGTGCACAAAGCGTAAAAAATCAAATCAAATACGTACAGTCTAAAGGAAGCATCAACGGTCCGAAAAGAGTGTTGGTTATTGGTGCTTCAACCGGTTTTGGATTGGCTTCACGTATCACTGCTGCTTTTGGTTCTGGAGCATCAACCATTGGAGTGTTTTTTGAAAAACCAGGCTCTGAAGGCAAAACGGCCTCTCCTGGTTGGTACAACAGTGCCGCTTTTGAAAAAGAAGCCCATGCTGCGGGATTGTATGCTAAAAGTATCAACGGTGACGCTTTTTCAAAAGAAGTAAAACAGCAAACCATCGATATGATCAAAGCTGATTTAGGTCAAATTGATTTAATCATTTACAGCTTGGCTTCGCCGGTGAGGATGCATCCTGAAACTGGTGTTTTATATCGCTCTGCTTTAAAGCCTATTGGTAGTACTTTTAGCAATAAAACGGTTGATTTTCATACCGGAGTAGTGAGTCAAGTATCTATCGAGCCGGCTACTGAAGAAGATATTAAAAATACTGTCGTAGTAATGGGTGGTGAAGATTGGTCTATGTGGATGGATACCATGAAAGAAGCCGGAGTTTTGGCTCCAAATGCCATGACGATTGCTTATTCATATATTGGACCAGCGGTTACTGAAGCGGTTTATCGCAAGGGAACGATTGGTCGTGCCAAAGACCACCTCGAAGCTACGGCAGCTGAGATTACCAAAAATCTTTCATCAGTAGGAGGTAAGGCATACGTTTCTGTAAACAAAGCTTTAGTAACCCAAGCTAGTTCGGCAATTCCGGTTATACCATTATATATTTCACTTTTGTATAAAACCATGAAAGCTAAAGGGATTCATGAAGGTTGTATTGAACAAATGCAGCGTTTGTTTGCCGACAGACTTTTCAGTGGCAAAGAAATTCCTACTGATACTGAAGGAAGAATCAGAATTGATGACTGGGAAATGCGCGATGATGTTCAAGAAAAAGTTGCTGCATTATGGCAAGAAGCAACAACTGATAGCCTCTCTGAAATAGGTGATTTAGCTGGATATAAACAAGATTTCTTAAATTTATTTGGTTTTGGTTTTGAAGGTGTAGATTATTTATCAGATTCGCAAGAAGTAGTGCCTATAGAAAGTATTTTATAGTAAAATTTTATACCTAAATAACATCATAAAATCGAATCTTAGTATTCGATTTTTTTTTTATTTGTTAAATCCTAAACTAGGAGCCTATATTTTTAATTTTATTAAGATATTTTTAATAATTTTAGGCCAAACTATTTATTAACTAAAAAAAAAACAGAATGAAAAAAACTACATTCAACTTAATGTTGGGGTTTGCATTGTTGTTTCCGATTTTGATTTTCGGGCAAGCGAATGACAATTTCGCCGATGCAGAAGCCATCAGTTGTGGTGGTAACTACACCGGAAGTACCGCAACTGCAACCCTTGACGAAGATTCAGCTCCTGATGGATTTGGTGCCGATATGGACGCGCCAAACGTATGGTACTCATATACAGGAACCGGATCTGCAGAAACCATTACGCTTAATTTGTGTAACTCGGCTTATGATTCTTCGGTATTGGTTTACACAGGTTCATCAGGCAGCTTGACTTTAATTGCCGGAAATGACGATGACAACACTTGTGGAGCGGCTTTAACTACGCGTTCAAGATTGAGTTTTAATTCAGATGGTTTAACAACGTATTACATTGCTATTGAGGGTTGGAATGCAACTTCAACAGGAACTTACACTATGGATGTAACTTGTACAGCGGTAAATCCGCCAGCAGTTAACAACCAAAATTGTGACACAGCTTTGACTTTGAATGTTGATGGGTCTTCAACTGATTCAGACAATTCTTATGGAGATGTGAGCCCGAATCAACCCACATGTGATACATTTGGAAACATTCAAGATGTTTGGTTCTCATTTACGGCTCCGTCTGCTACAGTTGACTGTGTTGTAACTCCAAATGGTATGACCTCAGGAAACATGGCTATTTATTCCGGAGATTGTTTAGGAGGATTGACACAGATGTCATGTCTTTCAAATTTTACTGTGGCTGCAACTCAATCAATGACAACATTGACAGCTGGAGAAACTTATTATGTTCAAGTATGGAGTAATGGTGCTGAGCAAGGCACCTTTAGCATTGCTCTTACAGATCCATCGATTTGTATGCCGGTAGCTACTTTTGAAAAAATTTCAAATTGTCCTGTTGATGCTACTTTTACTGTTACTGCTGACGTAAGCAGTCTGGCATCTGCAACTTCAGTTACAGTAACTGACAATCAAGGAAGTGCTCCGCAAACTATTTCTTCACCATCTATGTTGACTTTTGGACCATATCCAGGAGGAACTTCAGTTGTTTTGACTGTTACAAACGATCAAAGTACAGCATGTTTTTTAGAAAGTGCAACTTTTACTCAAGGTGTTTCTTGTCCTATGGCTAATGATGATTGTGCTAATGCTGTTACCCTAGTTTGTGGAGATACGCTTACAGCTCAAACTACTGAAGGTGCTAGTGGAGGAACTGGTACTTCATGTGTAGGTACAATTGGTGACGATGTTTGGTATACTTTTGTGGGTGATGGTCAAATTTTTTCTTTGACAGCTACTGCAACAGGAACAGAAAGTCCACAATTAGAAGTGTATGAAAGCACTGATGGTTCATGTTCTGGTTTTACACCAGGAAATTGTTATGCTGCTGGTGGTTCTGGAGAAACAGCTGTAACACTTCTATTTAACACTACTAATGGTACAGTTTATTATGCACATGTTGGTAACTGGATCAATGGTGATCCTGCTGTTGATTTCGATTTAGCACTTACTTGCTCAGCTCCGCCAACCCCACCAGCAAATGATGACTGTTCTGGTGCTTACGTAGTTACTGTTAACCCTGATTTATCTTGTGCTTCTGTAACTTCAGGAACTGTTATGGGTGCTACTGCATCTGCAGTTGATGATACCTCTTGCGGTGGTGCTGAAGATGATGATGTTTGGTTTTCTTTTGTTGCTACTGATACCAGACATCAAATCAGCTTGAATAATGTTACTGGATCAACTACCGATATGTATCATTCATTATGGGAAGGTGATTGTGCTAGTTTGACATTAGTAGCAGGCTCTTGTTCTGATGCAAATACAAGTAATCCTACTGGCTTAACAGTTGGAAATACATACTATATTCGTGTTAATACATTTGGTACTGTAGCCTTGGCAGATACTACATTTGATGTTTGTGTTGGGACATTACCTCCGCCTCCGGCAAATGATGATTGTACAGCAGCTGAACCGCTTACTGTAGGAACCGCTTTCGCAGATTTCGCTATTGTGTCAAGTAATGCTTCAGCCAGCTCAACTACCGGATTGACTTTTAACTGTCAAACCAATCGTAAAAATGATGTTTGGTATAGCTTTACTGTGCCAGCTTCAGGATCTTTCACTGTTGAAACAGATACAAATGCAGGAACAGCTATGACTGATTCAGTTATTAGTGTTTTCAGCGGTACTTGTGGTGCTTTAACTGAAGTTGGTTGTGATGACGATACCGGAAATGGAAACTTCTCAAAAGTATCTGTAACTGGGCAAAACCCTGGTGATACATTATATATTGGTGTTTGGTCTTGGGGAACTTCAGCTGATGGCGAATTCCAATTGTCAGTGTATGATCCAACTGCTGCTACCAGCTCATTTGATAATGCTAATTTTACATACTATCCAAACCCGGTTGATACTGTTTTGAATTTGAATTATGTGAAAAACATTTCTTCAGTTTCAGTATACAATTTAGTTGGTCAGCAAGTAATGACAAAAACTAGCAATAATCTAACGCAAGTTGATATGTCTCACTTGGCTAGCGGTACTTACTTAGTTAAAGTAACATCGGATAATCAAGTAAAAACTATCAAAATCAACAAGTTGTAATATTTTGTTTAAAAAAATTAAAGCCACCTATACGGGTGGCTTTTTTGTTTTACTAATAATTACTATTTTTAGCGGGTATTAACTTTAATATATCGATATGAAAAAAATTACAAAAATCTTTTTAGGCATCGGCTTATTGCTTAGCGCTGCAACACAAGCTCAATGTCTAGATGCTATTGAAGGTCAATGGCCTACTGCCACTTCAACAGCAACTACCTGTGACGGTTTGACTGTCACTACCGTTACTACAGCTGGTTATGCTAGTGAGTTTTCCTTAGTAAATGTTACTGCCGGAGAAACCTACACATTTAGTAGTTCAATTACATCAGATTACATCACCATCAGCTCTGACGATGGTGCTAGTGCCGTTGCTTTTGGAATTTCACCAGTAGTTTGGGTAGCAGATATTGACGGACCGGTACGTTTTTATACCCACACAGATGCAAGTTGTGGTGGTAATCAAAATTTGAGAACAAGATCATATGTTTGCGGAATTCCACCATGTGTTCCTTCTTCAGTAGTTTTTAACACTGAAAGAGATTGCGACAACTCAACTTTTACTGTAACTGCGGATATTAGTAGTTTAGGTTCGGCTCCATCATTGACTATTTCTGATGACCAATCAAGCCCTACACAATCAGTTTCTGCACCGGGTTTAGTTACTTTTGGACCTTATGCTTTTGGAACTACAGTAGTTGTCTCTGTTGCTAATGACGACAATACTTTGTGTACTGTAAATAGTCAAGCTTTAGTTATTTATGCTTGTCCAATGGCTAATGACGATTGTTCAAACGCTGTTGCACTTAGCTGTGGTGATACACTTACTGCTCAAACAACTGAAGGAGCTTCAGGAGGAACTTCTACTTCTTGTGTAGGAACAATTGGCGATGATGTTTGGTATAGATTTACCGGTGATGGACAAGTTTTCACTTTAACTGCAACAGCAACTAATGATGAAGGCCCTCAGGTAGAGGTGTACGAAAGTACTGATGGTTCGTGTGATGGATTTAGTGCGGGTACTTGTTATGCTGCTGCTGGATCTGGTTCATTGACAACAACATTAACATTTAATACTACTGACGGAACAACATATTTTGTGCATATTGGTAGTTGGATTAATGGTGATCCTGCAACTGTTTTTGACCTATCACTTACTTGTCAAGCTCCACCTACAGCACCTGATAATGACGAATGCTCAGGGGCTTATGTTGTAACAGTTAACCCTGACTTGTCATGTGGCTCTGTAACTTCTGGTTCAATTTTAGGTTCTACTGCTTCAGCTGTTGATGATACTGCTTGTGGAGGTACTGAAGATGATGATGTTTGGTTCTCTTTTGTCGCTACTGATACAAGACATCAAATTAGTTTGACAAACGTTGTTGGAACTACAGTAACGGATATGTTCCACTCACTTTGGGAAGGAGATTGCTCAGGTTTGACTTTAGTCGCTGGTTCATGTTCTGATGCCAACACTAGTACACCAACCGGATTAGTTGTTGGAAATACTTATTATGTTCGTGTTTATACATACGGAAATACTGCGCTAGCTGATACAACATTTGACCTTTGTGTAGGTACATTACCTCCTCCTCCTGCAAATGAAGATTGTACAGGAGCTGAACCTCTTACAGTTGGAACTGCTTTTGCTGATTTTGCCATTGTTGGAACTAATGCTTTTTCAAGTTCAACTGCCGGATTAACTTTCAACTGCCAAACCAATCGTAAAAATGATGTTTGGTACAGCTTTACTGTTCCTGCATCAGGTTCATTCACAGTTGAGACAGATACCAATACAGGAACTGCAATGACTGATTCTGTTGTGAGTGTATTTAGCGGAACTTGTGGTGCTTTGACTGAAGTTGGTTGTGATGACGATACCGGAAACGGTAACTTCTCTAAAGTATCTGTAACTGGGCAAAACCCTGGAGATACTTTATACATTGGAGTTTGGACATACGGAACAGGTAATGATGGTGAATACCAATTATCTGTTTATGATCCAACAGCTGCGACCAGCTCATTTGACAATGCAAACTTTACATACTATCCAAACCCGGTTGATACTGTATTGAATTTGAACTATGTGAAAAACATTTCTTCAGTTTCAGTTTTCAACTTATTGGGTCAAGAAGTAATGGCTAAAGCAAGCAATAATTTAACTCAAGTTGATATGTCTGCATTGGCAAGCGGTACTTACTTAGTAAAAGTAACTTCTGACAACCAAGTTAAAACTATTAAAATTAACAAACGATAATTAATTCGTTTCATCTTAAAAGCCACCTCATAAGGGTGGCTTTTCTTTTTAATATGATTTATATTTGTTAAAAATTATTTGAATGCAGTTTTCTATCATCATCCCGGTATACAATCGTCCAGATGAAATTGACGAATTACTCGATAGCCTAACCAAGCAAGATTATAAGCAAAAATTTGAAGTCATTATTATTGAAGACGGATCCACCTTACCTTCGCTTTCAGTACTTGAAAAATACAAAGGCAAACTTCAGATGACTTATTTATCAAAGTCTAATACTGGTCCAGGAGATTCCAGAAACTACGGAATGAAGCATGCCAATGGTGATTATTTTATACTCTTTGATTCAGATTGTATTATCCCCAATAATTATTTATCAGAAGTTGAAAAAGCTTTTCAAATCAATTATGTCGATTGTTTTGGTGGGCCAGATAAAGCATTAAAATCATTCTCAAACATTCAAAAAGCCATTAATTTTTCAATGACGTCTTTTTTGACGACCGGAGGAATTAGGGGTGGTTCTGAAAAAGTAAATAAATTTCAACCGCGCAGTTTTAATATGGGTATTTCAAAAAAAGCCTTTGAAGCTTCCGGTGGATTTGGCTCTATTCATCCGGGAGAAGATCCGGATTTATCCATCAGATTATGGCAATTAGGCTTTGAAACTAGATTGTTTTCTGAAGCTTATGTTTATCACAAGCGTCGAATTGATTGGGATAGATTTTATACACAAGTCAACAAGTTTGGTAAAGCCAGGCCTATACTCGATAGTTGGCATCCGGCATATCAAAAATGGTCTTATGTATTTCCTACTTTGTTTATTCTAGGATTTTACGGAGCTTTATTTCTTTTGATTTTTGCGCAAGATGCATTACTCAAATTCTATTTTATTTACTTTTTGATTTTGATGCTGGTTTCAACTTTTCAGAATAAGAGTTTGGTGATTGGTTTTCTATCCATTCGCGCAACATGGAATCAATTTCAAGGTTATGGATTAGGTTATATGCAATCATTCATAAAAATCAGATTATTAAAGCAACAACCAGAAAAAGCTTTTCCTGAATTATTTTTTAAAAAATGACCAAAATAATTGGCTTAACGGGCGGAATTGGCAGCGGAAAAACAACCGTTGCTAAACAGTTTATGGATGCTGGAATTCCTGTTTACATTGCCGATGAAGAAGCCAAGAAATTACTTGACAGTTCAGATATTCAATCACAAATTAAAAGCGTTTTTGGAACTGAAGTTTTTGAGGATGAAAAAGTATTGCGTTCAAAACTGGCACAACTTGTTTTCAATCAGCCTCAAAAATTAAAGCAACTCAATGCGATTATTCATCCGGCTGTTAAAGAACATTTTCTAACATGGCTTAAGTCGAAACAAAACGAACCTTATGTGATTCGTGAAGCTGCTATTTTATTTGAAAGCGGAACATATCAAGATTGCGATTTGATTATATCCGTTGTTGCTCCCATTGAAGACCGGATTAGTCGAGTTATGAAGCGCGATCATGTAGATAGAGCTGCTGTTTTGTCGCGAATTAACAATCAATGGACAGACGAGCAACGCATTGAAAAAAGCAACTTTGTCATTGAAAATATCAGCCCTGAAAATACCTATAAACAAGTCAGTGAAATTCTAAAAAAACTGACAATTGTTTAAAATTTATTTCTGATGTTAATGTTTGGTTAATCTATTTATTGGCTAAATGTTAAAATGTTAATTTTGATTCGATGAATAAATTGTTTTTTCGATTGCTTGTATTACTCATGAGCTTGTCGTTAATCGGCATCATACTCGTACAAGTTTATTGGTTCAATACTTCATTTAAAAATAATGAAGAACAATTTAGGTTTCATGTCAAACAAGTGATTGGCAATGTGGCTGATAAGCTTGAACAAGACGAAGCTCTGAGTTTTATTGACAAATACAAAAAACTCAAAGACAGTATTGGTAAAGAACCCCAAAAAAGCGATTTTTTAGAATTCGGTTATTACCAACGCGATTCCAGAACAAACGAAACTATTATTTATTCAAATAACATTATTTCTGAAGATTACAACATATCTTCAACGCTCTTTGACAAAAAAGTAGACAGTATCAAACTCAAGAATTTTACTTCAAAACGAGTTACTGAAATATACAACCGCTCAAACATTGATAAATCAGGCATGCAACAAACCATTGCGCCCGATGTCAAAATCAAAAAAGCCGGAAGTATGGATATTTTAGATAACGCCCAATTTGAAATTTTCTTCAGAGACATTGCAGCCTCCAAACCATTGCAAGACCGTGTCTCTAAAGAGCGTCTTCAGCAATTGTTGCACGATGAACTCCGTCAGTATTCTGTAAAAACTCCTTTTGAATTTAGTATATATAGCGACGGATTGGCCACCAAAATTCAATCTGATAATTTTAATTACCAGAAAGAGAAAACTTATTCTATACCAGTTTTTACAGATAACGAGGGGCAAACTAAATATCAGCTTTTGGTGAGTTTTCCGCACAAAGAAAGATTCTTGTTTTCTGAACTCGTTGGTATCACTTTATTGTCCATCATATTTACATTGGTCATTATAATTGCTTATGCTAGTGCGCTCAATCAGCTTATTCGTCAACGTCAGATTTCTGAAATTAAAACTGATTTCATCAACAACATGACGCACGAATTCAAAACACCGATTGCTACCATTAACTTGGCTTTAGATGCCATAAAAAGTCCAAAAGTGATTGATGATAAAGAAAAAGTTCAGCGCTATTTGCAAATGATTCGCGACGAAAACAAACGCATGCACGCTCAAGTTGAAAATGTATTGCGCATTTCTAAACTCGAGAAGAAAGAATTAGATATAAGCAAAGAAACTTATCAGCTCGATGAAATCATAGAAGAAGCCATTGAACACGTTCATTTAATTGTTGAAGACAGACAAGGAACTATTCAAACACATTTTGAAGCAACCCGAACCACCGTTTTGCTCAACGATGTACACTTTACCAATGTGATTGTGAATATTCTGGACAACGCCATTAAATATTCAACCGACGCACCCAAAATTGATATTTATACTGAAAACGTAAAAGATTACGTTATTGTTAAAATTAAAGATCAAGGTGTGGGTATGAGTAAAGCAGCTCAAAAACGAATTTTCGAGAAGTTTTACCGCGAACACACCGGTGATGTACACAACGTAAAAGGCCACGGTTTAGGCTTGGCTTACGTTAAACGAATTGTCGATGACCACAACGGTCAGATATTCGTAGAAAGTGAAAAAGGAAAAGGCAGTACTTTTATTTTAAAGCTGCCATTAATCAACTAACAAACGCAACTAATCAACTAAAACTATATTTGCTATGAACACCGAAACCAAAAAAATCCTATTAGTCGAAGACGATCAAAACTTCGGCGCCATCCTAAAAGATTACTTATTGCTCAATGATTTTGAAGTCACTCTAGCCAAAAACGGCATGGAAGGCTTTGAAAAATTCAAAAAAGACACCTATGATTTGTGCATCCTTGATGTCATGATGCCTTATAAAGATGGTTACACTTTAGCCAAAGAAATCCGCGAGAAAAACAAAGAAGTGCCCATTATCTTTTTAACGGCTAAATCGATGAAAGAAGATGTGCTTAAAGGTTATAAAGTAGGCGCAGACGATTATTTGAACAAACCGTTTGATTCTGAAGTTTTACTCATGAAAATCAAAGCGATTATTCAGCGTAAAGCTTCTGATGCCAAACCTGAGAATGTCAAATTTGAGTTCCAAATTGGTCAATTCCATCTGAATTCAAAATTGAGATTTTTGACCTTCAAAAATGACGAACCGATTAAATTGTCGCCCAAAGAAAACGAGTTGCTCAAAATGCTCGCTATGTATGAGAACGATCTCATGCCGCGCGAATTGGCACTTACCAAAATCTGGAGAGACGACAACTACTTTACTTCACGAAGCATGGACGTATACATTGCCAAGCTGCGCAAATACCTCAAACTTGATGAAGACGTAGAAATCCTCAACATACATGGTGAAGGTTTTAGATTAGTAGTCAAAAACAAAATGGCCAGTTAAATATAAAAGCTCTGAGTAATCAGGGCTTTTTTTATGAGAAGCTTAATCCCGCTTTTCGCAGTGCACGGCACTTTGCTTCAATCGGGGCTAGGGCAGCACGAATAACTCATCAATCCTGTTCCAAAGCCAAACTAAATACCGCCGAATCACCGCGATGAATGCTCATCTTCACAGGATGATTATCTAAATTTCCGCGCACAACAATTTCATCGCCCCACGATAATTCTTTGATAAAGTTCATATCAAAAGCTTTGATTTTTTGTTCCAGTAAAATTTCTTTAGGCAAAACATCTAAACACCATTCCAAATATTTTACGTGGTTCACATGGTTGACAATATCCAAATCAGATAAGGCCACACGGTGTTTGTATAAAACTGGCGTGTCAGAAACCGGTAAAACTTTGTCAAAAGTATTTTGCGTTGCGCGCCAATCAGGGAATTTTTCAAAATGCTCATGCGGCAAAATCAAACCTTCAGGCCGGCGTGAACGCGTGTTGAATACAGCCCAAAAAGTTTCAGCGCCCACATATTTTTCATTGTTTACCCACAATTCCAATGCGCGAACTGAACGTGAATTTTCTAATGAATTAATCCAAGTTTTAATGGTTACCTGATCTCTCCAACGCGGAAGTTTATTAATTTCAACACGCATTCTACTGAGTACCCAAGCTTGGTCATGCACTTGCATATCAGTAAAACTAATACCGCCCAATTCTGAATGTCTGGCGGCTGTAAGCTGCATGAGTTGACACAATTCAGTGTATTTGAGCAAACCATTGGGCATACACTGTATAAAATTAATGTCCCAATCAACTTTTAAAATAGAACTAAAATCAGGCACTATGGGCATTTTCTTTTATTTTTTGCTGAATTAATGCTACTATTTTTTCTGCATCGGTGGTGTAATCAAACCAAACAACATTTGGCGTGCGTCTAAACCAAGTAAGTTGACGTTTGGCAAAATGACGTGTGTTGGTTTTGATATTTTCTACAGCTTTTTCTAAAGATTCTTGACCATCAAAATAAGCAAACAATTCGCGGTAACCCACTGTTTGCAGCGCATTCAAATCTTTGTACGGATACAAACTTTTGGCTTCATCTAACAAACCTTGCCCGATCATCAAATCAACGCGATGGTTGATGCGGTCATACAAAACCGAGCGTTCAGCCTCTAAACCTATGATGATAGGCGTGAAGTTTCTTTGCGTTTGCTTTTGATTCAAAAAAGACGAATACGGTTTTTGTGTGCCCAAACAAACTTCTACAAACCGCATCATACGCTGTGGGTTAAGTAGTGTTTGCGGGTTTTTAGCGCTTATTTTTTCGTAATATTTTAGGTCTAAAACCTTGAGTTGTTCTTGCAAATAGGCCAATCCTTTTTCTTGATATTGTTGTTGTACAGTTTGACGAACTTCTGAAGCTATTTCCGGAAAAGTATCAAAACCTTTGAGCACCGCATCTACATACAAACCTGAGCCGCCTACCATAATGGCAACATCATTTTTTTGATATAATTGGTCGAGTAGGGCAACAGCTTGCTTTTCGTAATCACCCACGGTGTACTGTTCGTGAATAGACAATTGTTGTACAAAATGATGGGGAGCAGCAGCTTGCTCGTCTGAAGTTGGTGCAGCTGTACCGATGTTCATTTCTTTGAAAAATTGTCGGCTGTCACAAGAGAGAATTTCGGCACCAAACACCTGAGCCAAACGAATGCTCAAAGCAGTTTTTCCGATGGCTGTGGGCCCAACAATAACAATGAGGTGTTTCATATACAACAATCAGCCCCGATGGAAGTGGCATCCTTTGGCGGCGTTCTGAAGCGCCAAAGATACAACGAACAGCGGGAATAGCTGCCTAAAAATACATCATTTTTAAATGCTTGTCTTTGCGCAATTGGCCTTGAATAATCATGCGCACATCGCGATTGTTTTGCATCGGAATTAAGATGTTTTTGAGGATTTTGATGTTGCGAATTTGGTAGTTGAGATCGTAAAATGTGTAGCCTTTGTAGATGCCGTTTTCGATCAAAACCGCTGAGCGCTCGTTGACGTTTCGCCCGCGCGAGATGATGACCATAGTTTTGTTTTCAAACTGATGGTTGTTGATGAATTCCATCACGCGCTGATTGTACACTTCAGGAGATTCTTGACCCATACACGCGCCGTTGCATTCTTTGATGGTATACTGAAAACAATGGCTGTTAGTGTTGTAAATTCCGGTTAGTTTTTGACACAATTTATACTGGGCCGAAATTCTGAACAAAGCATTTTTACCTTCTTGAAAAGTAGTAAAAGCTGTGATTTCTTTTTTGCGACCGTCGGCTTTTTGCAGTTTTAAATTGATATATCCTTGCGCATCAGTTTCGGCATAAAGCGCCCACTGAAAAATACTTTTGCGCTGCGAACGGTTATAAATAGGTTGATTGACTTTGATTTCTTGGCTTTCTTTGAGTAGCGCAATGAGCTCGCTTCCGGTTTCTTCATAGGTAACCATAAACACTTCAAGCTGAATTTTTTTGCATTTGTTGGTTGTGCCCGTAAAATGTTGGTTCACTCTGCGACGAATGTTTTTGCTTTTGCCGATGTAGATGATTTTTCCGTCTTCGCGGTGCATATAATAAACACCGGTGGCCGAGGGTAAACTCTCAACGATATCAGCGAGTTTAGGTGCCATGCCTTTGATAACTTCAGTCTGAATATATTTTTGTAAAATATTTTTCTCTACATCTTTATCAAGCAGCAACTTAAATAGCTTTACTGTAGCCATAGCATCACCACTGGCTCGGTGACGATCGGCCATCGGAATGCCCAAAGCGCGAACGAGTTTTCCTAAACTATATGATTTTTGATCCGGTATTAATTCTTGGGCAAGTTCAACCGTGCAAAGTGTTTTTTGCTCAAATTTATAGCCTAATCTTTTGAATTCGGTTCTGAGAATGCGGTAATCAAACGAGGCATTATGCGCCACGATGATGCAATCTTGCGTAATCTCGATGATGCGTTTGGCTACTTCGTAAAACTTCGGGGCCGAGCGCAACATAGCGTTGTTGATTCCGGTGAGTTTGGCCACAAACGGCTGAATCGGAATTTCAGGATTGACCAAACTAATAAACTGATCCACGACTTGGTGCCCATCAAAACGATAGATGGCAATTTCAGTAATGCCTTCTTCGTTGTAGGCGCCACCGGTAGTTTCTATGTCGAGGATTGCGTACACTTATCTGTTTCTTAAATTTATCTGCTGCCAAAAATACTGCTGCCAATGCGCACCATATTACTGCCGCATTCAATGGCTAAGGCATAATCGCCTGACATGCCCATGGATAAAATTTCGGCTTTAAAATGGGGTAAAGTCAAGTTTTTGTATTGGTCAAAAATATTTTTGAGTGAATTAAACTCAGCTTTGATTTGCGTTTCATTGTCTGTAAAGCTGGCCATGCCCATAAAACCGCGCACTTCAATATTCTGAAATGATTTGAATTCTTCGCTATGTAATAAATCTTCTATTTCAGCGGCGTCAAAACCAAATTTGGTATCTTCTTGTGCAATGTGTACTTGCAACAAACAGTTGATTTTTTTGTTGAATCGCGCCGCTTGACGATTCATTTCTTGCAGCAATTTCAAACTGTCAACCCCGTGAATCAGTTGTACATAAGGGATGAGATATTTGACTTTGTTGGTTTGTAAATGACCAATCATATGCCATTGGATATCTTTGGGTAATTGTTCCCATTTATCGGTCATTTCTTGAACCTTATTCTCGCCAAAAATACGCTGACCTGCTTGGTATGCTTCAAGAATATCTTCAGTAGGTTTGGTTTTTGAGACCGCTACCAAAGTAACTTGTTCAGGCAGTTCGGCTTTTATTTTTTGTAGGTTTTGTGCAATTGACATCTGATTATAATTAAAGTTCATAAATCAAAAGTCCGCTTCTGAACTTAGGTTCGATATAAGTACTTTTTGGAGGCATAATCAGTGAAGCATCTGCCAAAGCTTTAATTTCAGAAACAGCAGTCGGGTAGAGCATAAAAGCTACATCAAACTCGCCTTCGTCAATGATTTCTTTGAGGGTGTGAATAGATTGTTTTCCAGGTAAATAATCAATCCGTTCATCATTGCGCAAATCATAGATGCCCAACAGCGGTTTGAGCACTTGGTCATACAGAATCTGCGCATCGAGATTATCTAGAATTTCAGTGGAATTTTCAGTTGATTGTCTGTAAAACAAGGCATAAAAAGTTCCGTTCAGATACATACCAAATTCGTATTTGCTCTCGGGTTTCCAAACTTCGTGACCTTTTTCTTTGACAATGAAATTTTCGTTGAGTTTTTCAAGAAAAGCTTCTGCTGACCAACCATTGAGGTCGCGCACCATACGGTTAAATTCGTAGATTTTAATGTCTGATTCAGCAATTAAAAAACTCATGAAAAAATCAAGTCGTTCATCGCCTTGAGCGCGGTCTTGTTCGTAGAGCATTTCAGCCGAGGCCGATCTGTGATGACCATCGGCAATGTATAATTCAGGAATTTGCTCAAACTGTTTTTGCAACCAGAAGATTTCGTCAGCTTGCTCTATTTTCCAGAGCGTGTGCTTTTCTTTGTTGGTAGTTGAAAACTCGTATAATGACTTTGTTGTCTTTTTTTGTTGTATCCAATGATTAAGTTCAAATTGGTCTGGATACATGATCAAAACAGGTTCAGTATTAAAACGCGTTTGGTGTAAATAATCCTTGAACAATTCAACGCGGTACTGAAACGTATCTTCGTGTTTTTTGATGATGTTGTTCTGATAATCAGCAATCGAAGTTCCGGCTACAAAACCTGTAAAACTTTGTAGCTTATTTTTGATTTCGTATAAATAAATACAAGGCGTTTCATCTTGAACAAAAACACCTTCAGCTTTAAAATCGTGGTATTTGTGCGCAACATTCTTAAAGCGTTTTTCTAATCCGATTTTTTGTGCATTTACATAAGCCGGATTGAGCACATGTAAAAATGAAAACGGATTAAAATCAAGCCAAGCTGCTAGTTCAGCAGGACTGTAATCATCGTACGTACGACAAGTCACCAATCCGACTTTATCGGGCGTAGGGCGAACTGCTTTAAATGGAATGAGTTGTGACACTTTTTGATTTAGTTTTTAGCAAACATTTTGGCTACTTTTTCGGCCTTTTTGCTCTCGCTGTAGTCATAAAAACCTTCGCCTGATTTAACGCCTAATTTACCGGCGCGCACCATGTTTACCAGTAGCGGACAAGGCGCATATTTTGGG
This sequence comes from Flavobacterium sp. CYK-55, assembly GCF_018413465.1. GTDB lineage: Bacteria > Bacteroidota > Bacteroidia > Flavobacteriales > Flavobacteriaceae > Flavobacterium. The sequence goes on from NZ_JAHCDK010000003.1 coordinate 199,935, forward strand.
TTTTTAAATCCGTCGTACATCACATTTAAAATCGCCAAGCAAACATCTAAACCAATAAAGTCCGCCAATTGCAACGGGCCCATCGGGTGTGCCATTCCAAGCTTCATCACAGTGTCAATTTCATAAACGCCGGCTACTCCGTTGTATAAAGTTTCAATTGATTCGTTGATCATCGGCATCAAAATACGGTTGGCCACAAACCCGGGATAATCGTTTACTTCAACCGGAACTTTGCCCAATTTTACCGATAATTCCATGATGATTTTGGTGACTTCATCCGTAGTATTATATCCGCGGATGATTTCAACCAATTTCATAATCGGCACCGGATTCATAAAATGCATTCCAATCACGCGCTCCGGATGCACCACCACAGCACCAATTTGGGTAATAGAAATAGATGAAGTATTGGTTGCCAAAATGGTATTGTGCGCGCAAACTTCGCTGAGTTGTCTAAAAATATTGAGTTTTAAATCGACATTTTCGGTAGCGGCTTCCACCACCAAATCAACTCCGGTTACGCCGTCTTTAATGTCGGTATAGGTGATGATGTTGCCAATGGTTTGATGCTTGTCGGCTTCGGTGATGGTTCCTTTGGCAACCATTCTGTCTAGGTTGGCAGCAATGGTAGCCATGCCTTTGTCGAGTGATTTTTCAGAAATGTCGATGAGTTTTACGGTAAATCCGCTTTGGGCAAAAGTATGAGCGATTCCGTTGCCCATAGTTCCTGCGCCGATAACTGCAATATTTTTCATAAAGTGTGTATTTTATTTTTGATAAGATTCAATGATTTGATAGGCTACGCGCAAAGCTTCGGTTCCGTCTTCGAGCGTAACAATAGGTGTGGTGTTTTTGTTGATGGCATCGGCAAAAGTTTCGAGTTCATCTAAAATAGCATTGTTGGGCGCAACCTCAGGGTTGTTGAAATAGATTTGTTTGCGCTCACCTTCGGCATTTTGTAAAATCATGTCAAAATCACCGGGCACTTCAGGCGCGTCTTTCATTTTAACCACTTCGCAGATTTTATCGAGATAATCAACCGAGATATAGGCATCTTTTTGAAAGAAGCGCGACTTGCGCATATTTTTCATCGAAATACGACTTGAAGTAATATTGGCCACACAGCCGTTTTCAAATTCTAAACGCGCATTGGCAATATCAGGAGACTGGCTCAAAACCGATACGCCGCTGGCGTGCACCGCTTTTACTTTTGATTTTACAACGCTCAAAATGGCATCAATGTCGTGGATCATCAAATCTAAAACCACCGGAACATCGGTGCCGCGCGGGTTGAACTCAGCCAAACGATGCGTTTCAATAAACATCGGATTTTCAATTTGATCTTTGACGGCAATAAAAGCCGGATTGAACCTTTCTACGTGGCCAACTTGTCCTTTGACGTTGTATTCTTTAGCTAACGCGATGATTTCTTCGGCTTCTTCAACCGTATTTGAAATGGGTTTTTCAATAAATACATGCTTGCCCGATTTGATGGCTACTTTGGCGCATTTGTAGTGTGAAAGGGTAGGTGTTACAATATCAATAACATCAACGGCATGGATAAGTTTAGCGATGGTATCGAAACGCTTGTAGCCAAATTCGGCAGCTATTTTTTCGGCATATTCCGGGTTTTCATCATAAAAACCAACCAATTCATATTTTTCAGATTGTTGTAATAAACGCAGGTGAATTTTACCGAGATGACCGGCACCCAGTACGCCGACTTTTAACATATACTATAGTTTTGAGCAAAAATAGAAATTAATTGGATTGGAATGATTCTGCCAAGCTGAATATTTTAGCCCCGACAGCAGCAGCATCCTTTTTTTGGAGGAACGAAAAAAAAAGATAGAGCGAATGGCGGGAAAAAGCTTCAAAAAATTATATTTGCCGACAGAATTTTACGCCCAAAAAATATTCAGAAAAGGTGAGAGATACCAGTAAACATCAAGGACTCAGGAATCAATTGGCTAACCAGCTCAAAGAGAAAGGCATCACCGATGAACGCGTTCTAGAAGCGGTTCGCAAAGTGCCGCGCCATTTGTTTTTGAATTCAGGATTTGAAGATTTTGCCTATCAAGACAAGGCATTTCCGATTGGCGCGGGTCAAACTATTTCACAACCTTATACGGTAGCTTTTCAGAGCCAATTGCTTGAAGTGCAAAAAGATCATAAAATTCTTGAAATTGGTACGGGCTCGGGTTATCAAACCGCTATTTTGTGTGTGATGGGCGCTAAAGTGTACAGCGTTGAACGCCAAAATGAGTTGTTCAAACAAACGTCTATTTTGCTTCCGAAACTGAATATTCGCCCCAAACATTTGTCTTTTGGTGATGGTTATAAAGGCTTGCCGAATCACGCACCTTTTGACAGTATTATTGTTACGGCCGGCGCTCCGATTATTCCGCAAGCGCTCATGGCGCAACTAAAAATTGGTGGACGTTTGGTGATTCCGCTGGGTGAAAAACACCAAATCATGACCATGCTTATTCGCAAAAATGCCACTCAATTTGAAAAGCACGAATTTGGTGAATTTAGATTTGTTCCGCTTTTAGAAAACAAAAATTAAACTCCTTTTTGGCGCAGGCTTTCCATTTTATTTTTGAGCGATTCCATTTCATGAAACAGTTCGTCTAAGGCTGATGAATCTGTAGGCGAAAGTTCTTTTTCGATTTCTTTGAGCGCGCGCAAACCAAGAGCATCGTTATTGACTTCTTTGAGTATCTTCTGCTTGAACCACGCTACTGTAAGCAATTCTAAATCAATTTTTAAAAGTTCAGAAAGTTGGTTGATTTGCGTGCGTGTGGGCAGGCGTTGTCCGTTTTCAAATTTGCTGATCAAAGCTTGGTCAATGTTCAGAAGCATGGATACTTCTCGGGTAGAATATCCGGTTTTTTCGCGGCCATTTTTGAGCAGATTTTTCATATTGACTTATCTGAAGATAAATTTAGTCAATCCAAAATTAAAAACTCTTTTTAAGTCGGTCCAGATCGCGTTTGGTATCTTGTTCTTTGAGTGATTCGCGTTTGTCGTAGGTTTTCTTTCCGCGGCATAGCGCAATTTCAAGTTTGGCTAAGCCGTTTTCGTTGGTGAACAATCTGAGCGGAATGATCGTCAAACCTTTGACCTGAACATTTTTGTGCAGTGATTTAAGCTCGCGTTTGTTGAGCAATAATTTACGCTCACTTCGGGCTTTGTGGTTGAATTGGTTGCCAAAAGCGTATTCTTCAACATAAGTATTGATCACAAAAAGTTCATGACCGCTAAATTCACAGAAACCTTCAGCAATATTGGCTTTACCCAAACGAATCGATTTAATTTCAGTTCCGCTGAGCACCATGCCGGCAGTATATGTTTCGAGAATTTCATAATCGAAACGAGCGCGTTTGTTGAGTATGTTGGCAGCTTTTTGCATTGGCCGCCAAAGTTAATACAAATCAGGCTTTGCCAAAATGCCCGGCGGTAAATTGTTGTTAAATAAATAGTGAATAAACTAGTTTGTGATGATTGTTTTAGATGAAATATTTGAGTACATTCGTTTTCAACCTTCAATAAAACAATGACTTATGATGAAAAAACTAGCTCAATTCAGTTTGATTCTGGCCTTTGCGGTGGCTTGTTCTGACCACAACTCAGAATCAGAAATTTCAATTCCTTCGGCACAAAAAGAGCCATTAACTACCGCCCAAATCAATGCTGAAATTGATAAGAAAACCATGATTGGTGAAGATTTCAGATGGAAAACAGCTTCTTCTCATATGCTTTGGAGCGCTATCACACAAGGCAACTTTATAGTCAGTATTGGCTTCGGGAACAATGCTGCTGATTTTGACCGAAGCAAATCAGCCAATCAGGCCAGAATTCAAGACGAATTACTGCAAACGATTGTTCAATATGAAAATCAGCCGATAGACAAAGTTTTGGTTTCGGCTGATCGATATCTAACCCAACTGAATGTAATCATCCACAACCAAGAAACCATTATTGCTTTGCGTAAAAGCCCATTTATCCGATATATGGAACCCGCAGATTATCGCTATGTGGCTTTAAAAAACAACGCCAATCGCTCGGCAGCTGCGAGTTCATCTGGTTCGTCAGGTTGTGGATTTGATTCGGTGGCTTTGAGTTCTGCCGATTATACCACGGTAACACCTAATGCCAAAGCTCCGTGGACTTTTTATCAGCATCAAATTCCCACAGCATGGAATTATAGCTCCGGTCGTGGCGTAACCATTGGCGTTGTGGATACTGGTGTTTCTCCGAATCAGACTTTGCTCGGAACTAATTTTAACAACGGTGATTCTGCCGGACGAACCATTCAAAAATTTGGGGTTTATGTAGATTCTATTTGGCCTTGGAGTACTACTACTGATGGGCCGAATGATCAATGTGGCCATGGAACGAGTATGGCTTCGGTAGCAGCAGCTCCGAGAAATAATCGAGGCATGCCGGTAGGGGTTGCTTACAATGCCAATTTGGTCACCTATAGAGCTGCTTCGAATGTAGTTTTAGATGGTTATCAAGAACAAGAAGGCGTGAAAAAAGCTTTTACTGCTTTAGGCAACAATAGCAGTGTAAAAATTATATCCATGTCAATGGGTTATGTTTTTTCAGTAGGAAAAATTGAAGATGCAATTAAATATGCCTACAGCAAAGGAAAGTTGATTTTTTGCGCAGCGGGAACTTCAACGAGTTTTACCACTTTTGTGGGGGTTATTTTTCCGGCTTGGATGCCTGAAACGGTTGCGGTAACGGGTGTTAAAGAAGGAGCTACGCCTCAAAAATGCGATGTTTGTCACAGTGGTAGTAAAGTTGATTTTACCGTGGTAATGCAACGCTCAGCTTCTGGCAATACCGTACCGGTAAACAGTTATTACGACAATCAAACCAATTATGTGGGCGGATCATCAGTAGCAACCGCAACTACAGCCGGAATAGCCGCTTTGGTTTGGTCAAAAAACACCACTTGGACGCGCGATCAGGTTTTGGCAAAAATGCGTCAGTCAGCAAGTTTTTATCCGAATAGAAATACTGAATTAGGCTACGGAAATATTAATGCAGCAGCGGCTGTTCAATAGTCAAAAAAATAATTAGCAATCAAGCCGTTGGTGAAAGCTAGCGGCTTTTTTATTTGCGAAAGTTTCGTTTTAAAAGCGAATAAATGACGGTATCCCAAAACTTTCCTTCATACAATTCATTTTCAAGTATGTGCGCTTCTTTGACAAAGCCGTTTTTGATTAAAACTTTTTCAGAAGCATAATTTTCTGGATCAATGACCGCTTCAATAGAGTGTAGTTGCATCACTTCAAATCCATATGCTAAAACTGCATCAATGGCTTCAGTGGTGATGCCTTGACCATTGTATTCCGGCAAAATCATATAGCCAATTTCAGTTCTATGATTTTCGGGTTGCAATCTGTAATGTCCAATAATGCCAATAAGTTGTGGATTTCCTTTCAGTGTAATAGCCCAATTAATCCCTTCATTGCTGTTGATTTTATCGTCAATCATCTTAAAATGTTCCAGAGCTTCATCAATATTGGTTACCAACGGACGAGGAATAAACTTCATCGTTTCAGGGTTACTTCTCAAAGCGAATATCTGCTGAGCATCATCAGCAGTAACTCTTCTGAGCAATAAACGCGAGGTTTCTAAATTTGGAAAAGGACTAAAATTGAAGCTGAGCATAAGTTTGTTTTTAATCGTTCAATGTTATGAAAAATTTATGAGGTAGGGTATATGAAAAATTTGCTGTTAACGTTATACATCGATAAATCAACAAAAGAAAAGGGTTTGTAAGATTTTTTTACTACATTCACAATCCCTAATCTATTACTAACCAAAAAAATACTGTTATGGCAACATCATTTGAAAACATTGCAAAAGAGCAAATTCACTCGTTGAAATTTCCGCACACAGACGTTCTTGACAATCCGCAAGCCATCAGTCAGCGAAAGGTTGATTTACAACGCGCCTTGGCTTTGGGCAATTTAGAGCATTCAAAAATTAAGATTTTCTTTGAAGACAATCAATCCAAAAAAATGGTAGAAACCACGGTTTGGGCGTTAACTGATGAGCAAGTTGTACTCAAGCAAGGCGCCGGAATTCCCATCAACAGAATATATTTCGCAGCATAATTTAAAAGGTTTTTAATTTTCAAAACATCGGTTCAAAAAGCCGGTGTTTTTTTTGTTTATATATCAGCTCTTTAGCGCATATCTGCTATCTTTGTGGGCCAAAATAAAATCAGCGTGAGCCAACTCAACAAACTCAAAATACTCAACGACCCAATTTACGGTTTTATCACGATTCCTAATCCGTTGTTGTATGATTTAATTCAACATCCTTATTTTCAGCGATTGCGCAGAATATCTCAAATGGGATTATCGTATTTGGTTTATCCCGGAGCACACCACACGCGCTTTCATCATGCTTTAGGTTGTATGCATATGATGCAAAAAGCCATTGAAGTTCTTCGTTTTAAGCAAGTTGATATCAGTAAAGATGAAGAAAACGCTTTGTTGATAGCCATTTTATTGCACGATATTGGTCACGGACCTTTTTCACACGCGATGGAACACAGCATTGTTGAAAATGTGAGTCATGAGCAATTGTCTTTGTTGTTTATGGATGAACTCAATCGTGAATTCAACGGACAATTGTCGCTAGCGATTCAGGTTTTTAAAGGAGAATATCATCGAAAATTCATGCTTCAATTAATTTCGAGCCAACTTGATATGGATCGAATGGATTACCTCAAACGCGATAGTTTTTACACCGGAGTGGCTGAAGGAAATATCAATTCAGACCGACTCATTCAAATGCTCAATGTAGTGGATGATGTTTTGGTCATGGAAGAAAAGGGAATCTATTCTATCGAGAAGTTTTTGATGGCCAGAAGACTGATGTATTGGCAAGCTTATTTGCACAAAACCAGCTTGGTAGCAGAACTAATTTTAACCAAAATTTTAAAAAGAGCTAAAGAACTTTCTCTCAAAGGCACTGTGCTCAAATCGAGCGATGCTCTGGCTTTTTTCATGAATCATAAAATTGAATTAACGCATTTTGACCGCGATGTTTTGCATCAATTTGCAGAGTTAGATGATTTTGACATCATGAGTGCCCTCAAAGCATGGCAATACCACGATGATTTTATTTTGAGTAGCTTATCTAAAATGATTATTCATCGTGATTTACTCAAAATAAAGCTCAGCAGCGATAAGTTTGACCCTGCATTTATTGAGGATTTAAACAGACGATTTACACAAGAAAACAAGCGCTCAGCACAAGAGGCTCAGTACTTTATTTTTAAGGGGAAAATCAAAAATCAAGCTTATAATAAATCAGCCGAACCGATTAGAATTCTTAAAAAAGACAAAACTATTGAAGATGTTGTTGAAGCCTCAGATCAACTCAATTTAAAAGCGCTCTCAAAACCAGTCACCAAATATTACGTCTGCTATCCGAAACAACTCGTCGAAAATTAACAAACAAAAGCGATTTTTTATATTTTTGTCCGTCCAAAGCCAATTGTTTTAAAATAACAAAAATTCTGAACTAAGGCCACACGCAGAAGACCGCAGATGAAATTTACAGCAGAGCAAATAGCAGGCATCCTTGAGGGTGAAGTAGTAGGGAATCCTCTTGCCGAAGTATCTACCTTATCAAAAATTGAAGAAGGTACTGAAGGTTCACTTACATTTTTGGCCAACCCAAAATACGAAGCACACATTTATACCACTCAGGCTACCATAACTATTGTCAATCATACTTTTGTACCTGAATCGCCGTTAAACACAACCATGATTAAAGTGGCAGATGCTTATCTGGCTTTTACCAAATTGCTTACCTACTACGATCAGGCTATGAAAGCCAGTAAAGTGGGAATTGAAGAGCAAACGGTTATTTCTAAATCAGCTACTTACGGTGAAAATCTATACTTAGGGAGTTTTAGTTATGTGGGCGAGCGCGTTGTATTGGGCAGCGATGTTAAGATTTATCCCAATTCATTTATTGGCGACAATGTAAAAATAGGCAACAATGTTACTGTTTTTGCCGGTGCTAAAATATATTCTGACACTGTAATTGGCAACAATTGTGTGATTCATTCAGGTGCCATTATTGGTGCAGATGGATTCGGTTTTGCGCCCAATGCTGATGGTTCATACACCAAAGTTCCGCAAATTGGCAATGTTGTTTTGGAAGACGATGTAGAAATTGGAGCTTCTACAACTATTGACCGAGCTACAATGGGGTCAACGGTTATTCGCAAAGGCGTAAAACTTGACAATCAAATACAGATTGCACACAATGTTGAAATAGGCGAGAACACGGTAATTGCCGCACAAACTGGAGTCGCGGGTTCGACCAAAATTGGCAAAAATTGCATTATTGGCGGCCAAGTTGGTTTTGCCGGACATTTAACTATTGGTAATAATGTTCGCATTCAAGCTCAGTCAGGTATAGGAAAAAACATCAAAGACAATGAAGTTCTACAAGGAAGTCCATCGTTTAATTATGGTGATTACAACAAATCTTATGTTCATTTCCGCAATTTGCCTAAAATTGTCAACGAGCTCAACGATCTTAAAAAGAAATTAGAATCTTAAATAAAAGTTACAATGGTTAAACAAAAAACCATCCAAAATGAAGTTTCGCTGGTAGGCGTTGGTTTGCACACCGGAAAAGAAGTCAAAATGACTTTCAAACCAGCACCTGAAAACAATGGTTACACTTTTGTGCGTGTAGATTTAGAAGGCTCACCCATTATTGAAGCCGATGCCAATTATGTTGTGAATACCCAACGCGGAACCAACCTTGAAAAATTAGGTGTAAAAATACAAACTTCAGAGCATGTTTTGGCTGCTTTTGTGGGTTGTGATGTTGATAATGTAATCATCGAATTAGATGCTTCTGAACCGCCGATCATGGATGGTTCATCAAAATTTTTCGTAGAGGCCATTGAAAAGGCGGGTATTGTTGAACAAGACGCCGAACGAAAAGTATATGTAGTTAAAGAAATTATTTCATACACAGATGAAGCCACCGGCAGCGAAATTCTCGTGATGCCGAGTGATGATTATCAAGTAACCACGATGGTTGATTTTGGTACCAAAGTTTTGGGAACACAAAACGCAACGCTCAAAACCATGAGCGATTTCAAAACCGAAATTGCCGATGCAAGAACCTTTAGCTTTTTGCACGAGCTTGAAACTTTGCTCGATGGCGGTCTCATCAAAGGCGGCGATTTAAACAACGCCATTGTTTATGTTGATAAAGAGATTTCAGAAAAAACCATGAACAACCTCAAGAAGGCTTTTGGTAAAGATGAAATCGCCGTAAAACCCAACGGTATTCTGGACAACTTGACTTTGCATTACCCAAATGAGGCGGCTCGTCATAAATTGCTGGATGTGATTGGTGATTTGGCTTTAATAGGCACACGTATTCAAGGTAAAGTCATTGCCAACAAACCAGGGCATTTTGTGAATACTCAGTTTGCCAAAAAGCTCTCAAAAATGATCAAAATTGAGCAGCGCAATCAGGTTCCAACTTATGATTTAAACAAAGAACCACTCATGGACATCCATGAAATCATGCGTTTGTTGCCACACCGTCCGCCATTTTTGTTTGTAGACAGAATCATTGAAATGTCTGATTCTCATGTAGTAGGTATGAAAAACGTTACGATGAATGAAACGTTTTTCGTCGGACACTTTCCGGGCGCACCGGTTATGCCGGGTGTTATCATTGTTGAAGCCATGGCACAAACCGGAGGAATCTTAATTCTAAGTTCGGTTCCTGACCCAGAAAACTACTTGACTTTCTTTATGAAGATTGACAATGTAAAATTCAAGCAAAAAGTTTTACCGGGCGATACGCTTATTTTCAAATGCGATTTGATCAGTCCGATTCGTCGCGGTATTTGTCATATGCAAGCCAATGCTTACGCCAACGGACGTTTGGTTGCTGAAGCCGAACTTATGGCCCAAATCTCAAAAAAACAATAAAATGAATCAACCATTAGCATATGTTCATCCGGGCGCAAAAATTGCCAAAAATGTAGTTATTGAGCCGTTTACAACCATTCACAACAACGTCGTTATCGGCGAAGGAACTTGGATTGGTTCAAACGTGACCATCATGGAAGGCGCACGTATCGGTAAGAATTGTAATATTTTTCCGGGTGCCGTTATTTCAGCAGTTCCGCAGGATTTAAAGTTTGGTGGAGAAGATTCGCTTGCCGTCATTGGTGATAATTGTACCATTCGTGAATTTGTAACCATCAACCGCGGAACTGTCGCTTCAGGCAAAACCGTTATTGGCAACAACTGTCTGATTATGGCCACGGCACACATAGCGCACGATTGCGAAATTGGCGATAATGCTATTATTGTCAACGGAGTAGCTTTGGCCGGTCACGTTATCATCGGGAATCATGCGGTAATTGGTGGTTTGGCAGCGGTGCATCAATTCATTCACATTGGTGATCACGCGATGATTTCTGGCGGATCATTAGTCCGTAAAGATGTTCCTCCGTTCACCAAAGCGGCCAAAGAACCGCTTTCATATGTAGGAATCAATTCAGTAGGTTTGCGCCGTCGCGGATTCAGTACTGATAAAATCCGTGAAATTCAAGATATTTACAGAATTCTATATCAAAAAAATTACAATACTTCTCAAGCTTTGAGCATTATTGAAGCTGAAATGGAAGCCACACCTGAACGCGATGAAATTCTTGATTTTATCCGAAATTCATCCCGCGGAATCATGAAAGGTTATACCGGTAGCATTTAAAAATCAAATCAACAATAATCAATACAATATAATTTACAATGGCATCTACATCAGATATTAAAAACGGATTGTGCATTAAGTTCAACCACGACATTTACAAAATCATTGAATTTCTTCACGTAAAACCAGGGAAAGGTCCGGCTTTCGTAAGAACTAAACTCAAAAGTGTTACCAACGGAAAAGTAATTGACAACACCTTTTCGGCAGGTCATAAAATCGAAGAAATCCGCGTTGAAACCCACAAATTTCAATTTTTATATGCTGAAGGCGAAGAGTTTCACTTTATGAACACTGAAACTTTCGAGCAAATCTCATTGAACAAAAATGCTCTAGACGCGCCTGAATTCTTGAAAGAAGGAGACAATGTTTTGGTACAAATCAATACGGAAACTGATTTACCTTTATCGGTAGATATGCCTTCATCAGTGGTTCTTGAAATTACTTATGCCGAACCCGGTGTCAAAGGAAACACAGCCACCAACGCCACCAAACAAGCCACTGTTGAAACCGGTGCTACAGTAAACGTTCCTTTGTTTATCAACGAAGGTGACAAAATCAAAATTGATACAGCAACAGGAAACTACATTGAACGCGTAAAATAATATGAAGTTTCCGAAAGTTCATTCACTCGAGCAAATTGCTTCACTTATAGGTTGTGAATATGTTGGTCCGGCCGATTTTTCGGTACACGGTATGAACGAAATTCACGTAGTTGAACCGGGCGACATTGTTTTTGTCGATCACCCGAAATACTACGACAAAGCCTTGCAATCGGCAGCAACCATCGTTTTAATCAACAAAAAAGTGGATTGCCCAGAAGGTAAAGCTTTGCTTATCTCAGATGATCCGTTTCGGGATTTCAATAAACTTACGCAACATTTCAAACCTTTTACACCCAGCGCTGCGAGCATATCAGCATCCGCAGAAATTGGTGAAGGAACCGTAATTCAGCCCAATACTTTTATCGGAAATCACGTTAAAATTGGTAAGAATTGTCAAATTCACGCCAATGTGGTGATTTATGACCATACTGTAATTGGTGACGATGTGATGATTCATGCCGGAACTGTTTTGGGGGCAGATGCTTTTTATTACAAAAAACGCCCGGAAGGTTTTGATCAATTGCTTTCTGGCGGACGCGTGGTAATTGAAGATAAAGTGGGTATTGGCGCTTTGTGCACGATTGACAGAGGTGTCACAGGCGATACAACCATTGGCGAAGGAAGCAAATTAGACAACCAAGTGCATGTAGGACACGATACCGTGATTGGTAAAAAATGTTTGATTGCTTCACAAACCGGAATCGCAGGATGTGTCATTATAGAAGACGAAGTAACGCTTTGGGGACAAGTGGGCACGACTAGTGGAATCACTATCGGAAGCAAAGCCGTGATTATGGGGCAAACCGGCGTAACCAAATCGGTTGAAGGCGGAAAATCATACTTTGGAACCCCGATCGAAGAATCGCGTGAGAAACTCAAACAATTGGCCAACATCAAGAAAATACCAGATATAATCAATCAATTAAAATCATAACAATGTCCAAAAAACTGATACAGGATTTTTACAAATCTGATGCGCTCATCAACAGCGAAATCATGGATCAATACCTGCATCCTGAAGTTCTTTTAGATTGGAACAGCAGCACCGGTTTTAAGCAACTCAATCGCGAGCAACTCTTGTCGCTTACCACCGAAATGAGTAAAGCTTATGTGCGTTCAAAGGCCAGAATCAGCCATATTGTAAAAGAAGGGAATTTGGTTTCAGTGCGTTATACACATTGTATTAAAACGATTGAAAACCCACGTGAAGAAATGGTTCTTGCGCATTTTATGGTGATTTGGGAAATAAAGGATGACAAGTTATATCGCGGTTTTCAGATCAGTCAATTGCCCTAAATAATTTTAAAAAATATTCAAAAAAATAACGTCCAAAGGCATACATTTGCATAGCAAAATTTAAAACAACCAAAAAAATATATCATGAGCGTTTTAGTCAATAAAAATTCAAAAATAATCGTACAAGGTTTTACGGGTAGCGAAGGTACTTTTCACGCTTCTCAAATGATTGAATACGGAACCAATGTAGTAGGTGGAGTAACTCCAGGTAAAGGTGGAACACTTCATTTAGATCGTCCGGTTTTTAATACGGTAAAAGATGCCGTTGATCAAGCCGGTGCCGATACTTCGATTATTTTTGTACCACCTGCCTTTGCCGCTGATGCCATCATGGAAGCTGCCGATGCAGGAATTAAAGTAATCATTACTATTACTGAGGGAATTCCTGTAGCGGATATGGTAAAAGCGAATGATTATATCAAAAAACGCAACTGTGTTTTAATTGGCCCGAACTGTCCGGGTGTGATTACTCCTGAAGAAGCCAAAGTAGGAATTATGCCAGGATTTGTTTTCAAAAAAGGAAATGTGGGTATCGTTTCAAAATCAGGAACATTAACTTATGAAGCAGCTGACCAAGTGGTAAAACAAGGTTTAGGTATCACAACGGCTATCGGAATTGGTGGTGATCCGATCATTGGAACAACGACTAAAATGGCAGTTGAAATGTTGATGAATGATCCTGAAACAAAATGCATCATTATGATTGGTGAAATTGGCGGTCAACTTGAAGCTGATGCAGCTAAATGGATCAAAGCCGACGGAAACCGTAAACCGGTAGTTGGTTTTATTGCAGGTGAAACGGCTCCTAAAGGAAGAACCATGGGACACGCGGGTGCGATTGTAGGTGGTTCTGACGATACGGCTGAAGCCAAAAAACGAATCATGCGCGAATGTGGTATTCACGTAGTTGATTCACCGGCTGAAATCGGTAAGAAAGTAAAAGAAATCATGGGATAATTTCCCGATTCATAAAATTTGAAAAGCCTTACAGTAATGTGGGGCTTTTTTTATGGAAAAAACATCAAACAATATCTTAATAAAATTGTTGACTATTTTATTAAAATAGATTCGCAGAGTGTTGGTCAAAAAGAATAATACAGCTACATTTGCGTATAATTCAATAATTCCGGAAACATGTTTGAATTTTCACAGTATTTAGGCTTTTTGCTATTCTTAACCGTATTAACCATTGGCTTTTGGTTGATGATCTTTTTGATCGGTTTCGTTCAGTATTGGGTAGGCGGTGCGCTTTATGAAAGATATAAAGCTAAAAAAGCAGAAAAAGCCGCGGCAGAATAAAATAATTATTTTGACGAAATAAAAAAGGAACTCGCATTGAGTTCCTTTTTTTATCCCGGAAAGTCATCGCCACCGCCATCACCGTTTTCACGTTTTGGTTGTTTTTCGCGATCTGTTTTTTGTTTGTTAAATCTAAAAGTTAGTGACAGAGTTATTTGTCTCTGTCTCCATTGCATCTCACTATACGAATTCACATTGAGCAATTGCACTTCATTGATTCGCTTACGTGAATTAAATACATCGTTGATGTTTAGTGCGAGTGTAGCTTTATCTTTAAAAATATCTCGGCTCCAAGCCAAATTCAGAGCGCCCACCGCTTTACTTGAACCTTGAGCTGTTTTTTGAGCAGCATCATAAGTGGCGTTGAGCTGAAAATCAACTTTATAAGGTAAATTCATTTTTGAACCCAAGCGAGCAAACCAAGTTCCGGCTGAATTGTCAAAATCAATGGTTTCAACCGTATTATCTGCTTTTTTATAGCTAAACGAACCCGATGTTTGGGTATTAAAAAAATTAAAATTAGTATTGAGTCGCCACCACTTAACCGGACTATAATTAACCGTGAACTCAAAACCAGTATTTTGACTAGTGGTTAGGTTAAACGGTGTGTTAATAATCACCGGATTTCCGTCAATAAAACGCCCAGATTCAAATCGGACAAACTGAAAAGCATCATGACGAATATTGGTATAAGCCGAAGCACTCAAGGTAATTTTATTGCCCCATTTCTTGAGGTAACTCACATCATAAGCATCAATAAGGGTTGGGTCAATATCCGGATTTCCTTGAAAAATATTCAAATTACTTGAGTAAGATGAAAACGGATTGATGAACCTGCCGCGTGGACGATTGATACGTTTGCTGTAGCTAATCGAAATCGTATTGCCTTGGCTTATTTCGTAATTTAAGAAGATACTCGGAAACCAATTATCGTATTTTTTAATATTGAAATCCTGGGTAGTGTATTGATCAATGACAATTTTTGAATATTCATAACGAAGCCCGAGCAAATAAGAGAATTTCTTGATTTTAGAACCAAATTGTGTGTAAGCAGCCGTTACATTTTCGCGATAATCAAGCGTATTGGTGTAATTGGTATTGGGTGTAAATTGCCCGTTTCCGATTAAATCTTCATCAACGCGAAATTCGGTAAGCATCTTTGAATAATCACCTTTAAAACCAGCCTCAAACTGACTGTCTTTACCCAATGGCAAAACATAGTCAGATTGAATCATGTTACGGTTTTGACGTTGTTTGTTTGATGTTTTCTCAGAAGAAACAAAACTCTGAACCGGCAAAATGGTCGTGCCGTAAATACCTGAAACATCATCGTCATGATTGATTGAAAACGAGGCGTCAACCGAAAATTTATGCCCGTCTTTTGCAAATCGCTGTGTAAAATTGGTGGCATACTCAGCATTTTGGCTCTTGCTGCGCACATCGTTAAATCGTTGATTTTTTAGAAAACTACCGGTAGCAGGATAAATATCATAGGTAACGGTTTCAGGATTTGAACCTTTGTTGTTTCTGAGTGACATTGAATTGGTCCACGACGATTTTTTGCTCGTATACAACTCAACGCCAAAGTTTGCATTCATACCTTCGCTACGTCGGTTATTTTTGCGACGTTCTTCTATGTAATTGATTAGATTGTGCGTTGTGTCAAAATTTTCTTGATTGATTTTGGTATTTCCGGGACTGTCATTTTTTCTGTAGCCTATACTTCCAAAAATATTTGATTCTTCACCTTTAATATTAAAGCTACCTGATATTGCTGAGTTTTCGGGCGAACCAGCCGACAAAACCAAAGTGCCATTTATACCTTGATTTTTGCCTTTTTTAAGTAAGATATTGATGATTCCACCCGAACCTTCGGCATCATATCGCGCAGATGGGTTGGTGATGATTTCAACTTTATCAATCGCATCCGCTGAAATTTGCTTGAGTGCTTCGGTAATATTAATCGCATTTGATGGGCGACCGTCAATCAATATTTTTACATTGTCATTGCCCCTCAAGAGAATATTTCCGTCAGCATCAACACTTACAGAGGGAATATTGTCTAAAACATCACTAACCGTTCCGCCTTTGACCATCAAATCTTGTCCAACATTGTAAACCTTTTTATCAAGCTTGATATCAACGGTACTTTTCTCGGCGCGTACTTCAACTTGCTTGAGTTGTACTGCATCTTCTTCAAGTGGAATCATACCCAAGAACTGATTGTTTTGATAATCTTTGGCTTTGATTTCAAGGGGTTTGAACGAAATAAATTCTGCTTTAGCAATATAATTCCCCGGTACTATCATCACTTCAAATTCACCTTTGGCATTGGTAATGCCGCCACCGATTATTTTAGAGTTGCCGGTATTAAAAAAAGTAATGGTTGCGTATTCAAGTGGTTGTTTGTTGCTTTTTTCAACAATGATTCCTGTAATTTTAATTTTAGGAACATCGGTTCTAGGTCGGTTTTGAGCTTGAAGTTGTATTACATTATGCAGAACTAAGAAAAGCGCAACAAAAAAGTGTTTGGTCATGATCAAAATTTAAGGCGTAAAATTAAGTTTTGCATTTCAGAATATATCTTAATCTTACGTTAAAGCAGTCGTTAAATAATTTCATTAACGCGTTCCCACGGTCGGGCAATTACAGCTTTATTCCCGTTAACAACAATAGGTCTTTCAATCAAAACCGGATGCTTTGCCAATGCTTTGATGATGGCCAACGGTGTCATTTTTTTGTCTTTGTAATTTTGAATCCAAATAGGTTCTTTTTGTCGGACGAGTTCTATAGGTTTGATATTGAGTTTTTGAATCAAATCTTTAAGTTCATCAACAGATAAAGGCTTTTCAAGGTATTTTACAACTTCAAAACCAGCTGACAATTGTTCTAATTGCAACAAGCATTCTCTTGATTTACTGCATTTAGGATTGTGATAAATAATCATATTTATTTTTTTACAAAAGAACCAATTAAATTTCTAAATTTAGAACATACAATCATTATTTTATGTTTATAGAACAAGGCATCAACAGCGAAAATAAATTCTGGAAATATTTATTGGGATCAATTATAATTATTGGAGCATCGTTAATTGGGCAAATTCCCCTTTTAATAGGTGTGATGTTCAAAACTATAGGTAACGGTAAAATGATGCCCGACAGTGAAAATGATTTAATGAAAATGTTTGATCCAAACATGGCTTTGTTTCTAATTATGATTTCGTTTTTGTTTGCCGTAGGTGGAATATACTTAGTTATGCGTTATTTACACAAACAAACCCTGCATTCCATCATTACTTCTAGAACAAAAATTGATAAAAAGCGCATTATCTTTTCATTCATTATTTGGGCTTTACTCAGTGTTATTTCAACGGTAGTGACTTATTTTGACAGTCCGGGTGATTTTGTTGTTAATTTTCAACTTTGGCCTTTTTTAGGATTATTCATCATTGCCGTATTATTGATTCCGATACAGACCACTTGTGAAGAACTCGTTTTTCGGGGATATCTCATGCAGGGTTTTGGCAATTTAGCACATAATAAATGGTTTCCATTACTGATGACTTCAGTTGTTTTTGGGTGCATGCACATCTTTAATCCTGAGGTTCAAAAAATGGGCTACATTATTTTGATTTATTATATCGGAACCGGACTCATGCTCGGTATCATGACTTTGATGGATGAAGGAATGGAACTTTCTCTGGGTTTTCACGCTGCGAATAATTTAATCGGAGCTTTGTTGGTTACCTCAGATTGGTCAGCTTTACAGACCAATTCAATTCTAAAAGATTTATCAGAACCTTCAGCAGGCATTGATGTCATTATTCCGGTGGTGGTCGTTTACCCGATATTACTTTGGGTTTTCAGCAAAAAATATCATTGGAACAATTGGACAGAAAAACTAACGGGCAACTTAACTACACAACATGAACACTCCGACTTATCACAACGTACACAACAGTTTTAAACTCGATGGGTTTCATTTAAATCGAGAAGATTTATGCCGAGTTGCCTATAGTTTTATCAAAGAAGGTGAGGCGCACGAAAAACCGGTAGGCAGTTTTATTCTCGATTGGTTTGATGACCGTCCGTATATTGAAATGCGCACCTCAGGCACCACCGGAAAACCCAAGGTAATTCGCGTTAACAAACAAGCCATGGTTGCATCAGCGTTGGCCACTGGTGATTTTTTCGGGCTTGAACCCGGCCAAAAAGTTTTGCATTGTTTGCCGGTTCAATTCATCGCCGGTAAAATGATGTTTGTGCGCGGTTTCATCCTCGGTTTAGATATGGATTTTGTAGCCCCGAATGCACATCCGCTTCAAAAAATAGAATGTGACTATGATTTTGTGGCGATGGTTCCGCTGCAAGCGCAAAACTCCATCAAACAACTCAAACATGTTAAGAAGATGATTGTGGGTGGAGCAAGCATGCATCCGAATCTTGAAAAACAACTCGTCAAACTCAAAACCGAATCATACGAAACCTACGGCATGACCGAGACCATTACACACATCGCAGCCAAAAAAGTAGGAGAGAAGGCCTTTACGGTTTTACCTGGGGTAACCATTTCGTATAACGAAAACAATTGTTTGGTGATTCACGCGCCGAGCATTTCTGATGAAGTCATCATCACCAACGATTTGGTTGAACTGGTCAATGAAAATCAATTTGTATTTATGGGCCGATTTGACAATGTAGTCAACAGCGGCGGTATCAAACTTATTCCGGAGCAAATCGAGCAAAAACTCAAATTGCACATCTCTGAACGATTTTTTGTATCCGGATTACCCGATGACAAACTCGGCGAAAAATTAGTATTGGTCGTTGAAGGCGCTCAACATGAAATGGATCAAGATGTTTTTTCAGAACTCAGCAAATATGAAAAACCCAAAGAAATTTATTTTGTACCCAAGTTCAAAGAAACCGAAACCGGAAAAATCATTCGTAAAGAAACTTTAGAAATGATATAAAAAAAGCGCTTCCATTGAGAAGCGCTTTTTATTTTTAAAAGTTAATGTTCCATTTTAAAATAATAATCGGCTGAGTGTTTTCCGGAGCCATAAAACAAAAAGAAAACGCCCAAAGAAAAAACTGCGGTTGCCGTGATTAAATTGTTTGCATTCATAACTCCGGCAAAGTTGATGGCTATGGCTCCCATAAAAATGGGTAATTGTGCCATAATAGCCCAGCGAGTCAATAATCCGAAGATCATCATGATTCCGCCCATAATATGAGCCGCAGCAATGTAGTGAAAGGTGAGCATGCCACCCATAAAATTACTCACCGGAGCAATCAAATCTTCAAAAGCTCTGCTGTGGGTAATGAACGAAGCTCCTTTGTATATCAAAAAAATACCAAAGGAAATTCGCAGCGTGTCTAAACCATAGTTGGTGTGAGCGTTGGCCCATTTGTTCAAACTTTTTACCGTTGTGTTCATAGCGAATAAGTTTAAAATTGAAAACTAAGTTATTCACAATAAACGCTATACAGGTTTATTTTAGCATAAAGTTTCAACAATTTTACCAACCAATTAATGAACGATGTTTAATTGATAGAAGAATTTCTGTTGGTTGAAATTTTCAGATTTAGGGCGCTTTTTGAATTTAATCTTGGTATTGACCCAATGGTTTGAAACGTTAATTCGGTTAGATTTTCCGTTATTTAATATTTCAACAGGTAAACTAAAATGAAGCTCATCAGTTTTCCATCGCAACTGAAGCATTTTATTTTGATCCCTTTTAATTTCTAGAATCGGTAAATTTTTATGCTTGAGATATTGATTAAAAACTGGGGTCAAATCAAGTCCGGTTTCTTGATTGAAGAATGAAATTACAGTGGGTGTATCAATTATCTGATGTTTGAATTGCGTACTATATTTTAAAATCAATGCCCACCATTTTACATCATCGTTCAAAATATGACGGATGGTATTGAGCATCAGCGCACCTTTGTAATACATATCGCCCGAGCCTTCATTGCCCACGCCATAAGCGCCTATAATGGGTTTGTCATTTTGAACATTGCGTTTGAGTCCGTTGATGTAGGTTTGTGCTTTCTCATATCCGTACAAACACTCTAAATACACACTTTCAGAATAACAGGTAAAACCTTCGTGTATCCACATATCAGCCACATCTTTTGAGGTAATGCTGTTGCCAAACCATTCGTGCCCACTTTCGTGAATGATGATAAAATCAAACAACATTCCCTCGCCGGTACCCGATAAATCATTGCCCAAATAACCGTTCATGTAATGGTTTCCATAGGCTACAGCGCTCTGGTGTTCCATGCCTAAATAAGGCGTTTCCACCAATTTGTAGCCATCTTCAGCAAACGGATAAGGGCCAAATTTACGCTGAAAGCAATCCATCATGGGCTTCACTTGCTCAAACTGAATTTTGGCTTTAGATTCATTCTCACGCAACACATAATAATCCAAATCAAGGCCTTGATACGAATCGCCTATCAAAACATAATCGCCCACATTGAGCGTAATATCGTAGTTATTGATCGGGTTTTTAACCTCCCAATCCCAGCGCGTATAACCATTATTCAGGTTGGTGCTGCCCATGAATCGGCCATTTGAAACATTCATCAGCCCATTCGGGACGGCCACTTTAATGCTGCAACCCAAATCAGGCTCATCGGTTTGCGAATCTTTACACGGAAACCACAAACTAGCGCCGGTGCCTTGAACTGCTACGCCCACCCAGTCTTTTCCGGCTGAATCTTTTGTAAACACAAAACCACCATCCCAAGGCGCATGCTTGGCTATGTGCGGCTGTCCATGATAATAAAAGCGCAATTTTTGCTCGGAATCTTTGAGCAAAGGTTGATCAAATTTTACAAAAACAGCATTAAATTCACGTTCAAACTTGAGTGGCTTTCCTGATAAAACAATGCTGTCAATAAGCATATTCTCAAACAAATCAAGCTGAATTTTGGGCGTATCTTCAACCGTTTTAAAAGTAATTTCATTGTACCCCGACAGTTTTTTTTCGGCCGGATTAAGTTGCAAATTCAAATCATACCGAAGCACATTATAGCAACTGCGCTCAAAACGCATTCCGCCAAAAAGTGAATCTTTTCGCGTGAAATTTTCTTGCGCCTGAGCCAGCGAACTGCACAAACCGACACTCAAAACAAAAAGATAAAAGCTTCGAATCATGGTTTTTGTATTTTAATATTGATCATTAGGGCGTGCCCCTGCGGGTCGCGCTTTTCGTTTCAAGTCCTCGCTGCACTGCGGGCTTTTCACTGCAATCGCTCACGCAAAAGTGTCCCGGAAAAAGCAGCTTAAACTTGTAAAACTCCGAGGTTGAATTTTTTCTCAATCGGAGCGTGGTTGGCTGCTTCAATACCCATCGAAATCCAAGTTCGCGTATCCATCGGATCAATAATGGCATCGGTCCACAATCGAGCTGCTGCATAATACGGCGAAACTTGCGCATCGTAACGCGCTTTGATTTTGTCAAATAGTTCTTGTTCTTTTTCAGGCGTAATTTCTTCGCCTTTGGCTTTGAGTGAAGCAGCTTCAATTTGCAAAAGTACTTTGGCTGCTTGCGCTCCGCCCATTACGGCCAATTCGGCACTCGGCCAAGCAAAAATCAATCTCGGATCATAAGCCTTTCCGCACATGGCGTAATTTCCGGCACCGTATGAGTTTCCGACAACCACAGTAAACTTGGGCACTACTGAATTAGAAACCGCATTGACCATTTTGGCTCCGTCTTTAATAATACCGCCATGTTCTGATTTTGAACCCACCATAAATCCGGTCACATCTTGCAAAAACACGAGTGGAATTTTCTTTTGGTTGCAATTGGCAATAAAACGCGTGGCTTTATCAGCAGAATCTGAATAGATGACTCCGCCAAACTGCATTTCACCTTTTTTAGATTTGACTACTTTGCGCTGGTTGGCAATGATGCCCACGGCCCAGCCATCAATGCGCGCATAGGCGGTAATAATGGTTTGTCCGTAACCGGCTTTGTATTCGTCAAATTCAGAATTATCAACCAAACGCTTAATGATTTCATACATATCGTATTGTTCACTGCGCATTTTGGGTAGAATACCAAAAATCTCTTGCATGTCAAGTGCAGGCTTTTCAGCTTTTACACGGTTGAAACCTGCTTTTTCAAAATCACCAATTTTACCGACTACGCTTTTAATTCGGTCAAGCGCATCTTTATCGTCTTTGGCTTTAAAATCAGTTACACCCGAAACTTCACAATGCGTTGTAGCACCGCCCAAAGTTTCATTGTCAATGGTTTCGCCAATGGCGGCTTTGACTAAGTAACTTCCGGCCAAAAAGATGCTTCCGGTTTTGTCTACAATCAGTGCTTCATCGCTCATAATCGGCAAATAAGCACCTCCGGCTACACAACTGCCCATCACGGCCGCAATTTGGGTAATGCCCATGCTTGACATAATGGCGTTGTTGCGAAAAATGCGGCCAAAGTGTTCTTTATCCGGAAAAATTTCATCTTGCATCGGCAAATAAACACCGGCACTATCCACTAAGTATATAATAGGTAATCTGTTTTCAATGGATATTTCTTGGGCGCGTAAGTTTTTCTTACCAGTAATCGGGAACCAAGCACCCGCTTTTACTGTGGCATCATTGGCCACCACAATACATTGTTTCCCTTGAATATAACCCATTTTCACAACGACGCCACCTGAAGGGCAACCTCCGTGCTCGGCATACATACCGTCACCGACAAAAGCGCCTATTTCAATGCTTTGTGCATCTTTATCCAATAAATAATCAATGCGTTCACGCGCGGTCATTTTGCCTTCTGAATGAAGTTTTTCAATGCGTTTTTGCCCTCCACCGAGTTTTACTTTGGCAAATTTTTGTTTGAGATCTGAAAGGAGTAATTTGTTGTAATCTTCGTTTTTATTGAAGTTTAAATCCATAAAAATGTTATTTCTGTAGTAATTGTGTTGAAGGTTAAACTGCTTTTTTAAGGCTTTGCTAAAGTACGAAAACGTTTGAATTAATGTTATGAAATTTAAAACGCAACATTAAATCAACTTTAATAAAATGTTAAAGATATAACCGCATCTTATTGTTGTGTTAATATTAATTTAACATTGACTTTTTAGTTTTGCCACATCTAAAATTCAACTTATCATGAACTTAAATCGCGTTTTTCAATTTTTAGTACCAAAAGACACCAAGTTTTTTCCTTTGTTTGAAATGGCATCAACCAATTTGATTGCTTTGGCCGAAACTTTACACGAAGCAGTTAATGCACCGAAAGGCGAAAGAGAAGAGTATTTCAAAAAAATTGAAGAACTCGAAGCGGTGATTGAAGATATTACACACAAAGCCCACTTAGAACTCAGTCGCAATTTTATTACGCCATTTGATCGCGAAGATATCTATTCTTTGTTTAAATCAATTGACAATGTAGCCGGAAATATCCACGGAGCAGCCAGTAGAATGCGTATGTATCAGGTTGAGAAAATTACTAAATCTATCAGAAAATTAACTGAAATAAATCTTGAAGCTTGCCAACTTATTGGTGTTGGAATCAAAGAATTAAAAGATTTAAAAAACATCAAATCCATTAAAGATACTTGCAAAAAAATCAACAAGCTTGAAAGCAAGGCCGACAATGTTTTTGACAAAGCCGTAGCTGATATTTTTGAAAACGAAACTGATGTTAAAAACATCATCAAATACAAAGAAGTGCTTTCGGCTTTGGAAATAGCCTCTGACAAATGTAAGAGCGTGGCCAATGTCATGGAGCAAATTTCTGTCAAACATTCATAATTGCGATTGACGATGACTTTATTACTCATTATCATTCTACTGGCCTTATTCTTTGATTACATCAACGGATTTCACGATGCGGCCAATTCAATCGCTACGATTGTAGCTACCAAAGTGTTGACTCCTTTTCAGGCAGTACTTTGGGCTGCTTTTTTTAACTTCTTGGCTTACTGGGTTTTTGGATTTGGTGTGGCCGATACGGTGGCCAAAACAGCCAAAACCGAGAACATCGATTTGGTAGTTATTTTGGCCGGAATCATAGCCGCTATTATCTGGAACTTGTTTACTTGGTGGAAAGGAATTCCTTCGTCATCATCGCATACCTTAATCGGAGGATTTGCCGGAGCAGCTATTGCTCATGCAGGGTTTAATGTAGTCAACTGGTTCAAACCAGCCAAAGAAGGCGATTTGTTTCCTTCAGGGGTATTGGTTGTGGTTGCTTTTATTGTTTTAGCACCACTCATCGGTATGATTATATCTTACTTTGTTTCGCTCTGGCTGATGTATTCATCACGTAAAAGTATTTATCCGAAGTTATTTACCATAGCGCTGATGCTGATTGTAGCTTGGTTTTTATCAACGGTATTGATTCCGTATGAGGACATCAAAAAACCAAGATTTGAAAACGAATTTTGGGCTTTTATGACCGAACCCGGAAATATCAAATGGTTCCTGGTGGCCATTATATTCTATACTTTGGCGATTTTTAATTTATTCTTCAGTACTTTTTCAACAGCTAAAGCTGAATCAATTCTGAAAAAAATGCAGTTGATATCCTCAGCATCATTCAGTTTAGGACATGGCGGAAACGATTCACAAAAAGTAATGGGAATTATTGCTGCTGCGGTAGCCGTTTATCTCAATACACATCCGCACACCAACATGACTTTAGGATGGTTAGACTTAAATGTCGTTTTGCCTTCTGAAAAAGACGGTGTTAAAATTGAAGGGCAAATGCCGGGCTGGATACCGCTGACTTGTTATTCTGTTATCGCATTAGGAACCTTGAGTGGTGGTTGGAAAATTGTAAAAACCATGGGCTCAAAAATTACCAAAGTTAATGCTTTTGAAGGCGTGGTTGCCGAATCGGCCGGTGCGCTTACTTTATTTAGTACTGAGCATTTCAAAATCCCAGTATCAACAACGCATACCATTACAGGTTCGATCATTGGTGTTGGTGTTACCAAACGTATTTCTGCGGTTCGCTGGGGCGTGACAGTTAATCTATTGTGGGCATGGGCGCTGACTATTCCGGTTTCGGCCATTATTGCTGCCTTGACTTACTATCTTTTAAAAATATTTATATAACCACAAACTCCCGATTTTACAATTGGGAGTTTTTTATTTTAATACCATGAAGCGCCTAAGCTTAATCATTACCTTACTTTTTGTATTTAATATAAAAGCACAAGTAAAAACCGAAAATAAAGCACATCACGACAACGATATTCGTCTTTCAACTTTGCCGTATTACAGTTACGGAAAAGGAATCGGGCTAACCTCACCGGATAGTTTGTTTCAGTTTAACATCCGATTTAGAATGCAAAATAGAGCTACTTACTTTAAAAATGATGGAGAAAGAGGAGCTTACGGAGCCGAAATTCGCAGGCTGCGTTTGCGCTTTGACGGTTTTGTAGTGAATCCTAAATTTTTATATGCCATTCAATTATCCTTTGCGCCAGGCGATGTTGGTGAGGTAAAAGAAGGTGAAAACATAAACATTATTCGTGATGCGGTTTTCATTTATCGCCCCAACAAACATTGGAATTTTAGTTTTGGTCAAACCAAATTACCCGGAAACCGTCAGCGTGTGAATTCATCCGGAGGTTTGCAATTAACCGACAGAACCATCAATAATGGGAAGTTCACTATTGATCGCGATTTTGGTTTTCAAATCCACAACCTCAATGAATTCAAGGATAAATTTTCATATAATTTCAAAGCCGCAGTATCAACCGGCGAAGGTAGAAATTCAACCGATAAGCCTGATGATGGTGTAGCTTTTACCGGAAAAGTTGAGCTTTTGCCATTTGGTGCCTTTGCCAAAGACGGAACCTATTTTGAAGGCGATGTGATTCGCGAAAAAAAACCAAAACTGATGATTTCTGGTGCATTTCAACAAAACAATCACGCACGTAGAACTCAAGGTCAATTGGGTGATGATTTGTATGAAACCCGAACCATGAAATCAGTATTGCTTGACGCGATGTTCAAATACAACGGCTGGGCTGCCATGGCCAGTTATATGTCACGCATGACACCTGATAACGCCATTACAGTTAATGCATCTGATCCGACTTTGAGAAAATATGTTTACACCGGAAACGGTTTTGATTATCAGCTGAGTTACAACACCAAAAAGAACTATGAATTCATCGGTAGATATTCTATCCAAAATACATCAAAAGACATTAGATCTTTAACCCCCAACACACGTCAATACACTTTTGGAGTAACAAAGTATTTGTGGGAACACACTTTTAAATTGCAAAGCGAACTCACTTTTGACCAATTACAATACTATAACGGAACCTCAAAAAACAACTGGTATTTGCGTTTTCAAGTTGAAATTGGCATCTAATCTTTGGCCAATTCAATCAATTTGAGCAATGTTTTAAAATTCCGGCTTGTTGCTTTTAATTTGAGTTTACTTTCAATGACTTGATTGTTGAGTTTTGTATTGGCTGCAGAATCAGCATACCACAAATACATCACACGATTCTTGAAGATAAAACGATCTTGCGCAAAAGTCAATTGTTCAAAGTCGTTTTGTCTGTCCGTTTGTGGAACTTCAGATAAAAAAGTAATGTAGGGTTGTGTAGCGTCTTGCAAATGCTCTGTTGCAAACGGATTGTTCTCTCGAATCCATTCTAGTTCGTCAAGAGTTGTTATGCGCACCGGGACTTCAAAACCAAAATGCTTTAGTATTACTTCAGAAATTTTTGTTTCAAGTTGCTGCTCGTTGCTTTCTGAGCTTTGAAAAATGATATTTCCACTTTGAATGTAGGTTCGAACATTCGCAAAGCCTTCATCAGTCATCACTTCGCGCAACCGTTCCATTTTAATGAGCTTTTGCCCACTAACGTTGATTCCGCGCAATAATGCAATGTAAATTTTCATACCTAAAATTTGTATCCAATTCTACAACCAATAGTGAGAATAACTGTGCTTCCGGAATTTTCGCTTAAATCAACCGAAGCTCGATTAAACAATTGATCAACTCCTTCAACTTCAACATCTTTAGATTTGTCAAATGCTCGATGATTATTTTTGATGTTCCGATACATATATCCACCACCAAAATATGCTTCCAGCACAAAATTATATGGCATAATATATTGATATCCTGCCACAAGTATAGCTCCGGCAGCGGTTTTACGAACACCAAAAGTATCAACAAAACCATTTGAAGTGCTTTCTTGTGTATAACTAATGGTTCTGGTAAATTGATTATATCGGTAAAAAAGTTGCAAGCCGTTATAAAATCCGCTGTTTCTTTTGTCGGTACTCTTCCAATACCAACGGGTTTCAAAATTAGCCTTGAATCCTCGTGGTTTGTCATAAATCGTATCGAGTAACTGATTTTTATAATTGTAGAATTGATGGCCTATTTCAAGGTTAACACCAATATTTTTGTTGATTCTTTTTTCAATAGCAAAAGTGATGGTTGGAAAAGTCAAAAAATCAATTGAATGTGTTGGATTATATTTAACAATCCATCCTTTTTCTGTGTTGTTCTCTTGCGAAAAAGCAAATACGGTAAATAACGAAAATAAAACTACAGCAAACTTTTTCATCATAATAAGATTTTACAATTCCTCGTCTTTTTGTCCCATCATCATCAAATAAGCTTTTAAAAACGGATCAATTTCACCATCCATAACACCATCCACATCACTAGTTTCATAACCCGTTCGCACATCTTTGACCAATTTATACGGATGCATTACATAATTGCGAATCTGTGAACCCCATTCAATTTTCATCTTTTTGGCTTCAATTTCATCGCGCATAGCTTGACGTTTCTTGAGTTCCATTTCATACAATTGTGATTTAAGCAATTGCATGGCTTTGGTTTTATTGTCCAGCTGTGAGCGGGTTTCTGAATTTTCAATGATAATTCCGGTCGGGTGGTGGCGCAAACGAACCGCCGTTTCAACTTTATTTACATTCTGACCTCCGGCACCGCTTGAGCGCATGGTTTCCCAAGAAATATCAGCCGGATTGATGTCAATTTCAATCGTATCATCAGCCAGCGGATACACATAAACCGAAACAAACGAGGTGTGTCTTTTGGCATTGCTGTCAAAAGGCGAGATGCGCACCAATCTATGCACGCCGTTTTCACCTTTTAAGTAACCAAAAGCAAATTCGCCTTCAAATTCCAAGGTAACCGTTTTGATTCCGGCCACATCACCGGGCTGAAAGTTAAGTTCTTTAATTTTACAACCAAACTTTTCACCCCACATCATATACATACGCATGAGCATTTGGGCCCAATCACAGCTCTCAGTTCCACCGGCTCCGGCCGTAATCTGAACCACCGCGCTCAACGCATCGCCTTCATCCGAAAGCATGTTCTTAAACTCAATATCTTGAATAAATACATCAGCCAAATGATATTGCTCATCTAGCTCATCTACAGTAAGTTCACCTTCTTTATAAAATTCAAAAGCCAGCTGAAGTTCGTCGGTAAGCACGATCGCTTTGTTGTAGTCTTCAACCCATTTTTTCTTAGAGCGCAGACTGCGAATCATGGCTTCGGCTTCTTTGGCATTATCCCAAAAACCGGGCGCTAACGTTTTTTCTTCTTCGTTGGTAATTTCAATGATTTTGGCATCAATGTCAAAGATACCTCCTCAACGCACCAAGGCGTTCTACAATACCTTTGATTTGTTCGGTAGTTGTCATAAATTATAATTATTTTTGGCGGTGATTTTTTGTAGCTAATCCCGCTATCCGTTGCAATCTTTTTGTTTTTGTCACCCCAAGCGCAGTCGAGGGAATTTTTGCAAACAAAAAGGATTTCCACTACTATCGGGGCTAGGGATACCGTTTTTAAATCACAAATTCAAGCACAAAAGTAAACTTTCCCCAATTGATATGGAAATAAATTTAATCAGCGACACCGTTACCAAACCCAGTCCTGAAATGCTTCAAGAAATGTTCAAAGCCCAAGTAGGCGATGACGTTTTTAAACAAGATCCAACAGTCAATGCCTTTGAAAAAGCCGTCGCCGATTGGTTTGGTAAAGAAGCCGCCCTGTTTTTTCCGTCGGGCACTATGGCCAACCAAACTGCTATTAAACTCAACACCCAACCGGGCGATCAAATTATTTGCGATAAATGGTCGCATATCCACTTGTATGAAGCCGGCGGTGCCTCATTCAACAGTGGTGTCAACTTTAACTTGATCGATGGAAACCGCGGAATGATTACCGCAGAACAGGTTAAAGCCGGCATCAACGACCCGGAGTTTTATCATGCACCCAAAACCCAAATGGTCAGCATTGAAAACACCACCAATCGAGGCGGAGGCGCTTGTTACGATATCGAAGAGCTTAAAAAAATCAAAACGGTTTGCCAAGAACACCACTTAAAATATCACCTTGATGGAGCGCGTCTGTGGAATGCACTCGTAGTTAAAAATGAACACCCAAAACAATACGGTGAATTGTTTGATACTATTTCGGTTTGTTTTTCAAAAGGCCTCGGAGCGCCGATTGGTTCCGTGCTTTTGGGCGATGCCGAAACCATGAAACGCGCGCTGCGCATCCGAAAAATCTTTGGTGGCAATTTGCGGCAGTCAGGTTATTTGGCAGCGGCCGGTTTGTATGCGCTCAAAAACAACATTGTTCGTTTGGCTGATGATCATCGAAGAGCTTTTGAACTCGGTCAAATGCTCAAAGAACTTTCTTGGGTTGATTCAGTTGAAGAGCCTGAGACCAACATCCTGATATTCTCTGTTCGAGCGCCATTAGACGAAAAAACCGTGATTGAAAAACTCAAGTCCAAAGGCATTATGATTAGCTCTATGGGGCACGGAAAATTGCGCATGGTTACACATTTAGATTACCGACAAGTCATGCATGAATATGTAGCTGAGCATTTGCGCAAAATCACTTTTTAAAAAACAATTTGTTTGGCCATGCTGATGATTCCGATGAGTAAAATCAACAACAGTGATATTTTCTTGAATCTCTCTTGCGGAATATGATTCAAAATTCGCTTGCCAATATAGGAACCGATCAATCCTATAGCAAACAAAAAAGGCACATAAATCATTTGGCTTTCATGTACATAACCTTGATCGTAATAAACAAGTGTTCGGGTTAAATCAATCATCAAATCAATCGCTGCCGAAGTGGCAATAAAAGCGCTTTTCTCCATATTGAAAGCAGCCATCGTGAGTCCGCGAATAGCGCCGCCGGTGCCCAATAATCCGGCCGAAAAGCCCGATAAAATCCCGCCCACCGTTGCGTTATCCCGCGTAGGCGCAAATGAAAAATTCTTTTTGACAAGGAAAAATAAACTCAAGGCCACCAAAAAAATACCGAGTAAAATTTCTAAGATTTTCGGATCGAGTTTGCCCGACTCATGCGCGCCTAATATCACAAAAACCACCGAAGGCAAACCGATATTGAGCAACATTTTTCTATCTAAACCTTTCCGGAATAAAGCTATTTTACTTAAGTTGCTCGACAGATGAAAAACGGCCGTCATGCCCAAAACCGAATAAAAATCAAAGTAAAAGTTTCCAATCGGCACAAAGAAAACAGACGAGCCAAAACCGCCAATGGTTCCGATGATTTCAGCGATGAGCGCCCAAAATAAAAAACTGAAACGCAGGTTCATTTTATTTAAACATATCCAAACCCGGAATGTTCGGCATACCTTGTTTGGCTACAGCAGCCAGTTCAGCTTCATTTACGTTTGTAGCTTTTTCAATAGCTTTATTGAGCACTAAAATCAAATAATCTTCTAGTTGTTCTTTGTCAGCAAGCAAAGCATCATCAATAGCAATTGATTTAATTTTTCTATTGGCCGTCAAAGTTGTTTTTAACAATCCATCAGCACTTTGTTCATCTACCAAAACGGTGTCTAATCTTTTTTTGGTTTCTTCAATTTTTTGTTGGGTTTCTTTGAGTTTGCCCATCATTCCCATCATATCTGAAAACATGTTGATAAAATTTACAGGTTATAAAGCCGTAAAATTAGTACTTTGCCCTAAAGAATTATTAAAAGCTCATGAAAAAACAACCCTATATATTCTTGCTTTCGCTTATTTTTGCCGCTGCTTATGCACAACCTAAAAAAGCGAAGATGACAAAAAATATGCAACCGCCCGTAGCGACTGTAAAACCACATAAACTGGAAAAATTTTCTGATATACGAATCGATAATTATTTCTGGCTCAACGATCGAGAAAACCCTGACGTAATTGATTACTTAAACAAAGAAAACGAGTATTACCAAGCGGCCACGGCGCATACGGCACAATTTCAGAAAGATTTATTCAATGAAATGAAAAGCCGCATCAAAGAAGACGATGAGTCGGTTCCGTATTTATACAACGGCTATTATTACATCACGCGTTTTGAAAAAGGGCAAGATTATCCGATTTATGCGCGCAAAAAAGCCAGTCTTGATGCGCCCGAGGAAATCATGTTCAACGGCAATGAAATGGCTAAAGGACACAAGTTTTTTCAACTTGGCGGCATCAGCATCAGCAATGACAATCGATTGGCGATTTTTTCTGTGGATGTTGTGGGCAGACGCATTTATACCACACAATTAAAAGATTTACAAACCGGAGAATTACTATCAGATAAAATTGAAAAATGCACCGGAAACGTGGCTTGGGCCAACGACAACAAAACCTTTTTTTATACGCGTCAAGACGAAAAAACACTGCGCTCTGACAAGGTTTACAAACATATTTTAGGAACTGATTCTTCGCAAGACAAGCTTGTTTATTTTGAGGCCGATGATACTTTTAATGTATCGGTTTCAAAAGGCAAATCAAAAAAATACATCACCATCAACATTTCGAGCACGCTCACTGATGAATATCGATTCATTTCGGCCGATCATCCCGAGGCTGATTTTGTTATTTTTCAGCCACGCATCCGCGGATTAGAATACAGCATCTCTCATTATAATGACAGTTTTTACATCGTTACCAATGCTGATGATGCCACCAATTTTAAATTGATGAAAACGCCTGAAACGGCAACCTCTAAAGAAAACTGGAAAGATTTGATTCCGCACCGTGAAGATGTTCTGATTGAAGGCATTGATATTTTTAAAGATTATTTGGTGATTTCTGAGCGCAGCAACGGACTCAACAAAATTAAAATTATGCCGTGGAGCGGGGCAGAAGCATATTATTTGCCTTTTGATATTGAAACCTACACGGCTTACACCACAACCAATGTTGATTTTGATACCGATGTTTTGCGCTACGGATATCAATCGATGGCTACGCCTTCATCAATCATCGATTTTAACATGAAAACCAAAACCAAAGAAATCAAAAAAGAGCAACAGGTTTTGGGCGGAAAGTTTGATAAAAACAATTATACCGAAGAGAGACTTTGGGCCAAAGCTGCTGATGGAACGATGATTCCGATGTCAGTAGTATATCGAAAAGGCATCCAGAAAGATGGTAAAAATCCGGTTTTGCAATATGCTTACGGTTCCTACGGAATGTCAATGGATCCTTATTTTTCAACTACGCGTTTGTCGCTGCTTGACCGCGGTTTTGTGTATGTAATCGCACACATCCGCGGAGGCGAAGATTTAGGACGTCAGTGGTATGAAGATGGAAAATTGCTCAAAAAGAAAAATACATTTACTGATTTTATTGATTGCTCAAAATATTTGATTGCCCAAAAATGGACATCGGCTGAACATTTGTATGCCGAGGGCGGATCAGCCGGCGGATTACTCATGGGCGCCGTGGCCAATATGGCTCCAGAATTATACAATGGCATCATTGCACAAGTTCCGTTTGTAGATGTGATGACCACCATGTTGGATGATTCTATTCCGCTCACCACCGGAGAATATGACGAATGGGGTAATCCGAACGAAAAAGAGTATTACGATTATATGCGTTCGTATTCACCCTATGATAATGTACAAGCGCAAGATTATCCGAACATGTATGTATCAACCGGATTGCACGATTCGCAAGTTCAATACTGGGAACCAGCCAAATGGGTCGCTAAATTGCGCGTGATGAAAACCAACCAAAAGCAATTGTTTTTAGACACCAATATGGATGCCGGACACGGTGGAGCTTCCGGAAGGTTTGAAGCATTGAAGGAGCTGGCCAAAGAGTTTGCTTTTTTATTAGATTTAGAAAAAATTCAAAGGTAATTCGAATATTTTTTTTAGCTTTGCAGGGTTTTGTGGTCGCGCTGCATGGCACACCTTGACTAACTATTTTTTTATGAAAGAAGAAATAAAAGCCTACAATAGTGTACTTGAACTGATAGGAAACACACCGCTTATCAAGCTCAATAAAGTTACCGCAAATCTCACGGGTAACTTTTACGCCAAAGTAGAAGCCTTCAATCCGGGACACTCGACAAAAGATAGAATAGCTTTGTACATTATTGAAGAAGCTGAAAGACGTGGCATCTTGAATCCGGGGGATACAATTATTGAAACCACATCAGGAAACACAGGCTTTAGTTTGGCTATGGTAAGCATCATCAAAGGTTACAACTGTATCTTGGCCGTGAGCTCAAAATCTTCGAAAGATAAAATTGACATGTTGCGCAGTTTGGGCGCTAAAGTATATGTTTGTCCGGCGCATGTTTCTGCCGATGACGAACGTTCATATTACAATGTAGCCAAACGTTTGCATGAAGAAATCAAAGGTTCTGTTTACATCAATCAATATTTTAATCAACTCAATATTGATGCGCATTACAAAACCACCGGCCCTGAAATATGGAACCAAACCGCTGGCAAAATCACACACTTAGTGGCTTGTAGCGGAACCGGCGGAACCATCTCAGGAACGGCTAAATTCTTAAAAGAAAAAAATCCGAACATCAGAATTTTAGGGGTTGACGCTTTTGGCTCTGTTCTTAAAAAATACCACGAAACCAAAGAGTTTGATACCGATGAAATTTATCCGTATCGCATTGAAGGTTTGGGCAAAAACTTGATTCCTACAGCTACTGATTTTGATATTATCGATAAATTCACCAAAGTTTCTGACGAAGACAGTGCTCATTTAACCCGTGAAATTGCCAAGACCGAAGGTTTGTTTGTAGGATATACATCTGGCGCGGTCATGCAAGCCATTCGTCAATATGCCGAAGAAGGCGAGTTTGATCAGAACAGTTGCGTAATTGCTATTTTCCCTGATCACGGCTCACGATATATGAGCAAAGTTTTTAGCGATGATTGGATGAGCGACCAAGGTTTCTTTGACAGCATCAATGCAGAAAATGCTCAAAAAGTTGAAATCATTAAATAAATCAAGAGTGAATAATAAAAAAAGCCTCAGTATATACTGAGGCTTTTTGTTTTATAGATTGTTTCTACTATTCGCTTTCTTCCATCGTGTGATAAACGTTCTGAACATCGTCATCTTCTTCAATCTTCTCGAGTAATTTTTCAACATCTGCCACTTGCTCAGGGGTTAATGCTTTGGTCACTTGCGGAATTCGTTCAAAACCAGATGATAAAATTTCAATCTTACGATTCTCTAATTCTTTTTGAATAGCGCCAAAACTTTCAAACGGAGCATAAATCAAAATTCCATCTTCATCATCAAAAACTTCTTCAGCACCAAAATCAATGAATTCAAGTTCTAATTCTTCAGGATCTAAACCAGCCTTAGCAATTCTGAAATTACAGGTGTGGTCAAACATAAATTCTACCGAACCTTGTGTTCCGAGCGTTCCGTTGCATTTATTAAAGTAACTGCGAATGTTGGCCACCGTTCTGTTGTTGTTATCAGTTGCGGTTTCAATGAGAATAGCAATTCCGTGCGGTGCGTATCCTTCAAACAAAACTTCCTTATAATTAGCCGTGTCTTTTTCGGTAGCCTTTTTAATCGCACGCTCAATATTTTCTTTAGGCATATTGGCTGCCTTGGCATTTTGAATCACGGCGCGCAATCTAGAGTTGGCTTCCGGACTCGGGCCACCATCTTTAACAGCCATGACAATATCTTTCCCAATTCTGGTAAAAGCCTTGGCCATCGCGGCCCAACGCTTCATTTTTCTTCCTTTTCGGAATTCAAACGCTCTTCCCATTTCTGATTATTTTATTTGCGTGCAAACTTAGTAATTGCACTTATTTTTAAAAAATCTTTGTCTTATTTTTTATCTGTTATTTATTTCTTATAAAACGGAAGCTTGACCACTTGGGCCGGCACATCGTTCTTGCGGATTCTTATATAGATATTGCTCTCCAAAGCACTGTGCGCGGTGGTTACATAGCCTAAACCGATTCCTTTGTTCATGCTTGGCGACATGGTTCCTGAGGTGACTTTTCCAATCACATGACCGGCAGCATCTACAATTTCATAATCCTGACGCGGAACAGCGCGCTCGAGCATTTCAAACGCCACCAATTTGCGGCTTACGCCATTCTCTTTTTGTGCTTTCAAAGCTTCGGAATTGACAAAATCTTTGGCGAATTTGGTAATCCAACCCAAACCGGCTTCCATGGGCGAAGTAGTATCGTCAATATCGTTTCCGTATAAACAAAAGCCCATTTCTAAACGCAAAGTATCACGTGCTGCCAAACCAATCGGCTGAATTCCGAAATCTTTTCCGGCTTCAAAAACGCGGTTCCAAATCGCTTCAACTTGATTGTTTTTACAATAAATTTCAAAACCACCCGAACCGGTATATCCTGTAGCCGAAATAATCACATCGTCAAAACCGGCAAAATGACCCACCACAAAATGGTAGTATGCAATCGAAGCCAAATCAACCGAAGTCAATGATTGCATTGCTTCAACCGCTTTCGGACCTTGAATCGCGAGCAAGGCATAGTCATCTGAAAGGTTTTGCATCACCGCTCCGGTATCGTTGTGCGCTGAAATCCAAGCCCAATCTTTATCAATATTCGAGGCGTTTACCACGAGCAAATATTCTTCTTCAGCCATTCGGTACACAATCAAATCATCCACAATACCGCCGTCATTATTGGGCAAACACGAATATTGTGCACGACCAATGGTCAGCGTCGAAGCATCATTTGATGTTACTTTCTGAATCAAAGGCAAAGCGCCCGGGCCACTGAGCAAAAACTCACCCATATGCGACACATCAAAAACTCCCACGCCATTGCGAACGGTTTCGTGTTCAACATTAACCCCTTGATAGAGAATAGGCATATTAAACCCAGCAAACGGCAAAATCTTAGCGCCGAGTTGTTCGTGAATGTGCTTGAGCGCAGTATCTTTCATGATAAAAAGCTTTAAAAATTTGTGCCGCTAATGTATTTAAATTTTATCGATTTTTTGAACTCTTTTGCGGTAGATTTTCAGTAGCTTTTTCCGGCTGTGCGCTGTAGTTTTGCGCGCTATAAAAAAGCGCACAAAAGCTGCCGCTGCCATCCGGGCTAGGGCATTTCAGGGCGCAGAAAACAGCTTTAACACGAGATAATTTTGTACTTTTAAGTCAAATTACTTTTATGAATCTTCCGGTTTCTATTTCAGCTTCAAGCATCGCTCAAATATATCGCGTACCTTCAGCCAATGCGCATAAAGGAACCTTGGGTCACGCACTCATCATTGGTGGTAGCTACGGAAAAATCGGTGCGGTGTGTTTGGCCTCCAAAGCAGCGCTCAAAAGCGGTTGTGGTTTGGTTACCGCATTTTTGCCCGAATGCGGTTATTCTATCCTGCAAACTTATGTTCCTGAAGTCATGGTGCAAACCGATGTTCATCAAAAACACATCACACATATTCAATACCCTATTCAGCCGTCAGCCATCGGAATCGGTCCGGGCATAGGGCAGGAGCCCCAAACACAAAAAGCTTTTCATCATTGGCTCCAACAGCAAACCCAGCCTATAGTGATTGATGCCGATGCGCTCAATATTTTAGCACAAAATCCTGATTGGCTTTCATTTATTCCGGCGCAAAGTATTTTAACACCGCATCCTAAAGAACTTGAAAGACTGATTGGCTCTTGGAAAAATGATGATGAAATGCTTCAAAAAACCATTGATTTATCACAAAAACATCAATTGGTTGTTGTGGTTAAAGGTGCCCCCAGCCGAGTTGTTTTCGGGCCCAATATCCACCTCAATACCACCGGAAATGTTGCTCTGGCCACCGCTGGCAGTGGCGATGTACTCACCGGAATCATCACCGGTTTATTGGCACAATCTTATGCTCCGCTAGAGGCGGCTATTCTTGGGGTTTATCTACACGGAAAAGCCGCTGATATAGCAGTTCCTGAAATGGGTACACAGGCTTTTATCGCCTCAGATATTCTGAATTATTTGGGCAAAGCATTTTTGACTTTGTCTTTAGGATAAGGCATTTAAAAAATCCTTGAGCTCATCATAAGTTTTGATTGGCTTTTTTATTTTTTCTTTACCCATTACCGTTTGAATCTGCTCTGGAATAGGCAATGTAATGTTGAGCTCTTTTTCAACAGTATCTAAAAACTTAATCGGATGCGCGGTTTCTAAAAATACACCCACTGCGTTTTTGTAACCTTTGAGTTCTTCTTTGAGGCCCAAATAACCAACAGCTCCGTGTGGTTCGGCAATGTAACCGGTTTGATCATAAACTTGTTTCATCGCGTCAACCGTTTGTGCATCAGTGTATGAAAATGAGGTAAAATCTTTTTTGAATTGCTCTAAATCATCATGATAAAGCGCTCGGATTCTGATAAAATTGCTCGGATTCCCAACATCCATTGCATTAGATAGCGTAGCCTTTGAAGGTTTGGGTTCGTATTTTCCGGTTTTTAAAAACTCCGGAACTGTATCGTTAATATTGGTTGCAGCTACAAAATGCAAAATCGGTAAGCCCAATCTTTTCGCCATAATTCCTGCGCAAATATTCCCAAAATTGCCACTCGGGCAAGAAACTACCAGCGGTTTTTGAGTCTTGCGCAATTGCTTGTACGCAAAAATAAAGTAAAACATTTGTGGCAACCATCGAGCAATGTTGATTGAGTTGGCCGAAGTTAAATTCAGGTGTGCCAATGACTCATCTAAAAATGCTTTTTTGACCATGTCTTGACAATCGTCAAAAACACCGTCTACTTCCAAAGCGCGCACATTTTGCCCAAGCGTTGTAAGCTGTCTTTCTTGTATATCACTCACTTTTCCGGACGGATACAGAATCACCACATCTACACCGGGAACTCCGAGAAATCCGCTGGCAACAGCACCTCCGGTATCGCCTGAAGTAGCCACTAAAACGGTATTTTTCTGATGGGGTTTATTTTGATTAAAATAGGCCAAACACCGCGACATAAAGCGTGCGCCTACATCTTTAAAAGCCATCGTTGGCCCATGATATAATTCAAGCGAATAGATATTCTCTTCAACCTTAACCGTCGGAAAATCAAAACACAAAGTTTCAGCAATGATTTTTTTGAGTTCGCCTTCCGGAATTTCATCGCCTACAAATTGTTTGATGGCTTCATATGCAATGGTTTCATTACTCAGATGGTCAATATTTTCAAAAAAAGCCGCCGGTAAAGGTTTGATTTCTTTCGGAAAATAAAGTCCTTTATCGGGTGCTAATCCTTGAATGACCGCTTCTTCAAAAGAAACTTCAGGTGCTTGTTGGTTTAAACTGTAGTATTTCATAGAATGCGAACGCCTTCGGCGCTAATTTTTGATACGTGAATTTCAAATGGAATTTGGGTGGTTCTGAAAGTTTCTGTCATAGCTTCGGCTACTTTTTGCGCTATTTGTTTTCCACGACTCAGCGCAAACACTGATGGTCCGGAGCCAGAAATGCCTGAGCCTAAAGCACCGCTTTGTATGGCAGCTGCTTTTAACTCGCTAAATTTAGGAATAAATGGCCCGCGCAAAGGTTCAACAATTACATCTTGCAACGAGCGACCGATCAAATCGTAATCAGATTGATACAATCCGGCCACCAATCCGGCCACATTGCCCCATTGTGTGATGGCACTTTTGAGCGCCACTTCGGGTTTGAGCACCGCACGCATTTCAGAGGTTTTGAGTTCAATTTGCGGGTGAATTACGGTAGCATACAATTCATCAGGGCTATGAATTTCAATAACATCCAACGGATCATAACCGCGTACAATGGTAAATCCGCCGCAAAGGGCAGGAGCTACATTATCTGCATGGGCGCTACCACTGGCCAAAACTTCGCCTTGCATGGCAAAAGCAACTAATTGATTTCGGGTAAAAGGTCTTCCTGCCAATTCATTGATACCAAATACAGCACCGGCTGCGCTTGCTGAACTGCTGCCGATACCGCTGCCGGCTTTGATTTTTTTGTAGATTTCAATTTCAAAACCAAAATCAACATCGAGCTGTTCTAACAAAGCCAAACCTGCCACGCCGGCAACATTTTTTTCGGTTTCAAGCGGTAAATCTGCTCCTTCAATTTTAGTAATCCGAATACCTTTTTGCGCTGATTTGCGAATAATCATTTCATCGCCAACATGATCCAGACAAGCGCCCATGACGTCAAATCCGCATGAAAGATTAGCAATAGTAGCCGGACAAAAGAGTTTTATTTCCATTTTTAAGATTCTGAGTGCCTGAGTAACTGAGATTCTGAGACAGAGTTCAGGTAAACGAGGAAAATAAATTACATATTTTACAAATACTCAACTGCTTACTTTCTGAGCAGCTCAGTGTCTTTTAAACATTTCCGATTCTGATGACATCGGCAAAAATTCCCGAAGCTGTAACCGCTGCTCCGGCACCGGCACCTTTAATCAGTAAAGGTTGGTCTACATATCTGTCGGTATAAAACAATACGATATTGTCTTTGCCTTCAAGATTATAGAACGGATGATCTTTCGGAATCATTTGCAAACCAACTTGTGCTTTCCCGTTTTCAAACTGTGCTACAAACTTCAGGCGACAATCTTGCGCAACGGCATCGGCCAAAAGTTGGTCAAAGTGAGCCGCATGCTTGATGAGCGATTTAAAGAAATCATCGTTGTTGGTGGTATCCATACATTCTTTGGGCAGGAATGAATTGTTGACAATGCCTTCCATTTCCATTTGATAACCGCTTTCGCGAATAAGGATCAAAATCTTTCGCGCCACATCTACGCCACTTAAATCAATTTTCGGATCAGGTTCTGTAAAACCTTGAACGCCTGCTTCTTTTACTACATCATGAAAAGAATAAGTCGGGCTGAAATTATTGAAAATAAAGTTCAAACTACCCGATAAAACGGCTTGAATTTTATGCACTTTATCACCCGATGCAATCAAATGTTTGAGCGTGTCAATAATAGGCAAACCGGCTCCGACATTGGTTTCAAACAAGAAAGGCGCATTGTATTTACGCGACAATTGTTTGAGATGGCTGTAGTTTTCATAAGCCGAAGAACAAGCAATTTTATTACAAGTAACCACGGCGATGCTTTTGCTCAAGAATCGGTCATACACTTCGGCCACATCTTCATTAGCTGTATTGTCAACAAAAATACTGTTGCGCAAGTTGAGCGATTGTGTTTGCTCAATAAACTGTTCTCTGTTGGCGGGTTGTCCGTGGCTGTCCAATTTATTTTTCCAGTCGTTGAGCGCGATTCCCTCTTCTGCAAAAAGCATTTTTCTGGAATTTGAAAGCGCTACCACGCGCACATTGAGTTTGAGGTTTTCTCTGAGAAATTGGGTTTGTTGATGAATTTGATCAATAAATTTCTCACCTACATTACCCACGCCCATGACAAATAGATTGAGCTGTTTGGTGTTGTCTTCAAAAAAGCGCTCATGCAAAGTATTCAATGCTTTTTTAACATCGCGTTCATTGATGACTACTGAAATATTTCGTTCAGACGCACCTTGTGCAATCGCGCGAATATTGACATTGTTTTTACCTAAAGTACTAAACATTTTTCCGCTGATCCCTTGGTGGTTTTTCATGTTTTCGCCCACGAGCGCTACGATGCACAAATCCTTTTCT
This sequence comes from Flavobacterium sp. CYK-55, assembly GCF_018413465.1. GTDB lineage: Bacteria > Bacteroidota > Bacteroidia > Flavobacteriales > Flavobacteriaceae > Flavobacterium. Next base: position 240,848 of record NZ_JAHCDK010000003.1, read on the forward strand.
ACAATACACGGATCAATTTTATTCTGGGTAATTTCAATTTCAAAAGCTTTGTTAACTACAGATTCAGCTTTGTCCGCATCGGCATTGAGAATACCAATACAAATAGAATGTTCTGACGATGCTTGAGTGATAAAAATAACATTGATGGATTCATTTGAAAGCACTTCAAACAAACGTTTTGACGAGCCAGCCACACCAATCATACCCGAACCTTCCAAAGTAAGCAATGATATTTTATCAATGTGCGAGATTCCTTTGATCGGATTGTCTTTGGCAGAAACATTGGAGGTAATAAGCGTTCCGGCGGCTTCAGGTTCGAAGGTATTTTTAATCAGAATAGGAATATTCTTTTTGAGTACCGGCTGAATCGTCGGCGGATACAAAACCTTTGCTCCAAAATGCGACAATTCCATTGCTTCTTGATACGATATCACTTCAATAGGTTGCGCCTGAGGAACAATCTTCGGATTGGCCGTAAACATACCATTCACATCAGTCCAAATTTCTAGTTGGCTAGAATGCAACGCGCCGGCTAGAATAGCTGCGGTATAATCAGAACCGCCACGGCCCAGTGTAGTTGTGTGGCCGTCATTGGATGAAGCAATAAAACCCGGAAATATCGTCACAGAGTTTAATGATGATTTGAAAAAATCAGCAATGAGTTGGTTGGTTTGGTTAAAATCAACCACAGCTTTTCCGAAATGATTGTTGGTTTTAATGACTTCGCGGCTGTCTTTATATCCAGCTTTGGCATCCTTTTGCTGATAGGCTTTAGCAATAATGCGCGAAGAAAGTAATTCGCCAAAACTCAAAATAGCATCTGAAGTTCGATTGGATAATTCTCCGAGCAAATAACAGCCGTCGAGCAAGGTTTTGAGTTGATTGATATCGGCATTAATCACATCAATTAAATCAGCTTGTTCCGAAAGCGGAATCAGTTCATCAATGGCTTCTTTGTGCTTTTGCTCAATGGTGTTGATGATTTCTTTATAGGCTTTATCTTTGGCTGATGCTTTTGCTCCGGCGCTCACGAGCATATCGGTGACACCGCTAAAAGCCGAAACCACGACGGCCAATTTATCTTTTTGAGCATAATCGCCCACAATTTTTAAGACTAAGGATATATTTTTTGCATTGGCTACTGAAGTGCCGCCAAATTTGAGAACATTCATGAGGTTTTGTATTTATTGATTTGTAAACAATTCATAGTGGTGTATCTTTTCTCACCAGAAAAAACAACTAAAGCTTATATGTAGAAACGATTACCCCAAAGGGGTGGTAGTGGTTGATGTAGCAGTAGTAACCGTCAAAAATGCGGTTAAAGACAAAGTCGTATATCTGCTAGAATACATCATGGTTGATGAGTTAAGAATTTCAAATGTATAAGAATTTAGTTAAGATTAAAAGATAAAATTCATTTTTGCGAAATATTTATTTTGAATGCTTTGTCATTTTAACAGATTGACTGAATTGAAAGTTTCAAGCATTAAAAATAACGATTCATTAAATAATTGTTGAATCTTATCAACAAACCTTGCTTTTTAACACGCGTTTACTGAATTTTGATGCTTTAATAAGCTTCAATTTCATGGAAAACACGCACTACATCACTTCAGATGTACTCTCAATAGAACTCATCCAGCAAATCATCAGCAACCAAACAAAGCTCGCCCTTTCAGAAGAAGCACAGCTCAACATTGATAAATGCCGCGAATACCTTGACCAAAAAATGGCCGCCAATGATGATCCGGTTTATGGTATCAACACAGGTTTTGGTTCCTTATACAATGTGAAGATTTCAACAGAAAATTTGACCAAATTGCAAGAAAACTTGATGAAATCACATGCTTGCGGTACGGGTGATGAAGTTCCGCATGAGATTGTCAAAATCATGTTGTTGCTCAAAATTCAATCGCTGAGCTACGGATATTCGGGCGTTCAACTCAAAACTGTTGAGCGTTTGATTGATTTTTACAACTGCGATGTTTTACCAATTGTTTATACACAAGGTTCATTGGGCGCTTCGGGCGATTTGTCTCCGTTGGCTCATTTGTGTTTGCCCTTGATTGCTGAAGGCGAAGTGTATTATGACGGATTTCGTCAACCGGCAGCAAAAGTATTGAACAAAATGGGGTGGGAGCCTATTACTTTGCAATCTAAAGAAGGTTTGGCTTTGCTCAACGGAACCCAATTTATGAGTTCTTATGGCGTATATGTTTTGATTAAAGCCATGAAACTCTCGTGGTTTTCTGATTTAATCGGAGCCATTTCTCTCGAAGGATTTGACGGACGAAAAGAACCGTTCAATGAGCTGATTCATTTGATTCGTCCGCACAAAGGACAAATCATCACGGCTCAGCGCATGCTTGAGTTTTTAGAGGATAGTCAGATTGTAGCACAACCCAAAAAACACGTTCAAGATCCGTATTCGTTTAGATGTATTCCGCAAGTGCACGGCGCTTCTAAAGATTCTATTGATTACGCTAAAAAAGTCATCAAAACCGAAATCAATTCAGTAACTGATAATCCGAATATTTTTATTGAAAGCGATGTGATTGTTTCTGGCGGAAATTTTCACGGCCAACCTTTGGCATTGGCACTAGATTTCTTAGGCATTGCTTTGGCTGAATTGGGCAGTATTTCTGAGCGCAGAACCTACCAACTAATTTCTGGCCTTCGCGGATTGCCTGCTTTTTTGGTGGATAATCCGGGCTTAAATTCTGGCTTTATGATTCCGCAATATACCGCAGCGAGCATCGTCAGTCAAAACAAACAATTGGCAACACCGGCCAGCATTGACAGCATAGTTTCGAGCAATGGGCAAGAAGATCACGTAAGCATGGGCGCGAATTCGGCCACCAAATGTTTGAAAATTGTCGAAAATCTTGAGCGCATTTTGGCTATTGAACTCATGAATGCCTCTCAGGCTATTGAATACCGAAGACCGCTACAATCCAGTGAATTTATAGAAACGTTTTTGAAATCTTATCGCGCTGAAGTTCCGCTGGTCAAAGAAGACCGCATTTTGCATTACGACATCGAGAACTCAATTGCCTTTTTGAATAGCTTTATGCTCGACGAAAGTATATTCGAGTAATTTTTTTAGAAGCTGATCCGGCTGTACACTACAATCTTTTGTCCCGAACCACGGCACAAAAGGATTTCCGCTGCCATCCGGGCTAGGGCATTAGTTCCGAAAGTTAACTCCCGATATTGCCGAGTGTTTTGTGGATTTTTCGCTTGTGACGCGTTTGTCTGAGCGATTCATTACCCGAAATAATACTAATGTTTCCATCAATTTCAAACATGGCCAACTTCACATCTTTGTGATGCTCAACGCCGTGTTCGCGCATGGCTTCGTCTAATTCTTCTGAGCTAATGCCGAGTTGAGCAAGCGTTTTGTATTCCACTTTTCCGTTGTGAATCAGAATCTCAGGTTTGTCTTGAACCCAGTTTTTAATCCAAGTAGATTTGGCCATCACACGCTTAAAAATCATGTTGATCAAAAACAGCGAACCTGCCGCCATAAGTCCACCGGCAAGCGAAGTATCACTGCCCACCATTGCATTTTGTACCGCATTACTTATCAGTAATACCAAAATAATGTCGGCTATATTGAGTTGTGAGAGCTCTTTTTTACCAAAAATACGCAGCGCAATAATCATAAAAAAATAGACCGCTAAGCTGCGAACAACAATATCTATAAACGGATATGTTGTGCTAAAATTCATTAATTTCTGCGTAAAAGCATCGTGGTGTGCATACAAGGGTAGATATCCTCAATACGCTTGATGTTCCAATCCTTTTCAACCATAGCAGCAATTTTTCTGGTTTTGTAGGCATTGCTGATGGGCAACATATTGAGTGCGATTCCATATTTACTTTGCCCTAAAACACCTCGTATTTCTTCAATTTTAAAATGGGTGTCGAGTTTTTTAAGTACAGTTTTGGTAAACGGCCATTCCCAATCTTTATCACTTTGAAACGGACGATATGCAGCCCGAAGCAATTTAATCGGAAGGCTGGTTTCAAGCGGGTCGTATGAAACGATGATGCCACCCGGTTTGAGTTTTTCTTTGATGCGATCAATCAGTAAATCAAAATTTTCAAAATGATGCAAAACCCCATAAGCATATACAATATCAAAATCAGTATCTTTAAAATCAGGTGAGAAAAAGTCTATAGCGATGGCTTTGGCATTCGGGCAATTGCGTTCTTCAATTCTTTTTTGCAAACTGGCAATGGCTACATCGCTCAAGTCAATTCCGATGTATTCTTTGGCATTTTCGGCCATGTATAATGACAATGCATTTCCGCGTAAGCACCCTAAATCAAGTATTTTTTTATCTGACAAATCACCCATCCAAACTTTGTGTTCATTGTACACGCGGTCTTTGATGTCAAATTTCTTTCTGAAATCACTGAGTAATCCGTTGCGCAAGTTTGACCACAGTGTGGTTGCAAAATTGGTTTTGGCACGGCCGTCTGTATTGTAAAATTCTTTTTGTCTCTTGTTGATTTCGAGGATATCTTCGGTAGTTTTCATAAAGATTTTGACTTGTAAGGCACAAATATAATGAGATTAATTAAGGTAATTCGCACCTTGTATAAAAAACAAAGCCACGAATTTCATCAGAAACAACTCGTGGCTTTGAACGGAATAAATAAAAATTATTTGGCCGGTTTTTCGGCTTTATTGATTTTAATGTTTAACTCTTGCGCACCATCTTCAATATCTAAGAATATTTCATCACCAGCGGCAATTTTTGAAGTAATAATTTCTTCAGCTAAAACATCTTCAACATATTTTTGGATGGCTCGTTTGAGCGGTCTAGCTCCGAATTGTTTGTCAAAACCTTTCTCGGCAATGAATGCCTTCGCCGGATCTGAGAGTTTTAAATTGTAACCCAAATCAGCTACACGAGCATACAACTTTTTAAGTTCAATTTCTATAATCAAATCAATATCGGCTTTTTCAAGCGCGTTGAAGACGATTACATCATCAATTCTATTTAAGAATTCAGGAGCAAAAGTTTTCTTGAGCGCATTTTCAATAACGCTTTTAGAATTTTCATCAGCTTGAGCTGTTTTTGCAGCGGTTCCAAAACCAACACCTTGCCCAAAATCTTTAAGTTGACGAGCACCAACATTCGAAGTCATGATAATAATGGTGTTTTTGAAATCAATTTTGCGGCCCAAACTATCAGTCAAGTAACCGTCGTCTAAAACTTGCAACAACATATTGAACACATCTGGATGCGCTTTTTCGATTTCATCTAAAAGAACCACACAATAAGGTTTGCGACGCACTTTTTCGGTGAGTTGACCGCCTTCTTCATAACCTACATATCCCGGAGGCGCACCTACCAAGCGTGAGATTGAGAATTTCTCCATGTATTCGCTCATGTCAATACGCACCAAAGCATCTTCTGAATCAAACAATTCACGAGCTAAAACTTTGGCCAATTGTGTTTTACCAACCCCGGTTTGTCCTAAGAAAATAAATGAGCCAATCGGTTTGTTTGGATCTTTCAATCCGGCGCGATTACGTTGAATGGAACGTGCAATTTTTAAAACAGCATCTTTTTGCCCAATTACTTTATTTTCAATTAATTCAGGAAGATTAGCTAGCTTATTGCTTTCGGTTTGTGCAATGCGATTAACGGGTATTCCGGTCATCATTGAAACCACATCGGCAACATTTTCTTCGGTAACTACGATGCGGTTGTTTTTAGATTCTTCTTCCCATTGTTCTTGGGCAATAGCAAGGTCTTTTTCGATGCGTTTCTCATCATCGCGCAACTTAGCTGCTTCTTCGTATTTCTGTTTTTTAACGACTGTATTTTTGGTTTCGCGCACTTCTTCTAACTGACGCTCTAATTCAAGAATTTGTTTCGGAACCTCAATATTAGTGATGTGCACGCGTGAACCAGCTTCGTCTAAAGCATCAATTGCTTTGTCCGGCAAGAATCGCTCTGACATATAGCGGTTGGTGAGTTTCACACATGCTTCAACTGCTTCAGGTGTGTAAATTACATTGTGGTGATCTTCATATTTATTTTTGACGTTGTTGAGAATCATGATGGTTTCATCAACAGAAGTCGGCTCGACAATGATTTTCTGAAAACGTCTTTCAAGTGCACCGTCTTTCTCAATATACTGACGATATTCGTCAAGCGTAGTAGCGCCAATACATTGAATTTCGCCACGCGCTAAAGCCGGTTTGAACATATTCGAAGCATCGAGTGAACCAGTTGCGCCGCCCGCACCAACAATGGTGTGAATTTCATCAATAAACAAAATAATATCGTCGTTTTTCTCGAGCTCGTTCATCACGGCTTTCATGCGCTCTTCAAACTGACCGCGGTATTTGGTTCCCGCTACAAGGCTCGCCAAATCTAGGGTAACCACGCGCTTGTTAAACAAAATGCGCGATACTTTTTTCTGGGTAATTCTCAACGCTAAACCTTCGGCAATAGCTGATTTACCAACACCTGGTTCTCCGATCAACAACGGATTGTTCTTTTTGCGACGGCTCAAAATCTGCGATACGCGCTCAATTTCTTTTTCGCGACCCACCACCGGATCTAATTTTCCTTCTTCGGCCATTTCAGTCAAATCACGACCAAAATTATCTAGTACAGGAGTTTTAGATTTTTTGTTTGATTTGTTGGCCGGATTATTAAAACTGCTTTCTTTAAAACTGTCATCTTGTCCCGGATCATCGTTATAAGATTCGTTTTTTGGCAGATTGTCTATAAAATTATCTTCGTTTGGTGTCATATTTAAATATTGTTCTTTGGCTGAATCGTAATCAATTTTTAATTTATTGAGCAATTTGGTTGTCGGATCGTTCTCATTGCGCAAAATACATAACAACAAATGCGCTGTACTGATAGACGAACTCTGAAAAACTTTAGCTTCTAAAAAAGTGGTTTTCAATGCGCGTTCTGCCTGACGCGTTAAATGAAGGTTTTTCTTTTCATTAACAGCCACAGCATTAGGATTGGCTGGACTCAGAATTTCAACCTTTCTGCGCAAATGATCTAAGTCAACTGCTAAATTATTGAGTATGGTTATAGCCTTTCCGTTTCCGTCTCTTAAAATTCCCAGCATCAGATGCTCAGTACCAATAAAGTCGTGGCCTAAACGCAAGGCTTCTTCTTTGCTGTAGGTAATAACATCTTTAACTCTTGGCGAAAAATTATCATCCATAAATAGTAAGGTTTGGTCTTGTAAATTTAATAATTCTGCGGCCTTTAGTCAAAAACTGTTCCTGTCAGAAGTATTGTCAGCTAATTGACAAAAAATATTCAAAAAAAAATAGGGCGCAGATACGAACTTATCAACCGAAAAACAGCCCGATTTTGTTAATAAATAGACGAAATTTAAGAAGGTTTTATAACGAATAAATTTTCGAGAAAGGTTATATTAGCGGGATTTTAAAAACAGAATAAATTTAAACCAATTAGTATATGTCAGACGGAGAAAAGTTAATCCCGATTAACATCGAAGACGAAATGAAATCAGCTTACATCGATTATTCGATGTCGGTTATTGTATCGCGTGCGCTTCCTGATGTTCGAGACGGACTCAAACCTGTACACCGCCGCGTTTTATACGGAATGTATGACCTCGGTGTATTTTCTAACCGCCCACACAAAAAATCCGCAAGAATTGTCGGAGAAGTTTTAGGTAAATATCACCCACACGGAGATACCTCAGTTTACGACGCTATGGTGCGTATGGCTCAAGAATGGAGCTTACGTTATTTGATGGTTGACGGACAAGGTAACTTCGGATCTATTGACGGCGACAGTCCAGCAGCGATGCGTTATACCGAGGCGCGACTCAAAAAATTATCTGAAGACATCATGGCAGATATCGACAAAGAAACGGTTGATTTTCAACTCAACTTTGACGATACCTTATATGAGCCAAAAGTAATGCCTACACGCATTCCGAATTTGCTCATCAATGGAGCTTCGGGTATTGCCGTGGGTATGGCAACCAATATGGCGCCGCACAACCTTTCAGAAGTGGTTGACGGAACCTTGGCCTATATTGACAACAACGATATTGAAGTTGACGAACTCATCAATTATATCAAAGCTCCTGATTTTCCTACAGGCGGTGTAATTTATGGCTATGAAGGTGTTCGCGAAGCTTTCAAAACCGGACGCGGACGAATTGTCATGCGCGCCAAAGTAAACTTTGAAGAAGTTGAAGGTCGCGAATCAATTGTTGTGACTGAAATTCCTTATCAAGTCAACAAAGCCGAAATGATTCGAAAAACGGCTGATTTGGTCAACGAGAAAAAGATCGAAGGCATTTCAAACATCCGTGACGAATCGGATAGAAACGGAATGCGCATTGTATACATCCTCAAGCGCGATGCCGTGCCGAATGTCGTACTCAATACCTTATTTAAATATACCCAACTTCAATCATCGTTTAGTGTGAACAATATTGCGCTCGTGAATGGTCGTCCGCAAATGTTGAATCTAAAAGATTTGATTCTGCACTTTGTAGATCACCGACACGATGTAGTAGTTCGTCGCGCTCAATTTGAATTGCGAAAAGCCGAAGAACGCGCACATATTTTAGAAGGTTTGATCATTGCTTCTGACAACATTGACGAAGTAATTGCTCTTATTCGCGGCTCTAAAAATACCGATGAAGCCCGTGAGAAATTGATGGAGCGTTTTAGCTTGACCGATATTCAATCGCGTGCTATTGTTGAAATGCGTTTGCGTCAACTCACCGGACTAGAGCAAGACAAATTACGTGCTGAGTATGAAGACATCATGAAACTCATCCAAGAATTGAAAGATTTATTGGCGAGCAAAGAACTTCGTATGGAGCTCATCAAAAAAGAATTGATTGAAGTAAAAGAAAAATACGGCGACGAAAGACGTTCAACTATTGAATATTCTGGTGGCGATGTGAGCATTGAAGATTTAATTGCCGATGAAAATGTGGTAATTACCATCTCGCACGCGGGTTACATCAAACGTACATCGCTTTCAGAATACAAAACCCAGAACCGCGGTGGTGTAGGGCAGAAGAGCGCCGCAACGCGTGATCAGGATTTCTTAGAACATTTATTTGTAGCCACGAATCACCAGTATTTGTTGTTCTTTACCCAAAAAGGAAAATGTTTCTGGATGCGTGTATACGAAATTCCGGAAGGTTCAAAAGCCAGCAAAGGCCGTGCGATTCAAAATCTCATCAACATTGAGAACGACGATAAAGTCAAAGCTTTTATTTGCACCAAAGACTTAAAAGACGAAGAATACATCAACAACCATTTTGTGATTATGGCCACCAAACAAGGTCAGGTCAAAAAAACACCGTTGGAACAATATTCACGTCCACGTCAAAACGGTATCAACGCGATTACCATTCGCGAAGACGACGAACTCATCGGAGCAAAACTCACCACCGGAAACAGCCAAGTTTTGATTGCTGTAAAATCGGGTAAGTTGGTTCGCTTTGAAGAGAGTAAAACGCGTCCGATGGGTAGAACAGCTTCAGGAGTTCGCGGTATTACTTTGGCCAGCGAAAAAGACGAAGTCATCGGCATGGTAGCTATTGACGAAAAAGAAGTCAATGAAACGCAATTACTGGTTGTAACTGAAAACGGTTATGGAAAACGCACCAAGCTTGTGGATGATGACGGAGAAGATGTTTACCGTATTACCAACCGTGGAGGAAAAGGTGTCAAAACTTTAAATATTACCGAAAAAACCGGACAGCTCATTTCAATTAGCGATGTAACCGATGAAGATGATTTGATGATCATCAATAAATCAGGATTGACCATCCGAATGGAAGTATCGAGCCTCAGGGTTATGGGTCGCGCTACCCAAGGTGTCAGACTCATTAATATTAAAGGTAATGATTCTATTGCGGCGGTAACCAAAGTTATGAAAGAAGATGAAGAAGCTGAAGGTCAAGATTTAGACAGAGAAATCTCTGAAACTGATTTAACTTCAGACGAAATCAACGAAACTCAAGAATAATTAATTAATTCTATCACCATGAAAAATAAACATTTCATAGTTGCGTCTGCTTTGATGATTTCTTTGGGAAGTTTTGCTCAAAAAGATCAAATTAAAGCTGCTGAAAAAGCGCTCAAAAATGAAAACCCAACTGAGGCGCTTGCATCACTAGGTCAAGCCGAATCATTAATTTCTAATGCTTCTGAAGCCGAAAAAGCTCAATATTATTTTGTGAAGGGCAATGCACACAAAGCATTGGCAACCAAGAAAACTGAAGTTTCCAAAAATTTATCGGCGGCGGCGGCGGCTTATCAGCAAGTCTTGAGTATTGAAAAAGCAGCAGGGAAATCTAAATTCACCGAGCAAGCACAAACTTCACTAGCCGAAGCCAAAAACGATTTGGTTAATGCAGCTATTGAAGCCGGTAAAGCCAAAAACTACTCTGTAGCTGCCGATTTATTATACGCGGCTTATCAAGCAGACAAGTCAGATATGGAAAAATTGTACTATGCTGCAAGTTATGCTACCAACGGTGAGCAATTTGACAGAGCTTTGGAATACTACAGCGAACTCAAGAAACTCAACTATTCTGGCGAAGGAACTAATTACTACGCTAAAAATGCTGTTAACGATCAAGAAGAATTTTTTGGAAATACTGCAGCTGCAAAAACTGACCGTGATACCAAAGTTCGCTTAAAGTTGTATAGTGAGCCAAGAGATGAAAAAGTTCCATCTAAAAAAGGTGAAATTTACAAGAATACAGCGCTCATTTTGGTACAGCAAGGAAAAACGGATGAAGCCAAAAAAGCACTAACCGAAGCCAAAACAGCAAATCCTGACGATACATCAATTATGTTAGCCGAAGCTAATCTTTATTTAGAACTCAAAGATTTAGCAACCTACAAAAGATTGGCTGGTGAACTTCTTGCTAAAAATCCTAACGATGCTGACTTAGCCTATAACATTGGGGTTATTTCATCTAAAACAGATGCCGTTGAAGCCGAAGGTTACTATAAAAAAGCCATTGAAATTGACCCCAAGTATACCAATGCTTATTTGAACTTGGCAATTTTAAAACTCGATGGCGATAAAAAATTTGTTGATGAAATGAACAAATTGGGCAACTCAGATAAAGACAATAAACGTTACGAAGTACTTAAAAAGCAACGAAACGAAATGTTTAGCTCAACTTTGCCTTATTTAGAAAAGGCTTATGAACTTGATCCAAAAAATGAAGATGTGGCCAATACACTTTTAAATGTTTATGGCGCGCTTGAAATGATGGACAAGAAAAAAGCACTAAAAGCTAAACTCGGAAAATAATTTCAAAAGCAATTCATCAAAAAAGCCTGTCTTACTCGGACAGGCTTTTTGATTTATATAATTTTCTTAATCACTCTCAATTTGTGTGTATGTCGATTGGTTTCGGCATTAAAAATACCCAAATGATCCAATCGGTCAATCCGAACTTTACCGCTGGCATGAATGATATAATTGTCATCCATGATGATGCCTACATGAATAATATTGCCTTCTTCATTGTCAAAAAAAGCCAAATCACCGGGCTCACTTTCTTCAATAAAACTCAGTGCATCGCCTTGGGTGGCTTGTTGTGACGCATCGCGTTGCAAAAAATAACCGTTGAGTTTATACACCATTTGGGTAAAACCAGAACAATCAATCCCAAACGGTGTTTTTCCGCCCCACAAATACGGTGCATTCAAATACATAAATGCCGTATTGATTAAATTGGCTTTTGATTTCAAACCGCTGATGCGCAAACCTTCAAAGCTAAATCCAGCCGTATTGATATCTGCATGGTTTAAAAATGACAACGAAGCTCCGAGCGGAATCGGCATCAACAAATGGTTCGGCGAGGTAATATATTCCACCAAATCAGAATTCAGCACAACCGCATCATTGCTCAGTTGCTGGTATTGTTGTTCCGAAATTTCCTGAAATTGTTTTGAATCAACCCAACCTTCATAACCGTCGTACTGCAACGCAATTCTGGCCCATTGTTTTTGACGTTCGAGCACCTTAAAATGCTCGCCAAACAACACCTGCGATACAATCTCGCTTTTGTCGCTGGCTTCTGCCCGCAAAGGAATAATGGCTAAATTACAGATTCCGTACATTCGATTTATGTTGAATGTTAAATGATAAATTTTGAATGGTTAGAAGCTGGTACCTGCTTTCCACTATATCTTTTGCGCCAACCAACTTTAAGATAATTTGATAAATTAAACGCTGGCACAAAAGGATGCCGTTGCAATCAGGGCTAGGGCAGTACACTTGAAGCAATCAACCAATTCAAAAAAAACTCTATTTATTATGCGCGTTCAATCACAATCGCCGAAGCTCCACCGCCGCCATTACAAATAGCAGCCGCTCCAATTCTGGCGTTGTTTTGTTCTAAAACATTAATAAGCGTTACAATAATTCTCACGCCTGAACATCCCAGCGGATGCCCCAACGAAACCGCCCCACCGTTCACATTTACTTTATCATTGTCTAAGCCTAAAATTTGTGCATTGGCCAAACCAACTACAGAAAAAGCCTCATTGAACTCAAAGAAATCTACATCACTCACAGATAATCCGGCTTTGTCTAAGGCTTTCGGTAAAGCTTTAGCCGGAGCAGTCGTAAACCATTTAGGTTCTTGAGCCGCATCGGCATAACTGCGAATGTAAGCGAGTGGTTTTAAACCTAAAGCTTGAGCTTTTTCTTCGCTCATCAATACCACTGCACCGGCTCCGTCATTAATGGTTGAAGCATTAGCGGCGGTTACGGTTCCTTCTTTGGTAAAAACAGCACTCAAAGTTGGAATTTTATCGAGTTTTACGTTGGTAAATTCTTCATCACGGGTTACCATCACCGGTTCGCCACGTCTTTGCGGCACCGCCACCGGAACAACTTCATTGTTGAATTTTCCGGCTTCCCAAGCGCGCGCAGAACGCTCATAGGATTGAATCGCAAACGCATCTTGAGATTCTCGCGTAATTTTATATTCTGACGCACACAAATCAGCACTAACACCCATGGCATTGTGGTCATAAGCATCTTGCAAACCGTCTTTTTGCATACCGTCAATCAGTTGGGCAGGACCAAACTTAACTCCGTTGCGCATGTGCACGTAATGTGGAATCATACTCATGCTTTCCATGCCACCGGCCACAATAACTTCTGCATCACCGGCCATAATAGCCTGCGCACCTTGCATGACAGCTTTCATTCCTGAAGCACAAACTTTATTCACAGTAGTAGCAATCACAGAATTAGGCAATCCGGCAAACAAAGCGGCTTGACGAGCAGGTGCTTGTCCAACTCCGGCTTGAATCACATTACCCATAATCACTTCATCAACCAAATTTGGGTCAAGACTGATTTTGTCTAAAGCTCCTTTGATAGCCACAGCGCCCAATTGCGGAGCTGTCATAGATGATAGTGCGCCCATAAAACTTCCAATCGGAGTTCTGGCAGCTGAAACGATTACTACTTTTTTGTTCATAAATGTTGCGTTTTATTATTTGGTTGCGAATTTAGTTAATTTAGGACAATCCTTAATTAGATTTTTGACAATATTTACCCATTGTTGCAGCTAAAAATGATGTTTTGACAAAAGCAGATAAGCTATTGTTTGCTCTATAAGTTTGATTGTTAATGATTTTGCATTAACTTGAAAAAAAACGTTGATTTTTATTTGTAAAATTTAGAATTGAACATTACATTTGCAACCGCTTAAAACACAAGATTACGTTCTTAATAGTTTTAACAGGAGAGTTGCCTGAGAGGCCGAAAGGACATGTTTGCTAAACATGCGTATGGGAAACTGTACCAAGGGTTCGAATCCCTTACTCTCCGCACTCGGGGTGTAGCGTAGCCCGGTCATCGCGCCTGGTTTGGGACCAGGAGGTCGCAGGTTCGAATCCTGCCACCCCGACAAAGTAATTCCTTTTTTGCTCTGCAAAATGTTTTGGAGTTTTGAAATAACAAATTTATTTGATTATTTAAAAATGACAAAAATATTAAGTCAAAGACTTAAAAGGAATGGGTTTGGTAAAATCAATATTTCAGTATCATGAAATAATCCTGCCACCCCGACAATTAAAATTAAGGTCCAGTAGCTCAGCTGGATAGAGCAACTGCCTTCTAAGCAGTAGGTCTCAGGTTCGAATCCTGACTGGATCACATGAAAGCCTCTGTTTTGAGGCTTTTTTTGTATCAAATAAAAAGGGCTCAAACCTAAGTAGTTTCAGCCCTTTAATTTTCTAAGCAAAAGCTTTATTTCTTAATCACAATTTTTTTCTGTAAACTATAGTTGTCAATTTCCAAATCAACAACATACATTCCGTCAGACAAATTACTTACATCAATTGTGTTTTGCGCATTGGTTATGTTTTTCACAACTCTTCCGCTCATGTCTGTAATTTTTCCTGAGATAGTTTCATATCCAAAAGGAATTTTTAGATTGATGTTGTCAGCAGCCGGATTCGGATATAACACAACTTGTGAGGCTGAAAAATCGTCGTTAGACAAAGTCACCAATGGCAAAGGAATCAAATCTCCACCGCTTGGCAAGGCTACCCAAAGACCAAATGCAGCTCCGTTGCTGTTGTTGTCCGGATTCAAAAATCCACTGGCTACTACTGTGAGTGACTGACCTTGTAAACCCAGAGTTTGCAATGGAGCAGCATAAGTAGCAACCACTACAGTTCCGCTGGCATCGCGAACATCTAATGTGTAATCTGCTGTGGGTAATTCTAAAAAATTCGCTGTAAAATCACCGTACGATAAATCATCCACTACAGTACCCGCCGGAACACTGGTTTCAACCACATCAACCGTTGGCGCATCGGTAGCACCATGATACAACAATACATCGGTGTTGTTGGCATTTGAAGCTATTTCTCTAGCAGGTGTGAATACTGATAATCCAAAGGATTGGCTCGGTGTATATCCTGATGGACTCACAATTCCGCTGGCCACCACCACATATTTTTCATTGGCAGTGAGTGTTACCGTAGTATTAAAAATACTTTCCGAAACAGATGAACTTGTCGCCGGAGCAATATCAATTTGTACCGGAACTCCTGCGGGCGCATCAATAAATGGAGTGGCAGTTCTGAACTTGAAGTTGTTCAAAGCTAAATCGCCATTGATGTACACATCAACAAACTCTGCGGCAGCATCGGCCGAGTTGTGGATGATTTGCACACGAGCAGTAGGAGCTGGTGGAACAATTGGCAACGGAATTAAATTACCTCCAGAATGCGTGGCTACCCAAAGACCAAATTCAGGTCCATTGCTGTTGGCTGTAGGGTTCAAAAATCCGCTGGCAACAACTACTAAAGCTTTTCCGTCAAGTGCTAGACTAGACAAAGGTGCCTGGAAAGTAGCGACCGTATTGGTTCCTGAAGCATCGCGAACATCAATCAAATAATCAGCGGTAGGCAATTCAAGGTAATTATTGGTAAAATCACCATATGACAAATCATTAACAATAGTGCCAGCCGGAACACTCGTTTCTACTATATCGACCGTAGGAGCATCCGTTGAACCATGATGAATCAAAATATCTGTATTATTGCCGTCATAGGCTACCTCTCGACCTTGATCATAAACCGACAACTGAAAAGGTTGATTCGGAGTATAGCCAGTTGGACTTACGATACCATCGGCAACAATAACATATTCAGAACCAATATTCAAACTTGTGGTAAGATTGTAGATGCTTTCGGCTGATGATATACTGTTACTCGGGGCAATATCAATAGAAACTGGTTGTCCGGCGCGCAAATCCAACCAAGGAGTTGCCGTTCGAAAAGCAAAATCATCTAATGCTAAATCGCCATCTATATACACATCTACCAATGAAGCAGCCGCATCGGCAGAATTGTGGATAATTTGAACACGAGCATAAGGAGATTGTGGCAAAGGAATTAAATTGCCTCCACTCGGAAGCGCAACCCACAATCCAAAAGAAGGCCCATTGTTGTTGTACGTTGGATTTAAAAATCCACTGGCCACCACTGTAATTGCTTGATCTTGTAAACCCAAATCAAGAAGTTTTACGTCATAAGATGAAATGACCGTTCCACCAGTTTGGTTGGTCACATCAATGGTATAATTTCCGGTGGGTAATTCTACATAACCATTACTAAAAAAGGGATAAGAAATATTGTCAACAACGGTGTTGATGGGAAGAAATGTAGTGTGAACAATATCTACCGTAGGTGCATCGGTACCGCCATGGCAAACCAAAATGTCCGTATTTCCAGCCATTGAAGATGACTCTCGACCCTGATTGTAAACGGATAATTCAAAAGGCCTGAAAGGTGAATATGCCGATGAATTAATCAATCCATTGGCTACAATTACGTAGGTTTGGTTGGCATCAAAAGTAACTACAGTATTGTAAATACTTTCAGCTACAGAACTGCTGTTGCCCGGAGCAATGTCAACAGCAATTAGAATGTTAGAGGGTACATCTGCAAATGCAGTTGCGGTTCTGAATGCAAAATCATCATAGATTTTGTCTCCGTTGATATACACATCAACTGTTTGTGCTGCAGCATCGGCACAATTGTGGATTAATTGAACCCGTGCACTTTGTGCTAGCGCGGTACTTACATAAAGAAGTAACGCAACCAATTTAAAGAAATGTGAGATTTGTTTCATAGGATTTGTTTATTTGTTGTAACAAACATAGTTTAAACTTTCATTCAAAAAATTAAACAAAATATTTTTTTGTATTTTTTTAACTTTCGTGGATATCGTGAACCGAAAATCAAACCCAATATTTTGAGTAATAATTAGCATTTTCGAAGTAATCTGAATATTGTTGGCTTAAATTTAATTTTAAAGCAAGTTAATCTATACTTTTACACATGTATTTTTGAATCATGAGATTTCTTTTAGCAATCAATCTTGTATTTTTTTTGACAGCTTGCGGCTCATATAAAAGCGGGCGCTCAACCCAATCGCTTGCCTTACCAGAATCAAAAGATGCAATTGTAATAAATACAACCAATAAAGCGCCTGAAATTATTCATGTGGTTCAAAACGCCAGCATAAATGCCGCAGTAGTTGACGATTCTACTTTTGTGAATTTATACGATTACAGTCGAGATTTTATTTATAAGATGAAATATGCAAGTTCTGATAACTTTCTCAAAACAAAAGTTTATGATTGTGAAGCTTGTTATTTGCGCTATAAAACCGTAAAAGCCTTGCTTAAAGCACAAGAAAAGTTCTTCAAAAAAGGCTACAAGATTGTTTTATACGATTGCTATAGACCGTT
The DNA here is from genome assembly GCF_018413465.1 of Flavobacterium sp. CYK-55. Classification (GTDB taxonomy): domain Bacteria; phylum Bacteroidota; class Bacteroidia; order Flavobacteriales; family Flavobacteriaceae; genus Flavobacterium. The sequence continues at coordinate 258,155 of NZ_JAHCDK010000003.1, forward strand.
GGATATTCAAAAAAAAATGTGGCAAATAGTTCCTAATCCGAGTTATGTAGCCGATCCAAAAAAAGGCTCTATTCACAATCGCGGCGGAGCAGTTGATATTTCTTTAGCTGATTTAGAAGGCAATGAAATTGATATGGGAACCGACTTTGACCATTTTGGACCTGAGGCTGCGCAAGACTATGACCAGCTCCCGGAGCAAATTTTAGAAAATCGACGGATGTTGCGCAATACGATGATCAGATGCGGTTTTAGAATTTTTGAAAGTGAATGGTGGCATTACAATTTAAAAAATGCACGGCGCGAAGCCATTTCAAATTTTCAATGGATTTGCGATTAAGGTTTTGCTTCTAAACAATCAAAATAATTCAAAAAATAACGCTCTGGCTCATATAATTGACCGTCTAATTCTGATTTAAAAGCTTTGCGCATCATGTAGTCAGTTGCTTCAGCACCAAACTTGATTCGGATAAAAGACAATTCTGATTTTTTTAAATCTTCATAATCTTCTTTCCTAAACATAAAATAGCCCGATAAAACACGGTTGTTTACACCTTTTTCATCGCGCACCATTGTGCCACAACTTTCATCATTGGTGTGCAAAAGGGTTACAATTTTATTGTTGTTGAGCTGCAAATAAATCTTTGAGTTTTTATCAAAACACTTGGCTTTAATAAATCCTTGACTTTTTTCTAATAATTGTATCTGTAACATAGGGGTTCCGTCTGAAACAACTATTGAATAAAAAATATAGCTTGAATTACCTCCAAAATTCTTTTCGTAAACCAAGTATTCTTTGGTTGATTTATAACTTCCAAGGGAATCTTTTACATCAGTAGTAAACTCACACGGGCGTTGGGCTATAGCAATTAACGAAAACATTAAAACAGCTCCGAAAAATAACTTTTTCATACCGATTTTTAAATTTTGCTGCAAAGTAAAACTATTTTGCGGTTATTCATATCAGTAGTAAAAAAACAGTACAAATCTCCGCCGCTTTTGATTTTCCACTTTTTGCGAATATCCTCTACCGTTTCCGGAAAATTACGTACCGTAACGTTGGCCATTTTGGCTTGTAAATGTTGCTTTATTTCGGCTTTTTGATACGGTAGAACCTCAAGTATTTTAAATGAACGCCCCGGAAAATCTATTAATTTTTCAGAAGTATACAAATGCGAATGCAACTGCAATTTTGACAAACCATATTGCTGAACAATTTGAGTAAAACCTCCCGATTTCATAATAGCTGCATTGGGTTCGTATAAATACTTTTGTGGTAAATCAAACTTTGAAAATGCCTCTTCGGCAAGAATGAACGAAAACTCTTGAACACTATGCCTGCTAATGTTGACCGAACTGATACAAATTTCACCCAAAAAACCTTGCTCAATCTGCCAGAGAATTTCTTTGACTTCATTCTCAAGTGCAACAATGTGGATTTTCTTGACGAAGGACAAAGCCTTCAATCCGGCATGAATATCTAAAATAGGAGCAGTCTTAATGAGTATGTTGTTTGAAAACTCAAAATAATTTGGTAAAAGTTCTGCAACATTGGGCGTACAATCTTCTAGCATAAAAACCTTGCCTTTACGGTCATTTCGGCGCGCCGGATCCAAATAAATCCAATCGAACTTCTGGTTTTTTTTCTGAAGAATTTCAAGTCCGTCACCGTTCACACATTCAATATTTTGAACCTTTAATTGCTCGTAATTGTAAGAGACAATTTCTGAAAGTGACGCATTAAATTCACAATGAACTACTTGCTTGAATTTTTGTGCAAAATAATAGGTATCCACACCAAAACCACCGGTTAAATCAATCAGTGTATTTCCTGAAATAAGCGACGATTTATATTCAGCGGTGGCTTCAGAAGAAGTTTGTTCAACTGAAATTTTTGAAGGATAAACGATTCTATCACAACTAAACCAAGTCGGCAATTTTTCTTGTGCCTTTTTTCGACCCGAAATTTGCTCTAAAATCTCCGTCCATGAAAATTCCGGAAATGGATTTTTTTGCAAAGCGAGTTGAACAACATCAGCCGAAGTGTTTTCAATCACAAAATGGCGCAATTTTGCCGGAAAATCAATCGCTGACAAGACTAAATATTTTTGGTGAGAAACTGAATAAATGAATTATCCGGAAAAAATTCTTTGCCAATCACTTTGAGAATAGTATACAGCGGAACGGCAATGATCATACCGGCAATGCCAAACAAAAAACCTGCTGAAAGAATCACCAAGAAAATCTCCAGCGGGTGTGAACTCACGCTTTTAGAGAAAATAAGCGGTTGCGACACATTGTTGTCAATCATCTGAACCACGGCAAAACCAATCATCACATACAATGTTGTTGGTAAAATTTCGGTTTGAAAATCTTGGCCTAAATTGCCGAGCATGGTTAACACAGCAGCCATTACTGAGGCAATGAGCGGCCCGATGTACGGCACTATATTCAATAATCCGCATAAAAAGGCAATCACCAAGGCATTGTCAACCCCGAAAATCAACAAAACGATCAAATACAAAACAAATACAATAAACAATTGAATCAAAAGCCCGATAAAATAACGTGAAAGTAACTCATTGATTTTTTCAATCGAATTGAGAATTTGTTCTTCGTGGCTATCGGGAATAAGTAATTTAGCGCCCGTAATGAGTGATTGTCTATCGTTGAGAAAGAAAAAAGTAATGAATAAAACCGAAACTAATCCAACACCAAAACCACTAATGGCTCCAACCAATGCATTGAGCAAATCGGGAATAAAATCAAAATCAAACTTAGAGGCTATTTTCTGATTTTTAAAAATGGCTTGAGCATCAATATGGTGGCTTTCAAGCCAAACTGACAATTGCTCAATCAATTCTAAGGTGTTTTTTTCGATGGTTGCTGTATTGAGCAGTGATAAATTTTCACCTTGACTGGCGATCAGCGGAACAAACATTGAAAGAAAACCAACTATAAGCAACAAATAAAACACAATAACCATCGCGCTTGACGATGTTTGTTTGAACTTGAGTTTGGTTTTAAAAAAACGTTGAATAGGCCTGCCAATCAATGATAAAATAAGCGCAATCACCAAATACAGCAAAACGGTTTGTATAGCGTATAAAAAATAGAGAAGAAACCCAATGCCAATAAGCGCGGCAACGGCTCGCAAAATTCCACCGGCGATGATTTTTGAATTGACCATAAGGTTTTGATTTAGGCCGAAAGATACAATTTTAACCGATTCAGATTAATTATTGAAAATATAATTGATGATGTTAGCACCCATTTTGAGCGCTTTGGTACGCACTTCAACAGGGTCGTTGTGTACATCCGGATCTTCCCAACCATCACTTAAATCAGTTTCATAGGTATACAAAACCGCAAGTCTTCCGTCGAGGAAAATGCCAAATGCTTGAGGTCGTTTCCCGTCGTGTTCATGAATTTTTGGAATTCCGCTCGGAAAAGAATACGGCTTCTGAAAAATAGGGTGACTCGCCGGAATCTCAACCAAAATACTTTCAGGAAATAATTTTTTAAGCTCTTTACGGATGTATTGATCCATGCCGTAATTATCATCAATATGCAAAAAACCTCCAGAGGTTAAATAAGCGCGAAGATTCGTAGCATCGTTGTTGCTAAAAGCCACATTCCCATGTCCGGTCATGTGTACAAACGGATAAGAAAACAACTCCGGACTAGAAGGTTCTACAACCGCAGCTTTGGGTTTGATTCGCGTGTTGATGTTCTGATTGCAAAACTTAATCAAGTTGCTGAGTGCCGTTGGGTTGGCATACCAATCACCGCCACCGCTGTATTTGAGCAAGGCAATTTCTTGTGACTGCATCACAAAACCAGAAAACAACAAAATCCAAAAAAACTTTTTCATTGCTTTAATTCTTAACCACTTTTAGTGTTTGAGATTGTTTTTCACTTTTAACATCCAACATATAAATTCCAGATAACAACTGAGTCATATTTAGAGTGTATTCTTTTTGATTTGGATAAACTTCTAAAACTTTTTGCCCAAGCGAATTACGCACGATAACTTGATCCATTTGACAACTATTCGTGATAGTTAAAAACTGATGTGTTGGGTTGGGGTAAACTTTAAAATTTCCTTTAAAAAAGTTATTGTTAGACATTGTTACATCATAAACATGAACAGCCAAACGCACCGGATTTGACATACGACTTTCACAATTATTCACCGTTTGTGATGCGTAATAGGTAAAATTATTTTGAAGCAAAGTGTTGCCCGGTAGTAAATTTCCGCCTATTGCCGCGTCATACCATTGAATATTTTCTCCTTCAACCACTAAATCATTCAACGTTTGCCCCGGATTGAAACCTTGATTTGCAGCTCCGGTAGGCGGCGCAACAGCCGGATTGATGTTGAGCGCAAATGGCTTAATCCAACGACAGCCCGAGCTCATTAAATCTTCAACCACCAAATAAATTGTTTGGTTTTGGGTAAAACTAAAATTGTTCACTGAAGTTATAAAATTGTTGGTTCCTAATTCAGCATCGATTAGATTTTCATAATATTTAAAATCATAATCTGCGGGGTTAGCACCATTCAAAACATACGCAGCCTGATCAATATCAATCGTATAAAAACCGGTATCATTTGAGCAAATTGAAATATCAACCGGGTTTGCTAGCGGATAAACTGATAACAAATCATAGTCATTTTGATCATTTAAAACGAATGAATTTCCGCAATTTTCAAAAGTAGCTTGAATACTGTACATCGTTTGATTACTTGTTGGACAAACCACAAAACTTTCTGAAGTAGCGCCAGGAACCACAAAACCATCAACATACCATTGGTAGGTTATGGGCAAAGAAGCCCCGTTGGGTGTAAAACGCCAAGCTTCATCTATAGCGCTCCAGGTTCCGGTGTTTCTATCCGTAGGCGCAATTGCCGAAGTACCGCTTTGATTCTGTAAACCAATCAAGCCTGAGCCATTGTTCCAAGAAGTACAAGAAGTTCTGTTTTTGACAAAAACTTCTACAATATTGGTTCCTTCATGGATGACAATTTGCGAAGTCTGAAAGCCAACATTGACGCCACAATCATATTGAGGTAACTGATTAAAATTAACTATAAAAGCTCGATTGGGTGCAGCATATACTCCGGTATCAACTACATAATAATTGATGTTTTGAAAGCTCGGATTTGTAATAGGCGGAGTCCTGATGTCGGTATCTTGATATACCCCATAAATGGCATTTTTAATCGGAAAATCTACATTCGGAATTGTCTGATTAAATGAATATTCACAAAAATCCATTGGATTGTTATGGGCTAAATCAAAAGTAATCACGCCGTTGGTTCCAACCAAAACTGAATTATATGTATTGCCGTAAAAGCAGAATCCAAATGGTAAATCAAACACCGGAGACCAATAGTCATCGCCATTAGGAGGAATAGTAACCCCACCAGAAAACGGAAATATCGGATTGTAGTCAATACTTTCAACCGTATAAGTATCGGTATTTCTAGGTATGAATTGATTTTCAACATTCAAAACCGTGCAATCACCGGGGTTGCAAACCATCTGAGCATCTTGGATATTTACCAGAACCAGTGGAGCGTTTTGCGCCTGTATCAATGCAACACAAAATGTAGTAATGGTTAATAAAAATTTCTTTTTCATAAGTTTAGTTTGTTTGTTCGTTGCAAAAAACCACGCTGTGACAACCTACTAATGCAGCCGTTTCTGTGCGCAGTCGGGTTTGACCCAAAGTTACCGGAATATAGTCGGCTTTCAAGGCCATTTCAATTTCTTGCGATGAAAAGTCACCCTCAGGGCCAATGAGCAAAGTAACATCGGTGTTGGGTTGCAAGATTTCTTTGAGTGATTTTCGTTGTGTTTCTTCACAATGCGCAATCAAATTCAAACCTTCTTTTTTTTGCTGAATAAATTCTTTAAAAGTGATGGCTTGATTGAGTCGAGGTAAAGAATATTGATTAGATTGTTTGAGCGCTGAAATGATAATCTTCTCCATACGCTCATGATTGAAATTTTTACGCTCAGAATGGTCACAAAAAATCGGGGTAATTTGATCAATGCCAATTTCAGTCGCTTTTTCTAAAAACCATTCGTAACGATCATTCATTTTGGTAGGCGCAACGGCCAAATGCAACTGATATTTTTTGGGCTGAACATGCTCAACGCGGATGATTTTTACTTGACATTTATGATCAGTTGCCAATGTAATTTCAGTTTCAAATAATTCACCTAAACCATTGGTTACATATAGTTTGTCACCTTCTTTTTTTCTGAGCACTTTAACTATATGCCGGCTTTCTTCTTTGTCAAAAGAAAAACCTTCTTGATCTTGACCGATGGCCGGATTATAAAACAACTGCATCTTAAAAAGAAAATCTCGCTTTTGAAACCACCGAAGCGTCTTCAAAGTTTCCGGTTAAAAATTTCTGATAAGCCGTAATACCAATCATGGCAGCATTGTCGGTTGTATATTCAAATTTCGGAACAAACGTTTTCCATCCGTACAAACCTTCGGCTTCTTTGAGTGTTTTTCTAATGCCTGAATTGGCTGAAACTCCGCCGCCAATGGCCACTTGTTTGATTCCGGTTTCGGCAACGGCCAACTTAAGTTTGTCCATAATAATATCAATAATGGTTTGTTGGATTGACGCACACAAATCAGCTTTATTCAGCTCAATAAAATCAGGGTTTTCAGCCACTTGTTTCTGGATGAAATACAAAATAGATGTTTTCAAGCCCGAAAAACTAAAATCCAATCCCGGAATTTTAGGCTTATTAAACGTAAAAGCTTTTGGATTTCCTTCTTGTGCCAATTTATCAACCAGCGGACCACCTGGATAAGGTAACCCCAGAATCTTGGCCGATTTATCAAAAGCTTCGCCCACCGCATCATCAGTGGTTTCGCCAATGATTTCCATTTTAAAAAAATCATCCACCCGAACAATTTGCGTATGTCCGCCCGAAATGGTCAAAGCCAAAAACGGAAATTCAGGCTTATCAAAACCTTCTTCATCAATAAAATGTGCCAAAATATGCGCTTGCATATGATGCACCGATACCAGCGGAATGTTGAGCGCCAAGGCCAATGACTTGGCAAATGAACCACCCACGAGCAGTGAACCCATCAATCCGGGGCCTTGGGTAAAACCAATTGCCGAGAGGTCTTCACGACTAATCCCAGCTCTTTTGATGGCTGCATCCACCACCGGAACTATATTTTGTTGGTGCGCGCGTGAAGCCAACTCGGGAACCACACCGCCGTATTGCTCGTGAACAAGTTGATTAGCCACAACATTTGATAAAACTTTATCGTTTGAAAGAACCGCCGCCGAAGTATCGTCGCAAGAACTTTCAATCGCTAGAATGTACACGCTTTTTGATTGCATAAATAGCTTTAAATTTCAGAGTAATTTTGGGCTGTATCCAGTAAAATATTTTATTTTTACAGCGATGCCAAAATTAGCGTTTTTTTATCAATGAAAACTTTGGTTGATTAAATTCTCGTTGTTATCAAAAGAGCCAAGAAAATAATCTTTCGCACCCTGTTGTTCCTGCTTTTGCTGTTGTTGGCATTGGGAATCGCTTTGACTTTACCATCGGTTCAAACCCGCATCGGGCAGAGGCTTACGCAGTGGCTTAACGAAACCTACAAAACCGACATTCGGGTTGGGCAAGTTTCTGTAACATCATTTGGGGTTGTTAAACTCAAACAAGTTTTGGTGCGCGATCACAAAAAAGACACGCTCATTTATGCTAAACGCATCAACACTAATATTCTGGATATTAAAAGATTGATTGACGGCGATTTACTTTTTGGCAATATTAATGTTGATGGTTTGTTGCTCGATATGAAAACCTACAAAGGTGAAAAAGACACCAATCTGGATGCTTTTATTGCCGCTTTTGATGACGGGAAACCTTCATCGGGAAAATTTCTATTTACCGCTCATGAAATTACAGTAAACAAAAGTCATTTTAGGCTAACCGATTACAACCGAGAAATTCCAAAAGACGCTGATTTTTCAAAACTCAATGCCGTTTTAGAAAACTTTGAAATTCACGGACCTAACGTTACAACTGATATTGACCGCATGTCATTTTTAGACCATCGCGGTTTATATGTTCGCAATCTGCAATCAAAGTTTTCGTACACCAAAAAACAGATTTTGATGCGCAATGTTGATTTGATTACAGCACATTCACTCTTTAAAGGCAATGTAGCACTCAACTACAAACGCGAGGATTTTAGTGATTTTAACAACAAAGTTAACTTCAACATCTTGGTGGATCAAGCATCATTGTCAACCAGCGATGTTTGGTATTTTTACAAAGAAATTGGCAAAGGGCAGAACTTTACCCTTAAATCTCACGTAACCGGTACGCTCAACAACTTAACAGCGCACAAACTCAATCTTACCGACAGCAAATGCACGCACATTGCCGGTGATGTCAATTTTAAAAATCTTTTTGGTAAAGCACATCAACCTTTTGAAATGAAAGGAACCTTCAGAAAAGTGATGTCGGATTACCAGCATTTGGTTAAGTTACTTCCGAATGTTTTAGGTTCAAAATTACCAACATCGCTTAAAAAAATAGGTTTGTTCAACATGCACGGACAAGTAGATGTAACTGTACAAAAATTGATAGCTGATTTTTATATGACCACAGCTTTGGGCAACGTTGAATCAAGCTTACAAATGTATGATATTGACAACATTGACAATGCCAAATACAAAGGAAATATCATATTAGAGACCTTTGATATCGGGAGTTTTTTAGGCAAAAAAGACCTCGGAAAAGTCAGCCTAAACATTGATGTTGACGGACAAGGCTTTATTCAGAAGTACCTCAATACAACTTTTTCTGGCGACATTTATCGATTGCAATACAATGGCTATAATTACAGTAAAGTGATTGTTGACGGTAACTTCAAAAATCCGGTTTTTAAGGGCCAAGTTTACATCAATGATCCAAATTTGTTTTTAGATTTTAACGGCTCGGCCAATCTTGGGCGTAAAGAAATTGCATACAACTTTGAAACTCAAATTGATTATGCAAATCTCAAAAAACTCAATTTTGTCAAAAATGATTCAATAGCAGTATTCAAAGGCGGAATTAAAGTTAATGTTTTGGGCAATTCACTTGATGATTTAAAAGGCGACATTCATTTTTCGCAAACGGCTTATCAAAACAATAAAGACCGATATTATTTTGAAGATTTTACACTACACTCCGAGTTTGATGCAAATAATACCCGAACAATTTCACTCAAATCGCCAGACATCATTGACGGAAAAGTAGTTGGTAAATTTGAAATTGCTTCATTGCGCAAAATGCTCGAAAATTCAGCCGGAAGCTTATACGCCAACTACAGCCGAAACGAGGTTAAAAAAGGGCAGTACCTCAAGTTTGATTTTGCCATCTACAACAAAATAGTTGAGGTGTTTTATCCGGGCATTGAAATTGGCAAAAACACACACATTCGCGGAAGCATTGACTCAGACACAGATGATTTTAAATTTAACTTTATTTCGCCGCAGATTATTGCTTACGAAAACACACTTGACAACATACGCATTGATATCGACAACAAAAATCCATTGTTTAATACCTATGTTTCACTGGATACAATCAAAACCAAAAAGTATAAAATTCGGGATTTTAGCTTAATCAACGTAACAACCAAAGACACGCTTTACCTACGTTCAGAGTTCAGAGGTGGTGAGAAGGGCGATGACGCCTACAGCCTAAATTTATATCATACTATTGATGCCCAAAGAAATAATGTGGTGGGGATTCAAAAATCTGAATTGAAATACAATGATTTTATGTGGTATCTCAACCAACAAGATGAGGCCAACAACAAAATCGTTTTTGACAAAAAATTCAAAAATTTCAACATTGACGATATAGCACTAAGCCATGACAACCAGCAAGTGCGCCTCAATGGAACACTCAACGGAAATCAAAACAAAGATTTGAATTTAATCTTTAAGGAAGTGCAACTCGATCGGTTATTGCCTGTCATTGATGAATTTAAAATGGCCGGAAATCTCAACGGAACGGTTCATGTCAAACAAGTTAATTCTGTTTATCAACCAACTTCATCGGTCAAAATTGATGCGCTTAAACTCAACGATATTGCGCTGGGAACCCTGAAACTCAATGTTACGGGCGATAATTCACTCCAGAAATTCTATTTAAATTCATCTATTGAAAATGAAAACCTCAAATCGTTTACCGCTGATGGATATCTGGATATCATTAACCAAAAAACAAAACTCAACCTTGATTTGAATTTCGAACAATTTGACTTAGCCGTTTTGGGTAATATTGCTAAAGATGTCATCACTGACGTGCGCGGAAAAGCCTCAGGCCGTGCCAACATAGCGGGAACTTTTGATGATTTAGACATCAATGGACGACTTTTTGTTAACGGAGCTGGACTAAAAGTTCCTTATTTAAATGTTGATTATCAAGTTGAAGACGGAACCATTGTGGATGTAACCGAAAAGAAATTCATCATTCGCGATACCGATGTAACCGATACCAAATACAAAACCAAAGGGCAGCTTTTTGGCAGCATCGGTCACACGAATTTTTCAGATTGGAATCTTGATTTAAATTTAAGTTCCAGACGAATTTTGGCTTTAGACACCAAAGACAGCGAAGATGCCGCGTATTTCGGTACCGCATTTATGGACGGAGAAGCAACCATTACCGGCCCAATCAATAAGCTTTTTATCAATGTGTCCGGAAAATCTGAAAAAGGAACCCAAATTAAAATTCCGATTAATGATGCCGAAAGTGTCAGCGACAACAACTATATTCACTTTGTTACCAAAAAAGAAAAATTCAATACGCAAAGTAATAGCGAAAAGAAAGAAAAAAAATACGATGGTGTTGAACTCGAATTTGATTTTGACATAACACCAGATGCCGAAGTTGAAATTATCCTTGATCGAAATTCAGGTCACGGTATGAAAGGCAAAGGTTTTGGATCGTTGTTATTCAAAATCAATACACTCGGCAAATTCAATATGTGGGGCGATTTTCAAGCCTATGAAGGAACCTACAATTTTAAGTACGGCGGAATCATCAACAAACAATTCAAAATCAAAAAAGGCGGTTCAGTTACTTGGGAGGGTGACCCTATGAAAGCCAACCTTAATTTAGAAGCTGTATATAAAACCTCGGCTAATCCGGCGGTTTTGGTTGAAAATCCTTCGTTTAACAAAAAGGTCGATGTTGAAGTCGTGATTGGCATCAAAGGAAACTTAAGCAACCCAAGCCCTGACTTTACCATCAACTTCCCGACGGTAAGCTCAGTACTTAAATCTGAAATTCAAACCAAACTCGACGACAAAGATGTACGTCAAAAACAAGCACTCATCTTGCTTTCAACCGGAAGTTTCTTAAGTGTTGATGGTTTGAGCCAAACTTCATTGACCAACAACATTTATGAAAAAGTAGGAGATTTATTCGGAACCATTCTCAATCAAAGTGATGATAAAATTAATGTTGATGTAATGCTTGTGTCGGCTGATAAAAACCCCGGGCGCGAAACCGATGGGCGCGTGGGTCTGACAGTGAGCACTAAAATTAGTGACCGCATCAGCATCAACGGAAAATTTGGAGTTCCGGTAGGCGGTGTCAACGAGTCAACTGTCGTCGGCGATGTTGAAGTGCAATACAGAGTTAATGAAGACGGAACACTCAACCTGCGCATGTTTAACAAAGAAAATGACATCAATTATATCGGTCAAGGAATTGGCTACACCCAAGGTTTGGGTTTGACTTATCAGGTAGACTTTACAACTTTCCGTCAATTATTGTACAAAATCTTCAAAAACCAAAAACTTGAAATCATCAAAAACAGCTCAAAAGAAGTACACGATTCTGAGGTTGTTCCTGATTATATTCACTTTAAAGATAAAAAAGAGAAAAAAGCCGAACCTGAAAAAACCAACCAAGAAGCGGTTCCTACTGATGATTAATTAATTATCAATCTGCTCAAAACCGAACGATTTTTTTACCACAAAATAAAAACTTATCAACGAAATCGTTTGAAATTTACCAATAATTCTAAAGAAATACACAAAGCTCATTTTTGATTGATTGGGATTGTTAATTTTACATGACTAATGACAAAATCATGAGCAAAAACATTAAAAAAATTGGTGTATTAACATCTGGTGGAGATTCGCCGGGTATGAATGCAGCTATTCGTTCCGTTGTGAGAACTTGCGCTTATCATGGTGTAGAATGCATCGGAATCTACCGCGGTTACCAAGGCATGATTGAAGGCGATTTCAAAGAAATGGGGCCACGCAGCGTCAACAACATCGTCAACAAAGGCGGAACCATCCTTAAATCTGCCCGTTCAAAAGAATTCATGACCGCTGAAGGCCGAAAAAAAGCCTACGATCATTTGGTCGCTGCCGGCGTAGATGCTTTAGTAGTGATTGGCGGTGACGGAAGTTTTACCGGTGCCGAAGTGTTCAACAACGAGTATGGCTTTCCGGTGATGGGCATTCCGGGCACGATTGACAACGATATTTTCGGAACCAGCCACACTTTAGGTTTTGACACCGCGCTCAATACAGTGGTAGAAGTGATTGACAAAATCCGTGATACGGCCAGCTCACACAACCGATTGTTTTTTGTTGAAGTGATGGGCCGCGATGCCGGTCATATTGCACTAAATGCCGGAATTGGAGCAGGAGCCGAAGAAATCCTTATTCCTGAAGAAGATTTAGGACTGGATCGTTTGCTGGATTCACTCAAAAAAAGTAAAGCTTCCGGAAAATCATCGAGTATCGTAGTGATTGCCGAAGGTGATAAAATCGGGAAAAACGTATTTGAACTCAAAGATTACGTTGATGAAAACATGCCGGAATACGACGTGCGCGTATCAGTTCTAGGCCACATGCAACGCGGCGGTGCACCTTCGTGTTTTGATCGGGTCTTGGCCAGTCGATTGGGCGTGAAAGCCGTTGAATCACTCCTAGACGGAAAATCAAATTATATGGTTGGGCTCATGAACGATAAAGTCAATCTGACTCCGCTTGAGCAAGCCATCAAAGGACATACAGAAATTGATCGCGAATTGTTGCGCGTTTCAGACATTATGTCGACTTAGAAGAAAGAAAGAAAGAAAGAAAGAAAGAAAAATAAAACTAGAAAAAATGTCAAAAGTAAAATTAGGAATCAACGGTTTCGGAAGAATCGGAAGAATTGTCTTCAGAGAAACCTTTAACAGAGATAATGTAGAAGTAGTAGCCATCAATGATTTACTCGATGTAGATCACTTGGCATATCTTTTAAAATATGATTCAGTACACGGACGTTTCAACGGAAAAGTTGAAGTCAAAGACGGAAAGTTATACGTCAACGACAAATACATCCGCGTGACTGCCGAGCGCGACCCCAAACTCATTCAATGGGACGACAAAGACGTTGATGTAGATGTAGTAGCCGAGTGTACCGGGTTTTTCACCACTTTAGAAACCGCTCAAGCGCACATTGCTGGCGGAGCTAAAAAAGTAGTGATTTCAGCACCTTCAGCCGATGCGCCAATGTTCGTAATGGGCGTAAACCACACCCAGGCCAAAGCTACTGACACCGTAGTTTCAAACGCATCTTGCACCACCAACTGTTTGGCACCACTGGCCAAAGTCATCAATGACCACTTCGGCATTGTTGAAGGTTTAATGACCACTGTGCACGCCACCACTTCTACACAAATGACCGCCGACGGACCCTCAAGAAAAGACTGGCGCGGCGGACGTGCAGCGAGTGTCAACATCATTCCATCATCCACCGGAGCGGCCAAAGCGGTCGGAAAAGTTATTCCTTCACTCAACGGAAAACTCACCGGAATGTCGTTCCGCGTGCCTACTGTAGATGTCTCTGTAGTTGACTTAACCGTAAAATTAGCCAAAGAAACTACCTATGACGAAATCATGGCCGTTTTGAAAAATGCTTCTGAAAACGAAATGAAAGGCATTCTAGGTTTTACCGAAGATGATGTAGTTTCACAAGATTTCGTGGGCGATTCAAGAACGTCAATCGTTGATGCCAAAGCCGGAATCGGATTGAATTCAACCTTCTTCAAATTGGTTTCTTGGTACGACAACGAATACGGCTATTCAAGCAAACTCATTGATTTATCGGTACATATTGCCGGTTTGAAATAAAAAAAGTAAAGTCTCGCATGTTTTTTTGCGGGACTTTTCTATATTTAGTTCGTTGATTTTTTAGAAGCTTTATCCTGCTGTTCGTTTTAGTTTTACAGCCCAACCCGGGCTGCAAAAGCTATCACTGCCATCAGGGCTAGGGCAGAAGCTTTACCGAAAACAAACGATTAACGATTGAAGATTAACGATTTTTGAACTAGAAGCATCGTGTTGAACTGAATATTTCAACTAAACTTCTTAAACATTTTAAACTTCTTAAACTTTCTAAACTTAACCAATAATTAACCAACTTACTCAGTAACTCGGTCGCTCAGGCACTCAGAAACTCAGTAACTCAGCTTCTCAAGAAAAATGAAATTACTCGTAGACAGCGGCTCCACCAAAGCAGATTGGATTGCCATTGACGACACCGGAAAAGTGCTTTTTACCACGCAAAGCCTCGGGCTCAACCCTGAAGTGCTCACCCGCGAAGAAATCATCGAACGCTTAGACGACCGTTTTGACATCTCGCACAACAAAGACAAAGCCAGCCATTTGTTTTTTTACGGCGCGGGCTGCGGAACCGACCGCATGAAAAATTTCTTGACCGAAGTTTTTCAAGCCTATTTTAGCCACGCGGCCGTAACGGTACATGAAGACACGTATGCCGCGGTATATGCCACCACGCCCAAAGACGAGCAAGCCATTGTTTGTATTTTAGGAACCGGCTCTAACTGCAGCTATTTTGACGGGAAAGTATTGCATCAAAAAGTGCAATCATTGGGCTATATTGCTATGGATGATTGTTCCGGAAACCGCTTTGGTCGCCATTTGTTGCGCGGTTATTACTTTAATAAAATGCCCGCTGAACTTGCTAAAGAATTTGAGCAAGAATACAACATTGAGCCCGACAACGTAAAGCACAATTTATACAAAGAGCCCAACCCGAATGCGTATTTGGCCACGTTTGCCAAATTCATCATCAAGCACAAAGACCATCCGTTTTGCCAACAATACATCATGGCCGAAATGGAAGATTTTGTGGAGAATTACATCAAGCAATTTGACCAATGCCACGAACTTCCAGTGCATTTTGTGGGCTCTATTGCTTTTTACTTAAAAGATGAACTAGAAGCAGTCCTATCTAAACACAAAATCAAAATCGGCAACGTATTGCGCAGACCGATTGACGGATTGATTGCGTATCACATCTTGAATAAATAAAACCAAAAGCCACGTAAACAGCGTGGTTTTTTTATTTTTACCCAAAACAAAATTTATGGAAATTGCCATTATAGCCCACGTTTGATATTAAGAGGAGGACTGCCGGTGGCAGTTAGGTAAACTAAGTAGTCAATTCAAATACAAAAACTTACATTTTATGGAAATTGCCATTATAGCACACGATGGAAAAAAAGCCGATATGGTTCAGTTTGTCAATAAAAACAAACATATTCTCGAAAAAGCCAACATCAAACTCATTGCCACCGGAACCACCGGCGGTAAAGTAGAAGCCGTAGGCATCAAAGTCAAAAAAATGCTTTCTGGCCCGCAAGGCGGCGATGCGCAAATTGCGGCGCGCGTAGCCGAAGGAAAAACCCAAATGGTGTTGTTTTTTAAAGATCCGAACTCAAGCCATCCGCACGAGCCCGACATCAACATGCTTATTAGAATTTGCGATGTACACAATGTTCCGCTGGCCACTAATGAAGCCACGGCGCAACTGCTTTTGTTGGGGATGGATGAGATATAGACACGGCTGCGCCTATAGACCGCTTCGCTGTTAGACACGGCTGCGCTACAGACCGCTGCGCTGTAAGACAAAAAGAGAATTTGAAAATGAGGCAATTTGGAAATTTGAAAATGAAATCATTCGTTTAGCAGAATGAATCAACTAAACTTCTTAACCTTTTACACTTTTTAAACTTAAAAAGACCGCTGCGCTGTGAGACAAAAAGATAATTTGGAAATGAGGCAATTTGGAAATTTGAAAATGGAATGATTCATATAGCAGAATGAATCAACTGAACTTCTTAAACCTTTTACACTTTTTAAACTTAAAAAGACCGCTGCGCTGTAAGACAAAAAGAGAATTTGAAAATGAGGTAATTTGGAAATTTGAAAATGAAATCATTCGTATGACTAAATGTCTCGACTAAACCTCTTAAACCTTTTACACTTTTTAAACTTTAAAAGGCCGCTTCGCTGTGAGACAAAAAGATAATTTGAAAATGAAATCATTCGTATGACTGAATGTTTCAGCTAAACTTCTTAAACCTTTTACACTTTTTAAACTTTGTAAACTGTTACGATCGCTTCGCTTTAGGACAAGGCACGCCTGTAGACCGCTGCGCTTTTAGACAAAAAAGACAATTTGAAAATGAATGATTTTTTGTTTGAGCCAAAAACTTCAAAAATCACTAATCTTCAATCGTTAATCGTTAATCTTCAATCACTAATCGCTCATCTGCGTGAAGGATGGTAGCGGTAGCCCGCAGCCAAAAATTTAAATGAAGCGATAAAGCTAATTTTATACAGAAATATTTTTTGCAAAACGCCAGGCGAGGACTACAAGTGAACAGCCTGACAGCGGTGCAGCGCAGCGGAGCCGGTGGCACGCCCAAAATCTAACAAAAATTTCTCAGCAACTCAGGCACTCAGCAACTCAGTTTCTATTTAATAGCCACCATGGAGATTTCAACGTTTACGTTCTTGGGCAAGCAAGCCACTTGAACGGTTTCACGCGCCGGGGCGGTTTTTTCGTCAAAATAGCTTCCGTAAACGCTGTTGATTCGGGCAAAATCGCCCATGTTCATGATGAAAATAGAAGTTTTAACCACGTTTTCAAAAGTCATATCAGCGGCGGCCAAAACTGCTTTCATGTTTTCCATGACTTGACGCGTTTCGGTTTCGATATCGTCTAGAATAAGTTCACCGGTTTGTGGATGCAACGCAATTTGACCGGAAGTATACAGTGTATTTCCGATCAAAACGGCTTGGTTATATGGGCCAATAGGGGCAGGAGCATTTTCAGTAAAAATGATTTTCTTTTGCATAATTTATTATTTGATTAGCGCAGTACACGATCAGGAATGGAACGTTTATCCCATTTGATGTCACTCAGTACGCTTGATTTGATTCCGATAAAGAAACTCCAAAAAGTATTGGTTCCGAAAGGTGTCCAGCTAAAATCCATGCGCCAACTTAATAAATCACGCTCAAATCTGAACTGTGTAAATGTAACACCTTGTTGCACAAAATCATAACCCGACGAAACGCCGACTTTCCATTTTGGAGCCGGTGTGGCGTTGAGCGAAACCATAATTGAGTTTCCTGAAATTTGCTTTTCACGTTTGATATTGGTATACGTTAGCTGATAAGCAAAGTTGATGTCCCATGGTAAATCATATTTGTAAAAACCTTTAAAATTATCTTCTTCATCATTTTTACCAAATTGGGTTTGTCGCCTATCGCTGAAATCGGTGTTGGTTCCGAACAAATCATCATCACGACCTCCGTTGCGAACCCCTTGCTCGTTTTTATCTTTTTTGTTGGCTTGTTGTCCGTCTTGGCTTGAAAGCGAATAGTTCAAAGTCATATTGGCGCTGGTCATTCTAAAGAGACTTCCTCCGTTGTCTATGTTGAATTTGTCAATGGTACGTCCGGAATTATCGAGCGCATAAGGATTGAGCGTCATGCCAAAGTTGACATTCATTTTTTGATTAAACAAATTGGTTCCGCCACTCACGCGCAAGGGTGCCCATCTCAGGGAATCTGCAGTAATATCGTAGGCCGTTGAAAAATTTAAATTGTTGAGCAAAATGATTTTCTTGGGTTCTACCTTAGTGGTATCGCGGTCTCGAACTTTGGCTTCAAAATTATTGCTCAAACTAAAACCAACATTATTTGAAATATTCTTGCCCGGAGCTCCAAATATTCCTTGCTCAAATCGGGTGTACTCGGACATTCTTCCGCTTCCATCAGAAGCATAAGTATCATAGTATTGTTTAAAACTAGGCGTATAACTATAAGATACCGAAGGTCGCATCACATGACGTATGGCTTGAACTTTCTTGTTATCACCAAATTTAAACGTACCGTAAATCGTAGTTCCTAAGCTTGAACTGAATGAATAAGTTCTAAATGCATCAAACTTGTTGACATCAGTAACAACTTGCGAATTGGTTTGTGCATCAAAACTCTTGCGAATGGTTTTAAGGTACCAAACTTCATTGTAATTAACTGAAGTAGTTGCGCTAAAATATTTGAACAACTTAAAATTGGTACTCAACGGAATTGAGTGCTGAAAACCAACTTTGGCATCTTTAAACATTTGCGGTTTGAAGAAAAGCGAGTCGGTAGTAGCTATACTGTTTTGGCCTCTTAAGGTATATTGCAAATTGATGTTTTTAATCAATCCTTTTTTTAAACCGTCGCCTTCAGGAGCAAATGGAAAAATTCGATCAACGTTGACTTGCATGGTCGGCAAAGTCATGTTGATAGATTCGTTATTGGTGTTTTGCGAATGAGTAGCCGCTATAGACATATTAACTTGAGGAACCGAATTAAAAGTTCTTGAATATGAAATAGACGAACTCAAGTTGTTGTTCAAACTAGAACCAATGTTGAGTTGACTAGCTGATTGCCTGAAATACTGACTACTTCCAAAATTAACTGATGCTGAAAATCGTCCGTTTGGGTTGGCTTTTCCGTCTTGCGAATGTGACCATTGAATATTGTAAATATTGGTTTTTGAATAATCCGGAAATCCGCGTTCGCTTGAAATTAAATTTTCAAATCTGAAATTAAAGTTACCTCTAAATTTGTATCGCTGGGCATAACTAGATTCAAAACGCAACGCATAACTTCCGTTGGTATAATAATCACCCAAAATAGCCAAATCGTAGTATTTACTGAGCGCCAAATAATATCCCCCGTTTTGCAATGAATAACCACGGGTATTGGTATCATTAAAAGTAGGAATAATTAATCCGGACTGACTTTCTTCGGTCATCGGAAAAAAGGCAAATGGTAAAGCCAACGGAGTAGGAACATCAGCAATGACCATATTGGTCAGTCCGGTTACGACTTTTTTGCCCGGAACAAATTTAAGTCGGCTTGTTCTGAAATAATATTCTGGATTTTCAATATCAGTTGCGGTAGTAAATCGGGCACCTTTTAAAAAGTAAACCGAATCATTGACGCGTTTGGATATTTCAGCTTTTACTTTAAACTCACCTTGCTCAGTTCTTGAATTCCAAACTAATGCTTTTTTTGTTTTGTAGTTAAAACGAATCGAATCGGGCTCAACTACATTACTGCCTTGTTTAAAAATCGGGAACTGTGTATATGATCCGGTAGAATCTTTAATACGTCCGGCATACACTTCATTTTTGTCATAATTGAAAACGATGATTCCTGATTTTAACTCTATATCGTCATAATACAATTCCGCCTTATCATACAGCGTTATTAGTTTGCGTTTCTGATCGATTTTGGCGTATTTCTGAGCTTTATACTTGATTTTGCTTTCAAGAATAGGTTTCTTGGGTTTGACACTGTCGGTTTTAACGGTATCGCCGATTTTAGCAATATCCTTGAGGTTAATCTTCGTAGTGTCAGCTGATTTTGTAATGGGCGCTTTTAGAGAACGATTATTTAATTCCTGAGCATTGGTTTTAGCAATTCCGATTGTTAGGAAAAATGCTGATAAAACGATATGAAATATGTTTGTATGCAAAGGTTTTAATACTATTTTTGTCAAAATTAGGCTTATTTTTGGCAAACCAAACTTAGCGAATCATGCTCGGGCAAAAATAACTATTTATAGCATTTAAAACCCGGGCCTTTTTATAAAAATTAACGACCTTTTTAATCATGCGTAAGCTACATAAAATCAAATTATTAACCTTATTACTTGTTTCCTTTTTCTGTATTTCGGCCTTAGGTCAATCCAATAATAAATTCAAAGTCACCCTTGATGCCGGGCATGGCGCTCACGATTACGGTGCTATTTACAACGGGCACATTGAAAAAAATATTACACTAGCTGTTGTACTCAAACTAGGAAAAATACTAGAGTCAAACCCCAATATTATTGTTAATTACACCCGTAAAACCGATGTGTTTATCGAGCTCGTTGAACGTTCAAGCATTGCCAACCGAGCCGACGCCAATATTTTTGTTTCAATTCATTGTAATGCCAATAAAAATCCGGCAGCTTGCGGAAGCGAAACCTATGTGATGGGTCTCAACAAAAATGCTTCTAACTTAGCAGTGGCAAAAAGTGAAAATGCCGTAATTACGCTAGAGAAAGACTACAAACAAAAATACGAAGGTTTTGATCCAAACAATCCGAGTTCAATGATTGGTATCACACTGATGCAAGAAGAATATCTAGACAACAGTATTTCATTGGCCAGTAAAATTCAAGACGAATTCGGACAAATCAGCCGTAAAACTCGCGGAGTTAAGCAAGCCCCTTTTATGGTTTTACACAAAGCTTACATGCCGCGTGTGCTCATTGAAACCGGTTTTATCTCTAATCCATCTGAAGGCGATTTTTTAGATTCCGAAGAAGGTCAGCAAGAAGTTGCTGAAGCTATTGCGCGCGCCATTGTTAGCTATAAAAAAGAATATTTCGGAGCCAATTCAGGTGATGTGATTGATCGACCTTCTAAAAAAATGGAGCAAGAGCCAACACCAGTAACCAATAAAGAAACGACAAACGTTCCAACCAAAGAAGAACCGAAAGCTGAGAAGCCATCAGAGCCTAAACCTTCTGAAAAAGCAGGTATCATTTTTAAAGTACAAATTGCTGCGGCCAACAAAAAAATAGAAACAGCGCCATCAAATTTCAAAGGTTTAAAAAATGTACAAATGACCACCGATGGCGGAAATCTATACAAATATACTTATGGCGAAACTTCAGATTATGAAACAGCCAAGCGCAATTTGGACGAAGCCAAGAAAAAAGGCTACACTTCTGCCTATTTAATTGCTTTTAAAGACGGACAGAAAATCAGCGTTCAAGAAGCTTTAAAATAAAACCCGATTGAATTAATTATCATAAATTTGCCAAAAAAATCATACTTTGAAACTTACTCGCGAAATCAAAACGGCCATATTGGTTATTGCATCGATATCCTTATTCATTTGGGGTTACAGCTTTTTAAAAGGAAAAGACTTATTCGAATCGTACCAAACTTTTTTTGTTGAATATGATTCTGTTGAAGGATTGGGCAAAAGTGCTCCGGTTACTTTAAACGGATTGGTGATTGGTAAAGTCAATGGCATTCATTTTTCTGATGAGCATCCCGAAAAGCTGGTGGTTGAATTACAAGTAAAATCAGATTTTCCGATTTCAAAATCCTCTAGAGCTTTGATGTATGAGCCGGGCTTGATTGCCGGAAAACAAATCATGATTGAGCCCAATTTAACCGATAAAACCATGGCTACCTCAGGTAGTTTTTTAACCGGAGGACTTAAACCAGGATTAACCGACGTAGTGGGTGAGAAGGTTGCTCCGCTTCAGGCGAAACTTGATAAAATTCTTACCCAAGTTGATCAAATGCTCACCGGCATCAACAACGTTTTAGATGAGAAAGGTCAAGCCGATTTGAAAAAATCACTTTCTGAGTTGAGCCAAACCATTGCCGAGTTTCACAAAACCTCGCAAAGCGTCAATCAGATGGTTGATCAAAACAAAGCCAACTTCAACGGAATTGCCGCCGACTTCAAAAAAACATCGGGCAATTTTGCCAAAATATCTGATTCACTGCAACGAGCCAATTTAGGTCAGACGGTTAAAAATTTACAATTGACCATGAAAAAAGTCGACGATATGCTTTCTGAAATCAACCAAGGAAAAGGCACCGCCGGAAAACTGGTCAAAGACGAAGCTCTGTATAACAACCTATCCAAAAGCACCAAAGAACTTGAATTGTTGCTGCAAGATTTACGACTCAACCCAACGCGTTACATCAATGTTTCACTGTTCGGCAAAAAGAACAAACCTTATGTAGCGCCCAAAGAAAACGAACCTAATAAATAACTGATATGAGCATTTTAGGAAACCTATTTTTTGCCTTGATATTGGTAGCCGGTGTTGGTTACTTTGTCATGAATGTCAAAAAACTCATCAGAAACATCAACCTCGGACAAGACATTGACCGAACCGACCGCAAAAATGAACGCTGGAACAATATGATCCGCGTGGCTTTGGGTCAATCTAAAATGGTCAAAAGACCCGTGGCCGGTTTCTTGCATATTTTGGTGTATGTAGGTTTTGTCATCATCAACATTGAAGTTCTTGAAATTGTCATTGATGGATTGCTTGGAACCCACCGCGTTTTCTCATTTATGGGCGGATTATACGATGTGCTCATTGGTTCATTTGAAATTCTAGCCGTTTTGGTTTTGTTTGCCGTAATCGTTTTTCTCATCCGCAGAAATGTCATCAAACTCAAACGATTCATCAGTTCAGATTTGAAAGGATGGCCGGCTAGCGATGCTAATTACATTTTGTATTTTGAAATTGTACTCATGTCATTGTTCTTGCTTATGAACGCTGCCGATTTTCACTTACAAAACGTTCCGGGCGGATTTGGACATTATCATCAAGCAGGCGCATTTCCGGTGTCGCAATTTTTGGCTCCGATTTTTGACGGAATGAACCATGCAGCCGTGGCCATGCTTGAAAGAACCTTTTGGTGGATTCATATTATAGGTATTTTAGTTTTCTTAAACTATCTGTATTATTCAAAGCATTTACACATTTTGTTGGCGTTTCCGAATACTTTTTATGCTGATTTGAATGCCAAAGGAAAAATTGACAACCTTGAGTCAGTTACTAAAGAAGTTAAGCTCATGATGGATCCGAATGCCGATCCGTTTGCGGCTCCACCGGCTGATGCTGCCGAAGCTCCGGCAAAATTTGGTGCCAGCGATGTGATGGATTTGAATTGGGTACAATTGCTCAACGCATACACTTGTACTGAATGCGGACGCTGTACTTCATCGTGTCCGGCCAACCAAACCGGTAAAAAACTATCACCGCGTAAAATCATGATGGACACGCGCGACCGTTTGACCGAAGTGGGTAAAAATATCGATGCCAACCAAGGCGTTTTTGTTCCGGATAACAAGAGTTTGCTCAATGATTATATTACCCCAGAAGAACTTTGGGCTTGTACATCATGCAATGCTTGTGTTGAAGAATGTCCGGTGAACATCAGCCCGTTATCGATCATCATGGACATGCGTCGTTATTTGGTTATGGAACAAAGCGCGGCTCCAATGTCACTCAATGCGATGATGACCAACATCGAGAACAACGGCGCGCCATGGCAATACAACCAACAAGACCGATTAAACTGGAAAAACGAATCATAATTACATACACAATAAAGATGAATGCTCATATTTGTGAGGCTTGAGGATTTGTCAAATGAACTTGAAAAACCATTAAAAAAGGAAACAAATGAAAGCGGAAGACATTGACAAGAACCTGCAAAGTGTAACCGAAAACGGACAACATCTGAGTCCGATTTTGCCAGAAGGCATTAAAAATTATCTCATTGACATTGACGGAACCATCTGCGACGACATTCCCAACGAAGAGCCAGAAAGAATGCTCACAGCCGAGGTTTATCCGGATGCATTGATCACATTAAACAAATGGTTTGACGAAGGACATGTTATTTTCTTCTTCACCTCAAGAACCGAAGCACACCGTGAATACACTGAAATCTGGCTTAAAAAGCACGGTTTTAAATACCACGGAATTTTGTTCGGAAAACCGCGCGGCGGAAATTATCACTGGATTGACAATCACTTGGTAAAAGCCACTCGCTACCGCGGAAAATTCACCGACTTGATTGAAAAAGAAGTGACCATTCAGGTTTTTGACGACGGAAAACACGAATAGAGTGCCTGAGCTGCATAGTGACTGAGTGCCTGAGCTTTGACAACTATGTAATAAATATAATTCAACATTTAAAGATATGGAGCAATTAAACGTGCCGACCATGGCTGAAATGCTGGCGCAAGGAAAACAACCCGAAGTTTTATTTTGGGTGGGTTGTGCCGGAAGTTTTGACGACAGAGCTAAGAAAATCACCAAAGCTTTTGTTCGAATTCTCAATCGCGCGCAAGTAGAGTTTGCCGTTTTGGGAACCGAAGAAAGCTGTACCGGTGATCCGGCCAAACGCGCCGGAAACGAATTTTTGTTTCAAATGCAAGCGCTCATGAACATTGAAGTGCTCAATGCTTACGAAGCCAAAAAAATCGTAACGGCTTGTCCGCATTGTTTTAATACGCTCAAGAATGAATACCCTGAATTAGGTGGAAATTATCAAGTGGTTCACCATACTGAATTCCTCAAAGAATTACTTGATGCCGGTAGACTCACTATTGAAGGCGGCCAATTCAAAGGAAAGAAAATCACTTTCCACGATCCTTGTTATTTAGGACGCGCCAATAATGTTTATGAAGCTCCGCGCGAATTAATCGAAAAACTCGATGCCGAATTGGTTGAAATGAAACGCTCGCGCGCCAACGGTTTATGCTGTGGTGCCGGTGGCGCTCAGATGTTTAAAGAGCCCGAGAATGGCAACAAAGATATCAATGTTGAACGCACCGAAGATGCTCTGGAAACCCAATCTGAGCTCATTGCTGCGGGTTGTCCGTTTTGCAACACCATGCTTACCGACGGCGTGAAAGCCAAAGAAAAAGAAGGCCAAGTAAAAGTGTTGGATGTAGCTGAGCTCATTGCCAACGCACAAGATTTATAAAAAGACAAACATGTACGTTCCTTTTGAAAATTTACCACCTGAATCACGCATTTGGATTTATCAATCTAACCGCAAGTTTTCAGATGAAGAATGGGCAGCCATTGAAGCTGAAGTTAAAGATTTTGTTGATTCATGGGCAGCGCACGGAACCTCACTTGAGGCTTCATTTGTATTGAAATACAATCGATTCATCATCTTGGCCGTCAACCCAGAAATCCAGCAAGCGACGGGCTGTTCTATTGATCGTTCGGTGCAATTCATCCAATCACTTGAAGAAAAATACCAAGTTGATTTACTCGATAAAATGAATGTGACTTTTAAACTCGGAGAGCACATTGCCTACAAACCATTGATGGAATTCAAAAAAATGGTCAAAGACAAGGCTGTTTCTGAGAAAACCATCGTATTCAACAATCTAGTCAATACCATTGAAGAATGGAACTATGACTGGGAAATTCCCGCTGGCGAGAGTTGGCACAGCCGCTTTTTTTAAACCAACATTCATGAATAAACCGCTTTCAAAAATCGGCCTTTGGGGCAGTATGTTTTTATTGAGTGTAGGTTGTGCTACCAAAAAAACAGTAGTAACGCCAACGCCGGTAGTGGTTGAAAAACCAGTCGTCAAAGCCTTTAACGAACTTCAAGAAGATTTTGATTCTGTAGCCGAAAAAAAATGGGTCGACAGTGTATATCAATCTATGGGATTTGACGAGCGCATCGGACAACTGTTCATGGTTTCGGCCTATTCAAACAAAGATTCGCTGCATGTCAAATCAATTGATAAACTCATCAAAGAGAATCAAGTGGGCGGTTTGATTTTCTTTCAAGGCGGACCAGTGCGTCAAGCCAAACTCACCAATCGTTATCAAGCAGAATCCAAGGTTCCTCTTTTGATTGGAATTGACGCAGAGTGGGGCTTGAGCATGCGTTTAGATTCTACTTATCGCTATCCGTTCAATATGACTTTGGGCGCGATTGAAAACAAAAAACTCATCGAAAAAGTAGGGGAACAAATGGGCCAACAGAACAAACGCGTTGGTGTCCATTTTAATTTTGCTCCGGTTTTGGATATCAATACCAACCCGAAAAACCCAATCATTGGCTTTCGTTCTTTTGGTGAAAACAAAGAAAACGTAACCGAAAGCGCCCTCGCCTTAATGAAAGGATATCAAAGTCAAGGGCTTATTTCAACCGGAAAACACTTCCCGGGCCATGGCGATACCGAAGTTGACTCGCACAACGCTTTACCGACGATTAACTTTACACGGGCGCGATTGGATTCACTAGAAATGTATCCGTACAAAAAACTCTTCAAAGAAGGTTTGGCCTCAGTAATGGTGGCGCACTTGAATGTTCCGAGTATGGAACCGCGTGCTGATGTTCCTTCATCGGTTTCGCACAACATTATTACAGACGTTCTTAAAAATGAATTGGGCTTTAAAGGACTTATATTTACCGATGCGCTCAATATGAAAGCGGCCAAGAATTTTCGTCAGCCCGGCGATATAGATTTAGAAGCCTTTTTGGCCGGAAATGACATTTTGCTTTGTGCCGAAAATGTTCCGGTAGCCGCGGATAAAATCTGTATGGCCATGCAAGACAGCTTGATTTCAGAAGAGCGTTTGGCTTATTCGGTCAAGAAGATTCTCAAGTATAAATACAAAACCGGACTGAATCATTATCAAGCGGTTGACACCCAAAACTTATACAATGATTTAAACACGGTTACCAGTGATGCACTGCAATATGACTTGTACGAAAATGCGATTACTGTTGTTAAAAATCATGAAAGTGTCTTGCCGATTCGAGCGCTTGAAAAAGAAAAAATTGCCTACGTAAAATTGGGTGATGATCAAAATATTTCCTTTGTAAATTCCTTAAAAAAATACACGGATATTACCGAAATCAACGACGATGATTTAGAATGTCTCAAAGATTCATTGCGCGGATTTACCAAAGTAATTGTCGGTTTTCACAAATCAGACAAAGCCTGGAAAAGCCACAATATGTCTGAGAAAGATTTACTTTGGCTTAGTGAAATTGCCAAAGATAACACGGTTATTTTAGACGCTTTTACACGACCTTATGCTTTGAGTGCTATCCAGGATTTCACCAATATTGAAGCGGTTATTGTATCCTACCAAAACAATGAAATTGCACAAACCGTTTCAGCTGAACTCATATTTGGAGCTATTGCTGCACAAGGAAAACTTCCGGTAAGCATTAACGAGCAATACAAAGCCGGCGTGGGCATGAATACCGAAAAACTCAACCGAATTGGGTTTGCGATGCCTGAAAATGTTGGAATGAATTCAGCAACGCTCAACAAAATTGAAAACTTTACACGCTATGCCATCGGTAAAAAAATGGCTCCGGGCATGCAAATATTGGTTGCTAGAAAAGGGAAAGTTGTTTATCACAAATCATTCGGTGCGCAGACTTATGAAACCGATGCGCCAAAAATCAACAACAACACGATTTATGACATTGCATCGCTGACCAAAATCATAGGCACATTGCCGCTGGTGATGCAACAATACGATACCCAAAAAATCAACTTAGAAACGCCTTTAAAATCTTTATTGCCGATTTTTGAAGGCTCAGACAAACAAGATATTCCGCTTAAAGATTTGTTGTCGCACTATGCGCGTTTACAGGCGTGGATTCCGTTTTACAAAGCAACATTAGATGCCAATCAAAAACCATTGGCAAAATATTACAGCAAAGTCAAAACAGCTGAATTTTCGAAGCAAGTGGCCGATAGTTTGTTCATCCGCAATGACTACCATGACAGCATCATGAAGCAAATTGTCAAAAGTCCGTTGCTGGATAAAAAAGAATATAAATACAGCGATTTTACGTTTATCATTTTGCGTGATTATCTTGAAAAAGCGTTTGGAAAAAGCATTGATCAACTTGCTAATGAAGCCTTTTTTGCGCCTTTAGGAATGACAACCACAACTTATAATCCGCTCAATAAGTATAATAAACGTGACATTCCACCTACTGAAGATGACCATTATTTCAGACATCAAATCATTCAAGGTTATGTGCATGATATGGAAGCAGCCATGGAAGGCGGTTTGGGCGGTCATGCCGGATTGTTCTCAAACGCCATTGACTTAGCCAAAATGATGCAAATGTATCTGAACAAAGGCTTTTACGGCGGACGCGATTACTTTTCATCCAGCACTTTTGATATCTTTAATACGTGTCATTTTTGTGCCGAAGGAAATCGTCGCGGCCTTGGATTAGACAAGCCTCAATTGCCTGGAACCAGCGGACCAACTTGTGGTTGTGCTTCTATGAATAGTTTCGGGCATACAGGATTTACGGGAACCATAGCTTGGGCTGACCCGGATGCTGAACTGATTTATATCTTCTTGTCGAACAGAACTTTTCCGGATGCTACAGTAAACCAAATTTCAAAAGAAAACATTCGCGAAGACATACAGAAAGTGATTTACGAAGCTATTCAGAAATAGCCTGATTATTTAACGAATCTTCAGAAAAATCTAAAGGTCTTTTTAGTACTTTCGTTTTACTAAAAACAAACTATGAAAATTGCCATTGTTTGCTATCCAACCTTCGGAGGAAGCGGTGTTGTAGCCACAGAATTAGGTCTTGAACTCGCACGCCGCGGGCACGAAATTCATTTCATTACGTACCGACAGCCTGTACGCTTGGCATTACTCAACGCAAATGTACATTACCATGAAGTAAATGTACCCGAATATCCGCTATTTCATTACCAACCCTATGAATTGGCTTTGTCAAGCAAATTGGTTGACATGGTTAGACTTCATAAAATTGAACTTTTACATGTGCATTATGCCATTCCACATGCTTATGCAGGTTATATGGCTAAACAAATGCTCAAAGAGTACAACATTGATTTACCAATGGTTACAACACTTCACGGTACTGACATCACATTGGTTGGCAATCATCCTTTTTACAAACCGGCCGTAACTTTTAGCATTAACAAATCTGACATAGTAACTTCGGTTTCACAAAGTTTAAAAGATGAAACGCTCAAACTTTTTCAAATCACCAATAATATAGAGGTAATTCCAAACTTTATTGAACTTGACAAAAAAGTCAATGAACAAAACACACCATGTTATCGTTCGGTCCTAGCACAAAAAGAAGAGCGTGTTATTACACATATCAGTAACTTCAGACGTGTAAAACGAATACAAGATGTTGTCAAAATTTTTTATAAAATTCAACAAGAAATTCCGGCCAAACTCATGATGGTTGGCGACGGCCCTGAAAAAGAAAAGGCCGAGATTTTGTGCGAAGAACTTGGTATTCAAGACAAGGTTATCTTCTTCGGAAACAGCAATGAAGTTGATCGAATTTTGAGTTATACCGATTTGTTTTTACTTCCGTCAGAGACCGAAAGTTTTGGTTTGGCTGCCTTGGAGGCAATGGCAATGGGAGTTCCGGTGATTTCAAGTAATTCCGGTGGATTACCTGAAGTAAATGAACATGGCGTTTCAGGCTATTTGAGTAATGTAGGCGATGTAGATAGTATGGCCAACAATGCTTTAAAAATTATTCGTCATATAAAAACTTTATCAGAATTCAAAAAACAAGCACTAGAAACAGCGCGCAAGTTTGATATTCATCAAATACTTCCTTTGTATGAAGAATTATATCAGCGTGCAATGCGTACTTACGCTTAAATTATATTTTATGAAAAGAATTCTCGGAGTTGTCCTTATTTTTACTACAATATACAGTTGTGGTCCAAGCAAAAACACTACTGCAGTAAAACCTTTGTATGAAGTTTTGTCTGTTCGTGAAGACGGTGGTGCAAGCATTCGTTTTTTTGAGATTTTATCAGAAACGCGCGAAATAAAAATGCTTCAAAATGACGAAGAACTCAAAAACAAAATATCGGCTTCTGATTTGAACGAATCAAATTTTGTGATCCTCAATATGGGCGAAAAGCAAACACTAGGTTACAACATAACTGTTAAAAAAGTAGTTGAGATGCCTGATAAAATTATCATTACTGTTGAAGATCGTGAGCCCAAAACACAAAATGTTCCCGAACAAGATGTCTATTATTATCCGTGCACAATTGTCAAGGTTAACTCAAAAAAAGAAATTGTCGTAGAATAAAAAAATCCATCGTTATTGATGGATTTTATAAAGTCATTTTTTTGATTAAAACTGATAGCGAACACTCAATCCTATATCTGAACCGTAGTGGTCTTTGTAGTAATCTCCGCCACCAAACTCAGGACGAAAATCTAGCGAAATCATCACCGGGGCATCAAAATCATACTCAATACCAATATCACCGGCCACAAAGAAAAAACTTCCGCTATCAGAAACACCGTCATGGCTATAGCGCCATGAACCTAAACCTCCACCGGCTCCGGCATACCAATTAAATCCGCCATCAATGTTCCAAACCCATTGATACAATCCTGCTAACTTAATCGCACTAACACGATCTCTGGTGCGCCAACCTAGGTCAGCTTCAAGACGATTAGATTTTCCTAAAGCTCTTTGGTATGAAATCTCAGAACCAAATCCGTCATTGTCACCGATTCTAAGACCCAAAGCATTTTCAGAAATTTTCTGAGCTTGACCGCTCACAGCAAAACCAATTGCCAATAGTGATGCAAAAAAAAGTTTTTTCATAATCTGTTTGATTTATTTGTTGCAAACATAAGCGTATTTGCACAAAAGTTTGTCATTGTTAAAACTTAATTGTGTAGAATTTATTGTACAAACCAAATTAGAGACTCTGATAGCAATTGACTTTATTTTGAACTTAGCGCAAAAACCCTACATTTGTTTAAAACATATAAAAATGGCTGGCAATAGCTTTGGAACAATATTCAAACTGACTTCATTTGGAGAATCACACGGTGAGGCAATTGGCGGCATTATCGAGGGTTGTCCTGCCGGATTATTACTTGACTTTGATGCTATTCAAAATGATTTAAACCGAAGAAAACCCGGACAATCTGCGATTGTTTCTCAACGAAAAGAATCTGACATGGTTCAGTTCTTATCAGGTATTTTTGAAGGAAAAACTACCGGAACGCCTATTGGTTTTACACTAGCCAATTCCAATCAAAAATCAGATGATTATAGTCATATTCAAGATGTATTCAGACCAAGTCATGCAGATTATGTTTATGAGCAAAAATACGGTTTGCGCGATTATCGGGGCGGCGGAAGAAGTTCTGCTCGAGAAACTGCTTCTCGTGTAGTGGCCGGTGCCATTGCCAAACAGATTATTCCCGAAGTTAAAATCAACGCTTTTGTATCATCTGTTGGCGATATTTTTATGGACAAACCTTATCAAGCTTTAGATTTTTCAAAAACCGAAAGCAATTCGGTTCGCTGTCCGGACGAAGAAAGCGCGCAAAAAATGGAATCCCTCATTCGCGAAGTACGAGCACAAGGCGACACCATTGGAGGAACTATTACCTGTGTAATACAAAATGTCCCTGTGGGCTGGGGCGAACCTGTTTTTGACAAACTACACGCACAATTAGGCAAAGCCATGCTTTCAATCAATGCGGTCAAAGGTTTTGAATATGGCAGCGGATTCTGTGGTGCTCGTATGAAAGGAAGTGAGCATAATGATTTACAAAACCCAGATGGATCAACAAAAAGCAATTTGTCGGGTGGTATTCAAGGTGGCATATCCAATGGTATGGATATTTATTTTAGAGTAGCCTTTAAACCTGTTGCCACTTTAATTCAAACACAACCTATGCTTAATCACAATGGAAAAATAGAACAAGTTCAAGGCAAAGGCCGACATGATCCTTGTGTAGTTCCCAGAGCAGTTCCTATTGTTGAAGCTATGGCAGCTATTGTTTTAGCTGATTTTTATCTCCTGCAAAAAACCAATCGCATTTAATATGACCATGATGAATTCACCCGAAAATCAATCAAAATCAATCTTTTCAAATCTCACAACCCAAATATTACTCGCTATGCTGTTGGGTATTATTTTGGGAATTTTTATTCACAACAATTGGACAGAAGAAGCCGCCAAAGAATTCAGCGGTTACATCAAAATGCTAGCAACCATTTTTATTCGGTTGGTACAAATGATTATTTCGCCACTTGTTTTTACAACTTTAGTGGTTGGGATTGCCAAACTTGGAGATATCAAAGCTGTGGGTAGAATCGGAGGGAAGGCGCTCGGTTGGTTCTTTACGGCTTCATTTATTTCGTTGCTCATCGGGATGTTTTGGGTAAACATACTCCAACCGGGTGTTGGACTTAATTTACCTTCTGTTGATTTGACTACTGCAAGCGAAGTCACAGAAAAAACGCAGAATTTTTCAGCTCAAAATTTTGTCGAACACATTATTCCTAAAAGTATTGTTGAAGCCATGGCCACCAATGAAATCCTGCAGATTGTGATTTTCTCAATCTTCTTCGGGTTAGCCGCAGCTTCTATTGGCGATTATGCAAAACCGGTTGTCTCGGCTTTAGACAAAACTTCGCACATCATTTTAAAAATGGTTAATTACGTAATGAAATTTGCTCCGATTGGCGTTTTTGGCGCTATTGCCGGTGTTTTTTCGGTACGAGATTTTGGTGAACTAGCACTGACTTATGCCAAGTTTTTTGGGTCATTCTTGGTAGGAATTACATCGCTTTGGGTTATTTTGTTGCTTGTTGGGTTTATGTTTCTTAAAAATAAAATGAGTACTTTACTTAAACACATTATAAGCCCATTGATTATTGCCTTTGGAACCACCAGTAGTGAAGCCGTTTTCCCGAAACTCACCGAAGAATTAGAACGTTTTGGCATCAAAGACAAAATTGTATCCTTTATGCTGCCGCTGGGTTATTCTTTTAACTTGGACGGAAGCATGATGTACATGACTTTTGCCAGTATTTTCATAGCACAAGCCTACGGAATCAACCTTGAAACAGGCACACAACTAACCATGCTTCTAGTCTTGATGCTCACCAGTAAAGGAATTGCAGGCGTACCGAGAGCCAGTTTGGTGGTGGTTGCTGCTACCTGCGGCATGTTTAAAATTCCCGTTGAAGGCATTGCGCTTATTCTGCCCATCGATCATTTTTGTGATATGTTTAGAAGCGCCACCAATGTGCTCGGAAATGCTTTGGCGACATCAGTAGTGGGCAAGTGGGAAAAAGAAGATTAATTTAGAATCAAACAGATTTAGTTTATACATTTGCCAAAGATTAACCATTCAATAAAATAAATATGAAAAAACTATTACTTTCTGGTCTTTTCCTGGCATCAGGTTTAGCACAAGCCCAATTGCTAGATTCTGAAGACTTTAACTCAATGACTATCGGAAACGTTGGAACTGATATTACTGGCGCTACTGAGGGACAAAATGCATGGATCACTAGTGTTTCTGGAGGTTCTAATACGGACTTCATGATTGTTGCCAACGATGCAACACATCAAAACGTTCTGCAAATCACAGGATCAGCAACTGCCACCGGCACACGCTTTATGTGGCATGACGGCTTACCTGACCAATGGACATTCAGAGATGCAGGAAACGATATTTTACAAGTAGAGTTTGATTTATTTACAGGCCCAGTAACCACTAGTAAAAACACTCATCGTGTAATGCTTTTCAATGCAGACAGATCAAAGTTTTTAGGCGGGTTAATGTTTGCTGCAGACACCAAAATTATATCAGGTTTATCCTATTACAATAACGCAGGAACACTCGGAAACTACTCTTTCAACCCAACATCTGGAGCCGTGACATTAGCAGCTAATACTTGGGTTCGAATGGGTTTCAGCTTTAATTTAACAACTGGTGTAGTTATTTGTAAAGCACCTGGGTTAAACATGACAATTCCTGGAGCCGCAGCTGGTGAAGCTCCGGATGAATTAAATATACTTGTTGCAGCTGGTACTGGAAACACAGTTTCAAGCGTTGCCTTATTTGACAACTATAATGTTACTGCTTCAGCAACCGATACACTTTTAGCCAATGATGTATTTATGCCAGTTACTAGTAATGATTTTAAAATATATCCTATCCCAGCCAACAATAACATCATGGTGAGTAATAGCGCTAACGTTGAAATCAATCAAATTCAAGTTTCAGATATCAACGGAAGAATCATAAAAGACATCAAAGTTAAAAATACTTCAGAAGCCAATATTGATATCTCAAATTTAAATTCTGGTGTTTATCTAATTAAGGTTATTTCGACCGAGGGCGCCATGATTCGCAAGATTATTAAAAATTAATAAAATGAAAATACATAAAAAACGCCCTCCATCGGGCGTTTTTTTTATGTCAAAAATTTTGAAGCTAATTCAGCGGTTGGAATCATGCAAACCACTTTTTTACCATACCATTTATAGCGTTTGGCCGCAACTAAATCATAAACCCAATTTCTGATAGGAGTAGGCAGTATTCTAAAAACTGTTCCTAAGTGAAAAAATCCGCCGAGACCTTTGGCAATTTGAATAGCAGCGGTTGATTTCGTGTAATATGCTTTTCCGGGAATGTACAAAACCACCGTGTCAATTTTCTTGTTAGAAATTCCGATATAATTAAGAACCTGCTGACCCATCTCAGATTGCAAAGCCACGAATCGAAACTGATCTTGCGCATCGTGCTTGATAACAAACTGCACCAGCGAATCGCACAAGTTGCAAACACCGTCAAAAAGAATTATTTTTTTGCCTTGAGGAAATTCCATATCTATTTTTTAATCGGTTCAACATATTCTAAAACTTCTAAACGCACCGTTGACGTAAACAGACCATAATTAACTATAGCTTTGTTTTTTTCAATTTTTTCAATCGTCCCGATGGCTTGACCGTCTTGCATACGGGCGCGATCACCCACTTTAAGTTCGCGCTTAGGTTTTTCAGGAACAATAGCGGCTATACGTTTCTTTTCTTTTTTCTCTTTGCGAATTTTCTCTACCTGAACTTGAACTTCTTTAACTATTTCTTTTTGTTTGACTTCTTGTGCCTTGACTTCTTTGGCAGAAGCTTTCTTTCGTTTAGAATTCTCAATTTCAACCATTTTTAAAAACTCACCAATGAGTTCTTTTTTGTCTTTATTGCTGAAGTATTTGCTTGATATATCGTCTATTTTTTGTCCGATGTAAATCAAACGCTGGTTGCTGTCATACAATTCTTGATAGCTTTCGAGTTTTTGTTTGATTTTCTGATTGATAGCCTCCATTTTCTTGCTTTCTTCACGCGCTCTGATTTCTTCTTCTTTGAGTGTTTGTGAGGTTTTCTCTAGCTTGGAACGCTCTTTTTGCAAATTGGCAATGGTTTTGTCAAATCTTACTTTACCAACTTCTACACGTTTTTTGGCACGATTAATCAAACCATAAGGAATACCGTTTTTCTGGGCAACTTCAAAAGTAAATGAGCTTCCGGCTTGGCCCAAAACCAATTTGTAAATCGGTTCAAGTGATTTTTCATCAAAAAGCATATTGGCGTTGGTTGCGTGAGGCAATTCGTTAGCTAGTATTTTTAAGTTAGAATAGTGCGTGGTAATGATGCCAAAAGCTTCGCGATGATAGAATTCTTCTAAAAAAACTTCGGCCAAAGCACCGCCTAATTCCGGATCGGAACCGGTGCCAAATTCATCAATCAAAAACATGGTTTTGTTATTACATTTCTTTAAAAAGTAATTCATGTTTTTTAAACGGTAGCTATAAGTACTTAAATGATTTTCAATAGATTGATTATCGCCAATATCCGTTAAAATTCGGTCAAACAAAAAGGTTTCACTGCGCTCGTGCACCGGAATCAGCATGCCCGATTGAAGCATCAATTGCAACAAACCAACCGTTTTTAATGAAATGGTTTTTCCGCCGGCATTCGGTCCTGAAATCACCACAATTCTACGCTCTTGAAGCAACTCAAAAGTCTGCGGATGTGTAACTTCTTTTTTCAGATTATTGGTTAAAAGCAAAATAGGATGATAAGCATCGCGCAAATACAATCTTCTCTCTTGGGTAATTTTGGGCAATATGGCGTTCATTTTAAAACCATAACGCGCTTTGGCCGCAATCACATCAACATCTGACAGCAATTCTTGATAAGCCGAAATTAAAGGTTCATAAAAACGAATTTGCTGAGTGAGTAATTTGAGAATGCGTACAATTTCTTCTTGCTCTTCAAATTCTAAGTTGCTCAACTCACGCGAGTATTGAAAAGTAGCCTCGGGCTCAATAAAAACAATACTTCCGGTTTTTGATGTGCCTACAGCCGAACCTTTAACTTTGCGGCGATACATAGCCAGAACCGCTAAAACACGACGATTTTGCACAAAACTTTCTCTAATTTCATCCAAATAGCCCAGCGAATTATAATGGGTAAGCGCTTGGCCAAAACTCTGATTGACTTTACCACGAACCGTATTGATTCGACGGCGGATATCAGTTAAATCAGGTGATGCGCTGTCTTTGACTTCACCATATTTATCTAAAACGGCATCAATAGCCAGAATAATGGCTTTGGTTAATTCAACCGATGATGATCGCTCTTGAAGCTTCGGGTAATATTCTTCAAACTTTTTTAAAAACTGAATAAGTGTATTGCTCGTTTCAGAAATGGCGCGGATTTTTCGAAATCCATTCACTTCTAAAAAACTGCCCTCAATAGCCAAAAACTTGAGTTCATGCGCTATGTTTTCAAAACCGTGGTTCGGAATAGCATTGTTGTTCTGAAATGACGATACATATTCAGAAGTTTGCAACAAAGCATTCATAAGCTGCTCTCGATCTGGAAATGGCTTAATGGTTAGGGCTTTTTCTTTGCCTAAATCGGTTACACATTTCTCGGCTACTGCTTCTAGAACAGTCGAAAATTGTAAATCTTGCAGGGTTTTATCGGTAACTGAAATCATCAATCAGGATTGGATTCTTGTAGTGCAAACTTAACGAAAATCAATGTTATTTGATGCGCTGACAATAACTTGAATTGTTATATTTGAGCAAATTTTTAGGTATGGAAATTAGAATTGAACCGAGTTGGAAATCAGTTTTAAGCAATGAATTTGAAAAGCCGTATTTTGGTAAATTAATTTCATTTGTAAAAGCTGAATATAGTTCAAATGAATTCAAATGTTTTCCGCCCGGGCCTCAAATTTTTTCGGCGTTTGACCATTGTGCCTTTGACAAAACACAAGTTGTTATCATCGGTCAAGATCCGTATCACGGACTCGGACAAGCCAATGGTTTGTGTTTTTCTGTTTATGATGGAATTCCGTTTCCGCCATCATTGGTCAATATCTTCAAAGAAATTCAAACTGATTTACAAAAACCAATTCCTATTTCGGGCAACTTAGAACGTTGGGCTGACCAAGGAGTTTTGCTGCTCAATGCTACATTAACCGTAAGGCAAGGGCAGGCAGGAAGCCATCAAAACAAAGGTTGGGAAACATTTACCGATGCGGTAATTGAAGAATTGTCAGCCCAGAAAGAGCAGCTGGTTTTTATGCTTTGGGGTGGTTTTGCCAAGAAAAAAGGTTCGGGTATTGACCGAACCAAACACTTAGTTTTAGAATCAGGGCATCCGTCACCTCTCAGCGCCAACAAAGGACATTGGTTTGGTAACAAACATTTTAGTCAAGCCAATGAATTCTTGACTTCTGTAGGTAAAAAAAAGATTGACTGGTAATCATTTACTCAATCGTAAACGGATAATAACCACCGCCATCAAGCTCTGAATAGCGCGAATTCAAATTTAAGAATAAGTTATTGCCAATACTTTCTGAGCGAAACTCTACATCTGTGGTTGACAAACTGTTGTAACCAAAACTCAATCGATAACTTCCGGCAGAAAATCCGGATAAACTAGCTTTGAATTCATATTGGTCGCTTACAGAATTATAAACGCATTTACCCAAGATAAAATCTCCGCCATAAGCTTGACCGCGATGAACTGTTATTTGAGATTCTTGAATAGAAACTGCAACCCATTCACCATCTGTGAGTTTTTCAATTTCATATGAAAATTCAAGTTTGCCGGCGCCACCGGTAGTTTTGAATATATCTAAAGGACGACTGTGACCGGGAACGCTAAGCAATCTATCAATATCGGCCTCAACCGTAATGTTTTGATCTGTCGGCAAAGTGTCATCCATGTATACCGTTACCAGTTCAGGAGAACTCACAAAGACATCGTTGTAGAATTCGCTGTCTTTATTTGAACAATCTGCTGCCATAAGCACTGTGCCCAAAGCCGTAAAGAAAAAATATTGTAGAGTCTTTTTCATAAACAATAATTAAAAACGATACCCAAAACTAAGACCAACTCGAGAAATGATATCCGGGCTTTTGTCTTTGTTAAACATATTTGAACCAAATCCGACCAAGAATTCAATCCCGACTTTATCTTTTATATAATATTTGTAACCAACACCGGCACCGGCCGCAACATCAGAATATTTGCTTTTTTCAATGACATAATAATCGTTTCCTAAAGCATCGGTTTTAAGAACCGTTTCGCGAAAATCACCGCCATTGGCCGATAGAAAAACTTCGGCAAAATAAAAACTGCGCTGACCGTTTGATAAATTATAACGTGCGAACGGAACAACTTCATATTTTGGAATCGTGTTTCGGTTGCCTTCATCAAAATCGTCGTTTACTTTTTTGCTGTTGGCATAACTCAAAGTCAAACCTGTTGAGAAACGCCTACTTAAAAAACGTTCGTAAGTTAAGTTAGCTTTTGACGATACAATAGCTGTCACTAATTCTACACGAAATTCATTGTGTTTTTTTTCTAAATCAGCCTGAGCCAAAAGCGATGGAGCAGCCAATAAGAAAAAGAAGATATATTTCTTCATAAAAAATTAGATTGATGAGCGAATATACAAAACGATTGTATACAATTTACTTAAAGTGTGAGCGCGCCGAGAATTTCTTCAGACATAAATGGTCCGCCGGGATAAGTTGCCGTGTAATCAAGATTGAGCCAAATTTGTCCGCGTTCATCAATATGGTAATGAATGCGATTGCCTTTACTTTCTTCTTGAAAAAGAACTTTTTTAATCAAGAAATTGACGGTTTCTAAATCATTTTTGTTGCCGATAAGCATTTCCGGATAAATATGCCCACCGGTGTGAATAAGCCGCGGAGTTCCACCGATTGATTTGACACAAGCAGCCATCAGAATTGAATGATCATCGCAGTCACCAGAAAAATAACGCAACGATTCTGATGCTTTGGCAATATAATCTTTGCCTTTGGGATCGCTCACATAGTTCCAACGCGCGTTGATTTCTTTAAAAACGGCAAAACATTGAATGGTGGTTCGGTAATTAGAAAATCCGCGAATGTTTTTAAAATCTTTAGTCGTAGCCATAAGCGCAAAATCGCGAACCCGCGGATTCTCGAATTCAACGGCATTGATGATTTTGGCTTTATTCGGAAAAGGCAGCAGTTTAGAGATGATGACATCTTGCGGATTTGGACTATCGCTCATGGAATAAATCATGTATTGATAATCTTCAATGACGCTTTTAAAGCCGTATTTACCAGAGAAGCTTCCGAAAATAAGTGCGATTAAATACAAGCCGATACAAATAATAATGACGGTACGCATCAAGCGCAAGATGAGTTGGATAACCATCAAAATCGCAATAAACAGCAGAACTCTATCGAGTTGAAAATACCAGTTGGGGTCAACTAAATTCTGATGAAGTATGATAAATACCGGAATGGCAATCAGTACATTGAGTGCAAAAATAATCACATTATCCCAAGGCTTTCTGATTTGAAGCTTTTGCTTGAGTTTTTGTATTGACTGAACTGTACTTTTTATCATAATGACCTAACGGCCAACTACACAGAGGCGGTTATGTCTGCAAAAGTACCTTTTTTATCGATAAGCCCAAGTGCCCATAATTGATTTTGCACTTGGTTTAACACTTCAGGGTTTAAAGCTTTTTGAGACCATTCGGTACTTGATAACCATACACGAATGTCATCGACTTGTTGGTGGTACTTTTCAGCCAAAAGCACATCAATACCTGATTGCAATTTGAAGCTTTGGGTTTGCTCGTTGATGATTTCAAGCATTTGTGCAATCAGTGGTTGATTATGATGTAAGATTTCTTCGCGTACCGCTATGACAAAACAAGGCCACGGAGTAGGACAGTCGGCCAATCGTCTAAAAACACCTTGATCAACCAGTGGTTTGGTCATAAAATGCTCCCACATAAAATAATCGGCGGTGCCTTTGGTCAGAGCTTCAACCGCGCCGTCAATGGTATGTACCATTTCAAACGACAAATTTTGCGCTTCCCAACCTTGCTGCTCTGCATGTACACAAGCCATCAAGTGTGAGCCTGAGCCCATGCGTGAAATGGCAACTTTAGCACCGTTTAAATCTGAAAGTTGTTTAAATCTCGAAGCTGCTCCCACATGAATTCCCCAAAGCAGTGGTGAAGCTACATATTCTTGTACAATGCGTGACGGGTTGCCGGCTAAAATATCACGCACAATGCCTTCGGTGAGAATAATGGCAACATCTGCTGAGCCTTCGCGCAACATTTGACACATTTTTCCGGTGCCTTCAGGAACATCAGTCCATTGCAAATCAATTCCGGAAGCTGTAAACAAATCTTTATCAAGTGCTTGTTGCCACGGATAATTAAAATGCTCGGGAACGCCAACTACTTTAATGGTTTGCATAGGGTTGATTATTGCGCTTGATAATTTGATTGTAAAAACTGCCACCAGTTCCAGCGTATGCCATCATCGGCGGTATATTCATGCATGAACTCAAAACCGGCTTTGCGCAATATATGATTGGACGCGCCATTTTCGTGGTGCGTATAGGCGTTCATGTTTTGAATGTTCATTTGGTTAAAACCGTGATCTAGCCAAGCTTTTGTGGCTTCGGTAGCATAACCTTGGCCCCAATATTCTTCGGCCAAACGATAACCGTAATCATAGAAATTGGTGTTGCCGTTCTCGACGTGATCATCGATGTATTTGATGCCTGTCCAACCAATGAAGGTTCCGGTTTCTTTAAGAATCGTAGCATAACGTCCGATTTGATTGCGTTTGTATTGCTCGTGGATGTACTCAATAATTTTGATGGTTTCATCGATGGTTTGGGTAGGTTTTTTCCAGAGATAGGTATGCACATTCGGATTGTGATCCATAGCAAACATGGCCTCGGCATCAGACATTTCTAACGGACGCAAAAGCAAACGCTCGGTTTCAAGGGTAAACAAAGTTGGCTTCATATACACGAATCTAACTAGCCCTGATGGAAGCGGTTATCCTTGGGCGGGCGGGGTTCGCCGACCAAGATAAAAGCGGACAGCAGGATTGGCTTCAAAAAAATATTATTGTTGTGCTAATTTATCAAGTGTGTAAGCGATGAGTTGATCAACAGCTTTGTACGGATCTTGGCTAAAAGTTCCGTTGGCACGATTGGCGATAATAGCATTCAAAGACAGACAGTTATGTCCGAGCAATTTACCCAATCCATAAATAGCAGCGGTCTCCATTTCAAGGTTGGTGATGCGCTGATTTTGGGTTTGAAAATTGTCCATTTTGCCATTGAGTTGTTGGTCTTGAATGTCTAATCTGAGCACTCGACCTTGTGGACCATAAAAACCTCCAGCGGTGGCTGTAATACCTTTGTGCATTTGATCGCTTTCAATGATTTTCTCGAGTTTTTCACTACAAGCTATTACATAAGGACGGCCTTTTTTATTGTCCCATTGGGTATGTGCGATGAAAGCATCTTCAATGGCTTGATCTGAAATGGTGTCAATTAAATAGGAACGCAACATATTGTCGAGTCCGAGTCCGTATTTTGACATCACAAAACCATCCACAGGAATATCAGCTTGCAAAGAACCTGAAGTTCCGATGCGGATAATGTTTAAAGCCGTTAATTGCTCTTTGGGTTGACGCGTTTGTAAATCGATATTGACCAAGGCGTCGAGTTCGTTCATGACGATGTCAATATTATCAGGGCCAATTCCGGTTGACATCACGGTCATGCGTTTGCCTTTGTAGGTTCCGGTTTGGGTTTTGAATTCGCGTTTTTGGGTTGAAAATTCAATGTTGTCAAAAAACTGAGTGATTTTTTCAACGCGGTTTTGATCGCCGACAAAAATAATGTCGTGCGCAATGTGTTCTGGTTTGAGGTTCAAATGGTAGACGCTTCCGTCTGGATTGAGTATGAGTTCTGAAGATTGTATCATTTCTTTTTTTGAATTGCTGAGCAACTGAAATTCTTTGCTGCTGCGTTTGTTTAAATTTTAAGGCGGCTA
Organism: Flavobacterium sp. CYK-55; assembly: GCF_018413465.1. Taxonomy (GTDB): domain Bacteria; phylum Bacteroidota; class Bacteroidia; order Flavobacteriales; family Flavobacteriaceae; genus Flavobacterium. The sequence continues at coordinate 300,394 of NZ_JAHCDK010000003.1, forward strand.
ATTTACGGCTTATTTTGGTATTTATCCGCCAACACGTTTGACTTTAAATCCAATTTCTTGTAAGATTTTCATGATTTTGTCGCGGTAGTCGCCTTGCAGGATAATGGCGTCGTCTTTAATAGTTCCGCCCACGCCGAGTTTTGTTTTGAGCAGCTTGGCGAGTTTTTTGAAATCATCGGCATGACCGGTGTAACCTTCAATGATGGTGGTGGGTTTTCCGTTGCGCTTTTCATATTTGCAAATCATCGGGTCTTTTTGAACCCATAGCGTGTCATCAACTTCAGTGATTTTAGGCTCTGTGTGATGTTGCGGCTCGTGATCGGGGAAAAGCTTTTTGAGTTGGTCTTGTAAATCCATTTTCAATAAAAATAAATTCCAAATCCCGGGTGAGCGGAATTTGGAATTTGGGTTATTAGGAAATAAAGGGTTATTTTTTCAAGCCTAATTCTACGAGTCTTTCATCGAGGAATTCTCCTGCGGTAATATCGTCGTATAATTTTGGATTGTTAGCATCGATACAATTCTCAAGACAGTTGAGTTTCATATCACTTACCGGATGCATGAAAAACGGAATCGAGAAACGCGATGTTCCCCACAATTCTCTTGGTGGATTCACTACTTGGTGAATGGTTGATTTGAGTCTGTTGTTGGTATGTCTTGACAACATATCACCGACGTTGATGACCAATTCATCTGGCTGAGCCATAGCATCAATCCATTGTCCGTCGTGGTTTTGTACTTGAAGGCCTTTTCCTTGTGCACCCATCAATAAAGTAATCAAATTGATGTCGCCGTGGGCAGCTGCGCGAACAGCTCCATCTTTGGGTTCATCAGTAATAGGCGGGTAGTGGATAGGTCTTAGAATACTGTTTCCGTCTTTAATATAATTATCAAAATAAAACTCGTCTAATCCTAAAAACAAAGCCAAAGCTCTGAGCACATAAACACCCGTTTTTTCGAGCATTTGATAAGCCTCGCGACCCACTTCATTGAATTTTGGCAACTCGTTAACCGTAACATTGTCCGGATATTCACCGGCGTATTTTGAACCTTCAGACACGTATTGTCCAAAATGCCAGAATTCTTTTAAATCTCCGGCTGAACGACCTTTGGCGTGTTCTTTACCAAAAGAAACATAACCGCGTTGGCCACCGATTCCGGGTATTTCATATTTTGATTTAACCTCTAACGGAAGATTGAAAAAGTTTCTAACTTCACTATAAAGTTCGTCTACAAGTTGGTCATCGAGAAAATGACCTTTTAATGCTACGAAGCCAATATCTTCGTATGCTTTTCCGATTTCATTTACAAATTTTTGTTTACGTACCGGGTCACCCGATAGGAAATCACGCAAGTCCACACTTGGAATGTTTTGCATACTAAAATTTTTTTGTTAATAACTAAAAGTTTGTAAACCCTTGTCAACACAAATGTAAATAATAAAATTAAAACGAAATTTTAAAAGTTATTAACAATTCAAAAAAACGCAGCATTTCAAGGTGAAGCTGTTATTTTTTTATACTTTTGGTCCCATATATAAAATTCACCCAATCTTTTATAATGAATTTCGAAAGAAGACAACTCACAGACGAACAGCTTATAGACCTCTATAAGAGATTGCTTAAACCTCGTCTTATTGAAGAAAAAATGCTCATCCTGATTCGTCAGGGAAAAGTTTCTAAATGGTTTTCGGGAATCGGGCAAGAAGCTATTTCAGTAGGAATCACTGCTGTTCTAGAACCAGACGAATACATATTACCCATGCACCGAAACTTAGGCGTTTTTACCGGACGAAATATTCCTTTACATCGCTTATTCTCGCAATGGCAAGGAAAAGCCAACGGATTTACCAAAGGTCGCGACAGAAGTTTTCACTTCGGAACCCAAGAATACAAGATTATTGGTATGATTTCGCACCTAGGCCCGCAGCTTGGAGTAGCTGACGGAATTGCCTTGGCCAATAAACTCAAAAAGAACGGAAAAGTAACGGCTGTTTTTACCGGCGAAGGTGCCACCAGCGAAGGTGATTTTCACGAAGCATTAAACATTGCCTCTGTTTGGGATTTACCTGTAATTTTTGTGATTGAAAACAATGGTTACGGATTATCTACACCAACCAATGAGCAATATCGCTGTGAAAACTTGGCAGACAAAGGTATTGGCTACGGAATGGAAAGCCACATTATTGACGGAAACAATATTCTAGAAGTTTATGAAGAACTTACTGAAATTGTTGCCTCCATGCGCACCAACCCAAGGCCGGTTCTTATTGAATTTAAAACGTTCAGAATGCGCGGACACGAAGAGGCGAGCGGCACTAAATATGTACCGAAAGAACTCATGGATTTGTGGGCTGAGAAAGATCCGATTGAAACTTATAAGCGATATCTGATCAAACAAAGCATTATATCTGAATCACAAGATGAAGCTTGGAGAGAAGAAATCAAGAAAGAAATTGACGAACATTGGCTGATGGCCAACACTGAACCAGAGATTGTTCCTACTTATGAAGGTGAATTAAACGACGTATACAAACCTTATGATTTTGAAGAAGTTAATCCTTCAAATGATGAAACTGAAAACATCCGTTTGATTGATGCCATTTCACAAGGATTGAAGCAATCGTTAGAACGTCATCCTGAGTTGGTGATTATGGGTCAAGACATTGCTGAATATGGCGGAGCTTTTAAAATTACTGATGGGTTTGTCAAAGAATTCGGCAAGCATCGCATCATCAATACTCCGATATGCGAAAGCGCAGTGGTTTCGGCCGGAATGGGCTTATCCATCAATGGTTACAAAGCGATTGTTGAAATGCAATTTGCTGATTTTGTATCGACCGGATTTAATCCCATCGTTAATTACTTGGCTAAAGTACACTACCGTTGGCAAGAAAAAGCTGATGTTGTAGTGCGTATGCCTTGTGGTGGCGGAACACAAGCTGGACCGTTTCACTCACAAACCAATGAAGCTTGGTTTACCAAAACACCCGGATTAAAAGTGGTTTATCCTGCTTTTCCGTATGATGCCAAAGGTTTGTTAGCTACTGCCATCAATGACCCGAATCCGGTGTTGTTTTTTGAGCACAAAATGTTATATCGCAGCATTTATCAAGATGTTCCGAAAGATTATTACACACTTCCGTTTGGGCAAGCCGCTGTGTTGCGCGAAGGAAAAGACATCACCGTTATTGCTTTTGGCGCCTCAGTTCATTGGGCTATGGAAACGCTAGATAAATACCCTGATGTTTCAGCTGATTTGATTGATTTAAGAACGCTACAACCGCTTGATAAAGAAACCATTTACGCATCCGTCAAGAAAACAAACAAAGCCATCATCTTACAAGAAGACACGCTTTTTGGTGGAATTGCCAGCGATATTTGCTCAATGATTATGGAAGATTGTTTCGAGTATTTAGATGGCCCGGTAAAACGTGTGGCGAGTTTAGACAGTCCGATTCCGTTTACCAAAGCACTTGAAGACCAGTTCTTACCCAAAGAACGATTCGAAGATGCCTTACTAAAACTGATTAAATACTAAGAAAGACTTATAATTATGCAAAAGAGCAGTTTAATAAAGCTGCTCTTTTTTTATTAATTTAAATTCAAAAATTACTGAGTTTACAAACTTTCAGTTAGTCAATATTTGCTATATTTACGGCTTATTTATTGAAAAATATTGCTTGCAATGACGCATCAGTTTAAAAATCTGTTTGTTTTGTTTATACTTCTGGCTTCAGTGTCCGGATTTGCTCAAAATCTAATAACCAACGGTGACTTCGAAAGCGGAGGTGTTGGAACCGGATTCCAGACCAATTACTTTTTAGTTAGCTCAAACAGTGGCCCAAGAAATTATGCCATAGTTAGTGACCCTTCGACTATTAACAGCAACTTTAGTAATGCTTGTACTGATCATTCATCAACTGGAAATAAAATGATGGTTGTTGACGGAGCTACTTCGGGTGCTAATAGTGATAAAATATGGGAAGCTTTAACTTCAACCGGTGGTGGAGGCGGCATACCTGTAATTAGCGGAACGACCTATACTTTTAGTTATTGGATTCAATCAATTTCAAACACCAACACTGTTGCAAATTCTGCAAACATTCAAGTAAAAATTAATAATGTCGATATTTCACCAACTACAGGGAGTAGTATTTGCCCAGTCACACTGTGTGGATGGACTCAAGTAACTTACACATGGGTAGCCACTTCAGGTTTTGCTCAGATTTGGTTGTTTGACAGACAAACTTCAAGTGCAGGTAATGATTTTGCATTAGACGATATATCGCTTACTGCAGCTCCATCTCCTTTATCTTTGACTTATTCAATTACCAATCCAACTTGCCCAACCAATACAAACGCAACTTTGTTTGGTTACGGAATAGGAGGAACACCGCCATATACCAACTATGCTTTAAGCGGTCCGGTGAATATTCCAACAAGCGCCAACGGACAATTTACCGGATTGGCACCAGGAACGTATAGTATTACCGTTACCGACAGCAACGGCGGAACACAAACCCAAAACGGTATTGCTATACCCAATGCACCCGATATGAATTTATCGGCTACCCAAACTACTATTTGTGCCGGAGGCAGCACAACTATTACTGCTAGTGGCGGAATGACTACCTACAACTGGAGCTCTGATATAGCCGACCCAACCATGGCTGCTACAGGTTCGCCACAAACTGTAAGCCCAACACAAACTACAACATACACAGTAACAAGTACTTCGGTTCGTTCTGAAAATTTAATTTATAACGGAGATTTTTTCTTAGGCAATGTGGGCTTTACATCTGACTACACTTATTATGCAACCAATACCGCACTAGTGCAAAAAGCATATGGCGTTGTAGCTAATTCAAACACGTGGGAAAGTGCATTTGCCAGTTGTTCAGAACACACCGGTTCTGCAGGTAGTAAGATGCTCGTAGTTGATGGCTCAACATCAAATGCAGGCAATGATGCGTTTTGGTGTCAGACAATTCCCGTGACTCCGGGGCAAAACTACACACTGACATATTATCTACAAGCATTGGCTACACCAGCAAATGCTAGTATTCAGGTAAAAATTAACGGAGTAGTGGTAGGTACAAATGCCAGTACCTCAGGAACTACTTGCACTTGGACACAACCCTCAATTAATTGGAATTCTGGTGCCAACAACACTGCAAGAATATGTTTTTACGATTTAACTACAACTGCTGCCGGTAATGATTTTGCAATTGATGATATTACCTTTTCAAGAACAAACAGCTGTAATTTATCTAAAACTATTACTATAACAGTAACCAATTCTCTGGTACTTAATATTGTTAATCCACCAGCCGTTTGCGCTCCAGGTTCGGTTGATATTACTTCGCCCACAGTAATTGGCGCAGGGAGCACTACAGGAACAACATTTACCTATTGGACCAATGCAGCCGGAACCAATGCCATGACGTTAGCTGCTGCTCAAAACATTACTACTTCAGGAACCTATTATATCAAAAGCACACTAGGCGGCTGCTCAGTCATTAAACCTGTAACGGTTACTATTACTACAGGTTCAGTACCTCCGCCAACAGTTACTTCTCCGATTTATTTTTGTAATGGATCAACTGCAACACCACTTACTGCTACAGCTTTAGCCGGAGCAACTTTGAATTGGTACGGAACCAATGCAACAGGAGGAACAGCCTCATCAACTGCGCCAATTCCATCAACAGCGGTTGACGGTGCAACAACATATTATGTTAGTCAAACGGTTGGAACCTGTGAAAGTCCAAGAATTGCAATAGTTGTAAGAATCAATTCAATAAGCGGAACGATAAATATCTTTTGTGGGGCCACAACAACACCAAATGCAGTTTTGTTTGATTGGAACAATATTGGTAACCGCCCTGATCTTTATAATTATTCATACACCATCAATGGAGGTCCCGCAGTTACCGGAAGTACAACTTTATCTTCTTTAGAAGTTACGGGCGTTTTGCCCGGTCAAAGTTGTACCTTAACACTTATATCAGCCATAGGCTATCCCTGCGTAACTTTTCCGGTAGTAAACACTTGCTCTAATTGCGTGGCAACAACAAACCCAACCTTTACACTTCCATCCAGTATATGTAGCGACATAATGCCACCACCTGCTTTACCAACAACTTCAGATAATGGAATTGTTGGCACATGGAACCCTGCCACCATCAACAACACTGTAAATACAACTTATACATTTACACCCAACTACACTATTACACCTTGTGCCAATACTTATACCAAAACAATAAATGTAGCCAACCCACCAAGTGCAGGCTCTTTGAGTGGTAACCAAACCATCTGTGTGGGCACAACAACAAATTTTGTTCCTACAGTTACCGGTGGAACATGGTCTTCAGCCAATGCAGCAATAGCAACTGTCAATTCAACAACCGGATTAATAACAGGCGTTAGTAGCGGAACAGTTAATATCAATTATACTGTGGCCGGAACCGGTGGTTGTTCATCTGTTACAGCTTCAAGATCAATAACTGTAACAAATCCTGCAATCGCAGGAACTTTAAGCGGAAATCAGAATATCTGTGTCAGCAATACAACTACTTTTATCCCAACCGTTACCGGCGGAACTTGGTCATCCTCGAATACTGCTGTTGCAACTGTAAATAATTTAGGAGTAATTACCGGTGTTTCTGCAGGAAATTCTACAATTACATATACCATTGCCGGTACCGGAGGCTGTCCAAATGCAACTGTTACTAGAACTGTTTCGGTTTCGGCAATTCCTAGTGCAGGAACTTTAAGTGGAACGCAAAGCATATGTATTGGGCTTTCGAGTAATTTTTCGTCAACCGTAACCGGCGGAACCTGGTCATCAAACAACACCGCAGTAGCAACTGTCAACGCTTCTGGAGTGGTTATCGGAGTAACTGCAGGTACAGCCATCATTACCTATACCGTAGCAGGAGTCAACGGTTGCGCCAACGGAACAGCAACTCGAAATGTTATTGTGTCAGCTAATCCTAGTCCGGGAATTTTATCTGGCAACCAAACCATTTGCCAGGGAACAATTACAACTTTCACATCAAGTGTTACTGGTGGAACTTGGTCATCTTCAAATCCGGCCGTAGCAACCATTGATGCCAATACCGGAGTGATTGGAGCAGTATCAGCGGGTTTTGTTACTATGACGTATACAGTAACCGGAACCGGAGGTTGTAGCAGTGTTTCAGCTACACGCACTTTAACCGTAAATCCGAATATAGTTCCAACCTTTAATATCATCAACAGTGTTTGTCAGGGAGGGACGATACCGCCATTTCCAACTACATCTCTGAACGGTATTACAGGAACTTGGGATTTAGCGCCAAACAATATGAGTACAACCACTTACACATTTACACCAACCGCTGGTCAATGTGCCGTGATTGCACAACATACCATAACCATTGATATTCCTGTAACTCCGTTGTTTGATTTGGTGCAACCTGTGTGTTTGGGAGCAACCCCGCCGGTTTTACCAACATCTTCGAATAATACACCACCCATTACCGGAACTTGGTCGCCAGCAACGGTTAGCACAGCAACAGTTGGTCAGACAATTTACACATTCAATCCTGACCCTGGTCAATGTGTTGTAACAACTGCTCCAACTAGATTAATTGTTGATGTCAAAAGCATTGATACTCCTGATTTTCCACCATTAAGCCCAATATGTGAAGGCGATATTGCTCCGGTTTTAGGAAACACTTCACCCAACGGAATCACAGGAACTTGGTCACCGGCTACAGTAAGTAATACTGTGGATCAAAGCTATACATTTACACCAACACCCGGGTTATGTGCCTATACGCAAACCTTGAGTATGACACTTATTCGAAAAATAAATCCGGATTTTGCAGCCATCCCGGCGTTTTGTAAAGACACACCGGCTCCTGCTTTGAGTACCGTTTCTCCGAATGGAATTACAGGAACTTGGCAACCTTCAACAACTATTGACAATACGGTGAGTGGCGATTTTGATTATGTCTTTACACCTGATGGAACGCAGTGTGCCAACCCACAAACCTTGACCGTAACTATTACTGAACCAACCGTTCCGGATTTTAGTGATTTTGGCGTTTGTGTCGGGTCAACACCACCGCTGTTAAGTCCTATTTCTAACAACGGAATTACCGGAACTTGGAATCCAGCAATAGTTGATAATATTTTGAGCGGAAGTTATGAGTTTACACCTGATGCTGGTCAATGCGCTACCAATAAATTTATTAATGTAACCATCAATCAATACACTTTAAATTCAATCGAAGGTTTTGTAACCAATTATTTTGAAGAAAACCAAATTGTCACCATTTTGGCTACAGATGCAGGAAATTATTTATATCAATTGGATTACGGACCATTGCAAGAAGAAAATGTGTTTCAGAATGTAAGCCCCGGAATTCATACTATCAAAGTAATTGATGCCAACGGATGCTCAAGCCCGATATCTGATGAAATTTTGGTGGTAAATTACCCTAAATTCTTCACGCCTAATGATGACAATTACAACGACACCTGGAACATTGATGGTTTGAGTGACCAAGATGGATGTTTGATTTCAATCTTTGACAGATATGGCAAACTACTCAAACAAATCAGTCCAAAAGGAAAAGGTTGGGACGGAACTTATAATGGTGAACGAATGCCGGGAACTGATTATTGGTTTACGGTTGAATATACCGAAAAAGGCGCTAGAAAAACCTTTAAATCACATTTTTCACTCAAGAGATAATACAAAAAGCTTCCCAAAACAGGAAGCTTTTTTTATAGGTTAAAGCAAAAAATTAATTAAGCTGGTATTGCACCGAAATCTTCGTTTTCAACAATTTTGAAATCGGACAATTGGCCTCGGCGTCTTTGACCAATTCCTCAAACTTAGCTGAATCAATTCCGTCTACTTGCGCAGTTAAATTTAAGTTTGAAGCGACAATGCTGCCATCTTCAAAAACAATTTCGCAATCAGTTTTGAGCTCAGTTGCCGTAAATCCGGCCGCTTGCAAATTAAAAGCCAATTTCATCGAGAAACAGCCTGCATGAGCTGCGCCAATGAGTTCTTCAGGGTTGGTTCCAACACCGCTTTCAAATCGAGAACCAAATGAATACTGAGTTTGATTAAGTACTGTACTTTGTGTTGTTAAATGTCCTTTGCCGTCTTTTCCTGAGCCATTCCAAACAGCGGTTGCTTTGCGTTTCATAGTTTGATTGTTTTAAGGATGATTAATATTTCCCGCTCAGCAGCTCGCCACCCATAGTTGATTTGGCTTCAATACCCAGTTTTTTCATCATTTCATACGTAGTACAAACGGCCGCTGATGTAACCGGAATCCCGCATTCTGCCTGCATCAAATCAATAGCTTCGAGCGATGGCATTTGCACACAAGCCGAAGCCACCAAAACATCCACATCGGTCAAATCAAGTTGTTTGTAAATATGGAGCAAATTAAGCGGATTCTGCGCCGCCACTTCTAAATTATCCGGAATCTCCAACGCAATGCTCTCTTTGACTTTGATACCTTGGTGTTCAATATAATCAACCACCTTATCGGTCAACGGTCGCATATACGGTGTAATAATTGAAATCTGTTTCGCACCCAAAACCTTTAAACCATTAATCAGCGCACCGGCCGACGTCACAATCGGAGTAGGGAAGCCGTTGGCCATCGTTTCTTGGTGCAAGTTTACTTCAGACACACAATGATAACCGCGTCCCATACTCATAATCGCTACCAAGCACGCATAACCCATCACATCAACCTGCGCATCCGAGAGTTCTGTGGCGCATTTCAAACTCATGGCATCCATGGCCGCAAGCTCTTCTTGGGTTACTTTTTTCATGCGCATTCTGCTGCTGTGAAACGTAAATCGCTCGGGCAAAATCGTCTCGCGCGCTCTAAAAATAGCAGGAATTTCGGTTTCCATCGTTACGTTTGACGACGGTACAATTTGACCAATTCTATATTTTTTCATGTAATTCTATTTTATTTTTTTGGGGCGAGCCGGCGGTTGCAAGCCTGTTTTTCTTATTCATGTTATGGTCCGCCGTCGGGCTATTCGCGGTGCGCGGCACCTTGCTGCTATCCCTCTCGCAACTCGTACTAACTTGAAACAATAGATTTGGTTGCAATCATAAGATATACCTCAAGTCCACCGGACTTGCTCCTTTTATTTCACCCGAGGCTTTAGCCGAACTGAGCGAAGCTAAATCTAACGCGAAACATTTGAATTCTAAATTTCTTTTACAGTATTAATGATTGTTCCAATTTTTTCAACAGTCGCTTCAACCACGTCTCCGTCGTATAACCATTCTTGCGGATTATGTCCGGCGCCAACGCCAGAAGGTGTTCCGGTAGCAATAATATCACCGGGCTCAATGGTAAACACTGTGCTTAAATCTTCTATCAAATCAGTAATATTAAACAACATGAATTTCGTGTTGGCATTTTGTTTTTCAACGCCGTTTACTTTTAAACTCAAATTCAAATTGTGCGGATCAGCAATTTCATCTCTCGTTACCAAATACGGACCCATCGGAGCAAAGGTGTCTTGCCCTTTAGATACAATCCATTGGCCTTCACGACGGCAATCGCGCGCAGAAATATCATTGATCACCGTGTAACCAAAAACATAATCCATGGCCTCGGTTTTCGGAACATATTTACCGGTTTTGCCAATAATCACGGCCAATTCCACTTCCCAATCCAACTGAGCGGTCAGCTTTGTATTCTTGATGATTTGTGTATTTGTAGCCGTAACTGTGGTAGGCGGTTTTGAAAAAATAATCGGCTTTTGCGGAAGCTTTCCGGTCGTGTCTAAAGTTCTCGCGCTTTCGGCTACATGTTCCGTATAATTCAAACCAATACCAATAATGTTTTTACGCGGACGCTGAATCGGAGCGAGCAATGTTACTTCAGAAAGCGGCAGACCAATTTTGGCAATGTATTCCTGAGGTGTATCGGCCAGTAAATCGTTGATTTCATCAATCACTTCAATGCCCATATCAATCAAATCGAGCATATCATCGGGCAACGGAAAATTGACAACATCGCCAAAATCTTCCATATCAATCACTAAATCATTCCATAAAAAACCCAATCGCGGCGCTTGGTCGTTGTGGGTGTAGGTGAGTAATTTCATTTTTGTTCTTTTTTTATTTTTTTAAACCTACAAGGTTTTGAAAACCTCGCAGGTTGTTTTGAAAATTATACTTTATTGATGTCCATTATTCTCTGTATAAACGCGGCTTTGAAACAAGCCCAAACCTTCAATTACCGGCAAATCATTAAAATGAAACAAACAAGCATCTTCGGTTTCAGAAGCATTGTGGTGTTCATGCCAAGCCCACGAAGGAACACAAAAAATATCGCGCTCTTTCCAGTCGAATCGCTGACCATTGATGATTGAGTAACCGCTTCCTTTGGCGCATTGATACACAAATGAACCGGTGTGTTTGTGTGCTTTTCCTTTAAAACCGGCCGGCAACAATTGCATTGAGGCGCTCATGGTTTGCATCACATGGCCACCGGTAAGCGGATTGGCATAACGCATATGAATGCCGTCAAAAGCATCTGGCTCATTGACTTTTTGGGCTTCGAGCAAAGCCGGATAAACTTTACTCCATGAAAATTTAAACAAAGGCGAATACGGTTTATCCCAAGTTACATCAGCCGGAATGAGTCCGTTGCCGCTGTAGGTCAAAGGCGAAAAATTCACCGGATAATCGAGTGGTTGCTTTCCGTCAAAAACCGCATAATCGTTGGCCTCTAAGGCATTCACGAGCGGGATATCTAAACCGTCTTGCCAAATACAAGTTTGACCATCGGCTTCTACACCGTGTTCGTGCCATGTTGAGTTGGGTGTAATCACAAAATCATTGACTTCGAGCATAATTTTGTTTCCGTCCACCACCGTATAACCTTTGCTGCCTTCCATAATAAAGCGTAAGGCAGAGGCTTTGTGGCGGTGTGCCGATGTAGATTCACCCGGGCGCGTCACCTGAATTCCGGTATATAACCAGCCCACAGCTGCTGAAACATCTTTGCGTTGGTCATTGACCAAATACACTACACGACGTCCGGCTTGTTCAGGCGTAACGAGTTCGCTCGATTTCAGGACTAAATCGCGCAGGTCTTGATAACGCCAAAGCATCGCCACCGAATTTGATTTGGGTTCCCAAGGTTCAATATCGTTGGCCACCGTCCAAAGTGCGCCGGCACCGAGCGATGCGAGTTCTTTATAATAAGCTTCAAGCTCAGGGGTATCTTGCACGCGAGCGCGGCCGTATACATCGTCTGAATATTGATTTTCTTCCATGATTTATGCGTTGTGGTTGTTTTTAAAATCGTCGTGGTTGTCAACAAAAGTAATCTTACGCGTAGGAGCCACGTTTACGCGCAAATCAAAAATATCAAAGCGGTTGTAATGCCCCAAAATATCGTGCATTTGTTTGGGCTGAATGCATTTAGACAAATCAATATCAGCATAAACCATCCCTTCATTGTCAATGAGCGGAGTTCCGATGACCGCGCCATTGGGACCAATAAACCCTGAAAATGCCGAACTTTTGCGATCGAGCAAAGCATCAATATTCGGAACATCTGAGCGCAAAGCGTCTTTGATTTCAGCTGAAATAGTTGAGCAAGAAACTAGGGTAAACAATTTTCCTTCAAACGAATGGGCCGCTGCGCGAATCTTAATTGCCTCGGCCATATCGTAATCTGGCGGAGCCACCGGAAGTGAAATATAATTGGCCACGTGCAAAAGTTCGCCTTGACTCAGCAAAGTAAAACGCGCCAAAGTATTGGTGTTCTCTCCGCAAGCCAAAGTTCCGAGTGGGCCCACATTGGTTGGATATACTTTTAAGGATGATCCGTCGCCTGAAGTCCAGGTGAGTTTTTCGGCCCAAGTTGGCACGAGTTTTCTGTGACGACCGATGAGTTCTCCTAAATGATTGATGATGAGATTGGTGTTGTAAATTTCGCCAAAACTATCACCGCGCTCGTTGATGCCGATTACGATGTTCATTTGATATTCGCGCGCAGCGGCAAACAAAGGTTGCAACTCAGCATCAGTTACGGCCACTGAGTTTTTGTATAACTGCTCATACCATTTGCTGCCTTGTACCGGCGTCATCACCCAGTTCCAGTAGGGGTAACCCGCTACAAAAACCTCCGGAAAAGCGATGAGTTGTGCGCCGTTTTGATGGGCTTCACGAATAAACGCAATGGCTTTTTCAATGGTTTTGGGCACGTTGAGAAAAACGGGTGCGGTTTGTACCGTAGCGGCTTTAAATTGAGGAAACTGCATATTATTCTATAAGGTATTTTTGAATTTTTGATTTGATTTCGTCGTTGAAAGGTTCGGCTTTGATGCCGTCTCTGTCTTGATTAAAGGCTACGTTCACCAAGGTAATTTCACCGGAAAGCGTGGTTTTACCTTCGTCATCGGTAAATTCAAAACCGCACAAAAGCGAAGCAAAACCGATGTTTTTAACCCATAGTTTTTTGGTGAGTATTTGGCCTAAACGCGCGGCATTTTTGAACTGAATTTTTAAATCAACCGTGGGGATTCCGTTGGTTTGATGCATTTGATGAAACGGACGGTCTAAAGCTTCGGCAAACCAATCTTCAACCAAGCCATTGAGCATTTCAAGAAATCTTGGGTAAAAGACAATGCCCGCATAATCTACGTGCTGAAAACGGACTTTTTCGGTGGTGACAAATGGTTGATTCATGTAGGGATTTTTTAGCCCCGATAGCAGCGAAAATCCTTTTTAGGAACACCGGAGCAAAGCGCAGGTGATGACTGAAAAGATTGCAGCGAATAGCGGGAAAAAGCTTCTAAAATTAATGATTATTTATGGGATTTTTTCAAAGTGTTTGCTTGAGTTTAAATCGTTGGATTTTTCCGGTTTCGGTTTTGGGTAAATGTTCTACAAAATAAATAACGCGTGGATATTTATACGGCGCAGCTACTTCTTTGAACCACTGTTGTATAGAAACCATCAAATCATTGGATGCTTTAGATTTTTCATGAAGCACAATATAAGCGCAGACCAGCATGCCGCGCTCGTCATCGGGCAAGCCCACTACCGCACATTCGGCCACGTCTTCATGGGTCATCAGCACGCTTTCAACTTCAATCGCCGCTATGTTGTAACCCGACGAAATAATCATATCGTCGCCACGCGCCACAAACCAGAAATAGCCCTCTTCGTCTTGACGGAAAATATCGCCGGTAAAATTCCAGCCGTTTTGTACGTATTCTTGTTGTTTTTCGGGTCGATTAAGGTATTTACAACCCGTGATACCGCGCACCATAAGACGTCCGGGGGTATTGGCGGGAACTTCATTAAAATCTTCATCGACAATTTTAGCTTGATAGCCCGAAATGGCCACGCCGGTGGCGCCGGGTTTCATGTTATCGTGGTGCGACGAAATAAAAATGTGGAGCATTTCAGTAGCGCCAATACCGTCTATGATTTTGAGTCCGGTAGCATCGTACCAATCTTGCCAAACCTTGAGCGGCAGAGTCTCGCCGGCAGAAACGCATTTGCGCAAGCTTGAAATATCAAAATCTTTGACTTTGGTGGTAATCACACGCCAAGCTGTAGGCGCCGTAAAGCAAACGGTGATTTTATATTTTTGTATGGCCTCGAGTAAAATATCGGGTGCGGGTTTTTCGATCAAAAAACTTGAGGCGCCATAATACATCGGGAACAAAACCAATCCGCCCAAACCAAAAGTAAAGCCTAGTGGTGGGCTTCCGGTAAAAATATCATTTGGCGTAGGTTGCAGTGAATATTTCGGGAAAGCTTCGCAAATATTAATAATGTCTTGGTGGTAATGCGCTGTCATTTTAGGCAAACCGGTGGTTCCGGAGGTGAATCCGATCAAAGCAACGCTGTCGGCCCGAGATGGATAATTTTCACAATCAGTTGATTTGCTACTCATCAATTTTTCAAGTTCTGCCGGATTTTGTTCTGAACCGTCAAAATAACATACTGATTTTAAGAACGAAGATTCAACTAATTGCATTTCATCGCGCAACGATTCATCACACAAAGCATGTGATATTTCGGCACATTCGATAAAAGTAGTAAGTTCTTTGCTGCGCAAAAGCGGCATGGTGGCAACGACTATTCCTCCGGCTTTGAGCACGCCAAACCAACACGCCACCATCATCGGGTTATTGGCCGAACGAATCAAAACGCGATTGCCCGATTGCAAACCTAAATCTTCTGTGAGCACGTGTGCTATTTGATTGGCTTTCTCCATGAGTTGGCGATAGGTCCAAATCGAATAAAAACTGCGCAAACAAACCTCATCACCGTGACCATTGGCAATGTGCTTATCGAGCAAAGGCCAGACACAATTGAGCATTTCGGGCTGGATAAACTCGGGGTTTTCAAAAATATATTCGGCTTGCTCGTGTACAGGCGGTAAATAATCATGAGCAAAATTGTCGTGGTAATGCTTCATATTTTTTCGTTTAGGAATTTTTGAACGGTGGGATAAAAAACTTCGGGTGCATCGAGCCAGCCGTAGTGGGCGCAATGATCTATTAAAACCAACTGTGCATTCGGAAATGCTTTTTGAATTTCTTGGGCAGTTTCAATTTTGAGGATGTCGTTTTTGCCTTGTAAAACCAGAACCGGACGTTGGAATTTTTTGAATTTATCTCGGGCGTCATACTTGATTTTAAACAAATCTTGAATGACCAAATTATTTACCGGCAAATTTAACTGTAATAAGCGTTGTGCAATTAAGGGCGCGTGCTCTGAGTGATGCACATAAGCATAAGACAAATATTTAGCTCGGGCTTTGCGGGTAAGCTCTGAAGTATCGCCATTGTTCTGTTTGTTTTGATAATAAGCCAAACTATCGCGCTGTGTTTGGGTTAAATTATTTTGAATGCGCTCTTGCAAATAGTTGGTAAATTCCATGGTCAGCCCGCCGGCATTTGAGAAAATGAGTTGGTCAATTTGATTG
Source organism: Flavobacterium sp. CYK-55 (assembly GCF_018413465.1). Classification (GTDB taxonomy): domain Bacteria; phylum Bacteroidota; class Bacteroidia; order Flavobacteriales; family Flavobacteriaceae; genus Flavobacterium. Next base: position 316,400 of record NZ_JAHCDK010000003.1, read on the forward strand.
GGATGCAACGATGCATAATGCGCCATCAAAATTCCGCCAAAAGAATGCCCAAAAATAGACCACGTTTTGAGTTGAAGATGTTGACGAAGATTTTCGATATCCTCAACCATAAGTTGCATATTGATGTTTTGGGCATCGACTTTCGCTACTGTAGATTTTCCGGTGCCACGCTGATCATAGGTAATGGTTTGATAGCCGAATTTTGACAATTCTTCAGCCAAATGTGCGAAACCTTCACTGTTCATACCCGGGCCTCCGTTGATGATGAGTAGCGGTTTTCCTTTTCCGAAAACGCGGTAATGCAATTGCGATGAACCGCTTTTGATGAGTTGACTTTCTTGAGCTATCATAGATGAAAAAACCAATAAACCAATAATACCAATGAATCGCATTACTTTTTATGACTTTCGGGTTTTAAAGCTTTTTTCATGGATTCAGTGGCATTGCGCTCGGCAGATTGAAGCGGATACAAATGCGAAACTCCGGCCACGTATTGATTCGGAATATCATCGGGTTTAAATTGTTCATACGCTTGCGCATGGCGAACAAAATTCGGATCGAGCAACAACGGACGACCTAAAGCCACCAAATCAGCACGTGCATTGAGCAATAAGGTATTGATTTGATCAATGTTTTGAATATAACCGGTGGTAATGGTTGGAATATGAACCGTATTGCGCACCAAATCTGAAAACGGTGTTTGCCACATACGACCAACTTGTGGTTTTTGATAAGAAACAGTATTTCCTGTAGATACGTTGATGATGTCGGCTCCGGCATTTTTAAAAGCTTCAGCAATGATGACCACCTCAACTTCTGTGACGCCATTTTCAGCCCAATCTGAAGCCGAAATACGCACCGACATGGGTTTGTTCTCTGGAAAAACCTCGCGCATGGCTTGGAAAACTTGCAATGGGAATTTAAGTCGATTTTCAATAGAGCCGCCAAATTCATCAGTTCGGACATTGGTGAGCGGAGACAAAAACGAAGCCAGCAAAAATCCATGATGTGCTTGTAATTCAACCATATCAAAACCGGCCTCTTCAGCAAAAATAGTCGCATTGACAAATTCAGAAATGACATTGTTCATATCGGTAATGGTCATTTCACGCGGAATCGGCATATCAGCAGTAAAAGCAATCGGCGAAGCTGAGATTAAATCCCAACCGCGTTTGGCAAGCGGAATATTGGCGCCGATGGACGGAACCTCAACAGAACCTTTTCGGCCGGAATGACCGAGTTGAATTCCGATTTTAGATTTGCTGTATTTGTGTACATAACGAACTACTTTTTTCCACTTAAGCATTTGTTCTTCAGTCCAAATTCCGGCACAACCTAAAGTGATTCTGCCTTTTTTTGAAACAGCAGTCATCTCGGTCAATATCAATCCAACACCTCCGGTAGCGCGCGCTCCGTAATGCACCAAATGCCAATTGGACACCAAACCGTCTTCGGCGGCATATTGCCCCATGGGCGACATCACAATTCTGTTTTTGAGTTGCATATCGCGCAAGCTAAAAGGTGTAAAAGCAGCCGGAGTTTTGACTTTGAAATTTCCGATGCTGCAATTAAAATCAGTCAAGACTTTTTCAGTAAACGAATCATCGCGCAAGGCCAAGTTCTCGAACGTTACTTTTTTAGAACGCGTCATCACGCCAAAAGCAAACGGTGTAAAATCGTGTTGCATATGGCGATCCATGTGTTCAAACCAATCAAGTGAAACATTGGCTGCGTGTTGAATCATTTCAACGCGACTGCGTCGGAGTTGTTCATATTTTTCAAAAGCCTGCGCTTTGTCTTGTTTGTGTTCGATGATAGAATCGGCCAATGCAATGGCACATTCCATAGCGAGTTTGGTTCCTGAACCAATAGAGTAGTGGGCCGTAGCTTTGGCATCGCCGAGTAAAACGATATTGCCGGAATGCCATTGATTATTGGTTACGTGTGGAAATTGTCGCCAGTGTGATTTGTTTGAAATGAGCGAATGTCCTTGTAATTCTTCGGCAAAAATCTCAGACAATTTGGCCATGGTATCGGCTTCATTGCCTACTTCAAAACCCGCATTTTTCCAGGTTTGATCAGCACACTCAAAAATCCAAGTACTCATGCCTTGTTCATATTGATAGGTGTGCGCAACGAAAGTTCCGTGCTCTGTAGTTCTGAAAAAATAGGTAAAAGCATCAAGCGGTCGGGTAGAGCCGAGCCAAACAAATCGATTGCTTTTGAGTTGAATGTTTGTTCCGAATTGTTCTTGACGCGCATCGCGAATCGGGCTATTGATACCATCACATGCAATGATGTAATCTGCATCGGCAAATTGTGACAAATCATCAATATTATGTTCAAAATGTAATTGAACGCCTTCTTCAATACATCGCTGCTGCAATAACTGAAGTAAGGTTTTTCGAGAACAGCCGCAAAATCCATTACCGGAAATGCGCACCACTTCACCATCACGAGCTACCTCTAAATCATCCCAGTAGGCAAATTTACTGCGGATGAGTTCATAAGATTGAACATCACGCGAGAGAAATTCGCTGAGCGTTTCATCTGAAAACACAACGCCAAAACCAAAACTATCATCAGCTTTGTTGCGTTCGTAAACATCAATTTCACAAGACGGAATGGCTTTTTTGAGCAAAATCGAAAAGTATAATCCGCCCGGGCCGCCGCCAATTACTTTTATTTTCATATATCTATAAAAAAACCTGTTTGTTTAAAAACAGGCTGTTATTAATTTCGTTTAATAGTAAAAATTTCACCCAGTTTGGCATAATTAGAACCCGCTAATCGAGCCACTGGTTGATAGTGTTCGAGATTGATTTTATATCCGTCCATGAGCAATTCTTCGGCAATATGAAATTGAACTATACGCCCAATGATGATGGTAGAACCGCCGTTTTGACTTCCTTCTAGAGTATAATGATGTACGAGTTCACATTCCATAGACACCGGGCTTTCAAGAACTCTTGGAGGAGCTACTTTAACTGAGGCAATTGGAGTTAGATGTGCGTAATCAAATTCACTTTCATCAGCAGAAATGGGATGAGCCGTTAGATTCATGGCTTCAGCCAATTCTTCAGTCACCATATTCACTACAAACTGCTTGGTTTGAAGCACATTGTGCAGCGTGTCTTTGATAATATGATTACTTCTGGAAGTTGAAAACATAACATGCGGCGGATCATCACCTACAGCGTTGAAGTATGAAAACGGTGCTAAATTGACAACACCGTTTGCATCAACACTCGAAATCCAACCAATTGGGCGCGGGATAATCAAGCCCGTGAGCAGCTTGTAAATGGCAGATTGTTCTAAATGATTGGGATCAAATTGCATTAGGTAAAAATTTCAACCAAGATAATCAAATTTCTGAATTTAAAAATAGAGTGTATTTGTTCTAAAATAATCAACACAAAAGCAAAAGCCGAACTTGAGAACAGCATCTAAAAATATATTCAATGAATCAAGTCTAAAAGGCAAAAACGTTTTTATAAATTTTATGATTTTAGAAAATCTATGAGAATATTCTATAAAATCAAGCATTTTTTTACTTCATAAAAAAAAATACACAGAATATTTTTAGAATCTTATTTATATATAATTGCTAAATTAGTATATTTATGCAAATTTTTTATATATGGAAGTTTCTAGCTGCCCGAAATGCCAAAGTGATATAATTGTAAAAAGCGGTGTCATCAAAGGCCGTCAGAGGTATTTATGCAAAAAGTGCAACTATTTTTTTACCGTCAACAAACTCGGAAAAAAGATTGACGATTACTATGTAACCAAAGCTTTGCAACTCTATCTTGAAGGCTTAAGTTACCGCGAAATTGAGCGTATTTTAGGCGTTTCACATGTCACCATCAGCAATTGGGTCAAAGAGTACAAAATCAAAAAACCGACCCACGGCAATTATCACCCAACATATAAGATTTTTAACCACTTAGAATTAGTAGAATTCTTAAAAAACAAAGAATTATTATCAGGCGCTGGAATGATCATCACCGAACTCGGTGACAAATTTATGCTTATAAAATGGGAGCGTTTCAAAGATTAAGCTATATGATTTACATATATATATATCATAATTTTTCTCGTTAACAAAAATTTAGAATTTGGTCTGGCCTAACAATGAGTAACCAACCAATTTTAAATAATTATGAAAAAAGTAATTCTATTAACCTTTGCCTGTGTTTCTTTTTGGGGAAATGCCCAAACAACACCGGCAGCAACCACTCCTACCAACGGAGAAAAAGAATGGGACGTCAGTATGTACGGATTTATCAGAACAGATTATATTTACGACACCCGCAAATCGGCCAATGTTCGCGAAAATGAACTCAACCTTTATCCGCTTGACGAAGTTAAAGATGCTGACGGAAATGACATCAATGCGGCCAGCGCTTCAAACTTTTTAGCCATTATTTCTAGATTTGGCATCAAAGCCAAAGGCCCAAATGTTTGGGGTGCCAAAATCACCGGAAATCTCGAAGGCGATTTCTTCGGAAATTCAGAATCAGCCACCACCGGAAGTTCAATCGGTTTACTGCGTTTGCGTCATGCTTATGTCAATATGGATTGGTCAAAAACATCTTTAACCATGGGACAAACTTGGTATCCGACTTTTATTCCTGAAGTATTTCCAGGTGTTGCCAACTTTAATACCGGCATTATGTTTAATCCGTTTGGATGGGCCACACAAGTTCGTTTAAAACAATCTCTTGGAAAAGACTTCTCATTGGCCTTGACCGCATACAAAGAAAGAGAATTCAACGTCTCTGGGCCAGGATCACAAAATGCTGCGTCGATTAATTCGCCGATTCCTACCTTTCACGGACAATTTCAGTACAAACACAAAAACTGGTTGGCCGGTTTAGGCTTGGAATACAAATCACTTCAACCACTCACTGATTTGGGTGGAAAACAAACCACAGAAAAAGTCAACAGTACCATTTTGATGGGCTATCTCAAATACTCAAACGAGAAAGTTTGTATCAAAGCCTACGGAATTTCTGGCGGAAACATGTACAGTCAAGTCATGCTGGGTGGTTATGCAGGTTATACCTTAAACGGTGTAGAAAAATACGAAGCCATCAAAACCTCAGCCTTTTGGTTGGATATTGCCAGCAACGGCAAAAGCATCGCACCGGGCTTGTTTGTGGGTTATACCCAAATCAACGGAGCGGACAAAAACGGATTAGCCACCGGTGAAACCGTAAAATACTACATGCGTGGAGCCAATACAGCATTCACCAGAGTAGTTGACAACGTCATGCGCGTATCAGGGCGTGTTGATTTCAAGCAAAATAAATTCAGAGTAACTCCTGAAATTGAATATACTGGAGCCAGCTGGGGCGATATGAGCACAAAAGCCGATGCCACTGCCAACGGACATTCAAAAGACGTAAACAATGTGCGCATTATGGTATCGTGCGCTTATACTTTTTAACTTTAAACCATCAATATTTATCTTATGAGCAAGACATCTACAAAAGGAATTTGGAAAGTGATTTCTGCTTCCTCTATGGGTACCATGATCGAATGGTATGACTTTTACATTTTCGGAAGTTTAGCCGTGGTTATTTCAACCAAATTCTTCCCGGCTGACAACCCAACTGCAGCTTTCTTATCGACCTTAGCCACATTCGCGGCCGGTTTCGTGGTTCGACCGTTTGGTGCTTTATTTTTCGGACGATTGGGCGATCTCATCGGGCGTAAATACACCTTCATGGTTACGCTAATGCTCATGGGCGGAGCAACGTTTCTCATTGGTTGTATTCCGAGTTATGAAACCATTGGCTTTATGGCGCCTTTACTGGTTTTGGTGCTCAGACTTTTACAAGGTTTAGCCCTCGGTGGTGAATACGGTGGAGCAGCTACTTATGTGGCAGAACACGCACCTAAAGGAGAACGTGGCTATTGGACTTCATGGATTCAAACTACCGCTACCGTTGGTTTGTTCGTTTCGTTGATGGTTATTTTGATGACCAAATCAGCCATGACCAAAGAAGCTTTTGAAGATTGGGGTTGGAGAGTTCCGTTTTGGATATCCATTTTAATGGTTGTTGTTTCATATTACATCCGTAAAGGAATGCACGAATCTCCGGTATTTGCCAAAGCTAAATCTGAAGGCAACATCAGTGCAAATCCGCTCAAAGAAAGTTTTGGAAACAGATACAACCTTAAATTTGTATTGTTGGCTTTATTTGGAGCAACGATGGGGCAGGGTGTAGTTTGGTATACCGGTCAGTTTTATGCCATGAATTTCTTAAAAACGGTTCAAAGCATTGATGCAACTCAAGTAGATACTTTACTCGGGATTGCCCTGATTTTAGGAACGCCTTTCTTTGTGGTTTTTGGTAGTTTAAGTGATAAAATCGGGCGCAAATACATCATGATGGCCGGTATGTTGCTGGCGATTGTATTGTATCGTCCGATCTACAAAAAAATGTATGCCACTACTGATTTGGCCAACAAAACTGAAATTGTTGAGAACACCAAAACAGTTCCATCCATGAAAGCTTTAGAAGGAACCAAAATCGATTCTATCTACACCACCAACAAATCATTTACCGACGGAACCACAGTTGAAGAAATCAAAACCATCCACTTAGACAACGGTAAAGTAATACTAGACGATAAAGGCAAAGAAAAAATCGAAACCAAAGTCACCAAAAAAATTGTTGACAGCGATAAATGGATTCTTGTTTTTCTGGTTTTTATTCAAGTGATTTTTGTAACCATGGTATACGGACCGATTGCTGCCTTCTTGGTTGAAATGTTCCCAACCAAAATCAGATACACGTCTATGTCGTTGCCTTATCACGTTGGAAACGGAATCTTCGGCGGATTGCTTCCGGCCATCTCAACTTATTTTGTAACCACTTCAAAAGAAGCCGGAGATCCGGAGTTCTACCTTGAAGGATTGTGGTATCCGATCATCATCGCTGCTGTTAGTTTGGTCATCGGTATGATTTACATCAAAAACAAAAGTAAAAACGCTCACATTTAATACACACATCATGAATCAGTTAAAACGTATCTTAGGCATGATTTGGATTGCCTGTGCAGTAGCCGCTGCTTACTTCTGTATTTTTAAATTCGGTTTACCCAAATTTGAAACCGGCAAACAAGAAGACTTGGTATTTGGCATCATCATATTATTCATCTTAACTCCGCTCATCGTTTCTGGCTTAGGAACCTTTGGTTATTATGCTTTGATGGGCGAATATGACGATTCTAAACATTAATTTTATATTTTAGATGCACACTCTTTTTAGGGTGTGTATCTTTTTTAACCATGAAGAAAAGACACCTTCAGAAACTTATGCTCACGAGCCTTATTTTGGCTCTGGCCTTCAACTTGCCGCTGCTGCTGATTTTTAATTCAGAAGCGGCGATTTTTGGCATTCCTAAAATTCTGTTTTATGTTTTTTCACTGTGGGCCGCTTCAGCCATTGTATCACTGATCATCATTCAAAAATACAATGACTAATCTGGGCATCATCATCATATTGCTGCTTTACTTGGCTTTGCTGTTTTTTACAGCGCAATGGGCCGAGAAAAAAGAAAACTCCAAATGGACAAGCAACGCCTTTGTTTATTCATTATCCCTAGCGGTGTATTGCACCACTTGGACCTATTACGGAAGCATTGGTGTAGCCGCCAATTCAGGGCTCAATTATATTCCGATTTATCTCGGACCTGTGATTGCTTTTCCGGCTTGGATTGTCTTGCTCAAAAAAATCATCCGCATATCACGAGTCAATAAAATTTCAAGTATTGCTGATTTTATTTCGCTCAGATATGGCAACAGTCGCGCGCTCGGAGCCATGATTACACTGTTGGTTCTTATTGCCATTTTGCCGTACATCGGTTTACAGATCAAAGCCATTTCTGAAACCTTTTATATTGTTACCAACCACCAAGACAGCGGCAACATCATCTTTGATACTTCTATTTATGTGGCGCTCATTTTGGCCGTTTTTGCTTCGTTTTACGGAACGCGCTATGTAGATGCTTCTGAAAAACGCCGCGGAATAGTCACGGCAGTTGCTCTAGAATCAGCTATTAAACTGATCTTTTTTGTGATTCTCGGAATTTACGTTACTTATTTTGTGTTTGACGGCTTTGACGATATTTATCAAAAAGCATCCGTTCTTCCGGGCTTTCGCGAAAAGAATACGGTTCACGGGCTTGAAGGCGCGATGAATTGGCTGATGTTCTGCGTTTTATCATTCATGGCGATTTTCTTGTTGCCCAGACAATTTCATATGTCGGTGGTTGAGAATCACCGCGAAAAACACGTGCGCACAGCCATTTGGTTTTTCCCGTTGTATTTGTTGCTGTTCAATGTTTTTGTATTTCCGATTGCTTGGGGCGGCAATATCCTATTTGAGCACAAAACAGTCAATTCTGATATGTATTCGCTTTTGATTCCGCAATTGTTCAACAACCAATTCATGACCGTTTTGGTCTTTTTGGGCGGATTCTCGGCAGCCATCTCAATGATTGTCGTATCGTCTATCACCTTGGCCACCATGCTCAGCAACAACTTGCTCATTCCGTACGGATTTTTGGGTTCCTTAAACGAAACAACACAAACCAAAAACAACGAGCAAATTTTGCGCATTCGTCAAATAGGCATTTTCTGTTTGATTATTTTAGGTTATTTGTTCTACCGATATTTCTTGGTGAAGTTTTCATTGGTTTCTGTCGGTATGATTTCATTTGTGATTATAGCCCAACTTGGACCGGCTTTTTTTGGGGCTATTTTCTGGAAACGAGGCTCGTTTAAAGGCACTGTGGCCGGATTAGCCATCGGAATGTTGGTGTGCTTTTACACGCTGATGTTGCCGTATTTTTTTAGCTCGATTGAAACCGGAAGCTCGTTTATCTTGAACGGAATTACAAAAGATGGCTTGCTCAAGCCTTTTGCGCTTTTTGGTTTGGATATTTTTGATCCTGTTCCACATGCATTGTTCTGGAGTTTACTTTTAAATACATTAGCTTATTTAATTGTTTCTGTGAGTTTTAAAGGAAATTATCGCGAGCGCAATTATGCCGAAATTTATGTAGATATTGACCGATATATCAATCACCACGAAAACGCCTTTGTCTGGAGAGGAACTGCCTACATCAAAGACATTGAAAAAGTGTTGTTGCGCTTTTTGGGCGAAAATAGAACCCAGCGCGCACTCAAAATTTTCAGACTTAAATACAACATTCCCAACGATGCACTTATGGCAGATGCGCGATTGATCAAGTTTGCCGAGAATTTGCTCACGGGTCACATCGGAACGGCTTCGGCCAAAATTCTCATTGAGGGCGTAACCAAAGAAGACAAAATCAGTTTGCCCGAGGTGTTGCGTATCCTTGAAGAATCACAAGAAAACATATCGGTCAACAAACAACTGGTGGCTACTTCAAAAGAGCTTGAAAAGATTTCTGAACAACTCAAAAATGCCAACGCTCAATTAGTCAAAAAAGATCTTCAAAAAGATGAATTTCTCGATACGGTTACCCATGAATTGCGCACGCCTATTACCGCCATCAGAGCCGCGAGTGAAATCTTGCACGACGATGACGAGATTCCAGAACCACTCAAAAAACAGTTTTTGCAGAACATTATTTCAGAATCAGACCGACTCAATCGCCTGATTGACAAAATCCTCGATTTAGAAAAATTTGAAACGGGCAAGCAACACATTCATCCGACAGAACACAACTTGTTGCAAACACTGGGTAAAGCCATTGATCCATTACAGCAACTAATGATGAACAGCCAAATTCAATTCAATCTCAATACCGAATTAGCCCCGGAAATGGCTTTTTACGATGAAGAACGCTTGATTCAAGTAATCAATAATTTAATCTCGAATGCCATTAAATTTTGCGGCGGACAAATTGAATTGACCGTTTCTGAAATTGATGAACAGCTCAAAATTCAAATCTACAACAACGGAAAACCCATTGCCGAAGACGAACTCGAAGCTATTTTTGACAAGTTTTATCAAGCGCAAAATCAGAATGTCAAAAAACCCATCGGCAGCGGATTGGGCCTAGCCATTACCAAACAAATTGTTGAAGCGCACCACGGTAAGATTTGGGCAGAAAATACTGAAACCGGCGTATTATTTATCGTTATTATTCCACAAACAAACACACAAACTCAATGATGAAAAAGATCCTGATTGTAGACGACGAACCCAACATTGTCATGTCATTAGAATATACTTTTCGCAAAAGCGGTTATGAGGTTTTCATTGCCCGAGACGGAAAAGAAGCCATTGATATCCTCGAAGTACAAACACCCGACATGATCATCCTTGATGTTATGATGCCCAATGTTGATGGTTACGCGACGATTGAATATGTCAAAAAACAACCGCAACTCAAACATTGCAAAGTGATTTTCTTGTCGGCCAAAAACAAAGAAAGCGACATCGAAAAAGGCTTACAATTGGGTGCAAACGCCTACATGACCAAACCTTTTTCTATTAAAAAATTAATTGAACAGGTTCAAGAATTATTACAATAACACAACCATGAATTATTCAGAATTTTATCAAAAAAGCATACAAAACCCTGAAGCCTTCTGGGCTGAACAAGCGCAGTCCGTTGAGTGGTTTTTGCAACCATCCAACATATTATCTAAAAATAAAGACGGATATCCGCAGTGGTTTTCAGACGGGCAAATCAACGTTTGTTATTTAGCTTTAGACAAACACATACAAGACGGATTTGGCGACCAAACGGCTTTTATCTACGATTCTCCGGTAACGCAAACCGTCAAGAAATACAGTTTTAATGAAGTTAAGTCTGAAGTTGCGCGCTTGGCCGGCGGGCTTTTATCACTCGGACTTGAAAAAGGCGATACGGCGGTTATTTATATGCCGATGATTCCGCAAGCCGCTTTTGCCATGTTGGCTTGCGCACGCATTGGCGTAACGCATTCGGTTGTTTTTGGTGGATTTGCGCCTCATGAACTCGCTATTCGCATTGATGATTGTCATCCGAAAGTTATCATCACGGCATCGTCAGGAATTGAGATTGACCGATTGATTGCCTACAAACCGCTCGTTGATGAAGCTATTGAACTCGCTGAGCACAAACCGCAAAATGTGGTGATTCTCAACAGAAAACTCGGCGCTAAAATTCCGTTTAAAAAATACGACATTGATTATGATGCCTTGGTGTATGGCTCAGAAGAAGCTGTTTGCATTCCGGTTGAAGCCACGCATCCGTTGTATGTTTTGTATACATCGGGAACCACCGGAAAACCTAAAGGAATTGTTCGTGACCACGGTGGTTATGCCGTTGCTTTACAGTATTCTATGAAATATATTTACGGCGCTCATCCGGGCGAAGTATTTTGGGCCGCCTCTGATGTGGGCTGGGTGGTAGGTCATAGTTTTATCGTGTACGGACCACTCATCAACCGAAACACCAGCGTCATTTTTGAAGGCAAACCCATTAAAACACCCGATGCCTCTACTTTTTGGCGATTGATTGCTGAGCATCAGGTAAGTATCATGTTTACAGCACCCACCGCTATTCGCGCCATTAAAAAAGAAGATCCCAATGGCGATTTTATCAAACAATATGATTTGAGTTGTTTGCGTACCCAATTCTTAGCCGGTGAACGCTGTGATGTGGCTACTTTAGAATGGTACCAACAACATATTCCGGTAACCGCTGTAGATCATTGGTGGCAAACCGAGTCGGGCTGGCCCATGATATCCATTATGAAAGGCATTGAAGATGCTGACGTAAAACCGGGCTCAGCCGGAAAAGCCGTGGCCGGTTATGATATTCGAATTTTTGGCGAAAATGGGCAAGAACTTCCGGCCGGTGAAGAAGGTTATGTAGTGATTGCATTACCGCTACCACCGGGCACTTTGATGGGTTTATGGAACGATCAACACCGATTTGAATCTGGGTATTTGAGTAAGTTTCCCGGATATTATTTCTCGGGCGATGGCGGATACAAAGATGCCGACGGATATTTATACATCACCGGCAGGGTTGACGATGTGATCAATGTGGCCGGGCATCGATTATCAACTGCCGAAATGGAAGAAATTGTGGCCCAACACGAATCAGTAGCTGAATGCGCCGTGATTGGTATCAACGATGAACTCAAAGGTCAGGTTCCGTTTGCGCTGGTGGTGACAAAATCAGGTGTGCAAAAAGAACATTTTCAATTAGAACAAGAAATAGTTCAGCTGGTTCGTCAGCAAATAGGGGCAGTGGCCTCAATGCGCAATGTGATGGTGGTACAGCGATTGCCCAAAACGCGTTCTGGTAAAATCTTGCGCAAATTGCTCAGAAGCATCATTGATAAAACCGAATTTCAAATACCATCAACCATTGATGACGAAGCGATTATTGGCGAGATTCAAGAAGCCTTTGAAAGCTACGTTTTGTTAAAAGCAAAATAAAATATTAACCAGCAGATTTTCTGTTGGTTTTTTTTAAATACATTTGCAGAGTGAATATTCACTCACGTAAAAATGGATCAAACTTCACAACGTCAATACGAGATTATTCAAGCTGCCGGAAAGCTATTGATTGAAAAAGGAATCAAAGGCCTCACCACCAAAAATCTGGCCGCCGAGATGGGTTTTTCAGAAAGCGCTTTGTATCGCCATTTCAAGAATAAAGAAGACATCATCGTTTTTTTGTTGGATTATCTCAAACAAAACATAGAGCAAAGACTCAACGAAATTGCTTATTCATCGGCTCGCCCGAGTGATAAATTAGAACAGGTTTTCAAAAGTCAGTTTGCATACTTTAGTCAAAATCCACATTTTATTGTAGCGGTTTTGTCTGAAGGGTTGATAGAAGATAATACCAAAATCACGCAAAGCATCTGGAGTATTTTTCAGTTTAAATCACAATTGATTAGCCAACTCATTGATCAAGCCAAACAAGCCGGTGAAATCACCACCCAAATTTTCACGCCGGATATCTTGCATATTTTGTTGGGTAGTTTTAGATTGATGATGTTTCGCTGGAAAATGACTCAGTTTGGTTTTAATCTGCTAGAGCAGGGAAGCGCTTTGATGCAAGTCAATATTAATTTGTTGAAACAATGAAAAAAATAGGTTTTTATTTGCTGTTATGCGCTTTGGTTTCATGCAGTAAAAAAGAAGAAATTCATCCGCAATATCAAGATATACAAGAATTGGTGTTTGCCTCAGGTGAATTAGAATGGGACGACACCTATCATCTGACGGCCCAAACCGACGGCGTGCTCAATCAATTGTCATTTGAAGCCGGAGATATCGTTCAAAAAGGAACTGTATTGGCCGTGATTGACAATCCGACCAATCAAATCAATTCGCAAACCGCACGCGCTCAATCTGAAATTGCCGATGAAAATGTTTCAGTGAATGCGCCGGCTTTGTTGGCTTTAGAACAAAATATACAATCGGCAGAACGCAAATATCTTCAAGATCAAAAGCAAGCCGAACGTTATGAGCGTTTACAGCAAAACAACATTGGTTCACGCGTAGATTATGAAAACGCGCAATTGGCGGCTAAGAATTCGTTGGCCAGTTGGCAATCGCTTAAAAAACAATACGCACAATTACAACAACAAGCGCGCGGACAACTCATTACAACGCGCGGACAACTCAAGAACAGTCAAATTCTTGAAGATTACAATAAAATTACGGTAGCCGAAAACGGAACAGTTATTAAAAAATTCAAAAACAAAGGCGATTATGTGCGCAAAGGCGATGTGATTGCCAGCATTGGCGATGCTCAAAAGGTGGAAGCCGTTTTGAATGTTGATGAAAACAGCATTGGTAAAATCAAAATCGGGCAAAGGGTATATGTCAAACTCAACACGCATAAAGATCAGGTTTACCAAGCCAAAATTTCTGAAATCCTGAGCGCTTTTGATACCGCATCGCAATCCTTTATTTGCAAGGCAACTTTTAATGAAGTTTTACCGCAAGCTTTGTTCGGAACCCAATTAGAAGCCAATGTTTTGGTGGCCGAGAAAAAACACGCATTGCTCATTCCGAGAAGTTATTTGAGTTACGGAAACAAAGTTAACCTCAAAGGAAAAGACGAGCCGGTTCAAATTAAAACGGGTATTGTTTCTACTGAATATGTTGAAGTGCTTTCAGGATTAGACACTTCAAGCGTTTTATTGCCTTTAAAACCTTAGCCATGAACATCAATTCGGTCATAGCCAAAACCTATATTTTATCGAACAAAAAACTCACAGCGGTGGCGGTTTTGGGTGTGGTTTTGGGCATGTCTATTTATATTTTCATGAACAGTTTGATGGCCGGATTTGACAAAAGTTCAAGTGCCTCTATTTTTAAATCGACGGCGCACATTCGCGTTTATAAAGACGACGAAATCAGTTTACCGCTGATTGAAAATGCCCGAAAAAAATCCATTATTATCAATCCGAAAGTTGTTCCTATCAACAATACCATCATCAATCCGAATCAGGTGGTTGCTTCGATTTTAGAAATTCCCGAAGTAACTGTGGTAACACCGCAGGTAAATTCAAGTGTTTTTTACAACAACGGAAAATCGCAAATTTCGGGCTTAGCTGTAGGCATTAAACCCGACCAGGCGCAACAGATGTACAACATCAAATCATTTATGGTTGAAGGAAATTTTGATCAACTCAAATCAAATCCGAACAGCATTGTAATTGGCAGCGGAATTGCCCAAAAAATGAATTTAACCATCAACGACAATCTCAATTTAACGTCTTCTCGCGGCGTCAACAAAACCTTTAAAATTGTCGGGATTTTTAAAACCAACAACTCCAATACCGACAAAACCAAATCGTACATCAACATCAACAGCGCGCAACAATTGCTTCAAGAAGGATCCAGTTATATCACCGATATCAATGTCAATGTCATCGATCCGGAAAAAGCCGAAGAAATTGCATTGAAAATCAAAAACCTAACGCGCTATGAAGCCGAAGGTTGGAAGCAAAGCAACGAAACGCTTATGGCGGCCAACAAGATGCGGAAAATCATCATCACGTTTGTATCATTGACTATTTTGCTGGTAGCCGGTTTTGGGATTTACAACATTTTGAATATGACCGTTTCGCAAAAAATCAATGATATTGCCATTCTTAAAGCGATGGGTTTTAAAGGAATAGACGTGATCAGCATTTTTGTGACGCAAGCGGTTTCAATTGGTGTAATTGGTGTGTTGGGCGGAATGCTGCTGGCGATTATTTTGGTGACTTTACTCAAACGCGTTTATGTGGGCGGTGATATTGGTTATTTTCCGATTGATTATGAACCGCTTAAATTTATTCAAGGCATTGTCATCGGATTGGTCATTACCTTTTTTGCGGGTTATATTCCGGCCAAAAAAGCCGCAGGAGTTGATCCGGTTGAAATTTTCAGAAAATAAAATGAACATACTCGAAACACAAAATATTGGCAAAATCTTTTATCAACCAACTGAATTTGAGGTGTTGAAGCACATTACTTTTCAAGTAAAAAAAGGTGAGTTTTTGTCAATGATCGGAAAATCGGGCAGCGGAAAATCGACTTTGCTGTATATACTTTCAACCATGGATACCGATTATTCAGGCAAACTGCTTATTGACAACCAAATAGTTACTGGTTTAAATCAAGACCAATTGGCTGAAATCAGAAATGAAAAAATAGGCTTTGTTTTTCAGTTTCATTATTTGCTTCCGGAATTTACTTGTTTGCAGAATGTCATGATTCCGGCTTTGAAACTCGGCAAATATTCTTCAGAAGAAATCGAGCAACGCGCCTATAACAAACTCGATATTTTAGGATTAAAAGATCAAGCGCTCAAACCGGCCAGCAAACTCTCGGGTGGACAACAACAACGCGTGGCTATTGCTCGGGCGCTGATCAACGACCCGCTGATTATTATGGGCGACGAACCTACCGGAAATCTCGACAGTAAGAACACATCTATTGTGTTTGATATTTTTCAAGAACTCACCAAAAACTTCGGCCAAACCATTATTGCCGTTACTCATGATGATGATTTTGCGCGTAAAAGCGACCGAATTATTGAAATGAAAGACGGTATTATTATCAGTTAACTCCAGCTATACCAACTTAGCAATAAAAATGTTCAAGCAAACCTCAGATTGCTTACTTTTACTATGCTATAAAAATTAAAATAAACCAACCATGAGTTATTACCACATAAAAAATCTTGAGCAATACTTCAAACATTACAATAAATCTATTCGCGAACCCAGAAAATTTTGGGGCAAAATAGCCGAAGAAAACTTTACTTGGTATCAAACCTGGGAGAAAGTCATGGAATTCAACATGGCCGAAGCCGACATCAAATGGTTTTTGGGTGCCAAAGTAAATATTGTCAAAAACTGTATTGACCGACATTTATCAAAACGCGGCAGCAAAACAGCCATTATTTTTGAACCCAATGATCCCAGTGAAGAAGCGCAGCATATTACCTACAACGAGTTACATCAACGCGTTTGCAAAATGGCTAATGTGCTCCGTGAGCAAGGCATCAAAAAAGGTGATCGCGTGTGCATTTATTTGCCCATGATTCCTGAACTAGCCATTACAGTTTTGGCTTGCGCAAGAATAGGAGCCATTCACTCGGTGGTTTTTGCCGGTTTTTCGGCCTCGGCTGTGGCTTCAAGAATTGATGACAGCCAATGCAAAATGGTTATTACTTCAGACGGTGCTTATCGCGGAAATAAATCTATCGAGCTCAAATCAATTGTGGATGAAGCCATAGAGAAATGTCCGAGTGTTGAAAAAGTTTTGGTAGCCAAACGCACGCACATCAACATTACCATGAAAGAAGGTCGCGATATTTGGCTTCAACCGCTCGTTGATGCCGCTTCTGACAACAATGTTGCTGAGATTATGGATGCCGAAGATCCGCTCTTTATTTTATACACTTCAGGCTCTACCGGAAAACCTAAAGGTATGGTGCATACCACGGCGGGTTATATGGTGCAAACGGCTTATTCGTTTAAGAATGTTTTTAACTATGAAGAAAACGATATTCACTGGTGTACCGCTGATATTGGTTGGATTACCGGGCATTCGTATATTCTGTACGGACCGCTATTAAACGGAGCCACCACGGTTATTTTTGAAGGCGTTCCTTCGTATCCGGATTTTAGTAGATTTTGGGAAGTGATTGAAAAACATGGTGTGACCCAGTTTTATACGGCTCCAACTGCTATTCGTGCCTTGGCTAAAGAAAGCTTAGAATATGTACAACCTTATCCGCTGAGTTCACTCAAAGTAATTGGCTCTGTGGGCGAACCTATCAATGAAGAAGCTTGGCACTGGTATAATGACCATGTAGGAGGGAAGCGTTGCCCACTCGTAGACACTTGGTGGCAAACAGAAACCGGAAGCATCATGATTTCGCCTTTGGCCTTTGTAACACCCACCAAACCAACCTATGCTTCATTGCCTTTACCGGGTATTCAACCGGTTTTGATGGATGAAAAACGCAATGAAATTGAAGGCAACCAAGTTACCGGAAGTTTGTGCATTAAGTTTCCGTGGCCATCGATTGCCAGAACGATTTGGGGCGATCACCAACGATATAAAGAAACTTATTTCTCGACTTTTCCGGGGAAATATTTTACCGGTGACGGCGCTTTACGCGATGAAGTAGGGTATTACAGAATAACCGGTCGTGTAGATGATGTGATTATTGTTTCAGGACATAACCTCGGAACTGCTCCGATTGAAGATGCCATCAACGAACATCCGGCAGTGGCTGAAAGCGCGATTGTAGGCTTCCCGCATGATATCAAAGGAAATGCCCTTTACGGATACATCATCTTGAAAGAAATTGGCGAGACCCGCGATAAAAACAATGTGGCCAAAGAAATCAATCAGCTTATTTCAGATCAGATTGGACCAATTGCCAAACTTGATAAAATTCAGTTTGTTTCTGGCTTACCGAAAACGCGCTCAGGCAAAATCATGCGTCGAATTTTGAGAAAAATTGCCGAAGGTGACTTTAGTAATTTTGGCGACACAACCACGTTATTGAATCCGGAAATTGTGGATGAAATCAAAAACGGTAGAGTTTAAAATGTAAAAGAAAAGCGGACTTAAAAATCCGCTTTTTTATTTAGATACCCAAACGAGATTTGAGTTTTAAGAATAATAACGCCAACGAATAAGCTTCTTCAGCGGTTGAATATTGCTCGGCCTTTTCAATTTTATACAGCTTGCACAATTCGTCTACCGAAAAAGGTTTATCGGTAATATCATGAAGCTTTCTGTGCATGATTTCAACATCTAAAGCTTCATTTTTGAGGCGACTACACCCCATTTTATAGAGAGCTTCGTTGATCATATCAACATCAAAATGAATGCGATGACCTACCAAAACGGCATTGCCAATATACTCTATAAATGCTTGCATAGCTTCAGGTTCGTGCAGTTTGGTTTGTTGGCTTTCAATGATAAATTCATTAGACATTTCGTTGTCATGCAAGAATTTATATTGCAGTAGAATCACTTCAAAATGGTCTTGAATCACGATGCTGTTGTGCTCAACACCAATTCCGGCTATAGATAGGATGACATCTTTGGTTGGATTCAAGCCCGAAGTTTCTGTGCTGATGACTACAAATCGTGAAGATTTTTTCTCAAATTTTGAAATATATTGCTTCCAGAATTCGGGATATTCTTTGTTGATATTCTTAATCCAATCAAACATATTATGAGAATTGAGTCAGTTGAAATGAATCTTTGATTAATTCTTCAAGGTCGCGCATTGGTAAAAGGGCATTCTTAAGCACTTCGCGATCGTTTTTCGATAATTGTTCAATATTTATATACTGTCCTGAATCATCATTCTTCATCCCTTCAGTAACTCTAATCTTGGACAAAGCTTGAAAGGCTTCAGCACAATTTAGAAATATTTCAGCGTTTTTAGAATCAATCATCGCTAATTGCTTGAATCTTAAATAGGTATTATTGATTCCTTTGATGTGTAAACTCATCGTAAATAAACGCGCACCATCAATTAGAGGCATCAAACCGCGGGTTTTTATATCAAATTTATCTTTATTCGGGCCATCTTCTTCCAAAGCAAATTTCTTAAAAAAAGTGAGTGCTGAAGGCTTGCGCAAGGCATCATTCCCTAAATAATCAAAGAAAAGCTTCTTTTTGCGAACATTGTTAAAAATGACTTCGGTAATGGCTTCTTCAATTTTAGGCTCTCCGTAAGCAATCTCATAATCAAAAAAAATACTGCTGATTTCATTGCTGATTTCGCCTGGTGTATTCATCCAATTTTCATACTGCTTGATCCAATCTGTCAATGATTTACACCATAAAATATTACTTGAAATATGACCATTCGGACAAGGACTATAACCCACTTTTTCAAGAATACTGACTACTTTTTTTGACAATTTCAAAAAGTAATCTTTTACATCTCGATATTTGTCTGGTGCAACATCTTCAAAAACAATAATATGATCTTGATCTGTTAACAGTAATTGCTCTTTTCGTCCTTGACTGCCAATAGACAACAGAGCAAAACGGGCAGGAGAGGAACCGATTTCAAGAATTGATAATTCAACTGACCGTTTAATAATAGCTAAATTAATTTCACCGGTTATGTTGTTGATGTGTGCTAGTGGAATGTTCTTATTCAAAGAAGTTTGGATCATTTCGGTGAGTTTTGCGCGCACCCTTTTGAGATCTTTTGCATCTTGAGATCTTTTTATCTCTTTAATTAAAACACCTGGATTACTTGCTTGAGCTACAATAAGATCGTGCTCGGCTATAACACCTTTAATTTCAGATTTATCAGTTCCGTCTTGAGTGACACAAAGATGCGTAACATTGCCTTGTAGCATGAGCAATTGAGCTTCAGCCAAAGACACATTTTCAGGAACTGTTAATACAGGCGATGACATAATTTTATCAATAGTAGCACTAAAAGAAAATCTACCCGTGGCTACTTTTGAACGCATATCAGTATCAGTAACGATTCCGATAGGGATATTTTTTTCAGAAACGATAACACTATTGACCAAATTATCGGTCATGAGTTGAGCTACATCTTTGATAAAAGCTGTGGCTGATGTTTTAAGTGGTGTCTTATTGTATGAAAAAGATTGAAAATACTGTATTTCAGGCTGTTGACCTTGAAATATAACATTATCAGATAACAACTTGCCTTTATTTTGATCGCAGGGATTATTAGAATTGGTTGCAAAACTCTCGAGCAAGAAGTTTAAAACATCGGCGTTTTGGGCAACAAATGGTCTAAAAACGGCTATGGGGATAGCAAAAATTACACATTCTTCACGAGCTTTTGCTGTCATCATGTAATTGTTTTTTGCAAAAAAAGGACGCAAGCCAAATACATCGCCAGAAACACATTTATTAAGAAAAGTTTCTTCAGCATCAGCAATAACTGATAAATTAATGATACCCGAAGCTACCGTGTAAAAACTATCATGTAAAACATCATCAATTTTAAA
This sequence comes from Flavobacterium sp. CYK-55, assembly GCF_018413465.1. Classification (GTDB taxonomy): domain Bacteria; phylum Bacteroidota; class Bacteroidia; order Flavobacteriales; family Flavobacteriaceae; genus Flavobacterium. The sequence continues at coordinate 336,897 of NZ_JAHCDK010000003.1, forward strand.
AAGAGTTTTGTCTTTTTCTAAATTAATCACATGAATACTAGATGCAACAATTTTTAGTTCGTCAGCCGACAAATAATTAAATGGCGGATAATTCTTTAGAAAACTTGCAATTCGGTCAATAATAGCATTCATTCATATAATGGTTAAAACATCAACAAAAATAATAAACCTCAAGAGGTTAAGAGTGTATGACCTGATAGAATGTGAATATCTTTTCCAGATTGTTGAAAGGTTTTGTTCTTTGTTTTTTTATTTTACATAATATAAATTATAATTTAAATAGATTATTCGAAAACAACAACTAAAACGTGTGTTATATCTTACATTTTCATGATATTACTGCATTTCATCGATAAAATAGTTAATTTTTAACCGTTAATCGATAATAATTGCTTTTCGTCGATATATTTGTAACGCATCTGATGAACCCCAACATTCAAGATGCCTCAAAAAGCTATATAAATCTTAACCTACTAACTTATGAAGAAGTTTACATCTCTATTGGTATTGCTTCTATGGATTTTTGGAAGTGCGCAAACAAATACGGTAAGTTACACGCCGTCGACAGCTGTTTTTTCAAACCCAGAAAGAGGTTTCTACAGATATACAGCAACCCATTCAGGTTCGTATAACAGTCTGAACCAAACAACTTTAACCAATTATCGCTTAAACAATAACATTACTTTAATATTCAGATATTTCTATATGGAGGAATTCTTAAATGCTCCGATATCTGATGCTTTTTTGGCTAACGTTCAAAGTGATTTTAATAAAATTAGAAATGCAGGTCTGAAGTGTGTTATTCGATTTGCATATACTTCTGATGAAGATGCTCCGCAAAAAGATGCCTCAAAAGCACAAATTTTAGCACACATTCAACAATTACGACCAATCCTTCAAGCCAATGCAGATGTCATCAGCGTTATGCAGGCCGGATTTATTGGCGTTTGGGGCGAATGGTATTACACTAGTCAGCCGGAATTTGGCGGCTGGGGTTATAATCAAACTGATTTGACTACCGGAAATAACAACCACAGAAAAGATATCTTGAATGCAATTCTGACAGCACTTCCTGCTAATAGAATGGTTCAGGTAAGATACCCTTCATTCAAGCAAGGTTCATATTCACAATCAGCATTAAATGATAGCCAGGCTTTCTCACAAACCAATTTAGCTAGAATTGGTCATCACAACGATTGCTTTTTAGCGAGTGCTACTGATTACGGAACTTATGAAAATGTAAGTCAACAATATCCTTATTTAGAACAAGACACTAAATTCGTTCCTATGGGTGGTGAAACGTGTAAACTCAACTCACCAAGATCCGATTGCTCAACAGCCATGTACGAGATGGCTAAATTTCACTGGTCATTCTTAAATATTGATTATTTTCCTGGAGTGATTGATGGTTTTACAACCAACAACTGCTTTGCTGATATTCAAAAAAAACTTGGCTATAGATTTGAGCTTAACAGTGCAACTTTTCCTCAATCGGCAACTATTGGGAGTACTGTTCCGGTAACTTTAAAAATAACCAATCAAGGTTATGCAACTCCATACAATCAAAGAACAGTTTACTTGATCCTCAAAAATCAAACTACAAATCAAATCTATTCAATACCTATGGCTACCGATCCTAGAAAATGGCTTGGTCCAAATCAAATAACTATTTCTGAAAATCTTAATCTTCCGGCCAATATTACCAACGGAAGTTATAAATTATACTTAAGTATACCTGATGCAGACACCGCATTATCAACAAGACCAGAATATGCCATTCGTTTAGCTAATGAAAACACTTGGGAAAACACCACCGGATACAATAACCTAAATTATACCCTTAACATTACCAATGCCTTATCAGTTTCGACGCATGAAAGAATTGATATGAGCATTTATCCGGTTCCAGCACAAAATATCATCAACATTGACTTTGAAGGCATCCAAGATTATGAGATAAATCTATATAATTCACTTGGGCAATCAATCAAAACAGCTAAGTCAATAGATTCAAACATTGTTTCAATAGATGTAAGCAACATTGACAACGGGTTGTATTTTATTGAATTTATAAAGGACGGAAATCGAGATACTCGAAAAATCATCGTCAAACATTAACCTTACCCTAATCTATTTTTAACCATAAACTTATCCTAATTATGCTAACACTACTACTACTCTACAAACTCAGACAACTTGTTTTGTCAATGTAAAAACAGTCCTTGCTGAAGTTATAAACAGCTCAAAAGCAGAATGTTAAAAACTTTTTTGCTGTCTAAAAATGTGTGTTTTATGTTAAAAACACTAATTTAAAAGGAATAATTCTTACAAAAACATAGTATTTAAGCAATTCATCGATGAAATATGACATCAATATGATTTCATCGATGTTTTTTGTATTTAAACTTATTTTATGTTTGCATCGATCATTTAAATCATTTACCCAAACAATGGTTTAATTAAACCTGCAAACATTATGAAAAATAAACTTAGTTTTCTGGGCTTATTGTTTTGCATGACAATGAGCGCTCAAAATGCAACTGTAAATTACATTGCATCCGATGCGGTTTTTCCTAATCCTGAAAGAGGTTTTTACAGATATTCGTCTGCACACACCGGCGCATACAATCCGTTAGATCAAAGTTTTATTACAAGCTTTAGAACTTCAAACAACATAACTTTAATTCACAGAGAGTTCAGATTACGTGATTTTTTATACTCGCCTATATCTGAGAGCTACTTAACCAATGTTCAAAATGATTTTAATAAAATCAGAAATGCTGGTTTAAAATGCATTATAAGATTTGTTTACTCAAATGATGATAGTATAGAGCCACGTGATGCTACCAAACAAATGATTCAAACTCATATCGGACAACTCGCGCCATTACTACAAAACAACTCAGATATTATTGCTCTCGTTCAAGCCGGATTTATTGGCGCTTGGGGCGAATGGTACGCAACCAGTCAAGCCGAATTTGGAGGCTATGGCTACAATCACACTGATTTAACCTCAACAAATATTCAGCACCGCAAAGACATTATCACATCATTGCTCAATGCTATTCCAACAAACAGAGCTGTTCAGCTGCGATATCCAGCTTTTAAAATGACTGCCTATTCAACAAATCCTGTAGCTAATTACCACATGCTGGCGGGCTCAGTTTTGGCTCGACTCGGACACCACAACGATTGCTTCTTGGCTACTGATACTGATTATGGTACATATGATGATGTAGCTGTTGAATATCCTTATCTTGAATTAGATACCAGATACACTCCAATGGGTGGAGAAACTTGTTTACTCAACTCACCGCGCACAGATTGTACTACAGCTATTTCCGAAATGAAAAAATTTCACTGGTCATTTTTAAATGCTGATTACAATACTGATGTTATCGATGAGTTTATTGCACAAAATTGCTATAGTGAGATCGAAAAAAATCTGGGTTATAGATTTCAATTAATTTCAGGTATTTTTCCACAAGCAGTTAACCTTGGGAATTCTTTACCTATTACACTAAAACTAAAAAATCTGGGGTATGCTGCACCTTTTAATGAACGAAAAGCTTATCTTATTTTAAAAAATACAACCACCAACACTACCTACTCTATTCGATTAAGTTCTGATCCTAGACTGTGGTTGGGGCCAAACGAGATTTCAATTTCTGAAAATCTAACTTTACCCTCAAATATTATCGCTGGCACTTATAAGTTGTATTTGAGTTTACCCGATAGTGCTCCTACTCTGGCCTCACGATCTGAATATGCTATTCGATTTGCCAATAACAACATGTGGGAATCAACAACAGGTTTTAATAATTTAAATTTTACTCTTAATATTAGTCCTGCTGTATTAGCAAACGCTGATTTTTCAAAATTAAATGTTACCCTATATCCAAATCCGGCTTCGGAGTTTTTAACTGTTGAAATGGATCAGCTTGAAGATTATCAGATTACCTTTTATAATGCATTAGGTCAAAAAATAAATCTTGAATCTTTTTCGGCACAAACCGGTATACAAAAGTTTAGCACCGCAAATCTGAGTGATGGTATGTATTTTATTGACCTTGCCCTAGGGAATTATCACGATACCAGAAAAATCATTATCAGACATTAAACCTACACCAACCAAAAAAAGGGATTATCATCAGACAATCCCTTTTTTATTATCGAACCTTTTTGTATTTAGGCTTAAAGTTGTGCTTAATTCCGAATTGAATATTGTTTGAGTAAAATTTTGATTGTTCAAATATTTCAAAACCTAAAGTCAATGCGGTATAATCAAATAACTGATATGATGCCGATGAGCTGAATCTAGCAAAATGTGAAGCAAAACTGTCAAAGAAATAACCACCTTCAATTCTTGACTGGAATGTATCAGTTTTGTATTCCCAACCAAGACCTCCTCCACCATAAAGTCTGTTTTTTACCATCCAATACGGATATCCCAACGACATATCACGAGAGCCATAAGAAACTTGTGACTCTAAGAAAGGTAAAAGTTTTGATTTTTTCGGTTCGCCATTATCCCACAAAACACGAGTAGTTAAAGCTAAATTATAAGATTGATCATACTCATCAACTCTTGTACTGCCATCAGGCAAAGGTGTTCTGATTTGCCGCAGAGATTTACTCATTGCACTTTGAATAAAATGACGCTCAGGATTAATCACCGGGCCAATGGTATCTCTGCTCAACAAGCCATCCGTGTAATAATGTCCTTCAAAGGCAAACGATACATTAAAGTGTTTGAGTATATACATATCTTGATAGGCAATCAAATGAATTTGATACATCTTTTGGTTTAATCCACCGGCAGTTTCAACCGGTAAAGCACTCAATTCAGCAGAACGATATTGCTTGTCTTTTGCTTGATTAAAACCAATGCTTCCTTGCGGATATGCTCTGGCAAATTTATCAATCTCAAATCGTCCTCTTGCCCAGTACTGCGGCTTAGATTCACGCTGTGCGGTGGTAAATTTATACTCCATACCAACTAAATAATTATCAAAATTATCTTCGTAGACACGATCAGTAAAATCAAGTTTGTAGTATTTAGAATAAGTTATACCTACACTGTGAATTTGATTTTTCTGGTTGTAAAAATTATAACTGAATAGATTTTTCTGAATTTGAGGATTTTTTTGATTGGTTTCAAGCGATGTTTTAAAATCGATGAAGTTACCATGAGCCAATCTTATTTCTTTGGTTAATTTCTTGAGCACATCAGGATAAAACAGAGCTGCATGATGAGCAATCAAATCTTGTTGCAAGTTGGCTTTTTCAAACAAAACATCGCGATTGAGCACCTTTCTAAGTTCTTCTTTTTCAAAACTGTCATGCAATGAATTAGCCAACACCCACGAATCTTTGAATCGGCCTTGTTCATGATAAATATTAGCCATTAAAATAGAAGCAATTTCATCTTCAGGATGCTTAGCAATGTATTCTTTATACAAGGGCTCAATTTCTTTTGATTTACCTGATTCAATATACCAGTTCATCTTTTGAACAAAATCAATTTCATTGCTGTAGTCTGACCATTCAATAGCTTTCTCATAGTTACCGTTATCGGCAAATAACCAAGTAATCTGAGTTGCTATATCACTCCATTCTGCTAAGGCTTTTTTATCTTTTAGTTCATTATATGCCTCGTCCGGATTGAATTGCAATAAATGTTTAATGTAATCTTTGTAGTTCTGTGGAGTTGGCTCAAGCTTATACAATGATTTGCGCGCTTCTTTTATTTTTAAATTATATTCTTCGCTATCAAAATTAACGATATAATTTTTGATTAAAGATTTATCTTCAGGTGACACTTTCATTTGCTCACTCATCCAACGTTCTTTATCAACATCGGTTTTGTATCCGAGTTGTTTATCTAACTCTTTTGAATACATTACGTTGTTTTTGGATGGATATTTAGCCACATGCTCTTCATACATTTTCCAGATATCCAAAGCTTTATCATCCCAAGATAGATAAGTCATATACTTGTTCCAAACAATCGGATCAATTTCTGGCGTGGTCAACATTTTGTTTTTTAATGCTGCCATTTCATCCTTGTGTTTTTTCTCGGCCAATTCAGCATAAAATGACCCTGACGCAAAGTTTTTGACATCAAGTTTATACTGTGCAAAATCAGCGCGTATAGCATTCATGATAGCCGCTATTTTGGTTCTTTCCTTTGGTTTTCGATACAACAAATCCGGTAAAGTCAATTTAGATTTATTTGAATAAACCGAAATCAACCAACCATCCATGAGCGGTGTTTTACCGTACAAAACCGATTGACTTCTGAGACTTCCTTCAATTTTATCAGCATTTTCGTTGCTCACAAAAATGAACCAATATTCCTTGTCTTGATTCCCAGCTCCGATTTGTTTTACCGTGTAAAAACCTTTTTCGATTTCATGACTAAATCTTGATGCGCGCCAATTCATAACAATGTCGCCACCAACTTCGCCATTTACAAAGCGCATTTGCGGATAAAAACTAGTCATTTGTTTCATAAAAACTTTAAACTCTGGAAACATAGCTTTGTCAGAGTTTTTTGACTTTCTCCATCCCAAATTTAACCCGTTGCGCAAACTGTAACCACCGGCCCTTTTATCAGCCGTTGCAGGAATTTGATAAATATCGTCCGGATGTACAAAATGGGTCCAAATTCCGGTAAATAAATACATCGAATGTATGGCATATCGCTCAGTATCGCTAAAATAAAACCCACTTGAAATACGCGGATAATCAAACATGCGTTTGTCGTATGGATCGTAATCAAACTCTCTGTCTCCGCCTTCATCTTTTTGTCCTAAAAACAAGCTGCACATATATTTTATAGAGGGCATGGCGTCTTTGAGCGTCTTAACGCCCATGGCATCAATCTCATTTGAAGGCGGAACATAGGTTGCCGGTAATTTCCCGTAATCACTAAGCTCCCATTTTTTCTTAACCGTATTCATGGCAGTAGGAATAAACTTGGTATTTCTCCATAAATGTTTGGTGAGCGATACGTGGTTATAACCGTGAAAAGCAAGTTCATGCCCATTCTTTTTAACATCATTAACCAACCAATCCGGCAACGGTTCTGATTTTTCTTTGGTTTTTATTTTTCGGGAATTCCATTGATCAAGCGTGAATGGAGGAACAATTTTGTTGCGGTAGTCAAACGTAAGCATCGCAGCGTAAGGAATTTTGTATTCTTTACCTAAATCACGCATATCAGGCCACCAAATTTTAGAAACAAAATCTGCTGTTGTCATATCCATTTCTGATTTAACCGGTTCGGCTTTGATATCGTATTGCGGTGCCGGAAAATCGTCTAAGAAAATGGTTGCTGTATTGGCTATCGGATACGGAATTCCCTCTAGCCCACGCAATACTCCTGCAAACAAAAATCCGCGATCAATTTTACCAAAATCACCTGATGTATTTAAAAACAAAACGCGTCCGGCACCAATAGAGTTTTCTATTATTGCCGGATATTTTGGATTGTTCATGGCAGTGGCCAAAACTTTTATTTTACTTGAAAAATTCTGCGCTGCAAAACCAAACAACTTCATCTTATTGGCATAGGTTCTGTCTTTCATACCGGGCAACATAGGGCTGTTGAAATAAAAACCGGTCGCTTTGGTATCTGTTGCATATTCTGCTTCAGGCTTGAATCCCAGAAGATAAGCCATGCGCCGATCTTCATCAGCAAAAGGTATAAATAATGTACCTCCGGCACTCACAAAATCAAGTAACTTCGGAATAGATGCATCGCTTAGTTTTTTGGTATTGTATAACATGATAACACGAGTAGTCGCAGCAATTTTAGGACTGGCATTCCAGCTGTCAACAGGTATACAGTAAAAAGGCATTTTGGTATAATCACAAGCTTTACGAACTTCAGAATTATATAAAACACTATACTTCATTGTCGGATCATAAATTGACTGTATCACCGGTCTGGCACTCAAACTTGGCTTTGTGTAGCGTTTAAATCCGCTTCCTTTTTCTTGTCCGTCTTTGTTGTTGAATAAATCAATCTTTTGCAATTCAGACCAATCTTCTATTCCTTCACAGCCAAGAAAACTCAGTGCAAGAAAGACCAATAAAAGGTATCGCATTAATATAGGTTTACATACTAACTTCATGCTTAAAAAATTAAATCTGAAATTTTACTTTGTCTCGGTTCATTGACAATCTCATATACTTTTAAGATTCTGCTTTTGTAAAATAAATTCACAGTTCTTCCGCGTCGGCGAAGCAATTTGATATTGTTTATCAATAAGTTTTGGTATTGTTTATTTTCGGCAAAGACATTTTTTTCATCAATACAATCCGCACTGAGTACAAAAACCAATACGCTTTTGGCTAATGAATATTCAGGGTTTCTGACCAAAAACATGGGATCTTTTTTGTTTTTTGTATTGATGGAATCTATGCTCGGATAATCTTTGACAAAAAAATCATAGTTCATAAAGAAATGCGAATTGTTACTGATTACCTGTGCCGAAGGGTCATTAACAACACAATATGAATGATTGAAAAAAGTCTGAGAAATTTTATCGTAAGCATTCAGAATTTGTTTCGGAGTTTGGTCAGACACGGTTAACGCATTGATTCCTTTTTGCTGATAAAACACTGCTGCATACAACATCAATCCATAAATTACCGCAACGGTCAACGGGCTGTATTTTTCGAATCGTTCAAAAATCAGATTAAATATGCGCATCAAAACGGCAAGGTTTAAACCAATAATAATCGGGATAAAAACCGAAAGCGAATTGTTGAGCATATCAATATCCAACCATTCACTCTTAACAAAAGTTAAGGCAATCAAGAAGTTGAAATAGGCATAAAAAGCCAGAGTTGCACGCCAATTGTCTTTCTTAATCAAAACCAGTAATAGAACTAAAACTAATCCGAAAACTGTACTCCATTGTGCTATTCTGATGATCTCACTATATGGAACAATAAGCTGAGGCACATAGGTATATGAACTTACCGAGAGTAAATTTGTTTGCAAATAATCAACTAATTCAATTCGCTGATAATAACAGGCATATTGATACACCGCACCGAGTGAAAGCAATGCCATAATATAGGCTCCGATAGCTATCAAATTGTGGCGCTTACTTTTGATTTTAGTGAAGAAAAATGCAATGATTAAAAATGGAGGAATGAGTACACAAAGCGTAAACAAATCGGTCAAGCCAATAGCAATAAAAACTGCCATAAAAGCCATAAAGTAATTCCATTTATTTGCACGAAGTACATTTGGGTTAAGGTACATTACAAAGGCAGGTAAGGCAAAGGTCAAAGCCATAAAAGTTGGGTTGGCTTTGAGTAAAAAATATACATTAAGTGGTGTGAGTACATAAACCAAGCTAAAGAACAAAGCTGCTACTGAAGGCGCGATAAACTTTGAAGGTGTGAGCTTATTGATTACCCAAAAAATCACAATGGCCAGCAAAGTAGATTCAAGAATAGCAATAACTTGTAAAGCTATTGTTGGACTGACATCTGTAATTTTTCCGTAGAAATTAGCCAAAATAAGTTCGGCATCAGTATTTAACTCAAAAGTAAACCAATATTGATTGTCAAACTGAATTAAGTGGTTTAAGTCATTAATCCAAGCGTCTGACAACGAATAATTATCATAAATAATAAAGTAATATCTACTCAAGAATGTGGTGATTCCCAATACAATGGTGATCATTAAAATGAGCATGTTGCTGTCTTTCTTTTTCTTGTTTCGGTTAACGCTAAACCAAAACCAAAATGATTTTTCGTTCTCAACGTTGCGCAAAAAAGTAAGTAACCCTGTTTTGATATGCTCTCTAAAATAGACACGTGGTGTTTTAAGATTTTCAATTCCGATCATATCAATTCCTAAAATCAGGGTAAAAATGAAGAAACAATTAAACAAATTATAAGCGCTTACCTCGACCAAAACGAATAAAGTAATGATGAGCATGGCGGCGTATCGAAACCAATTGAGCACGATAAAATCCATGAAATGAACGTGCTTGGAAACACTAACGAATTTTCGATTCAGATAGAACAAGAAGAGTAATATAAAGCAAAGCCTTATAAAACCCATCAAGATCGAACTGGTGAGAAACATCATCATATTGTGTTACTTTTTAAATTTGGGTAAGGTTTGTAAATCAATATTTCCGATAAAATAATAATGCTTAGTTTGAACTAAACGATCTTTAACTTCAGAAACCAGATTCTCTGTATCGGCATATTCTATAATAATCACTGGTATTTTAAAAGATTGATGAATTTTGTCAAGCTCACCCAAATATTTTTCAAAAGCTTCTTGCTTTTTTAATTTGTATTGTTTGGTTTTAAAATCGTAGTCGGTTGCCACAGATTCAACTGCTACTGCATCAACAAACGAATTACTGTCTGGCAATAATTCTAAACCGGCATTTTGAATAAACATCTTTTTAGGATATTTTTCCTTAATGAGTTTCATCAGCTCTATAATTCCGGCTTTTTGTTCTTTTTGAGGACCATGAATGGTATAATTATCAAAATTGTCTAAGAACAAACCGTCATAGCCTTTTTCAAAAATCTCATCTACAATAAGCATAAGCGTTTCAATGGTTTTTTTCTTACTCAAATCAAGATAGTGACTGTTCCAAATCTTGTTCTTTCCTAGAGTTAGCTTTTTGAGCTCGTCGTAATGCGGAGCATTTTCATTGACTTCACCTAAACTAATATAGGCAAATACCTTTTCATTCTGCGATTTAAAAACCCTGATATTACTCGGAAAATAATGCTTTGATTCAACAATAAGGTATTTGTAACCTTTGATTGTTTCAGGATTTAGTTTTCCGTAACAAACCAGTACGCTGTCTTTTCGCATATCTTTTCTGAATGAATTGAAGATAAATATCAACGGAATGATAAAAAGTAAGTACTTAATATGCCGCATAATAATGATAATCCAGGTTTTTAAAATATTCAGTCATAGCCTTAAGTGTGATGGCTACAAATACAGCAGCGCCACAAAACATTCCAAGCACACTGTATTCATATGACCAAAAACGACTCAGGAAAAACCCCAAAACAATATTGAATAAGCAGGCATACACAATGGCTTGCAAAGGTCGTTTTGCTTGGCCCAAGGTAAACAAATACAATGAATTGAGCATTCCCCATGCCAACAAAACATAGCCTGCTCCGCCAATAACGCATACTTTAATACTTAATCTAACCAAAGTTTCTTTGAACTGACCCTCAAAACCCCACGAGGCATTAATGATATAGTATATAAGCACAAAAGCCAAAGCACTACTAACAAAAAGAATCAAAATCTGTTGCCAATACATCTTTTTGATTTGGTTGTTGAAATCTTCCGGGGTTTTATGATCGGTAATTTTTTGGCCAATATCAATAAAGCGAGTAAAAGATGCTATGCCGTATTCCATAACACCGGCCAAAAGTAAAAACACCAAAATAGCCAAGTCCATACCTAGTTCATAATTCTTTTCAAAATAAATCAGAAAAGGCAAATTGCCATTAATTCCGGATGACCATGCTAAAATACGGTCGATAAAAATAAAAACATAAACAAAAATTCCGTAAAAGAAATATTGATAATTATGGTACAACAAAACCGGTACTTTTATTTTATCTCCAGTAATTGATTTTTTGTTTTTGGTCAGTTTTTTAAAGTACAGAACCAGAAATATTTTGGTGATTAATATTGCTACACCAATACCAATCCAATGGGTAAAAAAGATCATCAACTGTGTAGTTTCTTTGAGAAAAATTGCAACCGCAGTTCCGCAAAAAATAGCAAAAGTAATCATCCATCTTTGTTTGATGGTGTGTAAAGGCGCGAGCATCAAAAGTAACATCCCTACAAAAAAAGCATAGGCAAATACAATAAAAAGAACCTCGTACGGATAAATATGGAAGAAAAAATTAACCAAGAAAATCGCGGTCAAGACAAAGAAAATAGACAGCATACCAACTTTGTGCAAATAATTGATGGTTTTATTGGTCATCTTATAATCTTGATAGTTCCAATAAAATGAGGCTTGTTTTCCAATAACTTGAACAAATCCACCAGTTGATATGAGCCCTACAATTACTCCCAAAACTACTGCTGTTGATTGTATTTCGTTGAATCCGACAAAAGTCCAAAGTGAATAGCCAAATAAAATAATGGCCGCAATTTGCATGAGTACCGGCAATAGGTGAAAAATCCCTAGTGAATAATACTGTGCAAAAATTTTAGTTTTGAGCTTGAAGTAATCTTTGAGTTGGATTATTTTGGGCTGAGTAGCCTCGACCTCAATTTCTTTGGCATTTTTAGAGCCAATATAATATGGGTCATTGTTGAGCTCGTAAAATACTAAGTCGGCTAAATCCTTGATTGAATTAAAACCATAGTCATCCATAGTATCCTTTTCGCGAATACCCAACGACTCAATCGTGGCTTCGACAACCTGACTACTAACGGGCTTGCCAACTTTATCCTTAGTCTGCTCGATTAAGGATTTGATGTTTCTGTAATGATGTTCCATTGTAGATTGGGGATCTATTTTGGTTAAGTTACTAAAAAACTATATTGTTGTTCTTAGGATGCTTCCATAGCCTCTTGTTCTAAGTGAGTATTGAGATAAATTGGCTCATGTGCTTTTTTGTTCATCACAAAATCATAAGCAACCTCGTACTCTTTAATGAATTTATCAATTGTAAAATTATCCAACACTTTTTTTCTTGCCGCTGCTCCCATTTTCTTTCTCAAAGCTTCATCTTGTAGCAGAGTGACTACGCTTATTCCGATGGATTCGTAATCTTTTGGTTTGCAAATAAAACCGCAACTTTCGTCAAGAGCTTCTGTTACTCCGCCTACATCAGTAGCAACCACGGGGATTCCACAACTCATTGATTCAAGAACTGTATACGGAAACCCTTCAGAAATCGAGGTCAAGATAGAAATATCTCCTTCACAAAACAACTGGTGTGGTTTATCGTGGTATCCGGCCAAAAAGAAATTGTCTTCTAAACCTAATTTTTTGATCAAGTCACGACATTCTTTGGTGTATTCCGGAACAGCGTTGTTATCACCGTATACCAAATAACGAACGTTTGGAATCGATCGTTTGGCTACTTCACATGATTTAATCATGGTGATCACATCTTTAAGCTCAAAGATACGTGCTGCTGCTACTACGGTTGGAACACCTTCAAGGGCAACTGGTTTCGGGCTAGGAACAAACAAATCAGCATCAATACCGTTGTAAATTACATCTATTTTGTTGGGATGTGCTCCGTATTTTTTCTCCCAAATCATGTTAAACTTATTTACCGACAGAATAATATCAGCTTTGTAATAAACTAATTTAGTAATGCATTCTGAAAAGCGAATCAACAAGTTCTTTAAGAAAAATGAATATTCCGATGAATTGATTGCAATCAATCGCTCGCGAATAAAAACACCGTGTTCAGTAGCCATAATTGGCGTTCCGTATTTGTATTTCAAAACTAGCGCAGGAATAACCGGAAAACCCGAAAGCGTTAAATGCGAAATGTCAACTTTGGGAACATCAATTGATATGGGTAACATGAATCGATAAATCCAACGCATACCCACAGTGAAATCATATAAAGTGGCTTCGTAGTGATTGTCCTTGCGAATCACTTCAGAAACTGTTTTGCAGAAACAATTCCAAACCGCCTGACTACGCATGGTTTTTTTGTAATCGTGGTTTTGAAAAAATTGCCACATATCAAAGATAGTGTCGTCAATTTCTTCAATATCAGCATCGGCATTGTAAATATGTGCCAACAATCTTTCAAAGATCGGAATAAATTCATCGGCAATAGCCTGGTCGTCTTCCTGTTCTTTTCTGTTGACGGCTTTGTAGTATTTTTTACTTCCATAGCTCAACAATTCCTGAGGCTCTAACGGAGACCACATCGGAACTTGAATAACATCCTTGACGTTTTCACTCAAAACATATTTTGATTTCTGTTCAAAATCTGCATTGATTGAATACAATGTATAATTCACGTTGCGAACCTGATTACACAGCATGTGCGCCCATGTAGAAACGCCTCCGCCATTAAACGGATAGGTGCCTTCTAAAATGAGCATTACATCGTACTTGTTCTTCATAATATGTCGGTTTAAGCTGGGGGTGGGGTTTTTGAATACAAAATGTTTTAACATATTGATTCATTGACAAAGATATTTTCAATGAGTCTAATAAAAAAAAAATACCCTCTAAATCAGTTATAAACACTCATAAAGTCGATGAAATGCACTTTTTGTTCTTTAACAGAATTCTTGTTAAAAAAAAACGTTGAATATATCGGTAAAATAATGTATTTCATCGAGTTGAAATTCATTTTTAGACTAATCGAAATTAAGTTCTCTAAACTTTTTACCAATGAGCAAACTGAGTTTTTGCTTGTAGTCTTCAATAAGCCATTCTTTATAGTTTTTACTGCAATGACTTAAGCAGCTGGCATATTTTCTCATGCGCGATTCAATATCATCACCTAACAATTTAGCCAATATGCGGGCTGAGTTGATATCTGTTGTATTTTCAACACACATGAGCGCATGTTGTTCTAATGATTTTTCGATGACCACTTTTGAACGCAAATTGGCTGCAATTGCTTTTTTGTGTTCTTCTTCAACATCAAAGTCTATCACGGCCGTTTTAGCAAACTTGGCTCGGAGTTCTGGAGGCATTTGATATCTGAAATTATGTTCAATTTCAGCATCATCTCGCAAGCTCTCAAGGTATAACTCAGGCGCTTTAAAGATATGCTGCCAATTAACCGGATCACTCCAAAGACCAAATCTTGCAGCATTATTCCCCAAATCGATAACTGTAAATTCATCTTTGTTTTGCAGTTTTCTTGATCCACGACCAATCATCTGAAAATAAAGTGTTAATGATTTGGTTGCGCGATTAAGAATAATACTTTCAACAGTAGGTTCATCAAATCCGGTGGTCAGAATCCCAACAGAAGTGAGTACTGCATTGGGTGTTTTTTTAAACCACTCCAATATATCACGCCGTTCATCTGGTCCGGTTGTGTTATCCAAATGCCTAATATCAATTCCAGCTGCTAAAAAAGTATCGTAAACGTATAATGATGTGTTGATTCCGTTATTGAAAATCAATGTTTTCTTGCCTAATGATTTTTCGGTGTAAGCATGCAACAACTTTTCTTGCATCACCATATTTGAATACAAATCATCTGATGATTTTACGGTATAATCGCCATTGATTCCTACTTTAAGTGAAGTCAAACCAACCTCATAACTATACGTAGTTGCTTTGGCCAAAAAGCCTTTTTCGACTAAGGACGCAATAGTATCACCAACTATAAGTTCATGATAATTTTCATACATTGGCAATTTAATGTTGGAACTCAATGGTGTAGCAGTAACACCGAGAATGAATGAATTGTCAAAAAAACGCAACAACTTTCTAAACGAATTGTAGTGCGCTTCATCAATAATCATCAATCCAATATTGTCTAAATGAAACTTTTTGTCGTTAATGCGATTCTTGAGCGTTTCAACCATTGCTACAAAACAGTCAAAATCATTTTGATCTGGCAAATCTTTAACCTTGCTGTTGATGATTTTGTTGGTCACACCAAAACCTTTGAGCATCTGCGAAGTTTGCTTACACAGCTCAATTCTATGCGTGAGCACTAAAACTTTCTTGTTGTGCTTGGCTAAATAACGACGTACAATTTCAGAAAAAATAACTGTTTTTCCTCCGCCTGTGGGCAACTGATACAACAAATGATGGTTGTGTGGCGCGTGATCAATTCGCTGAAAAATAGCGTCAATATCACCTCTTTGGTACTCATAAAGTTCCTTAGGCTCGTCTTCAACAAGGAGTTCGGTGGCGCGCAGCGTCATATCAGTTTTGAATAATTTTGCAAAAGTACACCTAAAAAAGACTTGTTAAAGATTTTTTTTGGGGTTTGTTGAAAATTTTTAAAGTCGTTCCATGATTAGTTCAAAAGCAAACAAATTTGGCCAGTTTTGCCTTGAAATTTCTAGGACAGCAGCTTCTACTCTATCTCGATAATTTGCAGTTAATCCATTTTCGGTAAGATAGGTTATAAGTTGCCCAAACGAACTGAGAAAACTTTTATAAAAAGCATCCGAGGTTTGCGGTTTTTGTTTTGAATATTTGAGCATTACTTCAAGATTAAACAACATCAAATCAGATAATAAAAAAGCATCCATACCTAAATTTATAAAGTGTTTTATGCTTTTTTGCGCTATTGATCGTCTGGTTTTGGGTTTTCGGCGTTTGGTCGGGAAATATTCATTGAGAATTTTAGCTTTGGCTTCATCTATCAATTTATCTTCATTGGGTTTAAAAACAAAATCATAATAAACTTTTACCAATGGGAATTTCTCATATAGTTCAATGATTTGCTCTTGAAGATGCTCATTCGACAGTTGTTCCAAATATTTTTTTAACTCGCGTTTACTCATCTATAAAAAATTATACGACAAAAATACACGGGATTTTATTTTAATCGGTTGGTTTATTTAATTTTGCCTAACCATTTAATCAAACCTATTTTAAGATGAATTTATTCAAAAAAATTGCTTTTTTCGAGGGGCTTTCCCTGTTGCTTCTCTTATTTTTTGCTATGCCAATGAAGTATATTCTGGAACAACCACAATATGTTCGTGTTATCGGAATGGCACATGGCTTACTTTTTATTGCATACATTGGCTTAGCGATTTTTTGTAAATCTGAAGAAAAATGGAGCAACAAAATCTTTGCTATTATTTGTTTGGCCTCGGTGGTTCCGTTCGGAACATTTTATATTGAGAAAAAATACCTGAAAAATGCATAAAACGTTGGAGTTTATATACGGCTGGTGTTATCCTCTTTTGCGGAAATGGAATCTTGGAGATACCATAGCATCATACATGAGTTTAGCGATTAACATTGCTATACTGTGCTTTCTGGCGTATAATATTTACTTCATTTTTAGATTTTTGTTGGTTACTGTTATGGCAGTTGTAGCCAAAAAAACCAACACTCGTTTTGATGATTTACTCATCAGCAACAAAACAACAAAGTACATAGCGCATCTGATTCCGCTTTTGTTTATTTATAAGTCAGTCCCGGTGATCCTGAATGATTTTGTTTATTGGGAAACGGTCTTCGGAAAACTAGTCGGCATATACATTATCCTATTGATTCTATGGATTGTACGGACGATTTTTAACGCTTTACGCGATTATTTAAAGCTCAAGCCCAAATACAGCGATAAACCTATTGACAGCTATATTCAGGTCATAATGATTATTCTTTGGGTCATTGGAATCACAATGATTATTTATGAATTATTTGGCATAAAAGCTCAGACCTTGCTTACAACTTTAGGAGCCGTTTCTGCAATTGTGATTTTGATTTTTCGCGATACGATTCTTGGTTTTGTGGCCAGCGTACAAGTTTCGTTGAATGATATGGTTCGCATTGGTGATTGGATTACTTTTGACAAATACGGAGCAGACGGTGATGTTATTGAGATTAATTTAGCAACGGTAAAAGTGCGCAACTTTGATTATACAACCACTACAATTCCAACATATAGTTTAATTTCAGATTCTTTCAGAAACTGGCGCGGCATGCTTAATTCTGATGGAAGGCGCATCAAAAGACACATTCTTATCAGAGCCAAAAGCATCCGTTTTTTAAGCCCCGATGAGTTGCAAAACCTAAAAAAAATTCAACTTGTAAGTCAATACATTGAAACCCGACAAACCGAAATTGATCGATATAACCTTTCACACAAAATCGACAAAACATTACCCATCAATGGTCGCAACTTAACCAACTTTGGTTTGTTTAGAAAGTACATCACCAGTTACTTAGAAAATTATCCGAGTTTAAATAAAGATATGATTCTGCTTTGCAGACAATTACAACCAACAGCTCAAGGTATACCTTTAGAAATTTACACTTTTACAAAAGATAAAAAATTTGAAAACTACGAGTATATTATGGCCGACATTTTTGATCACATCATAGCTTCAATCGGCTATTTTGATTTAGAAATTTTTGAGCTTTCAACTGGTAAAGAAATTCAAAATTAGCTTATCGATCTCCTAGCCTTTCTCTAACATATTCAACTTTTGTTTTTCCGTGTGGTTTGGGTTTTCCATCATCGCCTAAACTCACCATGGTGATGGCATCAATCGTAATGATAGTTTCCCAAGTACGCATATTTCTGACTTCACATCTTAAAGTCAACGAACTTGTGCCGAATTTAACTACATCAATACCAATTTCAACAATATCTCCTTGCCTAGCCGAGCTGCGAAAATTAATTTCAGACATGTGCTTTGTGACTACTCTAGAATTTTCTAGCTGAACTACTGAATAAAGCGCAATTTCTTCGTCAATCCACGCCAATAATCTGCCACCAAACAAAGTGGCATTCGGGTTTAAATCTTCGGGTTTTACCCATTTTCTCGTGTGAAATCTCATAATACAGATATTTGTTTTTTCATAGCAAATTTAATTATCTCCTCATGATCAAAAGCCAGCTGAGGCAAGTCTGAGACATTAAACCAACAAGCGTTCAAGGCATCGTCAGCAGCCAAAGCCAGAACAGAATTATCAACCCAACCAATGTAGGCAACTGAAACTACATGCCCGCGCGGGTCGCGGTTTGGCTTCCCAAAAACTTGTAGTTGCTGCAAAGTGGCTTTAATACTCGTTTCTTCAAACAATTCCCGAGCAGCGGCAGTATCAGGATTTTCATTCTCATCAACAAAACCACCCGGAAGCGCCCAGCAGAGTTTACAAGGCTCATTTTTTCGTTGAATAAGCAATACAAACGTTACCTCTGAAGTTGCTTTGAACAAAACAATATCTACAGTTAAGAAAATATTTGAAACCCGCATAATAACTAGGTTTTAATAGTTGAAAGATTGTGTAAAAATAGTGTATAGCTTTTATTTGTCAAATGATTGAATATTAAATCTAAACTATTATATTTGCAACTTAAGTGTTAAAACGCTCTATACGAAGTTAAATTCAAAACTATGAAACACCGTTTACTATTGTTATCATTTGCATTATTAGCTATTACTGCGGGTTATTCGCAAAAAAAAGATGATGCTAAAGAAGCAAATGATACAGGTTTAGCAAAAGATTACAACAAATGGACACTTGAGTTCACAGCAGGTCAAAGTAAAGGTACACGCCCATTCACAGACGGTTATTATTCAAGTAATCCTGATCAATTATTTGGTTCTATTCGTGCCAATTCATTTAGCCTTGGTGTTCGTTACATGTTTAGTGCTAGATTTGGTTTGAAAGCTGATGTCAGCTCAGATTATTTAACCAACAATAAATCGACAGCCAGTAAAGATTTTAAATTACAACAATACCGCTTTGGACTTCAGGGGGTTGTCAACGCCTCTAGATTGTTTAATATTCAACAAGAATTAGGTAGACTTAGTATATTAATTCACGCAGGACTCCAAGCCTCAAGAGCAACTCCTAAACTGGAAGAACCCGGAGATCCTACAAGTTACTACAACAAATCTGAACTCAATTTAGGAGCAATGTTTGGTATCTCTCCTGAGCTCAGAATTTCAAAGAAGTTTTCAATCATTGGAGATTTTAGCACTCTAACTAATTTCAGACAACACTTTACTTGGGATGGTCACGTATCTGACCAGAAAAACAACTTATCAGGTCAAATGGTTATGGCTTCTTTGGGTATTACTTATTCATTCGGAAAAGATAATATTCACGGAGATTGGGCTGTTATCGATGAAGGAAAACTCAAACAAGTAGAAGAACTTGACAAACGCATTGGTGAACTAGAAACAATGATGAATGACAGTGACAAAGACGGCGTTCCTGATTACCTTGATGTAGAAAACAACTCTATTTCTGGAGTGGCTGTTGATACCAAAGGTCGTATGGTTGATGTGAACAAAAACGGGGTTCCGGATGAACTTGAAAAATACATGACCGATAATTATGTGGATAAATCAAATGTTCGGGAAACCATTGAAACAGCCAATGCTGATATGGTGAAACGTTTGATCAATGAAGGATATGTTACTACTTACTTTGATTCTAACAAAACCACGCCTACCAATGTATCTACAGAAGGAATTGATTTCATGTTGACATTCCTAAGAAACAATCCATCAGCAAGCATCAACATTATTGGTCATGCTGATGAAATTGGCAAAAGTACATATAATGACAAGTTGTCAATTGGTCGTGCTAATACCGTTAAAAATACGCTCATTAAAGCTGGAATTAACCCAGATAGACTTCACGTAGTTAGTGAAGGTGAAGATAGTTCAGTGGCTATTGATTCTGGTGATGCCAGAAGATTGGTCAGAAGAGTAACTTTCAGAGTACGCGAATAATTAACAGTACATTATTAATAACTACCCAAAACCTCCGTCTAACAACGGAGGTTTTTTTTTAATTTTAAAACAAAAATGGAAACGCGCGACACATTTTTGTTAGAATTTCGAGGTGACTCAATAGGTCAAATCAATCCCTCTTCGTCTGCCGACGAACGTTTTCAAAATCAAACGCTCAGGCCTATTTTAAAACTTCAAAACAATTTATTTATCGAAGTTTTTAGAAACCACATCAGCAAACACAAAAATGTTTTTTATACATTCTCTATTGAGAAGAAACTACAATTTATAGAAAACTCCATCCAAAAAGACATTAAATTCAGAAACGCCCTCAAAGGAATAGTGATTGGTTTATTTACTGCTGAAGAATACGCCACATATATTCAAAATTCATCAGCCCTCAACAAACGAATGATGAATATGCTGATGGAAAGACTTAAAAATCAAATACAGTTATTTGAACCTTTAAATGCAATTCAATAGACCTCAATACTAAGAAAAACTCTTGAAGCAGCACTCAAAACCTGGTGCCGGTTTGTGTTTTTATCAAATGACTCGTTTAGAAACAACTCTTTTTTGATATTTTGCTAAATAACAAACAATACATCAGCCATTATCATAAATATATAAGTAAACCGCAGTAAAAATGGCATATGTGGGATATTTTTATTAAACTTGTTTGTGCGGTGTCATCACTCACCTTTTGCTTGGTCATTACAATCCTTATTTGATATGAAGGAAGAATTTTTCAAATGGTATTCTCCGAATCTCAGTCGCGAAATTGAAATGCTCGTTTTTGGACATGCGGGTTATCCGGTCATTTTATTTCCAACTTCAATGGGCAGCTATCACGAAAACAAAGACCAGGGTTTGATTGAATCAGCGCGCTGGTATATAGAACAAGGTCTGATTCAGATTTTTTGCCCCAACAGCATAGATAAAGACAGTTTTTACAACAAACAAATTCATCCGGCGCACAGAATTCAAAACCACACTTGGTATGACAAAATGATTTGCCATGAAATTGTCGAGCGTGTTAAAAACAACACTTATTCAGGAAAAGTAGCCGTGGCAGGTTGCAGTTTTGGCGGTTATCACGCTGCTAACTTTGCCTTTCGTCATCCGGGTTATGTGAGCCATATGTTCTCCATGAGCGGCGCCTTTGACATCAAGAGTTTTATGGAAGGCTATCACGATGAAAACGTGTATTACAACAGCCCTGAAGATTATCTATATGGGCTCAACGATCACGAACTTTGGAACATGGACATCATTCTCGGAACCTCAAATTGGGACATTTGTTTTGATGCCAATTTAACACTCAGCAAAGTTTTGGCGGCACGCGATGTTCCGCATTGGTTAGACATCAGGCCCGAACGTCAGCATGATTGGCCGGTTTGGCGCGAAATGTTTCCGCATTATTTATCAAGAATCAAATTTTTCTAAATTATAAAGAATCATATTATGAAGAAAATTGGAATATTATTCGGAATGGAAGACACTTATCCGCAAGCCTTTATTGAACGGGTAAATTCAAAAAATGAAAAAGGCATCATCGCTGAGGCCGTTTCTATTGATAAAGTGGTTCAAAACCAAGGCGGCGAATACGCTGTAATCATTGACCGAATCTCGCAAGACGTTCCGTTTTATAGAGCTTATTTAAAAAATATGGCACTCACCGGAACCAATGTCATCAACAATCCGTTTTGGTGGAGCGCCGACGATAAATTCTTCAACAATTGTTTGGCCGATACTTTGGGGGTTCCGCTGCCTAAAACAGTGATTTTACCTTCGGCAGAACATCCGACTGACACCACTGCAAAATCATTCAGAAACCTCAAATATCCGCTCGATTGGGATGGCATTTTTAATTATGTCGGATTTCCGGCTTATATGAAACCTTATGCCGGCGGTGGTTGGAAAAATGTATACCGACTTGAAAACAAAGAAGAGTTTTGGGAAAAACACCGCGAAACCGGTCAATTAGTGATGTTACTACAAGAAGAAATTGTTTTTGAATCGTATTTTAGAGTATATTGTTTGGGCCGAAAAGACGTGCGCATTATGCCTTATGAACCGCGCAATCCGCACCATTTGCGTTATGTGGTAGATAATCCGGTGACCGATAAAAAACTTTTGGCTACCATTAAAGATTATACGCTGCGTTTGTGCCAAGGTTTGGGCTATGATTTTAATACCGTAGAGTTTGCCGTGCGCGACGGTATTCCGTATGCGATTGATTTTGGCAATCCGGCGCCCGATGCAGAGCTGACCTCAGTAGGTGCCGAAAACTTTGAATGGGTTGTAGAAACTTCAGCCAAAATGGCGATTGGTTTGGCCAAAAAACACAAAGCCGGAAAAATGAACCTGACTTGGGGCGATTTTATCAAAAATTCAGTCGAACAGAAATAATCAAACGCAAGCTAATTTCCTAGCCCGGATAGTAGCGGCATCCTTTTGAACCTACGAGGTTTTTGAAACCTTCTAGGTTTAAAAGATAAAGCGAATAGCCGGATAAGCTTCAAAAAAATATACACATGAAAAAGCTTCCAGTATTCACGCTCGGTGTTGAAGAAGAATACCAAATTATTGACCCGGAAACCCGCGATTTGCGCTCGCATTTATCTAAAATTGTCGATGGCGCTAAGGTTTTTTTGAACGAACAAGTCAAGGCCGAAATGCATCAATCGGTGGTAGAAGTGGGCACCAATATTTGCAAAAACGTCAAAGAAGCCGACCGCGAAATTAGGTTTTTGCGCAGTAAAATTGTCGAACTCGCCGAGAAGCAAAATTTGGTGGTGGGCGGCGCCGGAACACATCCGTTTTCGCGCTGGCAAGATCAACCGATAACTGATGATCCGCGTTATCACAACATTGTCAATGAATTGCAAGATGCTGCGCGCTCGAATTTGATTTTTGGGATGCATTGTCATGTGGGCATTGAAAACCGCGAAATCGGCTTACAACTTATGAACCAGGCGTGTTATTTTTTGCCGCATATTTTTGCTTTATCAACCAATTCACCTTTTTGGGAAGGCCGTCAAACCGGTTACAAATCATTTAGAACCAAGGTTTTTGATAAATTTCCACGCACCGGATTGCCGGAATATTTTGATCATGTAGCCTCGTATGACAAATATCTTGAAACTTTGGTCAAGACCAATTGCATTGACAATCCGAAAAAGATTTGGTGGGATTTGCGCTTGCATCCGTTTTACGATACCATTGAGTTTAGAATTTGTGACATGAGTTTGACCGTTGAAGAAACCATGTGTATTGTAGCCATTATTCAAGCGGTGGTGGCCAAATTACACCGACTCACCCAACACAATATGAGTTACAATATTTATAGATTGGCGCTGATTAAAGAAAATAAATTCAGAGCAGCTCGTTACGGAATTGAAGGCCAAATGATTGATTTTGGATTACAAAAAGAAGTCGAAACCAAATTGCTCATTGGCGAATTGCTAGAATTTATTGATGATGTGGTAGATGAATTGGGTAGCCGTGAACACATTAATTACGTACATCAAATCATGCAAAACGGAACCGGCGCCGATAAGCAATTGGCGGTTTTTGAAAAAACAGGCAGGTTGGGAGATGTAGTTGATTTTATTACTTCAGAATTTACTAAAGGTTTATAACGATTTAATCCTATATTTGCAGGGCAAATGTCTATCTAAATCCCCATCACAATGAGCGGACAATTGATCAAAGTAGCCATACTCGATATGTATAACGGCGAGCCCAACCAAGGCATGCGCTGCATTATGGACATCATTGGCCGATTCAACCAAGTGTTGACTTTTAAGGTTTTTGACATTCGTCGAAAATCAGAACTTCCAAAACTCAAAGATTTTGACATCTTTATTTCAACCGGTGGTCCCGGAAATCCTCTAGTTGGTGACGGTATTTGGGATAAACATTACTACGCATTTTTAGACCAATTCGTACTCTGGAACCAAGAAAACGAAATCAAAAAACATATGTTGCTTATTTGTCATTCGTTTCAGATGGCTTGTCAGCATTTTGGTTTGGCCGAAATTACCAAGCGCAACGGAACTTCATTTGGCGTTATGACCGTGCACAAAACCAAAGACGGAATGCGTGATTCGCTTTTAGAAGGTTTAGACGATCCGTTTTATGCGGTGGATTCTCGTGATTATCAAGTGGTTCAGCCGAATTTGAATGTGTTTGAAGAGAAAGGCGCGAAAATTATTTCACTAGAAAAAATTCGCGATTACGTGCAATTTGAACGCGCGATTATGGCGGTTCGTTTTTCAGATTACATGGTCGGAACGCAGTTTCACCCGGAAGCTGATCCGTTGAGTTTTATTGCCAACCTCAAAAAAGCAGAAACCCGCGAGAAAATCATCAACATGAAAGGGCGTAAAAAATTCAGAAATATGCTCGAAGATTTGCTCGACGAAGAAAAAATCTACAAGACCAACGAGACTTTGATTCCTAATTTTCTCAGAACTGCCATCAACGATATTCTCAGAACTAAAAAAATGCTATCCAATTAGCAATCTAAATTCGGCTGAAGATGATTGACCTATACCGCCAACTTTTTAACCAACAATTCAGCGAACAAAAATATAAGGCTTTCCAACAAGATATTGCTGATGATTTTGATTATGTGCCTACTTTTAGAATGGCCGAATCACCTTTTTTTATTTCTGAAGAACTCAAGCAACAGCTTATTGAAGGCAGTGAGCAAGTCATTGAATTTATCACACAACCCAATTTTAAAGAACTAACTGATCAAGCTTTATTGCTCAACACTCGGGTTCCGAATGAAGATGCACACACCACTTTTTTAGCGATTGATTTTGGCATTTGCGAAGAAGATGGTCAAGTAATTCCGAAACTTATTGAAGTGCAAGGTTTTCCGTCGTTGTTTAATTTTCAGCAGGTTTTGTATGGTAAATTCCAAAAACAGTATCCGTTTTTAGATGAATTTACACCATACATCACTGGCATTTCTGAACCTGAATATGCGCACATTATAGAAGAAGCCATTTGCAATGGACACGCAAAAGAAAACGTGATTTTGCTTGAAATTGAACCCGAAAAACAAAACACCAAAATTGATTTTTATTACTGCCGACGCGACCTCGGAATTCCAATCGTTTGTGTAACAGAGCTCATCAAAAAAGGGAATCAATTGTTTTATACCGATGCCAGCGGCAGAGAAATATTGGTTAAACGCATATACAACCGCGTGATTTTTGACGAACTCGAACTCAGAAAAGATTTAAAACTCAACTTTAGTTTTAGCGATGAACTCGATGTGGAATGGGCCGGGCATCCGAATTGGTTTTTCAGAATCAGCAAGTATATTTTGCCCATGCTCAAAGGCCCATATTTTATTGAAACTACTTTACTGAGCGAACTAAAAGAAATTCCTTCAGATTTAGAAAACTATGTTTTAAAACCTTTGTTTTCATTCTCAGGCAGCGGTGTTGTTTTTCACGTAACGCGTCAAGACATCGAAAACGTTCAAGAGAAAGACTTATATATTCTTCAAAAAAAGGTCAACTATATTCCCATTCTACAAGCGCCCGACGGCAAAGTCAAAGTTGAAGTGCGCGTGCTGTGTGTTTGGCAAAAAGATGCCGTGGCTCCTACCCTTTTGTGCAATTTGGTAAGACTCAGTCGCGGAGAAATGATTGGCGTAAAGTTCAACAAAGACAAAGACTGGGTAGGCGGTTCATTGGGCTTATTTAAAAAGTAACCTCAGTGCGAAACGGCTTTGAGCCCGATGATGGAACCAATCAAAGTAAGCAAAAAAAACACACGCCAAAAAGTAGCCGGTTCTTTAAAAACAAAAATACCTACCAAGACAGTTCCGAGTGCACCAATACCGGTCCAAACCGCATAGGCAGTACCGATGGGCAGAGTTTGTGTGGCCTTGACCAATAAAATCATACTAATGGTGAGCGATATTAAAAAGCCAACATACCAACCATACATCGCCCATCCGACTGATTCTTTGGCTTTGCCCAAACAAGTGGCAAAAGCTACTTCAAACAAACCGGCGATAACGAGCAACAACCAATACATCAGTGCAAATCTTTAACATCAGCTTGCGGAATTACCGAAGCAAAATCGCGAGTCAATCGCTCGGCATAATCATCGAGTAAGGCGCGCACTCGCTCGTGGCTTTTTGAGTTGACAATCAATCCGGCGTGATAATCTAAAGGCACTTTAAAACAAACTTCAGCGTCATTAAACGAAGACAAATCCGGGTGTTGGAATTTAGAAAGCGTGAGCACAATGCCCGCATACTCTTTTTTGATTTTGGGCAATTTGTAATCAGTCGTTTTGACCAAGCTATTTTCGATGGCTGCCCATTCAACCCACAGATTGATGTTTGAAGCCGCGGCCACCATTTCGGCTATATGCGCTCCGCCTACTCTAGACGAAGTTTCTAAAAAGAAAAATCTTCCGGTTTCACGACACTTAATGTATTCTGAATGCGCCGCTCCGTGTTTCAAACCAAAGCCTTTGATGACTTGCGCATTGATTTCTTGGATGGCTTGAGCGTCGTCACTTCCATAAGGAATAACGGCACTTCTAAAAATACCGCCGCCTTGAGAAATTTCCATAGGTGTAGCTAAATATTGTGAACTGATGCTGAATAAAATCTCTCCATTGAGCACCAAACTATCACAGTGATATACATCGCCCGGACGGAATTGTTCGAGCAAATATTTAAAACGATTGTTGCCCAATTCATTGATGTGTATCCAAAGTGATTCTTTGTCATGTACTTTTATGATGCCCGATGCTGAAGCCTCAGAACGTGGCTTGAGCACCCACGGGGCTGGCACTGCATCTGCAAATTGATTGATTTCGTGATCATTAAACAGTGAACAAAATTCTGGGTTAGAAATAGCGCAACTTTTAGCGCGCATACGCATGGCCAATTTATCGCGAAAATATCTACCGGTGGTTTGACCCATACCGTCAATTCGAAGATTTTCACGCAAATAAGTGGCTTTTTCTACATCAAAATCATCGAGCGCAACAATAGAATGAATTTCAGAATGACGCATCAAATTACTCACACCCAAAAGCAAATGTTCTAAATTCCAATCAGTGTCCTGCCCTTCCATAAAGAAAATCTCGTCAATGAAATCCATGGGCCAAGGCTTGTCACGCAACTTTTCTGAAGTAACTAAATATACTTTATTGCCTAACTTTTTGAGCGAAATCAAAAAATCTGCGCCTTTAAAATAGTTTGATATACAAACAAATGTTTTGGGATTTTTGCTCATAACTTAAAGATTTTCAATAAAATGAGTTAGTAAATAAGTGCCGTATGCAGAGGCGTGTTTGCTTTTTGCAAATTCATCGTCAATAAAAGCCACACCGGCAATATCCAAATGAGCCCAAGCGGTATGTTTGTCAGTAAAATACTCCAAAAACTTGGCGGCAGTAATGGCTCCGGCGTATGGTTTTCCGTGGTAGTTTTTCACATCGGCAATATCGCTGTCAAGTTCCGACGCATAGGCATCCCACAACGGAAGCGGCCACATTCGCTCACCAATGGCATCACCGGAATACTGCAATTTTTGTTGCAATTCAGGATTATTCGTAAACAATCCGGCGCATTCATAGCCAAAAGTAGCCACGCAACTTCCGGTTAAAGTAGCCAAATCAACCACAATTTCAGGTTTGAAATTTTTAATCAAATACGATAAACCATCGGCTAGAATAAGTCTACCTTCGGCATCAGTATCAATCACTTCAATGGTTGCGCCTTGGTAACTGTTGATGACATCGCTAGGATAAAAAGCATCTTTATCAACCGCATTTTCACAACACGGAACAATCGCCGTGACGCGCACCGGAAGTTTCAAATCGGCAATCAGAACCATAGCGCCCAAAACAGCGGCAGCTCCGGCCATATCTGACTTCATATGCACCATTCCGGCCGTTTTAATATTCAATCCGCCCGTGTCAAAAGTAATTCCTTTGCCCACCAAACCGATGTGTCTGAGTTTATCGCCTGTGGGCTGATAATCCATCATGATGAATTGCGGTTCTTTGGCGCTTCCTTTACCCACCGATAAAAAAGCGTCTAAACCTTCAATTTTACAGGCGGCCGCATCGAGCACACGTGTAGAAAATCCGTGCGCAGCGCCCATATCTTGCGCCCATTGCGAGAGATAAGACGGCGTTACTACATTTGATGGCAAATCGACTAATTGCATCACTTCTTTTTGAGCACGCCCAATTTTGACAGCGCGGGTAATGGTTTCAGTATGATCATTTTTAGATAAAATCGACAGCGAAAACTCTTTTTCTAAAAGCGGATGCACTTGCTTTTCTTTGAAGTGGCCTAAATGATAAGCGCCCAATGACAAGCCTGAAATAACGGCTTCAACTTGTTGTAAAGTAAATATCTCCGGAATGTATAATGCGACATTTTTGCCAAAGCGCTCTTTTTCATTGGCTGCAATGCGTCTGAAAATAGTTTTGAGCGATTGATAATCGATTTTTTTACCCAAACCAATAAACAAGTGCAGGCAATCGTATTTTTCGACCAAATAATGGGTGTCTTTTTTACCGTAAAAAACTTTGGACGGAATCGATACGCCGTGAAACTCAATCGGCACAACATTTTGAGGATTGGTTTCAAAAACCGGAATCAATACCAAACCCGAAAATGCTTCAAGGTTTTTAATTTCAATTGTTTTCATCTAAACTTTAATCTTTAGTATTGAAAAACAACCATTCAATAGCCTTCGGGAATTCGTCGCTCCAATAAGTTTCATTGTGCTTCCCAAGCATATTGATGCTGAGTTGTATTTTCATTTTGTTGGTTGCTAATTCGTTTTTTAAGAGATTTTTTTTGAATCTTTTTACGTGGTCAATCATCGTGGCGCTTTCGTCACCGCCTGCGTAAAGATAAATTTTGGTTTCTCCGGGTTCTGAAAAATCCATTTGATTGAAATTCATTTTGGGAACCACCCACAAAGACGGCGAAAAAACCATGAGCTTCCCGTAGACTTCGGGATACATCAAACCTGAAAAAATACTGACCAAACCGCCCATAGAACTGCCACCGATTCCGGTGTGTTCACGCTCTGGTTTGGTTCGGAATGCCTTATCTACAAAAGGTTTGAGTGTATCGGTAATAAATCGAATGTATTTTTTGCCCTGACCTGCGCCTAAAACGGTGTTGCCTACATTGTATTCTTTGATGCGGTCTTGATCGGCATGTTCGATGGCAATCACAATGATTTTCCCGATTTTATATTCAGACATGACGGCGAGTTTTTTATCTATTTCCCAATTGCCGTATTGCGCTTTTTCATTGAATAAATTTTGGGCATCTTGCAGATACAAAACCGGATAACGCTCAGTAGTTTGGTCATAATCATGGGGTAGCAAAGCCCAGACACGACGCGTTTTATTGAGTTGCGGAATCTCAAATTCATCTGAAATCAAATGAACCTTGGGCAAGAAATTCGATTTAAAAGGCAACCAGTTTTTACGCCATTTGTCCACGTGTTCTTTGCGCACTCCGGAATGTTCTTTGCAAGATCGATTCTCAGTTCTGTTGCCATATTTGTCAATTTCAACTTCGCTCCAATCACCTTTGGTAAATTTGTACAACAACTCATCCGGGTACGCAAAATCTGCCGGGAATTTATAATGATATAATCCGCTGCCGATTTTTTCCATCTGAAAGTTCAAATCTTGTGTATGCCATTGATTAAAATTACCGGACAAATAAACCGGTCGGTCATCATCTTCATCAGTGGTGAGTAAAATATTCAACTGAGGCTCCTGCAAATCGTGGTCAGGTTCAAAAGTTTGCTCTTGGTTTTGGGGATTCATATCAAAAATTATTCGCGTAGTAAATATAGTTTTTTAGCTTTTGAAAGCCAAGAAAAACCGATGCTTAACTTGAAGTTTTACGCATTTTTTAATGAGATGAAAATTTCTTTGAAAGATTTAGTTTTTTGGGCTTTTTGTGCCGCAGAATTGAGAATATTTTTTTTTGTCAATAATCATTGACTCCAACAAAAAAAGCACCCTTAAAGGATGCTTTGATTTATATGATTGAATTGTTTAATGTTTAACGGACAGAAGCCTGTCGAGATATTGGTTGGGCGTTTCATTGTTATAAGCACCTACTTGGCCAATAACTTTTGCATTTTTGTTCAAGATAACCAGCAGCGGGAAGAAACCGTCTTTGTTGTATTTTTCAACCACCAAAAGGTTTTGTTCAAGTTGCTGCGGATCATCAGTTGGTTCAAAATCTTGTTTGACCAAAATGTAGTCATCTTTTGCAAAGTCTTTGAACTCTGGAGATTGCAAAACGTTTTTGTCTAATTTCTGACATCGTTCGCAGTTTTCATCCGTTGAGAAAAACAACAATACCTTTTTGTTGGTCATGGATGCTTCTCGAAAAGCCTGATTGAGGTTGTTGCTCCATTCTTGGGCGGAACAATGAATAGCTATTGAGCATAAAACGGAAGTAAATACTGTGCTTTTCATATCATTTGATTTTGGCTCTGTTGTAATTCCATTTAATTGGTCACTAAAAGTATTATTTATTTTTTAAACTTTTTAATTCTATACATATTTTATTTTGCCTATAAATGAGATATTTCAGATGAAATGTTTTGATTAATTTTGTGGCTTAAGAAAACAAGCTATGACTTTTTCAAAAAAACTTTCTCCGTTTTACAATCTTGCCGTTTTTTACTTAGTGGTAAGTTTAGTACTCAGATTGGTGCTGCTCTTCCACCCGATTACACAATCATCATTTTCATTTTTTGATACTTTAAAAATATTCAGCCTTGGATTGGTTTCTGACTTTTTTGTTTTTGCAGTAGCTAGTTTTTTTTTATGGCTGTATTTGATTTTTATTTCTGATTCAAAATATTTAAAACCCTACGGTTACATCATCTTCGGATTGTTGGTTGCGTTGCTCATGTATGTTTATTTTGGCAATACGATTCTCAATGAATACGGCGGTTCACTGCCTGAAATCGGTATTAGTTTTATAGCCATCAAAACGGTTTTATTTGGATTGTTGTTGTTTTTACCCAAACATAGAAAAACCATCCGCTTTTGGCTGTTTGCCTTTGTAATGTTTTTATATGTTTTGCTGATTATTCAGAATGCCATTAGCGAATACTTTTTTTGGAACGAATTCGGTGTGCGTTATAACTTTATTGCTGTTGATTATTTGGTATACACCAATGAAGTGATTGGTAACATTATGCAATCTTATCCGGTGATTCCTATCTTTTTAGGATTGTTTTTAGTGTCTGGATTCATCACCTATCACATCGTTAAAAGCTCTAAAAACTACCTCGAAAACCTTCCAACCTTCAAAGAAAAAACACAAATTACTTTGGTTTACTTTGGGCTTTTTGCGGTTTCACTGCTGATTATTCCGTTTTTATCGAGTAAAGAAAACGACGAAAATATCTTTACCAATGAGCTACAAGCCAACGGCGTTTATAAATTTTATTTAGCGTTTATCAATAGCGAATTAGACTATTTTAAATTCTATAAAACCATACCCGAAAATGAAGCTTATGCGCTGTTAAAGCAACAATTACCTGCCATTTCAGGAGACAGCACTTTGCGAACCATCAAAAGCGACAGCACCGAAACACATAAAAATGTAGTGCTGATTACCCTAGAAAGTTACAGTGCCGACTTTTTTAAAATGTATGGCAATCAAAAAAACATTACACCATTCTTAGACAGTTTGGCCACCAAAAGCTTGTTGTTTACCAATCTTTATGCTGTTGGGAACCGCACCGTGCGTGGCTTAGAAGCTGTAACTTTATGTTTGCCGCCCACCGCAGGCGAAAGTGTGGTAAAACGCAAAGACAACAAAGACAAATGCTCTACCGGAAACATTTTTAAGCAAAAAGGTTATCAAGTAAAATTCCTGTATGGCGGCGACGCCTTTTTTGACAATATGCAGGATTTCTATTCCGGAAACGGTTATGATATTGTAGATAAAAAATCATTCAAACCCAATGAAATTACCTTTGACAATGTCTGGGGTGTTTGTGATGAAGACATGGCTAAAAAGGCCATTCAAACCATGAACGATGAAGCCAAAACCGGCAAACCTTTCTTTAATCATTGGATGACTGTGAGCAACCATCGACCGTTTACCTATCCGAACAATCGCATTGATATTCCGGGTGATGCCAAATCAAGAGACGGTGGTGTAAAGTATACCGATTTTGCCTTGAAACAGTTTTTTGAAATGGCTAAAAAGCAATCTTGGTATAACAATACCGTTTTTGTTATCATAGCTGACCATTGCGCCTCAAGTGCCGGAAAGACTGAACTTCCGCTTGATAAATACCGCATTCCTGCGATGATTTTTAGTCCAAAAGATATTCAAGCCAAACAATACAACCAACTCATGTCACAAATTGATGTAATGCCTACGCTGTTTGGTTTGTTGCATTTTAATTATCAAAGTAAATTCTACGGTCAAGACGTGTTGCAAGCTGATTACAAACCACGCGCTTTTGTGGCGACTTATCAAAATTTAGGATTGATCAAAGACAATGTTTTAACCATTTTATCGCCCAAACAACAAGTAAAACAATTGCAATTGAATTTGATTCCCGATGCAAAGTTGGCGCCTCATTTTCAGTTGTATTATGATGAAAAACCTTTGGATAAACCCCGAAAAGATTTAATAGATCAAACTGTTTCGTATTACCAAACAGCCTCAGATATTTTGAAGAAGAAAAAATATCAAAAATAAACTATAACAATCCGTTGTATTTGCGGGTGAACCATTCAGTTGCCAAGGCCAGCGCGGCTATGACCAACAACCAAACCCAGTCAATCAGAGGTGTTTTGCGAACTATGGCTTTTTCAATAGCTTGATATTTTGGGTTTTCGAGCAAACTCTTCACAAGCGCATCAACTTGATTCGGAACATAAACTTGACCTTTGGTTTGTGCCGCCAATTGCTTGAGTTGATTCAAATCCGGGTTCACAAATTGCTTTTCAATGTCAAAATCGAGCACTTCAAAAGTTCCGTTGTAAACGGTGTTGGTATTGAGTTCTTTGACCGAAAAACTGTACTGACCTGCCGACAAACCATCTAAATTAACTTTAAAAGCATTGTTGGTTTTAAGCAAATCGTATTTTTTGGTTTGCTTGGTGTTTTTATTCACTACCTGAATGGTCAATCGCGCTTGCTCATCGGGCTCGTAGTTTTTATTAAAATATTGCGCGGTAATTTCAAGCGCATCGCCTGAATTATAAAAGCGCTCATGATTCACAACCAATGATTTTCTGGCGTTGTTCGATGTGAGATACTGCACCATTTTATCAACAAACACATCGTATTTTTCAAAACTCTTGTTATCAACATGGCTCTGCAAACGCCATTTCCAAGCATTCTCGCCTAACCAATAAGCCGTGCGTTTTCCTTGATTTTCGGCAAAAGCCAAGAGCGGCATCTCGATGTCAATATTGCGAATTTTAGCGGATAACAACGTGGATACATTGCCATTGACTGTAATGGTTCCGAAGGCATTCTGCAAAGGCGGAAACTGCTCAAAACCAATATTCTCAATGGAGAACCAATTAAATCCGGCATCAAAATCGGCGGTATAATCTTCGCGTTGACCACTCATTTTAAACACCAAATTGCTTTGCTGCTGATTCAAAAATGAATAATCCGTATTGACTCCGGTCACGATCATCATATTGATTCCGGCACGATGGGCCGCATCAAAAACTGGTTTAAAATCAGCCGTGGGTTGATAAGCAATCACTAAGTTGTACTGATCCGTCGCTGATAATTCCGAAGGTTTTAAAACGCGCACTTTTCGTTGCGGATTGGTTTCAATCGAACGTTTCAAAGCGCCCAAATCCGGATGATTAATCGCGCTTACCAACGCAACATTGGTTTTCTGATCGAGCACTTCAACCGCAAAATTCTTGGTGTTGTTGTAGCTGTTTTTTTCTTTTTCGGCCGAAGTGACTATCGCTTTATACACCTGAAGCCCGGGCTGTTCAGCGGGCAACAAAGCTTGAATAACCATTGATTTTTTTTCAGGCGAAAACGAAACTTGCTGTGTAAACAAGGTGTTGTTGCCTTGCACAATTTTAAAGTTGGCGCTGATGTTTTTGTTTCCGGAATAGTTTAAGAATATCTCGGCCGGAAATTTATTCTTATGAAAAGCGTATTTATTGACATTAAGTTCGGCAATGCGCAAATCCAAAAAAGTGGTGGTATCGCCCACCGCTACCGGGTAAACTGCTTGTTCCGCATCAAAACTATACACATAATCGTTGCCGATGGTTTGGTTTCCGTCGGTGATGATAACGGCAGCTCGGTTGGCGCTGCGATACACACTTTTGATGTTTTTGGCTAGTTGTTCAAGATTGGTTTGTTTTCCTTTAAAATCAAAGGCATTTGAAACCGAAACTTCTTGATCAAACTTATAGGTTTGAACATCAAATTTGTCGCGCAAAGCAGCATTTGATGATAACTTTTCGTAGACTTCTTTAACAGAAGCATCCGCTTTTAAATCTGCAATTGAAGATGAATTGTCAACCGCCAAAATCAAAGGCGATTTGACCACTTCAAAAGATTTGTGCGTGATGACCGGATTGATCAGCAACAACAGCACTGAAAAAATCGCTACAAAACGCAAAAAAGCCAAAAATCTATACACATTAGACAGATTTTTGGCCTTGTAAAAATATTGATAGTAGGACAAACCCGCGGCTATACCGAGCGATAAAATAATCAATAATAGGGCGCTTGTTGTCATTAAAATTAGATGTCGATTATGTCAACATTCCTCCGTCTACATTCATAACCTGACCGGTTACATACGTACTCATATCTGACGCGAAGAACAAACAAGCATTGGCTACGTCTTCGGTAGTTCCGCCGCGTTTCAGCGGAATACTGTCTCTCCAACCTTGCACTACATCTTCATTGAGTTTGGCGGTCATTTCGGTTTCAATAAAACCCGGAGCAATGGCATTGCAACGAATGTTTCTCGAACCCAACTCTAAAGCCACTGATTTGGTAAAACCAATCACGCCCGCTTTAGAAGCTGCATAGTTGGTTTGGCCGGCGTTTCCTTTTACGCCTACTACCGAACTCATGTTGATAATCGAACCTGCACGGTTTTTCAAAAATGTTTTTTGAACCGCTTTGGTCATGTTGAACACCGAATTTAAATTCACTTGAATCACTTGGTTAAAATCTTCCTCAGACATACGCATGAGCAAATTGTCTTTGGTGATTCCGGCGTTGTTGATCAAAATATCAATGGTGCCAAATTCAGCCAAAACAGCATCGGTAAATTCTTGCGCTTGGTTAAAATCAGCAGCGTTTGATTGGTAACCTTTGGCTTTGATGCCCATAGCATTGAGTTCGTTTTCAAGCGCCATGGCCGATTCTACCGATGAACTATACGTAAAAGCTACGTTGGCTCCGTGACGAGCAAAAACTTCGGCGATTCCTTTGCCAATTCCGCGGCTGGCACCGGTAATGATGGCTACTTTTCCTTCAAGTAATTTCATATTTTATTCTTTTATTTTTGTGAGAAGCTATTCCTGCTCTGCGTTGCAATCTTTTGACAAAAAGAAATTTTCCTCCGCCAAGCTCCGGCAAATGCTTTTTACAAAAGGATTTTCACTGCGATCAGGGCTATTTTTTAGTCCGTCAAATATAGTATTATTTGCTTCAATCAAAAAATAGATTCCCCATTGAGCTGTTAAAAATATTTCCTTGTAATTTGCGCACATGAACCAAAGCGAGCAAGATTTTCAAAACCTTTACCATCAATATCATATATTGGTGTACAATCTTGCCTTGCACTATCTGCAAAATATTGAAGAAGCCGAAGAAATCACACAAGATGTTTTTGTACAAGTGTATCATTCGCTCGAACAATTCAACCAAAAGTCATCGCTCAAAACCTGGATTTACCGCATTGCGCTGAACAAATGTCACGATTTAATCAAACACAAAAACAGCCGTAAACGCTGGTTTATTTTTGGCACCAAAAGCCAAAACGAACATGATTATCTCAATCATCCCAACTTTGAACATCCGGGCATTTTGCTTGAAAACAAAGAAAAAGCCGCCCTTTTATACCAAACCATCAACACTTTGCCCGAAAATCAGAAAACGGCTTTTGTGCTTTCAAAAATTGAAGGTTTATCCAATCCTGAAATTGCCGAGGTCATGAACCTGAGCGTTTCGGCTATTGAATCGTTGGTTTTTAGGGCCAAAGCATCGCTGCAAGAAAAATTATCAGAAAAATTCATCGAATACCGCAAGAAAAAATAAAACCTTTCGTCTACAAAACTATGGAAGCACAAAATTGGATCAATTCAATCATCAACAGCACCGACGGTCATCAAGCTGCGGAGCCAAGCGATGATTTATTTATTAAAATTCAAGCACGCATTGACCAGTATCCGCGCGTATCAACCTCAGCGGTTTGGCTCGCAGCGGCTTCATTTTTATTGCTCATAGGCCTCAATTTTAAGGCTTTGAAGCAAGTTCATCACACCCAAAAAAATCAATCGGTTTCTGAAATAGCATCTGATTTAAACAAATCAAATCAACTGTACCAACATGAATAAGGTTAAATTACTCAGCTGGATGGTCGGCATTTTATTACTCCTGAATGTAGCCATTTTATTGTTTTTGGTCATGGGTAAATCACCCATGCCGGAGCACAGACCTCATGGTATGAATGGCCCGCATCACGAAGGCCCCAAAAGGCTCATCATAGAAAAACTGCATTTTGACCAGGCGCAAAAACAAGCGTATGAAAAATTAATTCACGCTCACCGCGCCCAAATTGACTCGTTAGATCATGAAGTTCGATTTTGTAAAAATGAATTGTACAGTTTACTCAAACAAGAGCCAATAGATACCACAGCGCAAAAGAAACTCGTTTCAAAACTCGGCGAACTACAACTACAAATTGAGCAAACCCATTTTGATCATTTTACAGATATTAAAAAATTATGTCATCCAGATCAAATGGATGATTTTGATGATTTGACCACTGAATTAGCAGCTTTGTTTTCACATCCGCCTAAACCACGTCATGATTAGGCTGCTGCAAAATATTGCTTTTTGGTTGTGTTGTGCTTTATCAATGAATTCATGGGCGCAAAAAGATTCGTTGCAACTCAAATTCAACTTTAGTTTTGACAAGCTTCCGCTCGAAGCTGAAAAATGGTATGTATCAAAACAAAATGACAGTTTACAATTTTCAACTGTAAAATTATACGCTTCGAATATTCAAGTTTACTTTACCGACCATACCAACCTCAAAGCGCCCAAACAACATCATTTGGTTGATTGGCAAGAAGCCAAAACCTACATCCTGAACATCGGCCCTGGTACAAATAAAAAAATCAAAAAAATTACTTTTGATTTGGGCGTTGATAGTTTGAGCAGTGTTTCGGGCGCACTTGGCGGCGATCTTGACCCGACCCGCGGCATGTATTGGGCCTGGCAAAGCGGTTACATCAATTTTAAAATAGAAGGCAAATGTCCTACATTGACCAGCCGAAAAAACCAATTTCAATACCACATTGGCGGTTACTTAAACCCCAACAATGCGCTCAGAAAAATTGAAATCATACCCAACGCAGCCAATCTAAATTTGATTTCTATTGATTTAGCTGCGTTTTTTGAAAACTTTAAAGTAACCGAATTTTCGAGTGTGATGATTCCCGGCAATCGAGCCATGAAGTTGGCCGATAATGCCCTACTTATGTTTAAGCAATGATAACGCCGAATAAAAAACATATCATCAGCGTTTTGGCGGCCACTTTTGTTTGTGCCGGATTTGCGTATTTTAAGCCCACGCCTATTTACCTTACAATTCCGAAAGGTTGGCCCAAACCGCGTTATGATTTTTCAAAAAATCCGCTTACTGAAGAAGGCTTTCAACTTGGACGAAATTTGTTTTACGATCCGATACTTTCACGCGATAATACCATTAGTTGTGCTACTTGTCATTTGCAAGCTACCGGATTTACACATGTTGACCACGAACTTAGCCACGGCATTGACGGTAAAATCGGGACGCGCAATGCGATGGCGCTCATCAACCTTGCTTGGAACAAAGATTTTTTGTGGGACGGCGGTGTCAATCATTTAGATATGCAACCGCTCAACCCGATTCAAAGTCCGGTTGAAATGGATGAATCTTTGGCACACGTAGTTGAAAAATTACAACAAACGCAAAAATATCCGCAGCTGTTTGAAAAAGCATTCGGCACCCAAAAAATCACAGGACAACTTACTTTGAAAGCGCTATCGCAATTTATGCTGATGTTGCAATCGGCTAATGCCAAATACGATCGCGTGATGCAAGGCCAAGAAAGTTTCTCAGAAAACGAACAAAAAGGCTATGATTTATTCAAACAACATTGTGCCGCTTGCCACAAAGAACCTTTATTTTCAGATGATCGATTTGAAAACAACGGACTTGATTTAGATGAAGATTTAAAAGACATCGGACGCATGAAAATTACCGGCAAAAAAGAAGATTCGCTGCGGTTTAGAACGCCTACTTTGCGCAACATTCAATTCACGTTTCCGTACATGCATGACGGTCGATTTAAGAATTTAACGCAGGTAATCAATCACTATAACTCATTGCCTTCAAACAAACATGTTCCCAAAGAGTTACGACTACCCATGCAATTAACCGATCACGACCGCGCCGATTTAATTGCCTTTTTAAAAACACTCACCGATC
Organism: Flavobacterium sp. CYK-55; assembly: GCF_018413465.1. GTDB lineage: Bacteria > Bacteroidota > Bacteroidia > Flavobacteriales > Flavobacteriaceae > Flavobacterium. Next base: position 376,095 of record NZ_JAHCDK010000003.1, read on the forward strand.
AGGAGTTTTTGTTCAATCCGAAATACAGTTATCCAAAATAATTTACCCGCAACCGCAAGAAATAAAACAATCCTTCGTCAAAACAAAATCAACCATTCAATTATGATTAAAAAAACCATTCTCACAGCGCTAATTTTAATCTTTGGAACCAGAGCTTTTTCGCAATCACTTTATGACATCAATACGATTCAAGATATTCGAATTGTATTTGCCGAAAGCAATTGGGATGCCTTGCTCGACGCGCAAGCAGCTTCAACCGAAGATTATATTCCGGCGCAATCGGTTACCATCAACGGAACCATATTCAACAATGTCGGCGTTAAATATAAAGGCAACAGTACTTACAATGCTAATCGCGTTAAAAACCCTTTTCATATTGAGCTGGACACTTATCAAAGTCAGAACTATCAAGGCTACACCGATATCAAACTCAGCAATGTCTATTTTGATCCAACGTTTTTGAGAGAGCCGCTCTCCTACGCGATTCTCAGACAATATATGGATGCGCCTTTGTGTAATTATGCCAATGTATATGTCAACGGTACTCTGATTGGTTTGTATACCAGTGCCGAATCGATTTCAAAGAAATTTGTTGACGAGCATTTTTACTCTAATAACAATGCTTTTTTTAAATGTAATCCGATTGGCGGCGCAGGCCCGAACAGTACAGCTTTGCCTAATTTAGCATATCTCGGAACCAATATTGCTAGCTATCAAACCGCTTACGAAATGAACTCTACTGCCGGTTGGGAAGATTTGGTTACGCTGACCAACACACTTGCCAATGACATCAACAACATTGAATCTGTTTTAGATGTTGACCGCGCTTTGTGGATGCTGGCTTATGACAATGCATTGGTTAATTTGGATAGCTACATCGGTACGTTCAAACAAAATTATTATTTGTATAAAGACGACAACGGTCGATTTAACCCAGTAGTTTGGGATTTGAATATGTCGTTTGGTGTTTTTTCGCAAACCGGAACCATTGCCCTAAATACAACTACTGCCAAAAAACAGATGACGCATTTATTACACGCATCAGATGCAGCTTGGCCACTCGTACAAAAACTATTGGCGGTTCCGAAATACAAACGCATGTATTTGGCACACTACAAAACCATTATGGAAGAAAATTTTGCCAACAACAGCTATCTGACTACCGCTCAATCCTATCAAGCCATTATTGATGCAGCGGTTCAAGCTGACCCGAATAAACAATATACGTATGCTCAATATCAAAGCAACTTGAATACAGATATTACCGGAGGAATGAATTCAGCGCCAGGCATCACCAATCTTATGAGCGGACGCAACACTTATTTGAACACTTTGGCTGATTTTACCAATGCGCAACCCACCATTACCTCAGTGTTGCCAGCGGTTGCAGAGCCTTTAATCAACAGCGACGTATTTATTACGGCGAATGTAGTTAACACAAACACCAATAGCGTTTATTTAGGTTATCGTTCTGATAAAGAATTGCCTTTTACCAAAGTATTGATGTATGACGACGGAGCGCATGGTGACGGAGCTGCCAACGATAATATTTATGGCGCTGCCATGAATATGAGCAAAGCTTTTATGCAGTATTACATTTATGCCGAAAACAACAACGTTGGTAAGTTTTCGCCGGTAAGAGCCGAACATGAATTTTATACTCTGCACGCGGTTTACCCAACCATTAATCCCGGTGATTTGGTGGTTAACGAGCTTATGGCGCAAAACACTTCAACCATTACTGACCAAGACGGTGAATTTGAGGATTGGATTGAACTCTACAACAACACCGATACTACTTTGAGTTTAGACAATTTATACATGACCGATACCGATACCAATTTGATTAAATGGGCCTTCCCGTCTGGACTCACCATTGAGCCACATGGCTACTTAACCATTTGGGCTGATGAAGACGGGTCACAAGTAGGGCTTCATGCGAATTTTAAATTATCAAGTGCCGGTGAGAGTGTTATTTTAGCTTATGCCAACGGAACCATTATTGAGAACATCAGCTTTGGAACACAAACTGCCGATATGGGTTATGCGCGAATACCGAATGGCACCGGAAACTTTGTGATTCAATCACCTACATACAATGCCAACAACGAAGTTTTATCGGTTTCAGCCGCTGAATTCAAACAGAATTTAACCGTTTATCCAAATCCGACCAGCGGTTTAGTCAACATCCAAAACAAAAATTATCAAATCGAAAAAATTGAACTCTACAATTTGCAAGGGCAGTTATTAAACAGTCAAGAGTTCAACAATCAAACTTCGGTTTCTTATGATATTTCAGCTTATCCGGCAGGTATTTATCTGATGACCATTAACAACAATACCAACGTAAAACTTATCCGCAACTAATATGAAAAAAGCTCTCTTTACTCTAATAATCGGGGCGCAAAGCATGATGCTCATGGCGCAAACCAATCCTGCCATCACAAAATGGCTACAAAACACAACGGGTATTACCGGGCGTCATTATGTAGCGGGTAACTCTACTCCTATTGTTGACGCGGTGCAAGCCAATGTACAATCGGTTAATTACAATACAACCCATGCGTATATTTCAGCCACGGGAATTCCGGCCTACATCACAGGGCCGTTTCAAGATGGCAATCCATCTATAGCTACAGCACAAAACAAAATATTTAAAGTTAGTCTTTCACCTTCTCAAAACACAGGTACGCCAACTGCTACAACTGGCGGTAACATTGGCATTTTTATCAATGGTGTAGCTTTGTTTGATTACAGAGATGGCGTGGCTTGGAACAACAATACCAATGCGCTCTGCGGCGGACCCGGAAATCCTCCGTGTCCAGGTGGTCCGCAAACTACTCAAGCTTGGAATCGCGATGCTGTTTTGGCCGAAAAAGGCGGCTTTGATTGTGCCAAAGCACATCCGGCCATGGGCAATTATCACCACCACCAAAATCCGAGTGCTTTTAATTTAGATTTGAATGTGATTTCTAATGTATGCGATGCGTACCCGTCTGACGGGCTGTATGTCATCAATCCTAACGAGCATTCACCGTTGCTGGGTTTTGCTTATGATGGTTTTCCGATTTATGGCGCTTATGCCTATACCAACACCGACGGAACCGGTACCATTACCAGAATGAAATCAAGTTATCAGCTAAAAAATCAAACCACCAGAACCAACGGCCCGGCAGTAAATACCACTTATTTTAATGGTTATTTTAGAGAGGATTACGAATATGTGGCACATCCCGGCGATCCGAGTTATTTAGACGAACACAACGGTCGTTTTTGCATTACGCCCGAATATCCGAATGGTATTTATTGCTATTTCACTACGGTTGATGCGAATCACAACTCGGCTTATCCGTATGTTGTAGGACCCACATTTTACGGAACTGTTACCACAACAACTGTAACCTCGATTCCGGCTGGCACCACAACCTACACAGCTTTATCAACTTCGGGTTTTGACGTAAGTAATGTAGTGGTTGCTCCGAATCCGGCGCAAGATTTTGTAGTCATGCAAATTCCGATGACCACGCGTGACTTGACGGTTGATTTAATCGATATAACCGGAAAACTCATCGAAACCAAAAAACTTCCACAAGGCAGTACTTTGTGTGTTTTTGAAACCGACACCCTATACAACGGAACTTATTTGCTCAGATTAAACGATGGTAAAAACAACCAAAGCTTTAAAGTAATCGTTAACCGCTGATGAAAATAAGTTTATCCATCATCGTTTTATGCGCAGCTATATCATCGCTCAAAGCACAAACCATCGGTTTGATAGAACATCAATCAGGTAGTTTGGACGATGGGTATGTTTTATTCGCTCCAAATACTTCAAATAATACTTATTTGATTGATAAATGCGGTCAGCTGGTTCATGTTTGGAATAGCCAATACAAACCCGGACAAGCAGTTTATTTGTTAGAAGACGGCACTTTATTAAGAACCGGAAATGCCAACAACACAACATTCAATGCCGGTGGTAAAGGCGGAATTATTGAAAAGATTGATTGGGATGGAAACGTAATTTGGAGCTATACTATATCAGACACCAATCAATGTCAACACCACGATATAAAAGCTTTGCCCAACGGAAACATTTTGATCATTGCTTGGGAAAAAATCACCAATACGCAAGCCATTGCTTTGGGCAGAAATCCGGCTTTGACTCCATCGGTTTTGTGGAGTGAAAAAATCATTGAGCTACAACCCACCGGGACCAACACGGGTAATATTGTTTGGGAATGGCATTTGACCGACCATTTGGTTCAAGATTTTGATGCTACTAAACCCAGCTATAATTCAGTTGCATCGAATCCGCAATTGCTCAATATTAATTACAATGCGAGTGCGACCAATTCAGATTGGATTCACCTCAATTCAATTGATTATAATGCTTCGTTAGATCAGATTTTACTGAGCAGTCACAATTTAGACGAAATTTGGATCATCGATCACAGCACAACCACGGCGCAAGCAGCCGGTCACAGTGGTGGAAACTCAGGAAAAGGCGGAGATTTACTATATCGCTGGGGAAATTCAGCTACTTATAACCATACGACAAACGCACAGTTTTTTGGTCAACACAATGCGCATTGGATACCTTCTGGCCTTGCGTTTGAAAACAAAATCATGGTTTTTAACAATGGTTTAGGCCGAACCGGAGGAAATTACTCAACGGTAGACATCATTAACCCTCCAACCAATGGCTATTTGTATGAATCAAGCCTTCCGTATTTGCCCAGCACAGCCGAATGGATTTATAACAGCGGAAACCCCAATAATTATTACGCCATGAATATTTCGGGTGCGCAGATGCTTTCAAACGGAAATGTGCTCATGTGCAACGGTCCGGCGGGCACTTTTACAGAAGTTGACGACTCAGGAACCACCGTCTGGAAATACATCAATCCGGTCAATGCTTCAGGCGTAATGACACAAAACAGTTCACCCACGCAAAATTCGGTTTTTAGATGTACGTTTTATCCGAGTCATTTTAGCGGATTTTCTAACCATATTTTAAACTCGGGCAACACCATTGAAAACACCAATCCGGTTACAAATTCATGTCAGCTTTTATTAGCCAACCAAACACAAGTTCAAAACAGCATCAGTGTTTTTCCGAATCCGGTTTCAGACATGCTGAACATTCAATTGAGTGTCTCATTATCTGATGCGCAACTTTGTTTGACAGATTTGAGTGGAAAAACCATCATGAAAGAAAACATCAACCCAACTGAAGCAAAATACACATTAAAAACAAGTCATTTAAACAACGGGCTTTATCTATTAAAAATCAGCAACAGCCAACAAAGTCAAAATTTTAAGATTGTTGTACAACGATAAGTTAATTAATCTGAGAACGGAAGTACTTTCGGGTATCTCCAAACAAAAAAGCCCAACTTCACTGCTGGGCTTTTTTTACTAATCTTTGATGAATTTGAGTGTTTGTGTTTGCTCATCAGTATTTATTTTTATCAAGTAAACACCTTTTTCCAAGAAAGAAACATCAATGCTTTTGGCTATCTTTTGATATGTTTTTATCAACCGCCCGTTGAGTTCATAAATAGTCACATTGTCGAGGACTTTTTGATTACTAAAAATGAGATAATCTTGGGCAGGATTTGGAAAAATTGAGATTTTACTTTGCGTATTATCGATGTTGTTTATACTCAAAGCGCCAACGGTTGCACAATCAGAATTTACAACAGCGTCGAAATTTCCGTTTAATAAAGCTTGGTTTTGAATATAGACTTGCTGTTCTGCATCGCAACAGATATATTGTAAGTTTGGATTGTTGCTGAAATCAACATACTGTTCGATTTTGAAATTTTTAAGTTTCAGTTCCGTCAAATTATTATTGGCACATGAGAGTATTTCAAGATTCTGAAAGTTATTTAAGTTTAATGTTGTGAGCTGGTTGTTTTCACAATACAAATTTCTAACATAGGTAAGATTTCCGAAAAAAATATTTTGTAGCTGATTATTCTGCACGTATACGTTTTCTAGATTGCGATTATTTGTTAAATCTAAACTGGTAATATTTGTATTGCTGATGTATAAATTTATGAGCAACGGTTGGTTTGATAAATCTATAGATGATAGACCAATATTTGTAGCTGTGGTATAACCAATTGTAACTTCTATTAATTTGATGCAATCTGACAGGTCTAAAGTAGGCAGGTTTCCGAAATAAGTTAACTTTCTTAAGTTGATTAAATTATCTAGATTCAAGTTCAAATTTGATGCTTCATCTTTAATGATTAATTCTCTTAAATTGATGTTATCAGACAAATCTATGCTGTTGGCAAGACCGGTGTATAAGTTCAACTTTTTTAGATTTAAATTTTCGGAAACATCAAAATTTGATAAGACCATCTGACCTGAAATTGCAGTTAGGGTAAGCTCTTCCAAATTGACAAGTTCTGGAAAGTTGAAAGTGGTGGCCAAACTGTTATAAGAAGTTATGGTTTTTACATTGGTAAAATATTGCAAACCTTCTAAATCAGTAAATGGCAAATAAGAAAAATCGATGTGTGCGATGTTCTGCGCTTCTGAAATACTGATTTCACCATCGCTATTGGTATCGACATTGGTGGTTGTATTTCCGTTTAAATCAATAAAACTAGTGCCATTGGCTACTTCTGGAGCATCAATCAATGCGCCTTTAAGTAAAGAGTCTGTGAAATTTATATTTTGAGCATTTCCAAAATACAAACAGCATGTGCAGCATAAAAGTAAAAGTGTTCTCATAGTTTTTTATGTTATTTTTTTTAAATTTATAAAAAACAAACCTTTACTAAATTACTTTATAACAAATACTTACAAAGTTTAACTGCTGTTTAATCATTGAGAATTTATTACATGAAAAGGTAGATTTTCATTAAACAAAACTTACATCCACCACAAAGCTCAGAATTAGATTTTTTAAATTAACTCCTTAAATACATAAAAAAAACCGCTTCAAAAAAGAGCGGTTTTTGGTTAGGATGAACAATCTCTTTGATCATTCAATATTTTAAATATTTATTTTTTCTTCTGTTGCGCCTTTTGCGCTTCGGCTTCTTCCATCATTTGTTGTAATTTTTGTTGGAATCTACCTTGTTTTTTAGGCTCTTTGAGTTTGTTTTCTTGAATTTGCGCGTGGATTTTTTCAGGATCAACAATATATTTCTTGATCACAAACATAATTCCGATGGTGATTAAGTTTGAGATAAAGTTATATAAACTCAATCCGGCTCCGTAGCTGTTAAAGAAAATCAACATCATCACCGGTGAAATGTAAATCATCATCTTCATGATTTTGGTCATATCCGGCATACCTTCTTGCTGTGGAGCAGCCATTTGCTGGTCACCCGAAGTCATTTTCATGTAAAAGAAAATGGCAATGGCAGCCAAAATCGGGAACAAGCTGATGTGGCTTCCGTACAAAGGAATATGGAAAGGCAATTGAGCGATTTGGTCAAATGAAGACAAATCGTCAGCCCATAAAAAACTTTTCTGACGCAACTCAAAAGCCGATGGGAAAAACTGAAACGATGCATACATGAACGGCAACTGAATCAGCGCTGGAATACAACCTGCCAGCGGACTCACACCGGCTTTGTTGTACAACTTCATGGTTTCTTGCTGTTTTTTGAGCGGATCTTTTTTGAATTTTTCACTAAGTTCATTAATCTCCGGACGCAAAACTTTCATCTTGGCTTGAGATAAAAATGACTTATAAGTAATGGGCGACATCGCTATTTTGATGATGATCGTAAAGACGATGATGGCAATTCCGTAAGCAATAAATGAACTCAAAAAGCCAAACAACGGAATAAAGATGAACTTGTTGATCCAGCCAAAAATACCCCAACCCAACGGAATGATTTTGTCTAAGTTTCGATCATAAGCCTTTAAAGTTGCATAATCTGTCGGGCCTAAATACAAATTCATTTGGTTGTTCAATTCACCTCCATGAAAAGCCAACGGAATAGTAGCCTTGAATTGTTTGGTAACTAAGGTGTCAATCTCTTCATCTTGAACCAAATTATCTGAATATAACTTGGCTTTTTCAAAAGGACTTTTGGTCAACAAAATAGTCGAGAAAAAATGCTGTTTAAAAGCAATGAATGAAACTTTATTGGGTGATTCTTCACTGTCTTTCCCTTGCCCCGTATAATCATCTTTGCCATCTTCATATTCAAAGCGAATATCCGTATATCGGTTTTCATACCCAACACTTTTTTCATTGCAATATGTTTGCATATCCCATTGCATGTCTATGGGCTGTGCTGTGTTTAAAACCTTGCTCAATCCCTGTGAACGCACATCAAAATCAAGCATATAATTGTTTGGTTTTAAAACATAACGATACTCTAAATAAGCATCTGCAGCAGTTTTTAAACGAAGGGTCAAGATTTGATCCTCGCCTGATTTGGTCAAGTTTGGCTCAAAAAACAAATCCTCGGTTTGCAACAAACGATTGTCTTGGGTTTTTAATGACAAACTCAGTTGTGAATTGTTATTTCTAATCAGTGTAACGAGCTGACCAGAACCTTTTTTGAGTCGCTCATGGTTTTTAAGAACTGCCTCTGTTATATATCCGCCTTTATTTGAAATCTTAAGACGAAGTAAATTGTTTTCTAAAGTGGTGACTTGTTCCTTGGCTGATGGCAAAGTTGCTGAATAAGCAAAAGCGCCCATGGTACTTTTCAAAGCGTTCAACTCAGTAGAGTCAGCAGTTGTTAGAGTCGTTTCTGTAATTGGAGCCACTACTTTTGAAGCTTGTTTTGCTTGTTTTTGAGCCAACTCCTTCTTGGCTTTCTCAGCAGCTAATTGCTCGGCTGTTGGTTGATTTTGATACATAATCCAGAACAAAATCCCGAACAGCAAAACAAAGCCTATAATCGAGTTGAGGTCAAATTTTTTTTCTTCCATTGATATAAATAAAAATTGATTATTTCTTTTTTGATTGTACTGTTGCCGCAACAAAACGAACAAATATAGGATGCGGATTGGCTACCGTACTTTTGTATTCCGGATGATATTGCACGCCCACAAAAAACGGGTGATCGGCAATCTCAACCACTTCTACTAAATTCGTATCCGGATTGACGCCAGAAGCAATCAAACCGCCTTTTTCAAGTGCTTGTAAATAGTCACTGTTGTATTCATAACGATGACGATGACGCTCTAAAATTTGATCTGTATTATAAATACTTTGGGCCAAAGTTCTCGGTTTCAAAACGCATTTCCAAGCGCCCAAACGCATGGTTCCGCCTTTGTCTGTAATGCTTTTTTGTTCTTCCATCAAATCAATCACCGGATGCGAAGTTCCGCGATTCATCTCAGTAGAATTGGCATCTTTTAAACCTAAAACATTGCGCGCATATTCAATAACGGCCATTTGCATGCCGAGACAAATGCCAAAAAACGGCAAATGCTTTTCACGGGCATAACGAACGGCTTCAATTTTTCCTTCAATACCGCGCTCGCCAAAGCCCGGTGCCACAAGGATTCCGTCTAAACCTGAGAGTTTCTCAGCAACGTTATCGGCATCAATATGTTCCGAATGAACCGAAACCACATTCACTTTAGTTTCATTGGTAGCACCGGCGTGAATAAAGGCTTCAAGGATTGATTTGTACGAATCTTGCAATTCTACATATTTACCAATGAGACCAATATTAACGGTATGTTTTGGATTTTTTAATCGATGTAAAAAAACATTCCAGTTCTTGAGATCGGGCGAGTTCTTTTTGGGTAAGTTGAGTTTTTTGAGGGTAACCACATCGAGTCCTTCTTCAAGCATTAAATTCGGCACTTCATAAATCGTAGAAGCATCAATAGATTGAATTACAGCCTCGCGTTTTACGTTGCAAAACAAAGCGAGTTTTTGGCGCAATTCATCAGAGAGTTCATGCTCTGTGCGGCAAACGAGAATATCGGCTTTGATACCGCTTTCCATGAGCGTTTTGACCGAATGCTGTGTGGGTTTGGTTTTGAGTTCACCGGCTGCCGCCAAATACGGAACCAAAGTCAGGTGAATCACAATACTGTTGCCTTCGCCGAGTTCCCAAACCAATTGACGAACCGATTCTATATACGGCAATGATTCAATATCACCAACGGTTCCACCAATCTCAGTAATAACAATGTCAAAATCGCCGGTGTTGCCGAGCAATTGCATACGCTCTTTGATTTCATTGGTGATGTGCGGAACAACTTGAACAGTTTTGCCCAAGAATTCTCCGCGGCGTTCTTTTTCTATCACCGAAAGATAAACGCGGCCTGTAGTTACATTGTTGGCCTGTGAAGTCGGAACATTTAAAAATCGTTCGTAATGGCCCAGGTCCAAATCGGTTTCGGCGCCATCATCGGTGACAAAACATTCGCCGTGTTCATAAGGATTAAGTGTGCCCGGATCAACATTGATATACGGATCGAACTTTTGAATGGTGGTTCGATAACCGCGGGCTTGCAGCAATTTTGCCAACGATGCCGCAATGATTCCTTTCCCGAGAGAAGAAGTCACGCCGCCGGTAACAAAAATATACTTAGTTTGATTCATGATGATGTTGTTGTTGTGTTGTTGTTGTGCGGTTTAAAAAACGTGGCAAAAATACAATTATATATTGATTAAAAACCATGCGTCACGCAGATTTATTCACAGCAAAACATGCGCTTTTACGGCTTTTGAAAACGACTGCGCAAATCGCGCAACATCGGTTCGAGTCCGTTGAGTTTGAGCTCATAAACAAGTTGAAGTTGTTGCCCTAATTTTCCGGCGGGGAAGCCATTATTTTTGAACCAAACTACATAAAATTCAGGCAAATCTATCAGATATGAATCTTTGTATTTACCAAAAGGCATTCGGGCATGTGCGAGCGCTAATAATTCCTTTTGCGATTCGGTCATTACTTCCAATTGAAAGTAACTTCTTTTTCAATATCCGGATGCAAACTCAGCAAAACCGGACAATTCATCGCCACGCGTTCTAAAATAGTGCGCGTTTTTTCATCTGCAGCAATAGACATATTCAAAACCACAATGATCTTAGCAATTTTGCGCGGTTCCGGGTTCATGATTTTGGTAACTTCAACCGTGCTTCCGGTCAAATCAAGATTCATATCTTTTGACTTAATCGCCATGATTGATACCATACAAGTTCCGAGCGAATTAGCTACTAGGTCAGTTGGGGAGAAAGCTTCGCCTTTGCCGTGGTTATCAGTAGGAGCGTCAGATAAAATTTCAGTCCCGGATTGCAAATGCACCGAAGTGGTGCGCAACTCACCGAGATAAGTTATTTTTGAAGTCATTAGTTTACTTGTTTTACAGACAAATCATCTTGGTATTCCATAAGATAAATGCCTCTATTTTCATTGCCGTCTTTGCCTTTTTTGGCATACTGAAAACGGCTTTCAACTTGTTCCGATTTAATTTCAGAAACCGAATCCTCAAACGATTTGAATTGTGTTATGCGCATGAGCGTATCAAAAGTAACATCAAATCCGCGCACGGCAAATTGGTTCGGGAAAACTTTGTTTTTTTCTTTGTAGTGTTGTTCAAAAGCTAAACCTTGACCAGTCGTATTCTCACGAGTAAATGTCGGATACAACAATTTAAGAATGGTGAGTCGTTTCATTGAAATCTCTTCAAAATCAAGTGTATCATTTTGTTCAATGATGACCAATTGAATGTTGAAATTAGACATTTCGTTCAACAAGACATTTGTGGTTCCTAAAATAAGTCCTGTGCGCTCTGAATCAAGCACTACAAAATTCTTTTTATCCTTATCAAACAATGATTTAAGGTCATTTACGTCAAGTGCACCATTATCAAGTAAGGCCGCAAATTTAGTTTGCGGATAATTGGTCATAATAAAATCTTTGTTGGCCACTTTTTTCGGGTCACTCACCACAATAACGTTTCCGTTTTGGGCTTTCATGTATTCAAACATAGCCGTTTTACCGTATTCGGTTGAAGGCATCGCTTGATATAAGTTTGAAAATGGCTTTCCGGGTTCTTTAGACATGGGTGATATTACCGGTACATTTTTATCTTTGAGCAAATCGGCCACTTTCTCGGCATATTGTTGATAAAAAGGACCAATGATGGCGTCAGCTTTACTTAAATCATTGTTTTTGACCAAAGCTTCTACCGATGAACCGGTTTTACTTTCCTCAGAATCAAGAATCTTTACATCGACATTCAAACCAAGTGTTTTGGCTGAATCAATCGCGACCAAAGCTCCGGCATAAAAATCAAGTGTCATGTTCAAAAAGGCATCTTTTTTCAAACGTGCATCAATGGTTTTAAGCGTATCACTTTGAATCTTAGCAGCATTAAACGGCAACATCAACACCAATTGTTTTTTGGTAACATTAGGAAGCAAAGTCTTTTTATTGTCGGCTACTTTTTGTACACCCGATGAAGCTGAACTTACTTTGATTTGCCCGCGACCGGGAACTTTAAGTATAGTACCCGTTTTGACTCCTCCGCTCAAATTAGGGTTCAGTTTCAACAACTCATCTTGTGAAATATTAAAATACTGGCTCAAACTATACATTGTATCGCCGTCTTTAACTTCGTAATTGGCATAACCGTTTTTGGTTAATGTTCTAGTGGTTTCAGTAGTAACAACCTCATCACGAACAATTTGAGTAGTGACTGGTTTTGGCTTTTCAACCGGAACTTTTTCAGTCACTTTTTTTTGTGGCTGTGGTTCTTCACTCACCCCACTGATGATCAATTTATAGCCCATTGGCAAATTGTTCTGAATACCGGGGTTGCGCTGTTCGAGTTCTTCAATAGTGATTCCGTACTTTTTGGCAATACCAAATTTGGTTTCTTTGGCCTCAACAATATGATAGATTTTTTTCTCAGAATTGGCATTTGAAACCACAGCTGATTCAGGTTTCGGAGCAACTACCGGTTTAGCTGGAGCCGGAACTGAAACACCTGCATCTGGGATTTTAATAGTCTGTCCAACTTTCAAACCTGCCGAAAAGGCCTCAGGATTAAGGTTTTTTAAATCTCCGACAAGAATGTTGTAATCACGAGCAATGCTAAAGAATGTTTCTTTGGCTTTAACCGTATGCATTCGATTTAAAGGAGCTTGAGCAATCGTTTTTACTGGAGTTTCAGCAATTGTTTTCTTTACCTCTGACGATGGAATTATCAAAACATCATTGGGTTTAATTCCGTTTTGAGCATCGGGATTGAGTGTATAGATATCGTGTGGTGTTACATTGTATTTGGCGGCTATCTGAGTAATAGTCTCGCCTTGATTGACAATGTGTTTTGAAAAGTTTTTATCTTGGGCGAACACAGCTCCAGTTGTCAATGCCGCAGCTACAATTGATATCAATATTTTTTTCATTCTGTGAGTTAGTTAGGTTGTATACAGAAGTGCAGTTTATTTTTTAATAATTAAAGTTTGCCCTATTTGAAGCCCGTTTTTGAGTAAAGCTTCGTTTTGGCTTTTAATCTCTTCAACAGAAACATTGTATTTTCTGGACAAACTATACAAAGTTTCTTTGGGTTCAACTTTGTGTGTAATTGTTTCAGAAATAGTACTAGATTCAGTGGTTTTAACTTCAGCAATTTTTTGAGATGTCTTTTTTTCAGCTACAGGCTTTTCGGTAACAGGTGAAGCATCAACCGAAGTTGATTGTTGAATGTCGACCGTTTTACCTTTGGGTATTTTGACTGTTTGACCAACCTGTAATCCTTTAGAAGCAAGTTCGGGGTTGGCGGCTTTAATCTCATCAACTGAAACGCTATAGGTTCTTGACAAACTGAATAAAGTTTCTTTGGGCAAGACTTTGTGATTGATATCAGTTTGTGTTTCTCTGATGACAATTTTTTTTACTTCCTGTTTTTTGGGTTGTGATGAAACAACTGTAGAAGAGTTGATTACATCTGAGTCATTGTTTCCTTTGGTTGATTCAGGCTTGACTTGTTGCTTTTGAGCTTCGTCAGATTTAGATTCTTGAACCGAATCTCTGGTAGACACATCACTTTGAGCAACAGTTTCGTTTTTATTGGTTGATTCAACTTCAGGTTTTGAAACACTTTCTTTGCGCGGAACCGGAACTTTAAGCGTCATTCCTTTACTAATACCTTCAACGGCAAACTTATTGAGTTTGTATATTTCTGCAGGATCAACAAGATATTTTTTAGAAATCATTCTAACGGTTTCACCAAACTGAACTTGATGATCAACAATGTCAACTTCTTGTTCTTTTTTACGTGTTTGACTGTAACTAGTACACAAAAAGAACAGCGAAAAAAACAAAACCAATAGTTTATTCATAGCATAAATTTAAGTTATTCCCATTCAATTGTGGCTGGTGGCTTTGAACTAATATCATACACCACACGATTTACACCTTTGACTTTATTGATGATTTCATTCGAAATTTTCATCAAAAAATCATACGGCAAATGTACCCAATCTGCGGTCATACCGTCTGTTGATTCAACCGCTCTGAGCGCTACAACTTTTTCGTAGGTTCGCTCATCTCCCATAACGCCAACACTTTGCACCGGTAATAAAATCGCTCCTGCTTGCCATACTTTATCATACAAGCCCCACGATTTTAGTCCCTCGATAAAGACGGCATCAACCTCTTGCAATATACGAACTTTTTCTAAAGTTATATCGCCCAAAATCCTGATGGATAATCCCGGACCCGGAAACGGATGTCTCCCCAATAAAGCAGCATCAATGCCGAGTTCAGCCCCTACTCTACGAACTTCGTCTTTAAACAACATGCGCAATGGCTCAACAATGTTCAATTTCATATAATCGGGCAATCCGCCAACATTGTGATGCGATTTTATGGTTGCCGACGGACCTTTGACTGAAACTGATTCAATTACATCCGGATAAATGGTTCCTTGAGCCAACCATTTGACATTTTCAATTTGATGTGCCTCATCGTCAAAAACTTCAATAAACACGCGACCAATGACTTTGCGTTTAGATTCTGGATCGCTAATTCCGGCAAGCGCTTCCATAAATCTGGCAGAAGCATCCACACCTTTTACGTTCAAACCCATATGTTGGTATTGATCGAGCACATTTTCGAATTCATTTTTTCGGAGCAATCCATTGTTGACAAAAATGCAATACAAATTTTTACCAATCGCTTTGTGCAATAAAACCGCAGCAACTGTTGAATCAACGCCGCCAGATAATCCTAGTACAACTCGATCGTTCTGCAATTTGCTTTTTAATTCTGAAACAATTTCATCTACGAAATAACCCGGAGTGAAGTTTTGTGGCACTTGGGCAATGCGAATCAAGAAGTTTTCAAGAAGTAATTTCCCGTCGGTTGAATGATATACTTCAGGATGAAACTGTATTGCGTAAGTTAACTCACCTTCAATTCTATACGCCGCATTATTTACATCATGCGTACTGGCCAATCGAACACCATGATTGGGCAGTTTTTTTATGGTATCACTGTGTGACATCCACACTTGTGAATCAACCAAAATACCTTCAAAAAGAGGTTCGTCCGCTTTAATAAAAGTAAGATTGGCTCTGCCGTATTCACGAATGTTGGACGGTGCTACTTCGCCTCCATTAAAATGAGCCAAATACTGCGCGCCATAACAAACCGCCAATAACGGGAGCTTTCCTCTGATGTTTGACAAATCAGGATGCGGTGCGTCATCAGATCTAACTGAAAAAGGACTACCCGATAAAATAACGGCTTTGTAATTAGACAAATCTTCCGGAATGTGATGATAAGGATAAATTTCACAGAAGATGTTGAGTTCTCGAACCCTTCGTGCAATAAGTTGGGTGTATTGAGAACCAAAATCGAGAATAAGTACGTTGTGTTGCATGGGCAAAAATACTTTTAAAAAATCAGAGTTGAAAATAGAATTTAAAAAAACTATTTTTACTCAAAAAAGTCATGTTTAAAACTCTTTTTTATGTTGGCTTAGGCGGAGCTATCGGCAGCATATTTCGCTATTTAACAACTGTATTGGTTCAAAAGTATTACAGTGCAATTTTTCCGCTGGCAACTTTTACGACAAATGTAATTGGTTGCTTTTTGATTGGTGTTTTGATGAGTTGGCTCGAAAAA
This sequence comes from Flavobacterium sp. CYK-55, assembly GCF_018413465.1. Lineage (GTDB taxonomy): Bacteria > Bacteroidota > Bacteroidia > Flavobacteriales > Flavobacteriaceae > Flavobacterium. The sequence continues at coordinate 392,183 of NZ_JAHCDK010000003.1, forward strand.
AACAATATACTTAACGGTCCACTCAAATGGCTATTGGTGACCGGTTTTTGCGGAGGCTATACAACCTTTTCAACTTTTGCTTTTGAAAACATTCAATTGATGCAAAACCAACAAACACTTTGGGCTTTAATCTATAGCATTTGTAGTATTGTTATAGGAATAATTTCGGTTTGGCTGGGCATGAGTATTGCAAAATAATGCACTTAAGACTGCGTTAATTTACTGCACATCTGACAAAAAAATGTAACTTCGCAGCCTTATGACTACAGCAGACATTCAGAAAGTTACTCAACTACTGGCAGAACCCAAGAAAATTGCGATTATTCCGCACCGAAGCCCCGACGGCGATGCTATGGGTTCGACTTTGGCCATGTTTCATTTTTTAAAAAAATGCGGTCATGACCCGATGGTCATTTCACCCAATGACTTCCCGGAGTTTTTAGCTTGGATGCCAGCTAGTGAAAGTGTGCTCGTTTATGAAAACGACCGCGTCAAAACCACCAAAATTCTTCAAGAAGCTGAGCTTATTTTTACCCTTGATTTTAATGCTTTGCACCGTACCGGCGAATTGGAAAAAGTACTCAGCCAACTACAAGCTCCATTTGTGATGATTGACCATCATCAAAGCCCTGACAGTTATGCAACCGTTACTTATTCTGACACGCAGTTTGGATCAACTTGTGAAATGGTGTACAATTTTATTTCATTTTTAGGAGGAAAAAATCAGATTGATCAAACCATCGCTACCTGTATCTATACCGGGATTCTGACGGATTCAGGTTCGTTTAGATTTCCGAAAACTACCGGAAACACCCATCGAATTGTAGCTGAATTGATTGATTTAGGCGTTGACAATACACAAATACCGGCTTTGCTTTTTGACAACAACTCTTATGAAAGTAGACAATTACTGGGTAGAGCATTGAACAATTTGGTTGTTTTTCCTGAATACAAAGCTGCTTACACCGCGCTTACACAAGCAGAACTCGATGAATTCAAATACGAAAAAGGCGATACCGAAGGCATTGTCAATTATGGCTTGAGCATCAAAGGAATTCAATTAGCTGCTATTTTTATTGAGCATAAAGATGAAAACATTATCAAGATTTCTTTGCGCTCACAAGGAGATATTGATGTTAATCAAATGGCACGAGATCACTTCAACGGTGGCGGACACATCAATGCAGCTGGGGGGAAATCGTCTTTAAGCATGCTACAAACAATAGAAAAATTCAAACAAGTTATTACCCAAATACCACATAAATGATACAAAAAATTAAGTATATTTTTTTAACTGCTACCACCGCTACAATTTTAAGTTGTTGTTCACAGCAAAACGCGCGTAAACCCATATCGCATTCTTCAGGAACTTTTTTGAATGAATCAGTTGAGCGAAACAAGAAACTCGTATCGGCAGAAGAATCTTTAATTGATTCTATTATTAAGAGTAATCCAAATGTCAACTATTTGGCTTCAAAAAAAGGCTATTGGTATCGATATGACAAACGAAATACCACAGATACTTTGCGTCCCAAAAAAGGAGATATTGCACATTATACCTACGAGATTAAAGACTTGTCCGGAAATGTAATTTACTCAGAACTTGAGCTTCGTCCACAAGATTATCGCGTTGATCAAGAACAAAAAATCATCCGCGGATTACGAGACGGCATCAAACTCATGCGCAAAAATGAAACAGTAACTTTCTTGTTTCCGTCGCATATGGGCTATGGTTATCACGGAGACAATCGTCGTATTGGACACAACCAACCGCTAATTTACACAGTGACTTTAAATTCTTTTGAGCCAGAAACCAAACCCACAACTAAACCTGTAACTGAATAATTGTATGAAAAAAATCTCAATTTTTATTTTTGCCTTGATCTTTTTTACGGCATGTAAAAATGCAGAAAACAACTTGCCAGATGGGCTATATGCCGAAATTGAAACCAACAAAGGAACCATCATAACCCAACTTGATTTTGAAAAAACACCCGTAACCGTAGCTAATTTTGTTTGTTTGGCCGAAGGAAAAAACCCTTGTGTAGCAACGCAATTTAAAGGCAAACCTTTTTATGACGGGCTCAAATTTCATCGAGTGATTCCTAATTTTATGATTCAAGGCGGTGATCCTAATGGTGATGGTTCGGGCGATGCCGGCTATAGATTTAAAGATGAAATCAATGAAAACTGCTTTACTGATGGCGGTGTTTTAGCCATGGCAAACTCAGGACCGGCTACCAACGGAAGTCAATTTTTTATCACACATACCGCTACCCGTTGGCTTGATGGAAGACATACCATTTTTGGACACGTCGTTGACAACGGTATGGAAACGGTTAACAGCATTGAACCCAATGACGAAATCGTAAAAGTGACCATCATTCGAAAAGGAGCTGCAGCCAAAAAATTTGATGCCGAAAAAGTTTTTGCCAATAACTTTGTTGAAGAAGCCAAAGCACGCGAACAGCAAAAAAAGATTGACGCAGAAAATCAGCGTTTATACGAAATCAAATTCAAGCCGGTAATCGATAAAAAATTGGCTGAATTTGCTGCTTTGCGTAAAGCCAGCCAAAAAACAGCTTCGGGTTTGCAGTACAAAATCATTGCTTCAACCGGAGGAAAAAAACCAAAACCAGGTAGTGAAATTTATATTCATTACGCCGGATTTCTTGAAAACGGTGACTTGTTTGATACCAGTAAAGCATCCGTTGCAGAACAATTTGGCAAACTCGACATTGCAAGAGCACAAGCACAGCAATACATACCGATTCCGTTTACTGCCGGAAAAAGAGATGGCATGATTCCGGGTTTTATTGAAGGCATTGAAAAATTATCTTTTGGAGAAAAAGCTATTATTTTTATACCTTCACATTTGGGTTACGGCCCGCAAGGTGCCGGTGGAGTGATTCCGCCAAATGCCAACCTTATTTTTGAAATTGAATTGCTAGAAAAAATGCCTAATCGTTAGTTATAATCATTTAAATCAATTACTTAAACACAATGAAAATTAAAATTTTTGCTCTTATATTTTTGGCGAGCTTCAGTATGAATGCCCAAAAAGGAAAAAAAGCTGTTCCGGCAAAAAAACCGACTGCTGCCAATCAGGCAAAACCTGCACAAAGCACAGATGGCCTTTTTGTTGAATTTGAAACTGCCAAAGGAAAAATCTTGGTTCGTTTAGAGTATCAAAAAGTCCCAATCACAGTTGCAAACTTTGTGGCTTTGACTGAAGGAAAACAAAGCTTTGTAACCGACCCAAAACTCAAAGGAAAACCATTTTATGATGGGCTTAAGTTTCATAGAGTGATTAAAGACTTTATGATTCAAGGTGGTGACCCTGCCGGAAATGGTTCTGGTGGTCCGGGTTATAGCTTTAAAGACGAAATTGTTCCGGAATTTGTGTTTGATAAATCCGGTATATTAGCAATGGCCAACTCAGGTCCGGCCACCAACGGAAGTCAATTTTTTATTACGCACAAAGATACGCCTTGGCTCAACGGAAAACACACCATTTTCGGTTATGTAGTTACCGGTCAAAATGTAGTAGATGCCATTGCACAAGACGATGTGATGAAAAAAGTAACCATCATTCGCAAAGGTGCTGCTGCCAAAGCATTTGATGCTGTAAAAGTTTTTGGTGATTACTATGCAAACAAAGCCGAAGACGATAAAAAACAAGCGGCCATTCAAGCCGAAGCAAAAGCCAAAAAAGAAGCAGCTGATGCTGAAGCTAAAAAAGCATATGATATGAAATATGCTCCGGTAAAAGCCGAAAAAGTAAAGCAATTGGCCGAGGTTAGAAAAACTGCTACCAAAACAGCTTCCGGGCTAGAATTTGCAAATCTTAAAAAAGGCACTGATAAAAAACCAGCTGATGGAAGCAATATTTATGTTCATTATGCCGGATATTTAGAAGACGGTTCTTTGTTTGACAGCAGCTATGAAGAAGTAAACAAAACCTACGGAAAATTTGATGAAAACCGCGCGAAGCAAAACGGTTATCAACCATTTCCGTTTCAAGCGGGCCGCAAAGACGGTTTGATTCCGGGCTTTTTAGAAGGTATTGGCAATATGAATATTGGCGATAAAGCGGTTTTCTTTATTCCTTCAAACTTAGGATACGGTGAGAGCGGAGCCGGCGGCGTGATTCCACCTAATGCCAACATCATTTTTGAAGTTGAGATTTTTGATGCCTTACCGGGCTCAACCATCACTACTACTGAAAAGAAATAAGTACAAGTATATATAATAAAAAAGCACGGTTTTGAACCGTGCTTTTTTTTATAAGCTAATTTTAGAATTTCCAGTCAAAATCATCAGCGTTTTTGGCAACAACTCCAAGTTCAACTTTGACAATTTCGTTGTATTCGGTTTGCAAGATGAGCCAATGATCTTCATTAAAGTGATTCTCGGCTAAATCAAATTCTTCAATTTCCCAGTTTTTGTATTGTTTGGTTTGAAGCAGTTTCTTGATTTCATCAGCGGTTTTCCCGATCACGAATTGCTGGTACAAAACCAAATCCGGATGCGATGAAATAATATAACCCATTCTAAAACCTTCATCTTCATAAAAAGTTAGTCTGAGTTTGGGCGCGTTGTACACATAAATAATATTCTGGTCGTCATCTTCAAATTGTTTGTCAGGCTTGCCTAAAACCGCTTGAACATCTTTTTGTTTCATACCAAACAACAACGGACCAATGCCAAATTTGGGTCTGATTTCCATATTTATCTGTTTTTAATTTTTTGTTCCAGGTTTGTTTTTACCCCATTAAACCATTCGTCGCGCAAGATACTCAAAACAATACTATCGCGGCGGACATCGCTCTGATAAGTAGGCATGTTGCTGCGCAAAACACCGTCTACTTGGCAACCAATACTGCGCATGGCGGCTTTGCTTCGTTGGTTATTGTTATCGGCTCTGAATTCAACGCGCTGCATACCGAGCGTTTCAAAAGCATAGGTCAACAACAAAAGTTTGCAGTTTTTATTGAGCGCGGTTCCTTGAAAATCTTTTCCGTACCAAGTGTAGCCCAATTGTAAAGTCTGAAAATGAGGTTGAATATCGTAAAACCTTGTGGAGCCAGCATATCGATTGGTGGTTTTATCAAAAACAACAAACGGAAACTCGGTGCCTTTGGCTCTGGCCTGGATGGCTTTTCGGATGTATTTTTCTAAGTTCTCAGCGCCCGAAGCAGGCTCTAACGAATACTTCCAGAGTTCGGGTTCTTGCAGCGAAAACGGCAATAAATGATCAAAATCTGAAAGTTCTAACGGACGCAGTAAAACGCTTTCGTTTTGAAGGATGATATTTTGTGGGATAAAAGTTGATTCTGACATGGCGGTTTCTTTAGCCCCGATCGCAACGGCATCCTCCCGACTCGTTCGGGAGATATAGTGGAGAGCGGGAATAGCTTCAAAAAATATTAATATTCAAAAATTCCGTTCGGGCTTTGGATGGTCAACTTCTTGACATCAGAAGCCTCTACTCTACCGACAATTTGCGCCGCAATGCCGAACGATTCTGAAATTGAAATCAAATCGGCAGCCATGTGTTCGGGCACATAGAATTCAAGGCGATGTCCGCAATTGAATACTTGATACATCTCTTTCCATGAGGTTTGCGATTGCTCTTGAATAAGCGCAAACAAAGGCGGAACCGTAAATAGATTGTCTTTGATGATGTGCAGATTTTCAATAAAATGCAACACCTTGGTTTGACCGCCACCGCTGCAATGCACCATACCGTGAATGTCGGTCGGGCGATATTTTTCGAGGACTTTTTTGACTACCGGCGCATAGGTTCTCGTAGGCGACAAGACTAGTTTTCCGGCATTGAGCGGAGCTCCTTTGACCACATCGGTGAGTTGAATATTCCCGGAATAAACGAGTTCTTTGGGTACTTGGGCGTCATAACTTTCGGGGTATTTCTCGGCCAACGAATGATGAAAAACATCGTGTCGAGCAGATGTTAATCCGTTGCTGCCCATGCCTCCGTTGTACTCGTTTTCATAAGTAGCCTGTCCAAACGAAGCCAAGCCAACAATAACGTCTCCGGACTGAATGCGAGCGTTGTCAATAACCTCAGAGCGTTTCATACGAGCCGTTACGGTTGAATCAACAATAATGGTGCGCACCAAATCGCCTACGTCAGCGGTTTCACCTCCGGTAGAAAAAATCTCAACGCCATGGTTTTTGAGTTCGGCAATGAGTTCTTCAGTTCCCGAAATAATGGCTTGAATTACTTCGCCGGGAATGAGGTTTTTATTGCGCCCAATAGTAGACGAAAGCATGATTTTACTGGTGGCTCCTACGCAAAGTAAATCGTCGATGTTCATGATCAGTGCGTCTTGGGCAATGCCTTTCCAGACTGAAAGATCGCCTGTTTCTTTCCAATACATATAAGCCAAGGATGATTTGGTTCCGGCGCCATCGGCATGCATCACCAAACAATAATTGTCATCGCCGGTTAGAGTATCGGGGACTATTTTGCAAAATGCTTTAGGGAACAAACCTTTGTTGAGGTTTTTGATGGCGTTGTGTACATCGTCTTTGGTAGCCGAAACGCCGCGCAAATCATAGCGCTTTGAAGTTTCTGAATTCATGGTTGTGTTGTTGTGTGGCGCAAAGATAACCAAGCTTTTGCTGCCTGTCAATGTTCGAGGATTAAAATTTCAACACGGCGGTTGGCATCTTCTTCTTGTGGTGTTTTTTCGGGAATGGTATAGATGGGTTTACTGGTTCCGAAGCCTTTGTAAGACAAGCGTTTTCTACTGATTTTTTGTCGCGCCAAATAGTTGTACACCGCTTGGGCTCGGCGCGTAGACAAATCGTTGATGTCGTATACCAATTGACAACAAATGTGGCCCTGAATTTCAATTTTAAGCGATGGATGTTCTTCTAAAGCGCACAATAAATCTTGTAAAACCGGCAGTGATTGCGGCAGAATACGCGCGGTCATGTTGGCAAAATAAATGCGTGTGAGTTGAATTTTATCGCCCACTTGAGCTTGACTGATTTGCTCACTCAAATGAGAATCTTTTGGTTTTTGTGGCTTTTGGGTGTAGTTGATGATGACTTTTCGGTTTTCAGACTGCACTTTTGACTGCGGAAAATCTTCACCAAAACCTTTGATTTCGTAGCCTTGTTGCACCAAAATATTTTTTTCTTGAAGATAGGCCAAAACTGTTTTGACGCGTTTGATTGACAGTGAATCGTTGTAATGATTACTGCCTTTCCAGTCACAAAAACCATAAATCTTGGTAACCTCAACATTCGGATGATCAGCAAGCCAATGCTGTAATTGGGTTTGCGCAGTTGGGTTTAAATCGCAGCGGTCAAAGTCAAAAAAAAGCGTGAGCTCCTGCCCTTGCAGTGCCGCAGACAAAAACATCAAACATACGGCAAACACTTTTTTCATAACACAAACTTATCTTGCGGTGATTTCAATTTCAACACGACGGTTGGCCGCGCGTTGGGTTTCGTCTTTTTCGGGAATTGGATGAATGGGTTGACTGCTGCCAAAACCTTTATAAGTGAGCCTTTCAGGATTGATGCCTTGGCCGACCAAAAAGTTTTTGATGGCTTTGGCGCGTTGGGTTGATAAATCATTACGATCAACCGGCATACAACATAAATGCCCTTGAATTTGCACTTTCATGCTCGGGTTTTTCTGCAAAACGAGCAGCAATTCATACATTTTAGAGCGCGATTCAGGAACCACAATATAGGTGTTGATGACAAAATTCAAGTTGTCAATTTTGAGCTTTTCACCCGTTTGCGCCTCGCCGAGTTTCTTCATAAAAGCAACATCAAGCTTGTATTCGTTGACCGAACCATCCGGATTGGTGAATTGCATTTGTTCGGGATAATGAATCACTTCGCGCAATTCTGAAACCGGTTCTTTGGGTTTGATGCCTAGAATTTCGTCTTCACGCGGTAAATCTTTTTCGAGCAAATAATAAATGGTCACTTTTCGGTTTTGGGCTTTGTTGGCTGATAGTGCGAAGTTTTCGCCGAAGCTGCGCGTTTTAAAATCGTCGCGAATCTTGATGCGATTCTGAATCTTGTTGTAAATACAAGCAACGCGTTTTTGCGCCAGTGTATCGTTGTACCCTGAAGTTCCGTCTTCATCGGTAAAACCGTGAATGGCAAGGATTTTTCCGGTGGTATTGGAAGTTATCCACTGCTCTAAAGATTGGGTTTGTGTTGTATTGAGTTCAAACTTATTGCTATCAAAATAAACCGAGAAATTTTCTTGAGCAAAAAATGATGAAACATTTAAAACCAAACAAAATAAAATAAAGACAAGCTTTTTCATGCCGCAGAAACTGATGACCCAAAAATAAATAATAATTACCTGAACAAACGTTTAAATAGACCTTAAATTACTTATGCTTGGATACAAATAAAAATCCCGCCTTTTGAGCGGGATTTTTTCTAATTCAAAATGACTATCGTGTGAATAATAACTCTCTGTATTTAGTGAGTGTCCACATTTCATCATCGACCAACAACTCAAGTTTGTCGCAATGGTCACGAATGACATCGAAATACGGTTTTACTTTGTCACAATAAGCATCGGCCATTTTCTCAACAGAAGTCAAGTTGTTGGCCTTTTTGCGCTCTTCAATCATGGCATCAACATTTGAGTTAATACCCTCAATATGCAATGAAATTTCTTTGATGAGCGAGATTTGTTCTTTGGCGATTTTCTCAAAATCTTTTCCGAAGATTTCTTTAAGGCCGCGCACATTTTCAATCAAAGTATTTTGGTAACGAATGGCCGTTGGAATAACATGATTTCTGGCAATATCACCTAAAATTCTACCTTCAATTTGGATTTTTTTGGTGTATTCTTCGAGTTCAATTTCATAACGCGCTTCCACCTCAACATGATTCATAATGCCCAACTCTTCAAAAAGCTTTACAGCTTCTTTCGAAACTTTAGCTTTTAGAGCTTTTGGTGTGGTTTTGTGGTTGCTCAATCCGCGTTTTTTAGCTTCTTTTTCCCAAGCGTCGCTGTAGCCATCACCTTCAAACAAGATGTTTTTGGTTTCTTTGATGTATTCACGTAAAATGTTGAAAATCGCTTCGTCTTTTTTGAGGCCTTTTTTCTCAATCAGCGCATCTACCTCAACTTTAAAATCAATCAATTGTTTGGCTACAATCGCGTTCAAAGTAGTCATTGATGTAGCGCAGTTGGCTGATGAACCTACCGCACGGAACTCAAATTTATTTCCGGTAAACGCAAAAGGCGAAGTACGGTTACGATCGGTATTATCCAACAATACATCTGGAATTTTACCAACCACATTGAGTTTTAAATCAGTTTTTTCTTCTGGTGAAAGTTTACCGTTGGTTACCCCTTCAAGTTCTGCCAATACTTTGGTCAATTGCTGTCCGATGAATACAGAAATAATGGCCGGTGGCGCTTCATTCGCACCCAAACGGTGGTCATTACTTGCCGATGCGATGGAAGCACGAAGCAATTCTTCATAACGATAAACCGCTTTAATGGTATTGATGAAGAAAGTCAAAAACTGCAAGTTGCTCATCGGTGTTTTGCCCGGAGCCAATAAGTTTACGCCTGTATCAGTAGCCAATGACCAGTTGTTGTGTTTACCAGAACCGTTCACACCTTTGAATGGTTTTTCGTGCATCAACACTTTGAAATCGTGACGCTCAGCAACTTTTGACATCACATCCATCAGCAATGAATTGTGATCAACAGCTAAGTTGGTTTCTTCAAAAATCGGGGCTAACTCAAACTGATTAGGCGCTACTTCGTTGTGGCGCGTTTTTACCGGAATTCCAAGCAACATACACTCGTTTTCTAGATCGCGCATATAATTCAAAACACGCGTTGGAATCGACCCAAAATAGTGATCTTCTAATTGTTGTCCTTTGGCCGATGTATGACCCAGCAATGTTCTTCCGGTCATGTTGATATCCGGACGTGAAGCTGCCAAAGCCGAGTCAATCAAAAAGTATTCTTGCTCCCAACCCAAAGTCGGAGTAACTTTCTTTACATTTTTATCAAAATATTTAGCGACTTCTGTTGCTGCCTCATCAATTGAAGTCAAGGCACGCAACAAAGGTGTTTTATTATCTAAAGCCTCACCAGTGTAGGATACAAATACTGTAGGAATACACAAAGTAGTTCCGTAGATGAAGGCCGGAGATGTTGGGTCCCAAGCAGTGTAACCTCTGGCTTCAAAAGTATTGCGGATTCCTCCGTTCGGAAAAGACGAAGCATCAGGTTCTTGTTGTACCAATTGACCACCACCAAATTTTTCAACCGGATCACTTCCGTCAAATGAAGTTTCAAAAAAGGCATCGTGTTTTTCAGCAGTAGCACCGGTTAATGGTTGAAACCAGTGGGTATAATGGGTTACTCCTTTGGTGAGCGACCATTCTTTCATACCCATTGCAATATAATCTGCCAACTTGCGATCAATTTTAGTCCCGTGCTGGACAGCGCTTTTAACTGCTTTGTAAGCCTCAGGCGTGAGGAATTGTCGCATGGCTTTGTCGTTAAATACATTGGAACCAAAAATCGCCGACTTTTTGTCGAGTTCTTCTACTTTAACCGGTTTTCTGTTTCCGGCGGTGTGTAGTGCTTGAAAACGTAATGTTGACATAAAATTTGTTTTAAAAGGTTTTACCCCGTTGTTTGTGATGCAAATTTATAAAAAAATACATCCAAAATAATTTATACCCCTATTTTTTACAGGGTTATTTTAAAAATTAGATAAAATGTTTGTTTTTATAGACCAAAAACATATGCCTGCAAAAGTTGCCGATGAAATACACAAGGGTTATATTTGTTCCATACCCAATAAACTGCTTTATGATTGTTTGGATTCTATTTTTACTCGGAATTTTTGCCATTCTTGCCCTCGATTTAGGCGTATTCAACAAAACACCACATATTATTAGTGCGCGTGAAGCCGGAAAATGGACTGCCGTTTGGGTTTCACTTTCGTTTGTTTTTTCAGGCGTAGTCTATTTATTATATCAAAACCAATCCATTGACAATCCTGACCAACTTTCACCTACTGGCGCTTTGATGAAATTTATCTCGGGATATTTAATTGAATTATCGTTGAGCATTGACAACATTTTTGTCATGGCGGTTATCTTTAGCTCCTTTAAAATTGCGCAGAAATACCAGCACCGAATTTTGTTTTGGGGTATTCTAGGCGCGATTATTTTTAGAGGTTTGATGATTTTTTTCGGAGTTATCCTGATTCGTCAATTTAGCTGGACCACATACTTATTTGGAGCATTCTTATTATTTACTGCCGGAAAAATGCTTTTCTCCGCACAAAGTGAAGAGCCATTTGAACCAAAAGAATCATGGGTGTATAAATTATTAGGAAAAGTGATGCCGATTTCAAGCAAAACCGATCACGAACATTTTGTCATCAAAAAAGAGAATAAAACCTTCGCCACACCTTTATTGGTAGCCCTAGTCATCATTGAAGTTATGGATGTTTTGTTTGCCTTAGACAGCGTACCGGCTATCTTGGCCATCACCTCTGATCCTTTTTTGGTTTTTAGTTCAAACATCTTTGCTATTTTGGGCTTGCGATCAATGTACTTTTTCTTGGCGCATATGCTTGAAAAATTTGCACATCTTGAATATAGCCTCATTGCTATTTTGAGCTTTGTAGGTTTAAAAATGATTTTACACGACTTTATTGAAATTCCAGAGTGGGCTTCTTTGAGTTTTATTGCGGTTGCTTTAGCAATCGGCGTTTGGGTTTCGCTTAAAAGCAACCCTGAAAATAAGGCATAAAAAAACCGCCCGTAAAGGCGGCTGGCATCAGCAAAAGTTAATTAGGGTAAAACTTTTACTTTTTGATCATTAATTTTATAAGTCTTAATTAAGGTTTTATAATCCATATCGTACGGATCAACAGAACTCTTATTGCTTAAATAGCCTGGAATAATGACAATTCTAAAAGTTTGATTGTACAAGTAATTAGGCGTAGTTGAGATGTTATAATTTCCTCCGGCATAAATTGTAAAATCAACTCTGCTAAAATCATAATCATAATCTAATTCACCTTGGTTTAAATAAAGTGTTCTTGGAATGGGTTGCCAAATAGGTGTTTGTGAATTAATGGTTCCAGACATTCTGTAAATAATAATGTTATCTGAAAGTAAGATCTGCGGATCCAATGCACGGTAAATCGTATACTCGTTATTAGCATCGAGCGAAAAGTTTACATTTCTAAGTTCAAAAACTTCACTTTCGGCTGAATATCCATCATTGCCTTGCGGACCTTGCGGGCCTTCCGGGCCTTCACAACTATTCAATATCAAAGAACAAACACTTGCTAAGAGTAATGCTATTTTTTTCATGACTTTGGTTTTTATGGTTATGCGCCGCGCATTTCAAAAACCAAACCAAAAATTAACCAAAACCTAAAATGTTTAATTTTGACAAATCATTAACACAATTATGAATCATCCAAAGTTCAAAGCAGTACACCAGCAAGTTCAAGAAGTCATAGATTTAATCGGGCATAAAAATAATACCCTCGCGCAAATCAAAATCAACAATACCCGAGAATTGCTGGACGCATTAATTGACTTTACTACTGATGATGCTGATTTGATTGAAATCAGTAAGTACCAAATTTTAATCAACCAACTTGAAAAATCAATCGCAGGAAAATAAAAAAGCACGAGCTTCAAAACCCGTGCTTTCTAATAAATGATATAAATAGATTACATATTGCGTCGGTACTGACCGCCTACTTCAAACAAAGCTTTGGTGATTTGCCCGAGTGAACAAACTTTAGCAGCCTCCATAATACACTCAAAAATGTTTCGGTTGTTGATGGCAGAATCTTGAATTTTACTGAGTTGATCGGTTACTCTTTCAGCCTGAAAACCGTGTAAAGCTTCGAGCATTGTTATCTGATATTGCTTTTCTTCTTCGGTGGCGCGAATCACTTCAGCCGGAATGACCGTTGGCGAACCTTTTGAACTGAGGAATGTATTCACCCCAATAATAGGGAATTCACCGGTATGTTTGAGCATTTCATAATACAAACTCTCTTCTTGAATTTTCGAGCGCTGATACATGGTTTCCATCGCACCGAGCACACCGCCTCTTTCCGTAATTCGGTCAAATTCGGTCAAAACAGCTTCTTCAACCAAATCAGTCAATTCTTCAATAATAAACGAACCTTGAATTGGATTTTCATTTTTGGCCAAACCTAACTCCTTATTAATAATGAGCTGAATAGCCATCGCACGACGCACAGATTCTTCGGTTGGTGTCGTAATCGCCTCATCATAAGCGTTGGTATGCAATGAGTTACAATTGTCATAAATAGCATACAAAGCTTGCAGCGTTGTTCTGATGTCATTGAAGTCAATTTCTTGCGCATGCAGCGAACGACCCGAAGTCTGAATGTGGTATTTGAGCATTTGCGCTCTTTCATTGGCGCCGTATTTATTCTTGAGCGCTTTGGCCCAAATTCTCCTGGCTACACGACCAATCACGGCATATTCAGGGTCAATTCCATTGGAAAAGAAAAACGACAAATTCGGACCAAAATCATTGATGTTCATACCGCGACTCAAGTAATACTCAACATAAGTAAAACCGTTGGCCAATGTAAACGCCAATTGCGTGATTGGGTTGGCTCCAGCCTCGGCAATATGATAACCCGAAATAGAAACCGAATAAAAATTACGGACGTTTTTCTGAATGAAGTATTCTTGAACATCGCCCATCAATCTCAAGGCAAATTCGGTTGAGAAAATACACGTATTCTGCGCTTGATCTTCTTTTAAAATATCGGCCTGAACTGTTCCGCGCACTTGCGAAAGTGTTTTGGCTTTGATTTCGTTATAAACATCGGCCGGCAAAACCTGATCGCCGGTTACCCCCAAAAGCATCAAGCCCAAACCATTGTTTCCTTGTGGTAATTCGCCTTGGTATTTCGGACGAGGAATTCCTTTGCGTTTATAGATTTCATTGATTTTCTCTTCAATTTCAACCTGAAGATTGTTTTCAATAATGTATTTTTCGCAGTTCTGATCAATAGCCGCATTCATAAAGAAACCGAGCAACATCGGCGCCGGACCGTTGATGGTCATAGAAACCGAAGTCATCGGATGGCTCAAATCAAAACCGGAATACAACTTTTTGGCATCGTCTAAACAACAAATAGAAACCCCGGCATTTCCGATTTTTCCGTAGATATCCGGACGCAAATCAGGATCGTTTCCGTAGAGCGTTACCGAATCAAAAGCGGTAGACAGACGCTTGGCCGGCATGCCGAGTGAAACATAATGAAAACGGCGATTGGTTCTTTCCGGTCCGCCTTCACCGGCAAACATACGCGTCGGATCTTCGCCTTCGCGCTTAAACGGATACAAACCTGAAGTAAACGGAAACTCGCCCGGTACGTTTTCTTGCAAAACCCATTGCAAAATGTCTCCCCAAGCTTGATATTTCGGCAAAGCCACTTTCGGAATTTGCGAATGCGATAAACTCTCGGTATGGGTTTGAATCTTGATTTCTTTGTCGCGTACTTTAAAACTGTACACCGGATTTTTATACATCGAAACTTTGGCATTCCAGTTCAAAATAACTTCCCAGTTGTACGGATCTAAATCCATTCTGATTTTGTCAAATTGTTGTAAAAGCAATTCTAAAAACACCTTGTTGTCTTCGGTTCTGTTGAGCGAAATCGCGTCAATTCCTGACTTATCAATCGCGATGGTTTGCTTATTGACCGTTTCAAGAGTTTTATAAACTCCGTATAATTTCTGAGCCACATCCACCTGAGATTTTGCCTTGGCGTCATACGAGCGATTGTTCTCGGCAATTTCAGACAAATAGCGCGTGCAATGCGGCGGAATCACAAAGATTTTCTCGCTCATCTCACGGGTAATTTCAAAAGTTGATTTCAAATCTACTCCGGTGCGCTCCACCACTTTATCCATGATTTTTTTGTAGAGCGTATTCATGCCCGGATCGTTGAACTGCGAAGCAATCGTGCCAATCACCGGCATATCATCGGGGTTTTGATCCCACAAATTATGGTTGCGTTGGTATTGTTTTTTTACATCGCGAATGGCATCCAGTGCCCCGCGTTTGTCAAATTTGTTGATGGCCACCAAATCGGCAAAATCGAGCATGTCAATTTTCTCCAACTGTGTCGCCGCACCAAATTCAGGTGTCATGACATAGAGCGAAACATCAGAATGATCTAAAATTTCGGTATCCGACTGACCAATGCCTGAAGTTTCTAAAACAATTAAATCGTAATGAGCAGCTTTGAGTACTTCAATAGCCTCGGCTACATATTTTGACAAAGCCAAATTTGATTGACGCGTAGCCAACGAACG
Organism: Flavobacterium sp. CYK-55; assembly: GCF_018413465.1. Lineage (GTDB taxonomy): Bacteria > Bacteroidota > Bacteroidia > Flavobacteriales > Flavobacteriaceae > Flavobacterium. The sequence continues at coordinate 407,567 of NZ_JAHCDK010000003.1, forward strand.
CATATACACCCGCGGATTGTTGATGGCGTTCATGCGAATTCTGTCGCCCAGCAAAGCGCCGCCGGTTTTCCTTTTGGATGGATCAACCGAAATGAGCCCGATGGTTTTCTCCGGAAAATCAATCAAAAATCTGCGCACGAGCTCATCTACTAAAGATGATTTTCCGGCGCCACCGGTTCCGGTAATACCCAAAACTGGTGTTTTGCAATCAATATTTTTGGTGTGTATAGAATCTAAAGTGGGTTTGGCTGCCTCCGGAAAGTTCTCAGCCGATGAAATAATGCGCGCAATAGCTTTCGGATTTTTACCCGGTAGTTCATTGATTTCACCATTGAGAGAATCCCCTACCGGAAAATCTGCGCGTTGCACCAAATCATTGATCATGCCTTGCAAACCCATCGCACGCCCGTCATCAGGTGAATAGATGCGTTCGATTCCGTAGGATTGCAATTCTTCAATTTCTGAAGGAAGAATTACTCCGCCGCCGCCGCCGAAGATTTTAATGTGGCTCGCTCCTTTTTCTTGGAGCAAATCATACATATATTTAAAATACTCGTTGTGCCCGCCTTGGTAAGATGTCATCGCGATGGCATTCGCATCTTCTTGAATAGCTGTATTGACTACTTCTTCAACGCTGCGGTCGTGACCGAGGTGAATCACTTCAACACCGGTGGCTTGAATAATGCGGCGCATGATGTTGATGGCAGCATCGTGACCATCAAAAAGCGAAGCAGCAGTAACGATTCTTACTTTATTTACGGGAATATACGGTTGGGCTTGTTCCATTGTTAACAGATTCTGTTTTTAAAGCGTGCAATTTACAGAATTTTCAAAAATTTTCGGGCGGAGATTTTAAAAAGATAAAAACATCATAAAATCAACCGTTTGTCTTGTTTCATTGTTAATTCAAGCGGCTTTAAGACTAATCAAGCGTATCTTTCGTTACCTTTTGACACCTTTAAAAACTGACCCATGAAAAAACTTTTACTCCTGTTGTTCTTTTTACCGCTTACTGCACAAGCGCAATGGCAAGATGTGCTCAACCAAGTCAAAGATCAATTAGGCAAATTATCTACACAAAATTCTAGTGTTGACATTGCGGGTGGTCTCAAAGAAGCGCTCAACAACGGCATCAGCAAACAAGTCAGTAAGCTCACCGCTACCGATGGTTTTTATAAAAATCAATTGGTCAAAATTACTTTTCCGGATGAAATGCAAAAAGTCGATAAAACGCTGCGTAAAATCGGGCTCAAAAAACTCGCCGACGACGGTATTAAATCTCTCAATCGCGCCGCCGAAGAAGCGGTAAAAGAAGCCACTCCGATTTTTGTCAATGCCATAAAAAATATGAGTTTTAACGATGCCAAATCAATTTTGATGGGCAACGAATCGGCAGCGACGGATTATTTGAAAGGAACAACAACCAGTGATTTATATGCTCAATTTAATCCGATTATTCAGCAATCTATCGGCAAAGTAGGCGCAGATAAAATCTGGACCAACATCATCAAAAAATACAACAATCTTCCGGGCACGAGCAAAGTCAATCCCGATTTAACTGACTATGTCACGCAACGCGCACTCGAAGGCGTTTTTAAAATGATTGCCGTTGAAGAAAAAGACATCCGAACCAACTTGCGAGCGCGCAGCAGTGATTTGCTCAAAAAGGTTTTTGCACTTCAGGATCGAAAATAAATCTTAACAGAATTTCAACAAATATATAACAGCGGTTTAACTATGTGATGTAAAAAAAGCCCGCATCTTTGTGGTGTAATAAAGGTTTTTATTATTTGGTTTAGAGTTAGTTTAGTAAAGAAGCCGCAGACGCCCATCTGCGGTTTTTTTTATGCCAAACGTTCCTGAAGTTTTTTAAAGTACGCAAAGGCTTTGAGCAATCGGCTTCCGTACCACGAAAACATTTCACCATCAACAAATACAGTCTTGGCATGATGCGTAAAACGACCGATTTCAAAAGCATCTTCATCTTTGAACGGATACGGTTCTGACGAAAGAAAAACCACTTCAGGATCACCTTCTAAACGCATTTTTTTGATTTCAACTTCTGGGTAACGACCGGGTTTTGAAGCATATATATTATCGAAGTGATTGAGCTGTAACAAAGCGTTGATATACGTATCAGAACCCGCCACCATATACGGATCTTTCCAGATAAAATAAGCAGCTTTGCGCCTAGGAACGTGTTGCATAAATTGATTAAAATCACGCGCAGCAAATTCAAGTTTATCAACCCATTTTTGGGCTTCGGTGCGCACATTGAACAACTGTCCGAACTCTTGAATAATTTTGATGTTGTCGCTGACATCTTTAACATCAGTAACCCAAACCGGACAGATGGTTTTGAGTTGCTCGACAATTTCAAGGGTGTTTTCTTCTTTATTGGCGATGATGATATCCGGCTCAAGCAATCGAATTTTCTCGACGTGGACTTTTTTGGTTCCGCCGATGATTTTTTTGGTCGATTTAAAATGATACGGATGCACGCAAAATTTGGTGATGCCCACGATTGAATTTTCTAAACCTAAATCATACAGCAATTCAGTTTGCGACGGAACCAGCGAAACGATTCTTTTGGGCGTTTGTTCAAAGCTATGTTTTTGCCCGATTGGATCAGTAAGCGTTTTCAAAATTACAAGTTGTATTGGTTGAGAATACTTTGCATTTCTTGCTGAATAACAAGCGCTTCAGCTCTGGATTTTTGCGCAAAATCATCTTGATTGGACGCATAAATAATGGCGCGAGATGAGTTAATCAATAAACCAACTTCTGCGTTCAATCCGTGTTTGCATACTTCTGCCAAACTTCCGCCTTGTGCGCCAACACCGGGAACCAATAAAAAGTTATGGGGAATAATTTTTCTGATTTCAGTAAAATATTCTGCCTTGGTGGCACCCACTACATACATCAATCGGTGGGCATTTTGCCATGTTTGGGAAGTTTCTAAAACCTGTTGATACAAAGGTTTTCCTTGGGTAGTCAAAGTCTGAAAATCAAAAGCACCCGCGTTTGAGGTGAGCGCCAACAAAATAGTGTGTTTGCCTTCAAAAGCCAAAAACGGCTCTACTGAATCTTGCCCCATATAAGGCGCTACGGTCACCGAATCAAACTGCATGTCTTGAAAAAAGGCTTGGGCATAACGCGTAGAAGTATTGCCAATATCGCCGCGTTTGGCATCGGCTATGGTAAAAATATCCGGATGGTTTTGGTTGAGATAATCAATAGTTTTTTGTAGCGATTGCCAACCTTTTAAACCATAAGCTTCATAAAAAGCGGTGTTGGGTTTATAAGCTACCGCCAAATCATGCGTGGCATCAATAATGGCTTTGTTGAATTCAAAAATCGGATCTTCAGTAAGCAATAAATGCGGCGGAATCTTGTCTAAATCAACATCAAGACCAATGCACAGAAAGGATTTTTTTTGACGGATTTGATGTGTGAGTTGTTGGGTGGTCATGAAGTATAGTTGTATTGTGTAGTTGCAAAATTAAAAAAACAGAACTTTATTGTGAGGTATTTGATGAGACATGCTTTGATAAATTTTCTTTAATCCAAAAAGCAATTTTTTCAGAAACCATGTAAGCAGAAGCTTTCTGAAGATGCACGCCATCAGTGTAACTGTAGTATTGATTAAATGGCGTTAAATCAAGAAATCCATTGGTTTGAGGTTCAATCATTTTGATTCGCTCGCTAAAATGCGGCGCATATTTTTCTTCAATTTTCATTAATTGCTCTGAAACGGGCATCCGAACTAAATAAACTTTTCCGTGTTGTTTTAAAAATTCAATGGTTTTGAGCAAATAATCAAATCGCAACGACGAAAATTGATATACTTTTAAATACTGTTCATAGTTTAAAAGCGTGCTCTGTGTTCGGCGTTTTACGGCTTGGGCATCATCGTTTAAAGTAACTTCAAGCCAACCGTCATCGTGCAAAAAAGCCTCAGGAGATTTAGATAAGATTTTATAATAAGAACCCGAAAAATGATTGAGCAAATAATCAAAATTCGGATTGGTATGGACGGATTTAATTGCGCCGACAGCCGAATTGTTTTCGATAAAATTCTCAGCATCGTTGGGCGCGCAATCTCTGGTTGAAACACTCCAACAATCAATTGTGAGGATAAAAATACCGCGACGACTTTGGGGCGATAGTTTATGCTTGATGCTTTCGAGATATTTTGGTCCGTAAGGGCTTTTGCTGATGTCAAATGAATAGTTGTATAAATCACTTTTTAAAATATCATTCATCACCGATGGCCTTATACCTTGGGCCGATTTTGAAATCCCCAAGATCAAACTGTTTTGTGCAGGCGTGGTAAACCTTAAATAATGCGGATCTGAATAACCATCAACCAAAGCAAAAACCGCCATTGCTGAACCCAGAACAAGGCTTGCAAACAAAACGATCTGAAGTATAAATCTTTTCAAGGCGTTTTAAAATTGAAAATAAATAAACGGTTGGTTTTTGGCTCCGAACAAAAAAATCAAAAGCGCAATACTGTAATAAAACAACCAGCGATAAGGTCTTTTCCAGCGCAGGGTTATGTTTTGTGTTCCGTATTGACTTTCGCGAGATATCCATTCAATCAACAACATAAAAACAATCCATATTGAAGTTACCAATGCTTGTTTGATTCCAAGAAAATATGGCAATTCAAATATACTTTTTGAAAATATTTTATAAGCATACTCAAGCGCCACAGTCAAATTAGGAGCGCGAAAAAATACCCAAGCCAACGAAACCAAAACAAAAGTGAACAGCATGAATAACAACTCTTTTATACTCGGTAAAAATTTTCCGGCTGCCACTGTATTGAGATAAGACCGATTGTTTTGATACAGCAACAAAGGCAAAAAGTACAAAGCATGTAATAATCCCCACAGAACAAAAGTCCAATTGGCACCATGCCATAAACCACTCACCAAAAAAACAATAAACGTGTTGCGGATTTTCATTTTTAAACTTCCGTTACTGCCGCCAAGCGGAATATAAAGATAATCTCGAAACCAACTTGAAAGCGAAATATGCCATCGGCGCCAAAACTCGGCTATGTTTCTGGAGAAAAACGGAAATGAGAAATTGCGCAGTAAATCAATTCCGAAAAGCTTCGCAGTTCCGAGAGCAATATCTGAATAACCCGAAAAATCACCGTAAATCTGAAAAGAAAAAAACAACAAGCCCAAAACCAAAGTACTCGCCGAATAAGCTGAATAATGATCAAAAATGGTGTTGACAAAAGTGGCGCATTGATCCGCAATAACAACTTTTTTAAATAATCCCCACAACATTTGCTTCAAGCCATCGGTAGCTTGCGCGTAATTGAAAGTTCTTTTTTGTTTGATTTGTGGCAGCAAATGGGTAGCTCTTTCAATAGGACCGGCCACCAACAGCGGAAAAAAGCAAACAAAAAGCGAGTAATTGATTACGTCGCGTTCGGGCTTGATTTTTTGGTTATACAAATCAATCACATAGGATAAACCGTGAAAAGTGTAAAATGAAATACCTACCGGCAACACCCATTGAATGGTGGACAAATGCGTTGTAAAACCAAGATTTGACAAGAATGAAACAAAACTGTCGGCAAAAAAATTATAATACTTAAAAACACCCAAAAAACTTAAGTTGGACAAAATGCTCAGCCACATCCAGATTTTTTTAGAGGATGGTTTTGAAGCTTCAAAAATTTTGATGCCCGTGTAATAATCAAGCGAGGTTGAAAAAATCAATAAAAACAGAAAACGCCAATCCCAACAAGCATAAAAAAAGTAACTCGCGATGAGCAGTAAAATATTTTGCTTTTTGAGGTTTTGATGAAAAACAAACCAATACAACACAAAAACAACCGGTAAGAAAATGAAAAAATCAACCGAGTTAAAAAGCATATGGTTTATTTTTTATGAGTATTGTTGCTAAGGTTTGATTGAAAACGATGTTCTGCAAGTTATAGATTCATTTGAAGGCGGCCTCATGTTTCTGCAAAATTCAATATGTATTGTACCGCTGGTCTATGGTTGAACCCAATGCCCTAGCCCGGATGGCAGCGGATAGCCCGCAGCGCAGCGAGGACTATGAGCGAACAGCCGGATTAGCTTCTAAAAAAAAGCCACACCTAAAAGGCATGGCTGATGTTTTAAATTACTTCACTGGCTTCTTTGAGCTTCTCGGTGTTGTTGACGAGTTGCAACTCATCGATAAGCTTTTGAATTCCGCCGTTCATAACACCGTCTAAATCATACAAAGTGAGCCCGATGCGGTGATCGGTAACGCGGCCTTGCGGATAATTATAGGTGCGAATTTTGGCAGAACGGTCGCCAGAACTTACTTGTGAAGATCGCTTTTTGGCATCTTCTTCTTGTTTTTTGGCCAATTCCATTTCGTATAAACGCGAACGCAATACTTGCATGGCTTTGTCTTTATTTTTATGCTGTGATTTCTCGTCTTGACATTGCGCCACAAGCCCGGTTGGAATGTGTGTTAATCGTACCGCTGATTTGGTGGTATTCACTGATTGTCCACCCGGCCCTGACGAACAGAAAAAGTCAATGCGCACATCGTTCATATCAACTTGTACGTCAAACTCTTCGGCCTCTGGCAATACCATAACCGTAGCTGCCGAAGTGTGGATACGGCCTTGGGTTTCGGTTTGCGGAACACGCTGTACGCGGTGAACTCCGGCTTCAAACTTGAGGGTTCCGTAAACATCTTCACCGGTGACTTCAAAAATGATTTCTTTGAATCCGCCTGAAGTTCCTTCGTTCAAATCAACTACTGAAGTTCTCCAACCTTTTGCCTCGCAATATTTGGTGTACATGCGATACAAATCGCCGGCAAAAATACTGGCCTCATCACCACCGGTTCCGGCACGAACTTCAACCATGACATTTTTGGCATCTTCTGGATCTTTTGGGATGAGCATGAATTTGATTTCTTCTTCAAGCAAAGGCAAACGCTCTTTGGCTTCTTCGAGTTGCATTTTGGCCATTTCAACCATTTCAGCATCAGAACCGTCTGAAATGATTTCGTTGGCTTCTTCAATATTACCCATCAAATTCACGTATTCATCGCGTTTTTCTGAAAGGGCTTTAAGGTCTTTGTATTCTTTATTGAGTTGTACATAACGCTTTTGATCAGCAATGACATCAGGCTGAATAATCAAGTCTGAAATCTCGTCAAAACGTTGTTTTATTATTTGGAGTCTGTCTAACATGCGTCCGTATTTTTGGTGTGCAAATGTACACAAAAAAGAATATATTTTTTCATGACAACAACGGCGATTTTTAATGGCTCAGATTGTTAATCATTGCTCGACAACAATGAATAATCAATTGATTTTTCACAAATCATCAGCATTTAAAATATATTTTTTGTTAATATTGTACCAAACCACTTTTCTAAACCACCTTAAAGCATCATTCATGAAAAAAACTACCTCAATTATTTTAATGTCCATCCTTTGGTTTGGGTGCCAGAAAAACAAAGAACCCCATATGCTCGCTCAAGGCGAATGGCTTATTGGCCATTGGGAAAACAAATCACCCGAAGGTCATTTCGCAGAACAATGGAACAAAATAAACAATGAAGCGTTCAACGGGAAAAGTTTTTTTATAGTCAATAAAGACACGCTTTTTAGCGAAAATATTGAACTAACCCAAAAAGACGGAGCAGTGTTTTATACCGCTACTGTGAAAGGGCAAAACAACAACCAACCCGTTGCTTTTAAAATGACTTCGATAAAACCCAACGAAATGGTTTTTGAAAATCCGAAGCACGATTACCCGCAAAAAATAGTCTACAAAAAAATTAATGACGATAGTTTGGTAGCCATTATCTCCGGAAGCCAACAAGGCAAAAACAGCTTAGAGCAATTTCCGTTAAAACGCATCAAATAAAAAAGCCCGCAAATGAAGCGGGCTTTTGGGTTATTTTTTTATCGGTGTATTGGCTAAAATTTCTAAGAAGAACTTCCAAAATTTTTGCGACGATGATATACTGGCGCGTTCATCTGGGCTATGCGCTCCGTGAATGGTCGGTCCGAATGATATCATATCCATTCCGGGATAGTTGGTTCCGAGAATACCGCATTCTAATCCGGCGTGACAAGCCACAACTTTGGGTTTTTCGCCATTTTGTTTTTCGTAAATGGATACCAAAACTTCGAGAATTTCTGAGTTTACATTGGGTGTCCAACCCGGATATGAACCTGAAAATGCAACTTCGCATCCGCACAATTCAAAGGCTGATCTGAGCGCATTGGCCAAATCAAACTTAGACGATTCAACCGAAGAACGCGTCAAACATCCAATAGAAATTTCTCCATCTTTGACAATCACACGAGCAATATTATTAGAGGTTTCAACCAAATCAGCCATGTCGGCACTCATCCTGTAAACACCGTTGTGCGCTGTATATAAAGCGCGGATGATTCCTTCTTGAACACCTAAATCCATAACCTGCGAAGGCACATCGGCTTTGGTAATTTCAATGGTTAAGTTGGGCTCGGTGGTTTTGAATTCGGCTTTAATATCATTGATGATTTCTTGCATTTCAAAGGCAAAAACTTCGTCGTACATCTGAGCCACAATTACGTGAGCAACACTTTCACGCGGAATAGCATTGCGCAAACTTCCACCGTTGATTTCAGCTATTTGCAAACCGAAGTTTTCAAATCCGTCAAACAACAAACGATTCATGATTTTATTGGCGTTGCCCAAACCTTTGTGGATGTCCATACCAGAATGTCCACCATTAAGACCTTTTACCGTAATCTTATAACCTACAGAATCTTCAGGCGTTTCTTCTGGACGATAGCTTCGGGTAGCGGTAACATCAATTCCACCAGCGCAACCGATATCAATTTCGTCGTCTTCTTCGGTGTCGAGGTTGAGCAAAATTTCACCTTTGAGGATTCCGCCTTTTAAATTGAGCGCTCCGGTCATTCCGGTTTCTTCATCAATGGTAAACAACGCATCAATTGCCGGATGCGGAATATCTTTGCTTTCAAGAATGGCCATAATCGCGGCTACGCCCAAGCCATTGTCGGCTCCGAGTGTGGTGCCTTTGGCGCGCACCCAATCGCCATCCACATACATTTGAATACCCTGAGTCAGAAAATCAAAATGGGTATCGTTGTTTTTTTGATGCACCATATCTAAATGGCCTTGCAAAACAACGGTCTTTCTGTTTTCCATGCCCGGAGTAGCCGGCTTGCGAATAATCACATTGCGAATTTCGTCTTCAAAAGTTTCTAAGCCCAAACGTTGTCCGAAGTTTTTCATGAACTCAATCACGCGTTCTTCTTTTTTTGACGGACGAGGCACAGCATTCAAATCGGCAAATTGGCTCCAAAGTGCTTTTGGCTCGAGGTTTCTGATTTCTTGACTCATATGAAGAAATTTTGTTTTTTTGATTAATGTTGCCAAAGGTAACTTTTTAGTGTAAAAAATTGAAGTTGTAAAAAGTTTATTTGTGCTATTTTTACACTCGTCAGATGAAATTCAAACGCTACCACATACTGCCTTTGTTTTTGCTTATCCAAATTATTTTTTGGCAAGCGATGACTTTTTCGCCCGATGTGATTGAACATTACTACAGCCAAATCTGGTATGCGCCTATTTCATTATTCTGGCGCAAATTCCTCGGGAAAATATCATTTTCAGTAGGCGATGTTTTGTATACAATCGTGATTTTAAGATTGATTTATTGGTTCTGGCAAAAACGAAAAACCTGGAAAACTAAACGTACCGAAAACCTCTGGAAATTAACCGGTTTTATGTCTGTATTTTATTTTTTATTTCACCTGAGCTGGGCCGGAAATTATTACCGAATGCCGTTGTTTGACCGCATGAATATTCACCGAGAATATACCGATACTGACTTGCTTAGGTTTACCCAAAAACTCATTGCCAAAACCAATCAAGTGCAGTTGAGCATTACGCACAATCCGAACCAGAAAGTAGTTTATCCGCATACACAGCAAGAGACTTTTTTGTTGAATTTGAATGGATATACCCATTTAGCCGAGCAATATCATTTTCTAAAATACGAAGAGCCCAGCGTAAAACCTTCTTTGTTTAGCGTTCCGCTGAGCTATATGGGTTTTGCGGGTTATTTAAATCCGTTTACCGGTGAGGCGCAGGTGAATGATTTATTGCCGATGTACACATTTCCAACCACCGCTGCCCATGAAATGGCGCATCAAATTGGTTATGCCAGCGAAAGCGAATGTAATTTTATTGGCTTTTTGGCCTCGATTAAAAATGACGATCCTTACATTCAATATTCGGGTTATGCTTTTGCGCTTCGGTATTGTTTGCATCAATGGGAAATGCGCAATCCGGCATTGCTCAAAAAACTCAAGAAAACCATTCACTTGGGCATTTTAAAAAACTACAAAGAAAGCCAAACGTTTTGGCAAGCATACGAAACCTTTATTGAAACCGGCTTTAAGATTTTTTACGATCAATTCTTAAAACTCAACCACCAAGACGACGGGCTAGACAGCTACAGCAAGTTTGTCAATTTGATGGTGAATTATTATCAGAGCAGAGCATTATAATTTATACACTAAAAAAGAACCATAGGTATATTGAGGTGTTTGATTGATTAAAGATTCCTAAACATCTAAACTTTTGTAAACTTCCTAAACTTAGTCCCATCAATACTTCAAACCTCTTTTTGAAACCATACCACCTTTGGTATCGCGCACGCTACTGATGATGAGGAACGCCCTAGCATCAAGTTTTTCAATTTCGGTTTTAAGACGATTGAGCTCTAAACGCGTCACCACCGTGTACACAATTTCAATGTTGCTGCTATCGCCGTTTTTTCCGTAGCCACTTTGGCCTTTATAAGTAGTAACGCCGTGGCCCAGTTTTTCAATGATGAGTTTTTTGATGTGGTCGCTTTTGGTGGATACAATGGTAATGCCCATATATTCTTCAATACCATCAATAATAAAATCGAGCGTTTTAGAAGCTGCTAAATATGTAATCATGGAATACATGGCAATTTCAACCGACAAAAAATAAGCCGCCGCCGAAAAAATCATCACATTGATGACAATGATGATATCGCCAATGGTGGTTCCGAATTTACGACTCAGATAAATGGCCAAAACTTCGGTTCCGTCTATTACTGCTCCGCCGCGCACCGATAAACCAATACCGGCGCCAAGGAAAAATCCGCCAAAAATAGCCACCAATAAATTGTCTTGAGTGACATCAGGAAACGGTACCGTGCCCACCACCAAAGCCAAACCCAGAATGGCCAAAGTAGTTTTGACGGCAAAGGCTTTTCCGATGATTTTATAACCGAGTAAAATAAACGGAGCATTGATACAAACAATGAGTACCGGAAGCGGAATAGGTGTTAAAATTGAAGTCAACAGCGAGATGCCTGTAGCGCCGCCGTCAATGAAATGATTGGTCAACAAAAAACCTTTAAAACCCAAAGCGGCCGAGAAAATACCGGTGGTGATGAGCAAAAAGTCTTTGGTATGGCGGACGATTCTATTTTTTTGACTTCGTTTCATGGTTTTTTGTTTGATGGATGAATGATTTACACTTCGTCAGAGGTAAAAGTTACAAAACTTTTCTTTTTGTACGGACGAATAATGAGGCGGCCTTCGCGATCAAAACGAATGTAATTGTACACCCAATTTAAAAAGACCACCGCACGGTTTTTAAAACCAATCAGCGAGAACAAATGCACAAACATCCAAACAAACCAAGCCAAAACGCCATTAAAATGATAATGCGGCAAATCAACCACAGCCTTGTTGCGGCCAATGGTAGCCATAGAACCTTTGTCGTTATACACAAAAGATTTCATGGGTTGACCGTTGATTTTCAGCAGGAGATTCTCGCCCAATAATTCGCCTTGCTGCATGGCCGGTTGTGCCATCATTGGGTGGCCGTTGGGATATGCCGGGGTTTCCATTTGGGCAATGTCGCCTAGGGCAAAAATATTTTCATAGCCCAAAACTTGACTGAATGAGTTCACGCGCAAACGTTTAGAGCGTTCAGTCCAAACGGTGGCTTCAAGACCCGGAATCGAAGCGCCTTGCACGCCGGCAGTCCAAATGACGGTGGCGGTTTCAAAACTCAAAGCCGTGTTGGTGGTAATGAGTTTTCCGTCGTAGCTGAGCACGCGCACATTTTTATGGACTTTGACGCCTAAATCAACCAAGAATTTTTCGGCAGCGGCTGATGATTTTTCGCTCATGGTGTTGAGAATGCGGCCATCGCTTTGAATGAGGTTGATTTGCATGTTGGCAATGTTGAGATCTGGATAATCTTTGGGCAAGATGGCTTTTTTCATTTCGGCGAGTGCGCCGGCGAGTTCAACTCCTGTAGGGCCGCCGCCCACCAAACAAAAATTCATATACGCATTGCGTTCAGACTCATCATTAACAAGTAAAGCTTGTTCAAAATTTTCGAGGATAAAACTGCGAATGTTGAGCGATTGCGGAATGGTTTTCATCGACATGCTGTTGCGCTCGATTTCTTTGTTGCCAAAAAAATTGGTTTTAGAACCGTTGGCAAAAACAAGGTAATCATAACGCAATTCACCAATATCAGATTTGACGATTTGATTTTTGGGGTCAATCTCATTCACACGGCCCAAACGAAAATAAAATTCTGGAAATTCTTGAATGACTTTGCGAATCGGATAAGCAATCGAGCCTGCCTCTAGCCCACCGGTGGCCACTTGATACAAAAGCGGCTGAAAAGTGTGGTAATTATTTTTGTCGATTAAAACCACTTGTACCGATTTGTTTTTGAGTTTTTTGGCCAGCGAAATTCCGGCAAATCCGCCACCGATGATGACAACGCGCGGCAGTGAGGTTTCGGGGATATTCATATGATGTTGAGTTGTTTGTTTTATGTTGGGTCGAAGCCGCGTGAGCGATGGCAGCAAAAAGCCCGCAGCGCAGCGAGGACTTGGCGCGAACAGCGCGACCCGCAGGGGCACGCCCAAAACGCACGTAAAGATAAACAATCTGCGCTCTAAAATAGGCTGATTTGTGTTAGGGAAATGATAAATAAGTTTGTTGTGACAAGGCTTTTAGGTTGTGGTTGCGTTTTGAGAAAAATAGAGTAAATTGTAACAATTTTTTAGCAAAGATTACTAACGCGGGCATGAATCAGGATTTAGAGCAAGCATTTGTCAAGCAACTCAAGGAGAACCAGAATATCATTCATAAGATATGCAGGTTGTATACTTCGGGCGAAGATGCGCACAATGATTTGTTTCAGGAAATCACAATTCAGCTCTGGAAAGCCTACCCAAAATTCAGAGGCGAAAGCAAGTTTTCAACTTGGGCCTATCGGGTGGCTTTGAATACTGCCATTACTCTGTACCGCAAAAGCACGCGATCTGTACAAACTTCGTCATTTGATATGGGCAATTTATTTGTCAAGCAAGAAGAATACAATTACGAAGAAGAAGAGCAGATTAAATTGATGTATCAGGCGGTGCATCAGCTCAATGATATTGAAAAAGCATTGGTTTTTATGTATCTGGAAGACAAGGATTACGAAGAAATTTCAGAAACCTTGGGCATCAGTCAGGTGAATGCTCGTGTGAAGATGAACAGGATTAAAACCAAATTGAGAAAAATATTAAACCCCTAAATCAATGGATGAATTAGAAGTATTAAAGAAGGCCTGGAAAAGTGGTGAACATTCATACAGTCAAGTATCTGAACAGGATATTTACGGAATGTTGCACCGCAAATCGTCTTCGATTGTGAAGTGGATTTTGATCATCAGTATTCTGGAGTTTGTGTTCTGGAATGTAATTTCTGTTGGTTTTAGCGACGAGCAATACCAAAACAAACTCAGAGCCTACGGAATTGAAGACATTATGTTTTTTGTAAACTGTGTGAATTATGCGGTTTTGGTAGGCTTTATCTATGTTTTTTACAAAAACTACCGCTCGATTTGTATTTTAGATTCGACCAAAACGTTGATGAAAAGCATCTTGCGTACCCGCAAAACCGTTCAAACCTATATTGTTTATAATTTATTTATCATTACCCTGACAGTGGTAATTTCAATTGTAATGATGTTTCAGCACAATGCCGATGTGGCCATGCTCATGCAAAAAGAAATCACCGCAGGCCATCAAACGCTTTTTATAGTGGGCTGCGTTGTAATTTCAATGGTATTTATCGGGATTATTATTTGTGTTTTCTGGTTGTTTTACCGTTTGTTGTACGGCATTTTACTCAAAAAATTATACGCCAATTACCACGAGCTCAAAAAGATTGAACTCTAATTAATACTCCCGTTGTTTGTTTAAATCTTCTTGAATTTTTACTTCTTCGGCAGCAATGACTTTGAGCATCGAAGGATGTTGCTCAATGGCATATTGTACTTTCTCTACAATTTGCTCAATGGTTTCGTTTTCGTAATCAATTTGCAACGGCTCTTTGATGATAAACGATTGCAGAATTCCTTTCTTTTTCAATCGCAAACCTTTTTTGTCAAACGAACGACGGAAACCGTCAATTACAATCGGAACTACAATAGGTTTGTGTTGTTTGATGATGTGTGCCGTGCCTTTGCGAACCGGTTTAAACGATTTAGTGGTGCCTTGCGGAAACGTAATCACCCAACCGTCATTGAGCGCGAGTTTGATGTTTTCAGTATCGTTGAGATTTACTTCGCGTTGCACGTCTTGTCCTTTGGCGCGCCAAGTTCGCTCAACTGTTATAGCCCCAACATACGAGAGAATTCTGGGCAATAAACCATCAGTCATGGTTTCTTTAGCCGCTACATAATAGATGTTGAGTTTTGGTTTCCACAAATAACCCACATTGCGAATATTGTCTACCCTTCCGCTTAAACTCGCGTTGAATACGTGAAACATAGCCACCACATCGGCAAAATAGGTTTGATGGTTAGAGATAAAAAGCACGTTGGTATCAGGTAAATTCTTGATGATTTCAGAACCTTCAATCTGCAAATCATTAAATCCGCGATAGCGTTTGTGTGTGAGCACGCCAAAAAAGAAAATCAGCCAACGCTTAATAAATAGTATATGTCCGAAAGGATTTCGTTTGAATAATCCCATAATTGATTCAAAAAAAGAGCAAGCCAAATGTACAAATTCAGGCTTATATCAAAGTATATTTCTGAGGGTTTCTTTGAGTTCGCTGAGCATCATGGCTGTGGCGCCCCAAACAAAATGTCCTTGCAACTCAATAGACGGAACATCAATTGATTTTGAATATGAAGTATCCATGTTTTGCAATACCACACGGGTGTCATCGAGCAATTCGGCAAGTGGAACTTCAATGATTCCAGTAACTTCAACAGGATCCGGTTTAAAAGTAAGTTCGGTTTTACTCACGCCCAAAAACGGATACACCATAAAATTACTCGGCGGAATATATACCTCGCTAAACGCACGAATGAGTTGAATATGCGTGGCCTCTACCCCAACTTCTTCAAAAGTTTCTCTGAGGGCAGCCGAAGCAAAGTCTACATCTGTCGAATCAATCTTCCCACCCGGAAATGCAATTTGTGCCGAATGTACGCCCGGATACGAATTGCGCTCAATAAGCACCAAATGCGTGATTTGATTTTTAGGATACAACAACATCATGACCGCAGCTTGTTTGGGCTTTAGCTCGGCAAAGTCAATATTTTGCATCAACCCGCGACGCTCTGGCGGCATCATGAGTTCATGCGCAGCTTCGGCCAAAAGTTCTGCTTTTTTTATGGAATCAATATGATGTAAAAACGTTTGAAAATTCATGACAAACCGTATTTTTGCGGTCAGCTGCGAAGGTACAAAACTAATGTTCGCCATCAATCATGTATTCAAAAGAAGAAACGCAACGCCTCAAACACGAATTCTGGGTAGCTTTTGCCGAAGCATATCCTAGAAAATGGCTGTTGTATGACACCAAAATAAAAGACTTTTCGTTCAAATTTTTTGTCGACAACAAAAAGGCACAAGTGCTCATTGATATTGAGCATCGCAATGATGAACTGCGCAAAATTTATTTTGAAAAAATAGAATCGCTCAAAACCATCCTCGAAGAAGAATACATAGCTGATTTAATTTTTGAGCGTCATTTTTATCTTGAAAACGGCAAAACCATCAGCCGGATTTGGGTTGAAAAAACAGGCATGGGCATGAACAACCGCCAACATTGGAATGATATTTTTGATTTCTTCAACGAGAAAATGTCGGCGCTTGAATACTTCTTTTACGAATATCAAGACTACATCAAAGATTTAGAAACCAATACTTAGTTTTATTGGGGCGTGCCGGCTCGTCGAACTTTTAGTTGTCAGAAAGTTTGCGCGCTCGCCGTCGGGCTGTGCGCTTTATCTTTTGTTCATACTTCACAAAAGGATGCCGCTGCCATCCCTCACGCAGTTACTGCTTCATTAAAGCATTTTTCAAGAATGAAACTTTTAAGATACCTCAAGTCCACCGGACTTGCTCCTTTTAATTTGCTTTGCCAATTCGCTATCGCTCGGGTCACCCGAGGCGCAGCCGAACTGAGCGAAGCTAAATCTCACTCGAATCATCTTAACTTTGAATTAATCTTTAATACAGCGAACAGAAAAACCATTGTCTTTAAAGAATTCCAATGTTGTAATACCACCATCAGTATAATTCAAAATTCGGGCATTTGCTCGCTGACTTCCAAATTCAGTTGTACTCCACCAATACCCGTACTTATCCAACAAAAAAGAACCGCTGCCATTATCAGCCACATACCCACCCGGAAGTGCTGAAAAACCACTACTGTTGGTAGCCGCTGTATTTGGGCTTCTCCATAATCCGGTGCCTGACTGTAAAGTACCCGTGGTTTTCATCTTACCACCTGCAAAATCAGCAAATCCTAAAAACGAGACTAAAGTGGTCCATTCCACATCAGACGGTATATGCCACCCTTGTGGCGCTAATCCTCTCGGGTCATTCACAGCATACCAATTATACAGCTTTCCGTAAATTGTACCGTTGGCAGAATTGTTTGCATAATAACACCATGCTCCTGTGGTCAAGTTGGCCCATTGGGTTGGGTTGCTAACTTGAGGGATAGGATCACCATTTCTATAACGGCTTACGTTTAAATTCTTGGTCATCCATATTTGCGTTCCAATTTGAACTTCTCCGGCCTGAACCGGTACTGATGGTCTGGAGGCTGGCTGGGTTTGAGATTTGTTATCTTCTTGCTGTGAACAAGAAATCACTACGATAACTAAACTGAAGATTAAGGTTGCTGAGAAGTATTTTTTCATAGCTTGTTTTTTCAAATATAAAAAGAAATGTTGGTTGGTGATAATTATACAGAATCATCTCTGTCCTACTGAGGCACGAAGCATCTCATTCAATAAGCACTGGTCTTATCATGAGATTCCTCCTTGGGTCGGAATAACAAAAAGGTCGGAAGGACAAAAGGGTTGAAAAAAACAGAGTGATGGTAATTAATTAAAAAGAACAAAACTATTTGCTACCCATTCTTATAAACTCAACTCTGTGACAAATTTGAAAACAATTTTTATTTTGTCACAGAATTTGTGACAAATTTTGAGTTTTGTTTTACTTTGTCACAACTCTTAAACTCATCAAATACTTATTGGTATGAGCGAAGCTAAAGGCGACATTTGAAATTAAAAGGAGGACTGCCAGTGGCAGTCAGGTACACGAGCTTTAGCTCGCCTATAAATAAAAAAAAAAACCAGCTTTTACAAGCTAGGGTTCTCTAAAAGAAAGGCGACGAACCGAGCCCGCAGGGCGAACACATTGCCACCAAAAAACAAAAGCCCCGACTAAAAAGTCGGGGCTTCACTAAAAAAGGCAATGACATACTCTCCCACAAAATGCAGTACCATCTGCGCAGGCGGGCTTAACTTCTCTGTTCGGAATGGGAAGAGGTGAGCCCCGCCGCAATAATCACCTTAAGTTTTTA
>NZ_JAHCDK010000004.1 GCF_018413465.1 Flavobacterium sp. CYK-55
CACGGCTGCGCCTACGGACACGTTGCACTACAGACCGCTGCGCTTTAGGACAAAAGGGATGGTCTCGGTTTCACGGATTCAATTACTTCAAAAATCAAAGTTCGTTAATCTTCAATCGTTAATCATTTCGCGCAGCTGCTCAGGCACTCAGAATCTCAGCAGCTCAGTTTAGTGAGGTTCGTCTGTGTTGCGCGAGTGTATTTAGGATTTTTTACATCAAATCTACCGCAAACCTTTAACAGATGATGCAGAAAATCTAGCGCTATCCGGGTTCATTTCATTGCTGAACCATTAAAAAGTAAATGCCCGGAGAAAAACCTCAACCCGCAAACAATCCGCATGAGGGTGATTACTAACCGGCTCAATGAAAAGAAAATTTATTTAGAATGAGTGCGGGAATTGGCAGGGCATAAATGGGCTGGTACAACGGAGAAATATATTAAAGTCGATGCCGTAAATGAGCGGGAACTGATAAATAGATTTTTCCCTATTTAATAATCTACTATTGGAATAATAATTGACAGTCAGTACATTTACAATGACATGACAAAGTTGGGAAAAGCATAAATTGTGTTGGTTTTCACAAAGTATTTAATACATTTGCAGTATGCTAGTCACTCGACAAGATATAATTGTTTTAAAAAATCTATCAACTACAAAAGAACTTATTTCTGTTGATACGATTCCTAATACCTTTAAAACAGATTTCCAAATGTTCTTTTTTGGTAAAACATTTGTAAAGACTGACAAGGGTTTATTTGCATATCCTCACGATATTAAAAAGTGGACTCGTTTTATGTTTAATAAGTATAACGGTTAAGTATATCAATGCTTCCTGATTATTTATTAAACTTCAATGATGCTCTTTTAAAATTCCAAGAAAAATTCCCGAGAGATAATTGGTCAGCAGAGTTTAAAGATTCTTTGATTAATGATTATTCTTTTTATTCTGCGAGAATTGAAGATTCTAAACTTGAATATGGCGACACAATCCGTTTTTTAAATAACGAAACTGTACGTGGGATAAATTTTGATTCATTGCTCGGAATTTCAGAACATCAGTCTGTTTTAAAAAGTCTTCTTGAAAATTTACAAAACTTCCAATTAACTGAAGAAACGGTTAAAAATATCCATAGTGGTTTAATGAAATCTCCTTTAGCTTGGGAAACCGATTTCAACCCTGAGTTGGTTGGGAATTACAGAAACATTCCGACTGTTGGTTCTCGACAACCGTTCTTTGCGGATAAAGAATATTCGCCACATTACAATTTGGAAATTGTCATGGCTACATACGTGGATATGTTTAATGCGAGATTAGGAGATATTGATAATTCAATTTCTGAAAAGCACTTGTTAACCCGAGTTGCTTATTTTCACAATAAATTTTTGAATGAGATACATCCATTTGCAGATGGAAATGGTAGAGTTTGCAGAATAATTATTGGAGCGGTTTTAATGGCGAATAATTGCCCACCAATATTTCCACAAATCACAAATCAGGAAGAACAAATAGAATATATTTCGACAATAATAAAATGCGAAAAAGACAAAAGTGATATTTCTTTAATTGAATATCTAGCCAAAGGCATGACAAATTATCTAATGGCTAGAATGAAAAAATAACAGAATTTTTATACGTTTGTAGCGTGATACTTAGTCAAGCCTCTTGCATGTGAAAGCATGAAACGTAACTAAGTGAAAGAAATAAAGCCTTTAGGAAACTAAGGGCTTATTTTATGTCTTTAAGCGTTTACAATAACACATGAGTTAAGTCATTTTTAATTGCATTCGTAATATAGAAGAATGGACGTTCTTAATGATTATGCGTAGCTTCACAAAGTCGTATAAGTATAAATTCAACGGCATAGATTACCACTAGCGCAAAGTCGGAAGACTTTGCACAGCAGGAATAATATAAGTTTAAAAGTATAGAAAGTTTAAGAAGTTGATTTTGAAGCATCATTCGTAATTAACAATTCGTAATTCATAATTCATAATTCGTAATTCACAATTCGTAATTCACAATTCGTAATTCGTAATTCATAATTCGTAATTCACAATTCGTAATTCATCCGCGCAGGAGGAATCTCAGGCTCTCCCCTGCTCAGAGTCTCAGCTGCTCCAATAAAAATAAGTATATTTGCACCCGGAATTCTAAGTTCAAGCATGCGCTATTTTATTCAGTTTTCATACAACGGCACGCAATACCACGGTTGGCAAATACAACCCAATGCCAGCTCTGTGCAGCAAACCCTGACCGAGGCTTTGAGCACGTTGTTGCAAGAAAAGATGGAGTTAACCGGCGCCGGCCGAACCGACAGCGGGGTTCATGCCCAAATGATGTTTGCGCACTTTGATTTTGAGCACGCTTTGCCCGAAAATTTAACGCACAAACTCAACTCGTTTTTGCCCAAAGATATTGCTGTGCAAAAGGTTTTTGAAGTAGCCGCCGATGCGCATGCGCGTTTTGATGCTACGGCACGCACCTACCAGTATCACATACACCAACAAAAAAATGTTTTTTTAGACAGTCTGAGCTGGTTTTATGGCAAAGAACTCAAGGTTGATGCCATGAACGAGGCGGCAAAACTGTTGTTGACGCATACTGATTTTGAGTGTTTCTCAAAAGTGCATACAGAAGTGTATACTTTTGACTGCGCGGTTGCTGAAGCATATTGGACGGTGGCGCAAGACCAACTAACCTTTACCATTACGGCCAACAGATTTTTGCGCAATATGGTTCGGGCCATAGTAGGAACCTTGCTTGAAGTGGGCCGCGGACAAATGACGCTGGCCGAATTCCAAGAAGTATTAAACAGTAAAAACCGCAGCGAGGCCGGCGTTTCGGTGCCCGCGCACGGTTTATATTTAACCAAAATTGTATATCCGTATGTTTCGTTTGACTCTACCAATTGATGAGAAACAAAATACTGATATGCGAAGAAACGCATAGCCCCGATAGCAGTGAAAATCCTTTTGTGGCGGGGTTCGACACAAAAGATTGCAACGAATAGCGGGAATAGCTACAAAAAAATAAAATAGCTCAGTTTCTCAGCAACTCAGCAACTCAGTAACTCAGATGAAAGCAAAAGCCTTTGATACCGTTGTTTTTAAACGAATTCTAAAATACGCTCAACCTTATCGTTGGCGTTTTAACAGTGTGGTGGCGTTTGCCATTTCACTATCGGTGTTTGCCGCGCTCAGGCCGTATTTGCTCAAGCTCACCGTTGATGATTACATCAAAACCCACGATGGGCAAGGCTTGTTGTTGTATATTGTTTTGATGGGTGTGGTGCTCATGCTTGAGGTTTTTTCGCAGTTTTACTTTGTGCTTTGGGCCAATTGGCTCGGGCAAGATATTGTCAAAGATATTCGCGTTAAACTTTTCAAACATATGCTGAGTTTTAGAATGCAGTATTATGACAACGCTCCGGTGGGGCAATTGGTGACGCGCTCGGTATCAGACATAGAGCAAATTGCCAAAATCTTTAGCCAGGGTTTATTTATGATTACCAGCGATTTGATGAAGATGGTTGTGGTGCTGTTTTTTATGTTTTATATGAACTGGCAACTGAGTTGGATTGTGGTGCTTGCCATGCCGGTTTTGGTGTTTTTTACCCGAATTTTTCAGCGCAAAATGCAAGTGGCTTTTGAGGAGGTGCGCAACCAAATTGCCAATATGAACACCTTTGTACAAGAGCGCGTAACGGGCATGAAAATAGTTCAGCTGTTTCACCGCGAAGCCATTGAGGCTGAAAAGTTTAGCCAAATCAATGACAAGCACCGCAAAGCATGGGTCAAAACCATTTTGTACAACTCGATTTTCTTTCCGATTGCCGATATCATCTCGTCGCTTACTTTGGGGTTTGTGGTGTTGTACGGCGGCATCCGAATTTTGCACGGCGACCATTTTACCACCTTCGGAGATTTGTTCTCGTATACCATGTTTATTGGCATGTTGTTTAACCCGCTGCGTCAGATTGCCGATAAATTCAATGAGATGCAAATGGGGATGATTTCGGCCAACCGCGTGTTTGATATTATTGACACCCAAGATCAGATTCAAGACACCGGAAGCACAGTAGCACCTGTTTTTAAAGGCCATATTGAGTTCAAAAATGTACACTTTAGTTATATTGAAAACGAAGAAATCATCAAAGGCATCAACCTTGAGGTCAAAGCCGGACAAACCGTTGCTATTGTAGGTGCTACCGGAGCCGGAAAATCTACGATCATTAATTTGCTCAATCGCTTTTACGAAATCAATGCCGGCAGTATTTATATTGACGGGCGCAACATCAAGGAATACACCCTTGAATCTATGCGTCAACAAATTGCCGTGGTGTTGCAAGATGTATTTTTGTTTGCCGATACCATTTTGAACAACATTACCCTGCACAACCCCAACATCAGTCGTGAACACGTGATGGAAGCCGCACAAAAAATTGGCGTTCATGAGTTTATCATGAGTCTTCCGGGCGGATATGACTACAACGTTAAAGAGCGCGGTGTGATGCTCTCATCAGGACAACGCCAACTCATTGCGTTTTTGCGTGCTTATGTGAGTGAGCCGAGCATTTTAATTTTGGACGAGGCTACTTCATCAATTGACACGCACTCTGAAGAGCTCATTCAGAGCGCCACCGATAAAATCACGCGTGGGCGAACATCGGTAGTGATTGCGCATCGTTTGGCCACCATTGTCAAGGCCGATCAAATTATTGTGATGGATAAAGGCCTGATTGTTGAGCAAGGCACACATGCTGAATTGCTGAACATGTCAGGCGGTTATTACAAGAACTTATACGATTCGCAATTCTTATCCTCAACTGAATAATTTAAAATTGATACATATTAGCTGTTAAAGTTTTAAAAAGTTAATTTTATCTTAAAAAAATTATATTTTTAGCCCGCTCAAACAAAATTGTATGCGTGCAAACCACCCTATTTTATTTATTCTTTTTTACTTTTTTATAGGTACATCCCAAGCGCAGACAGCTGTTGATTCACTTAAACTCAGTTCGGCACTCACCGATTCAACCCAAGTGGTCAAGCAACAATGGGTTCAGATTGATCCAAACACCACCTACATTTTTACAAAACCCCGAACGATTGATTTGATTCGTTATGTTCCGTCAGATTTATATCAATTTGGCGTTTCACTCACCCGAAAAGAAAACCTCAAATGGGATGCTTTGGCTTTGGGGGCTACAGCGGCAACGGTTCCGTATGATCAGAAAATTCTGGAAGACGCCATTGATTTTGGCGATCGCTTAGGCGGTTGGGACGAATCACCGCGCTACAAACGCGTTTTGGGATTAGAGTTTTTTCCGACCAGTATTAGTTCGGCGGTATATTATATTGGCAACGGAAACACTACGCTTTTTTTGAGTGGTTTTTTCTATATAAAAGGGCTCATCAACCGCCAAGATTATCGCGCACTCAATACTTCTAGTGAATTGGTTGAAGCTTTGCTCAGTGTAGGCATTACTACGCAAACCATCAAACGCATGACCGGTCGACAAAGCCCAATTGCCGCTCTTGAAACCGGTCACGATGGCGGACATTGGACTCCTTTTCCGAGCTTTAGTGCCTTTGGCAAACACACGCCCTATTACGATGCGATGCCCTCAGGGCACATGGCCACTTTTATGGCTACACTGGTCATTATATCAACCAATTACCCTGAATATAAATGGATCAAACCAGTAGGGTATTCACTCGGTGGGCTGTTAGCATTTAGCATGGTCAGTAATAAAGTACATTGGGCTTCAGATTATCCGATTGGAATTTTGGTAGGCTATATGATTGGTAAGAACATTGCCAAACGCCGTATTACCGTCAAAAAAAACAACAACGTGGGCATGGTTCAGAAAAAGCCACGCTATGAAGTGAGTTATAGTTTGAATCAGTTTTACAACACCCAATTGGCCGGAATAACCCTTAAGTTTTAGATTGTACGGATGAAAAAAATAATTGCTTTTGTTTTTGCTTTCTGTTTTTTAACACCCGGAAAAGCCCAAAACCGAGACATCACCAGTGCCGGTGATATTATTCAAATTGCCATTCCTGCTGCGGCCTTAACGAGTGCATTTATATACAATGACGACGGTTCAAAACCTGTACGACAATTTTTCTTGGCCTACGGAAGCGGATTCATCCTACAACAATCACTCAAACATATTGTGCTCAAACCACGTCCGGATGGTTCTAACAATTATTCTTTCCCGTCAGGTCATACCACTTGCGCTTTTACCGGTGCTGCTTTTATACAAAGAAGATACGGCTGGAAATACGGCGTACCAAGCTATCTCTTGGCTTCATTTGTGGGCTATTCACGTATTCAGGCCAAAAAGCACGATGGTTGGGATGTATTGGCCGGTGCCACGATTGGTATCGGAGCCAACTATATTTTTACCAAACCCTATCAGAAAAAAGTTCAGGTAAGTTTTAACAACGAACAAAACGGTTATCAACTCGGATTGACCTATACTTTTTAACGCGTTCTGCCCAGCTAAACTCATTTTGATTTTAAAATAAATGCGTACATTCGCAACCGGAATGACGCAGGTCATTTTTTTTGCAAATTTTTGAAATAACACTCTACAATGAAATACGATATTATTGTTTTAGGAAGCGGACCGGGCGGATATGTAACAGCTATTCGCGCTTCGCAATTGGGCTTTAAAGTAGCCGTTGTTGAAAAAGAAAACCTGGGTGGAATTTGCCTCAATTGGGGTTGTATTCCCACCAAAGCACTTTTAAAATCAGCACAAGTGTTTGACTACTTAAAACACGCTTCAGATTACGGTTTGACCGTTAAAGAATACGATAAAGATTTCAATGCAGTGATTGCGCGTTCGCGTTCAGTAGCCGATGGCATGAGCAAAGGCGTTCAATTCTTGATGAAAAAAAATAAAATTGATGTGATTGACGGTTTTGGAAAAATTAAACCGGGCAAAAAAGTTGATGTTACTGCAGCCGATGGCAAAGTAACTGAGTACAGCGCTGATCACATCATTATTGCTACCGGAGCTCGTTCACGCGAGTTGCCCAACTTGCCGCAAGACGGTACCAAAATCATCGGTTATCGTCAGGCCATGACGCTTCCGAGCCAACCTAAAAAAATGATTGTAGTGGGTTCAGGCGCCATTGGTGTTGAGTTTGCTCATTTCTACAACGCGATGGGCACCGAAGTTACCGTGGTTGAATTCATGCCGAACATTGTTCCGGTTGAAGACGAAGACATTTCAAAACAATTTGAACGTTCACTCAAAAAAGCAGGCATCAACATCATGACCAATGCTTCGGTAGAACGCGTTGATACTTCAGGCAGCGGCGTAAAAGCTTTTGTCAAAACCGCTAAAGGCGAAGAAGTTTTAGAGGCTGACATTGTGCTTTCGGCTGTGGGCATCAAAACCAACATCGAAAACATCGGACTCGAAGAAACCGGTATTGCTACTGACCGCGATAAAATTTTGGTGAACAGCTATTACCAAACCAACGTTCCGGGTTATTACGCCATTGGCGATGTAACACCCGGGCAAGCTTTGGCGCACGTAGCCTCAGCCGAAGGAATTCTTTGCGTAGAGAAAATTGCCGGATTACACGTTGAACCGCTTGATTACGGAAACATTCCGGGTTGTACTTATGCTACGCCTGAAATTGCTTCGGTAGGTTTGACTGAAAAAGCCGCTAAAGAAAAAGGATACGAAATCAAAGTAGGTAAATTCCCGTTCACTGCATCAGGTAAAGCCAAAGCTGCCGGAACTCCGGACGGTTTTGTCAAAGTTATTTTTGATGCCAAATACGGAGAATGGCTGGGTTGCCACATGATTGGAGCCGGCGTTACCGATATGATTGCCGAAGCCGTGGTAGCGCGTAAACTTGAAACCACCGGTCACGAAATTCTCAAAGCGGTGCACCCGCACCCAACCATGAGCGAGGCTGTGATGGAAGCGGTTGCCGATGCTTATGGCGAGGTCATCCACTTGTAAAAATCAAAATACCATAAATATAAAATCCGTTGGGCTACCAGCGGATTTTTTTTTTGCGGCTTAAACAAAAGTTAGTTTTTTAACATTCCTTTTGTATTTCAATGATTTATACAGAATTTTAAACAAAATTGTTATTAACGAATAAGGCTGTAAAAATGAAAAAAACAATGAGTTTAAGCTTAGTGCTGTTTGGTTTTTTCTTCTTGTGTGCGCAAGAAAACATCAAACTGATTGGTTTTAGTTCTAACGGAAACGGAATCGATAACCTGGTTCAATGGAATGCCGGCGAAACCAACTTTACGCTAATGACACCTACAAACTATGTTGGGGTTTTGGTAGGTTCATCCGTTTACAATTCAAATGTGGGAACCTATTATTCTCGAGTGTTGGTTGAAGAAAACAATGATTATGTGAGTAAGATGTTTCGCTTTAATACAACCAACGCTACCGCAGAACTAACCGAAGCTACAACGGTTTACAACGGTTCGGCTGAAGTTGATATGCAAACCGGGATGCTTTACTCATATGACGGTGATTTAGATAACAATTTATACCTCAACCGCTATAATCCTTTGACCCAAAGCTCTACCAATTTGGGGTACTTTGAACTTCAGCCCAACACATTCTTTTTTCCGGATGCCAGTGCTTATGACTCAGACAATGGTTTTTATTACTTTGTGATTCAAGACGATGAGGGTAAAAAATTAGTAAAAGCCAGTATCAGCAACGACACTTTTACCCATACAATAATTCCGATTACAGGTACAACTATTACCGGAAATATTGGTCTTGAATTTAGTATGGCACAAAATAAAATCTTTGCTATTTATCCTGACTACAATAGTGTTACAGGTACCACGTTTATGCGCATTGGTCAAATTGACCCCAACACCGGAGCCTTTACCAATGAAACAGAACTGGTTGAAATATCAGGTTTACAATTGTTTAACCGTAGCTATGATCAAAACACTGAAAAATTATTGTTTATTGGCAATGATTTACAAAATCAACAGCGGTTATATGCCTACAATACACTCACCGGTATACTAGAGAATTTATCATTGCCCGCTACAATGCTCATTGAAATTGAAGCCGATAATTACCAATATGCGGTGCAACGCTACCCGAATCTGAGCACCAACAAAGCAAAAACAGAATCATTCACTATGGCACCCAACCCGGCAGATGATTTGATTACCATACAAACACAAAACAAAAAAGTGAACTATTCTCTTTGGGATTTAGTCGGAAAAAACGTAGCCCAAGGCAGTATCCAAGAACAGAAAACCATTGATGTTTCATTCTTATCACCGGGTATGTATCATTTAATTTTAGAATCAGATGCAGCTCGAGAAGTAAAAAAATTGAGTATTCGATAAAGTTAAGTGCTCACCAATACTACTCAATCAAAAAATAAAAACCGTCACTTGAACGGTTTTTATTATTTTTAAAAATTATCTGTTTCTTATGAAAACATATTTTATCTGCATTTTGGTAGTACTTTCATGTACAGCTTGTTCACGCAAACAAGCTGAAAATTCATACCAACCACATGAGTACGTAGAACTCAAACACCCTGAATGGAGCAAAAGCGCCACGATATATGAAGTAAACGTGCGTCAATATACACCCGAAGGAACCTTTAAGGCTTTTGAAGCCCATTTGCCGCGACTCAAAAAAATGGGCGTTGATATTATTTGGCTCATGCCGATTCACCCCATTGGCGTTGAAAAAAGAAAAGGCACTTTAGGAAGTTATTACTCGGTCAAAGATTACTACGGCATCAACCCTGAGTTTGGCACCAAAGCCGATTTTAAACACCTCGTGGATCAAATTCACCAAATGGGCATGCATGTGATTATTGATTGGGTGGCCAACCATTCGTCATGGGACAACCCACTCGCCAAAGACCATCCCGAATGGTATACCAAAACCGAAGAAGGACAATTCCAGCCCACACCTTGGTATGATTGGGACGATGTGATTGACTTTGATTATGACCAGCCGGGCATTCGCGAATATATGACTAAAGCATTGGTGTATTGGGTCAAAGATTTTGATATTGATGGTTATCGTTGCGATACAGCCGGTTTTATTCCGACGGATTTCTGGAACCAAGCCCGCGCTGAAATGGATGCTGTAAAACCTGTTTTTATGCTCGCTGAGTGGGAATCGCGCGATTTGCATCAAAAAGCCTTTGACATGACTTATTCTTGGACTTTATTTGATAAAATGGCCGCTGTAACCCGCGATCACAAACCGCTGGGCGGGCTCATTGAATATATGGCGCATGATGTGAGTACTTTTCCGCGTGATGGCTACCGCATGACTTTTACCGACAACCACGATATGAATTCTTGGAACCACAATATGTTGTACAATTTTGGCGATGGCCTGCAAGCCTCGATGGTTTTGTGCGGAACCATCAACGGAATGCCGCTCGTTTATGGCGGACAAGAAGCCGGACTTGACCGATCATTGAAGTTTTTTGACAAAGACTTGATCAACTGGAAATCATTGCCGTATGAAAAAATCTTCACGCAAATCTTTGATTTAAAACACCAGAACAAAGCACTCTGGAACGGAAAAGAAGGTGGTGTGATGGTGCGTATGTACAACGACAAACCCGAGCAAGTTTTATCCTTCTCGCGTAAAAAAGACAACAATCAAGTGATTACCCTGATCAATTACAGCGCAGAGCCGGCCTCGGTTACTTTAAAATCTGAACATCAAAAGGGCCTATATAAAGAGTGGTTCAGCGGGCAAGACATGCAGCTTAGAGGCAACGACATATTGACTCTTAAACCTTGGGAATATAAGGTTTTGGTGCAATAAACTAAACCGTTTTGAGGGCTTCCATCAAATAATCAATATCTTCTTGTGTGTTGAGATGACTCAGTGAAATGCGCAGCGAAGGTTTTGTTAAATCATCATCAGAAAGCATTTGCGCCAACACATGCGAAGGCGAGATACTGCCCGATTGACAAGCGCTTCCGCGTGATACGGCAATACCTTTCATATCGAGATGAAACAAAATCATGGCCGTTTTATCCGCTGCAAAAGGCAACAACACATTCAGGATATTGTAAAAGCCATCCTCGGCACCATTGATTTTAAATCCGGGAAATTCCAGCTGTAAAGCGTTCAGTAAATATTGGCGTAAATGCAATACATGAGCGCGATGTGCCTCGAGTTGTTCTAATGAAATTTCAAGTGCTTTGGCCATGCCCACAATGTTGTGGACTGATTCGGTTCCGGCGCGCAGGCCTTTTTCTTGCTCACCGCCCAAAAGAATCGGTTGCATTGATGTTCCTTTGCGGATGTATAAAAATCCGATGCCTTTGGGCCCATTGAATTTATGCGCACTGGCTACTAAAAAATCAACGGGTATTTGTTGTACATCTATAGACGTTTTGCCCATGGATTGTACCGTATCAGAATGAAAAACAGCACCGTATTTTTGGCACAAAGCCCCCACTTGCTCAATATCAGTGACCACCCCGGTTTCATTGTTCACGTGCATCAGCGAAACCAATGTTTTAACTTCTTGAGCGAGTAATGCTTCAAGTTGAGCCAAATCGGGTTGTCCGTTGGGTTGAATCTTTAAAAGCACCAATTCAAAATCATTCGATTGAGCCATTTCTTCTAAAGTATGCAAAACCGCATGATGCTCGGTTGGGCTTGATATGATGCGCTTGATTTGCAAATGCGCTACAGCATTGCGAAAAACCCAGTTGTTTGATTCGGTTCCGCAAGAAGTAAATACAATCTCTGAGGCGTTGGCATGGATGGCCTTGGCAATGGTTTTTCGGGCGAGTTCAATACTGCTTTTGGCTTGACGACCAAAGCTGTGGGTTGATGATGGGTTACCGAAATCATTGTGCAATGAAGACACCATAGCCTCAATAACTTCAGGAGCAATAGCCGTGGTAGCGGCATGATCTAGGTAGACTTTTTTCATGCGCCAAAGGTATTAATTTCATCTTTGATTGTAGCGTTTGTAATGCTGTGATGTAAATTAAAATCCTATTTTTGTCAAAATTTTTTTCATGAAAAAAGCATTTGGAATACTAGCTCTATTATTAGCATTAAACAGCTGTGATGATGGCGATTTGACCATTGAAAATGTAGATTTTCAAACCGTTACTGCCGCTAGTTGTGGTGAAACCATCTACAAAATCAGAGATAATGAAGCTATGTATCTCAAAATGCCCACTTCAGAAAATGCTTTTATCAATGAAGCCACAATTGACGGAGTGCCTCGGGTTCGCAGCATTGGCGGGAATATTAGTGTGACCTATCGCACCTACAACGGTACGGTTTCATCGGCTAATATTTGCAACACACCCAGCCCGGTGAGTCCGGCCGCTACTCAAGAATGGACGGCTGTTGATGGAGACATTGAAATTACCACTACCGCTGTTTATTCAACTCCGGATGCAACAACCGGTGCGACCAAAGTGGTTCGGTACCTACACAACATCGTTTTTAAAAATATTGTATTTCAAAAACCTGATGGTCAACAGATTTATGAGACCTTTAATTTTGGTGAATACAGCACCACGCCCACTACATTGCCTTTTAATTTAATTGCTGATGATGTGAAGCTTTGCGCATCGGGCAACTTATTATACAATGCACGCAACAATGGAATCGAAGGCTTATATATTGAAAATTTAGATCCGGCACTTTTATCAACCGACAACCTGGGTACTGCAAAAAGCGCTTTGATTTCTGACACAACCAACCACTTGGTGTACCGTTTATTTGAAACAGCCATAACTACAACCAACAATGAGTACTTTTGCGGAGGCTCGTTTCCGGACGCGCCTGTTGTTAATGAAGAATGGATTGCCCAACCCGGTGTTTCGGGCACCAGCGGAATCATTGAAGTAACCACCACAACCAACGGAACCGGTTATTTGCATACCATCAAACTCAAAGGTGTGACGTTTCAGAAAGGCAACAATACTTTTTACTACGGAAACGATATTCTATACGGGAATTTGTTGACCAACTAAAATTATTTTGGCTGTTTGAAATAAACTTCAGTGGCACCCAAACCATATTTTTGGTAATTGGCATCTTGAAATGATATTTGGTCATATCGACTGAGCATTGCATCTAAATCGGCTTTGAGAACACCCTCGCCCACACCGTGGATAAAAACAATTTTTGGAATGCGATTTCTGATGGCAAATTCAACATGTCGTTGTGCAGTTTCAATTTGCAAATTCAAGATTTGATAGTTGCTCAAAATTTTGTGGTTCTTGACTAATTTTTCAATGTGCAAATCAAATTCCGGCGGAGGAATCTCGCCTTTTTGGCGGACCGAAACCGGTTGTTTGTGTTTGAGCGGAGCCTCTTTTTGCTCTTGTATTTTTTGAGCATTAAAGCTTTTTATACTTCCGGTTAAATCGCTGGTATTTAAATTTTTAACCAATTGATTGACAAAATAAGTCATCGGGAAACCATCGGTGGTTTCAATCGTAATTTTATCGCCTTGAATTGTAGTTATTACGCCATCAATAGCATCGTCTAAAACCGAAACCTGATCGCCTAACTTAAAGTTGCTCATCGTCCTTATTTTGTTCTTTACTGGGTATTTTAGCACTCAATTTGATCAATCCAAAAATAAAAACAGCTAGTGCAATGACCATAACTACTGTGTTTTTTTCGTCTGAATTTTGCTCGTAAAAAGCTACTGCAATGGCCACAACCATAACAAGCAATAAAAGATTTTTCATAGAAGATTGATAAAAATTGAAAATCAAAAATAGCAAACTTAAAATTGGCAAGCACGCATTTTTAAAGGATATTTTTTTGTAAAATTGCCTTAGTAAAAACAACAACATGAATTGGGAAGAATACATGATTCCGTGTATGAGCAAAACACTTTTCGGGCTCGAATGTCCGGGTTGTGGTGCTCAAAGAAGTTTGTTGTTGGTTTTGAAAGGAGATTTTTCGGCGGCTTTCTATATGTATCCGGCCATATACACCTTGCTGTTGTTTTTTGGATTTTTAGGCTTACACTTTATAGACAAAAGCCACAATTACCATAAAATACTTGTGCGATTGGCAGTGATAAACGGCATCATAATGACCGCAGCTTATTTATACAAAATGTTTATATTCTAATCTGATTTATTCTCTATGGAAAAAAGAAAATTACCCAATGCTTCGGCTGTACTCATTTTAGGTATCATGTCTATACTCACCTGCTGTTGTTGGGGAGTTATTGGTTTAGTCTTGGGGATTGTAGCCTTGGTTTTGGCCAAAAAAGACATAGCTCTTTACAACGAAAACCCCGAAGAATACGAAGGCTATTCCAGCATAAACACAGGACGAGTTCTGGCCATTATTGGAATTGTTCTGAGCGCCATTTATTTTGTAATCAACATCTATATGTTGGTTGTTATGGGCGAACAAGGCATCAAAGACTTCCAACAAAACTTGATTGAAAAAATCAAACACCAACAAGAAATGGAAGAAATGGAATAAAAAAATCCTCCGGTTTTCGGAGGATTTTTTTTTATCGTTCAAACTGTTTTAAAGTTTCTGTAATAATACGTACACAGTCGAGTAATTGCTCTTCGTTCATGACCAGTGGCGGTGCAAACCTGATGATGTTTCCGTGGGTGGGTTTGGCCAATAATCCATTATCTCTGAGCGCCATACAGATGTTCCAAGCGGTTTCACTGTCTTCAGTATCGTTGATTACAATGGCATTCAAAAGACCACGACCTCTAACTAAAGTGGCAATATTGCTGGTTTGAATATATTCATTAAGTTTAGTTCGAAATAACTTACCTAAAGCACGTGCATTTTGAGCCAATTGCTCGTCAGATACTACATCAAGTGCAGCCATAGCAACCGCTGCTGCTACAGGGTTTCCACCAAAAGTAGATCCGTGTTGTCCGGGTTTAATCACATTCATGATATGATTGTTGGCCAAAACGGCCGAAACCGGATAAGCACCGCCTGATAAAGCTTTCCCTAAAATCAAGATATCCGGAGTGGCATAAGTGGCTTGGCGCTCGCATTGTTTTTCGCAACTACAATTTCCGCACACAGCCAACAACGATCCGGTTCTGGCAATTCCGGTTTGGATTTCGTCGGCAATAAACAAAACATTGTGTTGGTTGCAAAGTTCTTTGGCGCGCATCATATAATCATCCGCTGGGGTGTAAACACCCGCTTCACCTTGAATGGGTTCAACCAAAAAACCGGCAATATTTTGATGATTCTGGAGCACTTCTTCTAAGGCTTCAATTGAATCATACGGAATACGAATAAATCCGTCGGTATAAGGCCCAAAGTTTTTACGCGCATTCTCATCGTTAGAGAACGAAATAATTGTAGTGGTTCTTCCGTGAAAATTGCCTTCACAAACCACAATAAGCGCTTGACTTTGGGCAATTCCTTTGACTTCATAAGCCCATTTGCGGCAAATTTTGAGTGCAGTTTCAACGGCTTCAGCTCCGGTATTCATCGGAAGCACTTTGTCAAAACCAAAATATTGGGTTAAGTATTCTTCATAAAGACCCAATTTATCATTGTAAAAAGCTCTTGAGGTAAGCGTCAGAGTTTGTGCTTGTTCCACCATAGCACCCACAATGCGCGGGTGGCAATGGCCTTGATTGACCGCCGAATAAGCCGATAAAAAATCGTAGTATTTTTTGCCTTCAACATCCCAAACATAAACACCTTCACCGCGGCTTAACACCACCGGTAACGGATGATAATTGTGGGCTCCGTATTTATCTTCGAGTTCAATTAAAGCTGCCGAGCTCATTTTTTCAATCACTGACATAAAAAATTTCTTTAAAATAGAGAATTACCATTCCTACTTGTACGGAGAGAAATCATCCTAATATGCCACAAAACTAGATAAAATATTGAGAATTCAACAAAATAAACAGCCATTTTAAGGCTTAAATTAATGTTCACTTTGCATTTTTGATAGGATATCATTCATCATTTCAATCTGAACCTTCTGAATCTCGATAAGTTCCTGCTGCTGATGCAACATCAAATGATCGAGCTTTTCATGCAGCATTCTGATTTCAAGTTCTGATTTGAGGTTGATCATATAATCATTGCGCGCGCGTTCGCGGTCTTTTTCTTCCTGACGGTTTTGGCTCATCATAATCACCGGCGCTTGCAGAGCTGCAATACACGACAAAATCAAATTGAGTAAAATAAACGGATATGGATCAAAACCTTTGTTGGCAAACCAATATACATTGAGGCCAATCCAAATCAGGATAAAAAAACCAAACGAAATAATGAAGGTCCAGCTTCCGCCAAAATCAGCAACGCGATCAGCAACTCGTTGACCTAAACTTAAATGAGCAGGCAAATCATCAATCTGATTGACCAAAAGTTTGTTCTCATTAAGCGAGTTCATCACATTGCTTTCAAGCTGACTCAACTCGCCTAAGCCACGACTCAGATAATTGGCGATGTATTTTTCGCGGTATAAATTGAGTTCACTTAATGATATAGAATCATCGTCGGTAATACCGGGATAATCTTGCCTAATTAAATCCAGAATAGAAAGGCTCACAAACTGACATGAAACACGCTCAGAAAGCGGAAACTCTACACCTGAAATAACACTGACAAAACTATTTTTTTTCATCTGATTCCCTATAGGTAAATTAAAAAACAATCGTAAAAGTGGCTCCCTGATTTTTGCCCAGACTGGTAGCGTCAATCCTTCCTTTATGTTTCTCGACTACGGTTTTACAAAGATATAACCCTAGTCCGGTTGGATACTCATTGGCGGTGCCCATTTTCTTTTCTGTGGTAAATTTTTCAAACAAAACGCTCGAGTTTTTGAGCTCAAATCCCAAACCGTGGTCTTGAATACTGATGAATAACTGATCATTTTTGACTTGGTAAACCACATTGATTTCACTTTCGGGATGCGAAAACTTTAGCGCATTATCAACCAAATTCACCAAAACGCGCAACAATAAATCAGGATCAATCCACAGCATATAATCATTTACGAGTATCTCAGATACCAGTTTAATTTTCTTGAGTTGCGTTTGCTGGCTTACCTGAACAGCAAGTTGATTGTTTAATTCAACCAATGAAACTCTTTGCAACTTAGGCTCAATAGACAGCAATTCATCTTGAATTTTAAGCAATTTGATAAATCCATGAATAAAATTGAGTTGCTGCGTAGTGGCTTCATGAATGAGCTTGGCATATTGCGGAATGGGTTCAGCGGCGTTTTCATCGATGATAAATTGCGCCAATGACTGCGAATTGGTGGTAAAAGTCTTTAAATCATGCGACAACAAATACAGCATATCTTGTTTTTCGTTCAAAAACTTCTCATTGCTTTGAATCATCTCTAAAATATGGCGCATCAGCAAACCCGCTTCGTCTTTATAATCAACCGGAAGCAATGGTATTTCGCGCTTTTTTTGATAACTCAAAAGAGATCTCGAGGCCAATTCGATGGGAAAAATCAATCGCTTCAAGACCAACAAGGTAATTCCGGTGGCCAACAAAGTCAATATCAAAGCCCAAATCAAAATAGATACTGGCGATGCGTGTTCGCTTCCGAACAAAACGTAGAATAAAATGCCAATGAGCGGAATATGGATGCCCACAAAGGCCACAAATAAAAATTTAAAAGCATAACTCTTTTTGAGAAAGCCAACAGACGATAAACTTTGATACAACTTCATGGATGGATTGATTTGATTAGAAAACAAAAATACGTGCTAAAACCCAGAAGCTTGTATATATCTCGATAAATTATACACAAAAAAAACCGCTGCAAAATATACAGCGGTTCTACTCTTTATCGGTTCATTCTATTTTCGAGGATTTTCTTAAACGAACGTCCTCTGATTTCATCAAGTGTTAATCCCGTGGCCAAAACTTCTTCTTCGGTAATGGCGCCACTGTTAAGTGCCCGCAAGAAATAGTTGAGCAAACCTTGTCCGGTGGCCGCATCGTCAAAAACATCACCAATCAAAGTCGCACGCGCCGCTTTGTCTACAAACGTTTTCAAACGCTCTACCGCATCGTCATAACTTTCTAAGAAAAACGCATACACGGCTGCATAACGCATCGCGAACTGCGCCGGATTCAAATCCCAACCTTGATAATATCCGTTCCACAATGAGTGACGAATATGGTCATAACCTTTCTTCCAAGCGCGGTGTACCACCTGCGTGTTTTCTAGTTCTTGCTCGGGAGTCAAATCGCCACGGTGCGGACCAATCGGCATGGTGTTGGTAGCTCCATCGCTGAGCCAAATGCCCGTGTGTGCCAGAGCTACTTTGGTCATATGATGCGCAAAATCACAGACCGGATGATCCATCTCTTGATACTTGGCCGTAATACTGCAACTCGCGGTATAATCATAGGTTCCAAAATGCATCGCAATACATCTGCCCTGCGCTGCCTGAATAAATTTGTACAACGGGTTGGTTCCGTCAATAGCCATAATCGCTTGCGTGGTCTCAACCATCATTTCCATTTTCAAAACACCGGTTGCCAAGCCCAGCTCTTGTTCTAAAATCGCAAAGAAATTCGCCAAAGTTTGCGGCTGCTCCGGTATGGTTACCTTGGGCAACATCACGACAAAATTCTCCGGAAGTTTTCCGCCGGTTTCTTTGACCAAAGTCGATACAAAAATGTCCAAAGTGCGCAATCCGCGTTCTTTCATTTCTTCAGTAAACGGCTTGATCCGAATACCTACAAACGGCGAAAGCGTTCCTTCGCGCATGCCTTTAGCCAACTCGCGCGCAGTGGTTTCGGCCGTTTGATCTTCTTCTTCGTTGCTGCGGTTTCCGTAACCGTCTTCAAAGTCAATGCGGTAATCTTCAACGGCTTGGGTTTTGAGTTTGGCCACCACTTTATCATAAATGCGTTGGCTGAATTTCGGATCCGAAAAACCAAAAACGCTTCCGAAAACTTCGTGGTTCGGGGCATAGGTTTGCAGAATTTCTAAAGCGCGTGCCCCCAAAGCCAAGGCCGCATCTGATTTAAAAAGATTCGCACCGCCATAAAGCGTATGCACGGGTTGACGCTCACTGCGATCGCCCGGATATATTTGGTTAAAAGCCGAATTGGCCTGTTTTAAGCTATTGAATAACTGCTCTTTTTTATCGTTGGGAATGGTCATTTTAATTACGAATTAAAAATTATGAATTACAAATTTTGAATTATTAGTTTTAGAAGCTGATCCTGCTGTTCGCTGCAATCTTTTTTGCTTTTGTCACCCCGAGCGCAGTCGAGGGGCATCTTAATCAGCAAAAAAGGATTTCCGCTGCCATCAGGGCTATGAGTTTAGCTTCCGCGGTAGGTGCTGTATCCAAACGGATTCACCAACAACGGCACATGATAATGCGCATCGTCAAAAGTCTGAAAAATAATCTCTACCATCGGGTAAAAAGTTGGGGTTTTCAAACCATCATAATACGCGCCTGTATCAAAAACCATCTGATAGGTGTCGGGTTTTAAAATGCGGTCGGGCGGCAATAGATCAGGAATTCTGCCATCGGCATTGGTAACGCCTTGCGCGAGCGTTTGCCAGGTTCCGTTGCAAAACCTCTTGAGTTTAATGGTGATGTTTTTTCCGGGAACGCCCACCGAAGTATCGAGCACATGCGTGGTAATCTGGCTTACTTTTAAAAAGCCGAAATTCGCATCGGTGAGTAATCTCTTAAACCGAATAATACTGATTTTATGCTGCTCGCCCATCGCAATAGCCAATTCTTCATCCGCAGAATTTTGCAATCGGTCTTGCAACAATCTGAGCATTTCATCAGCCGATTTTCCGGTAGCACAAACAATAAAAATAAAACCAAACTTGGCCTCATAATCTGCATTGGCTTTGGCTAAATCTTCAATGGTTTGCATCGTGGCAACCGCAACGCCGGCTTGTTCTTTACCGGCAAACTTTTCGGTCAAACTCTTCACATCGCCAATTTTCGGATGATGCGTAAATGATTCGCGCCAATCAACTTCAGTGCATTGGTGGTACCAAATATCTTCGGCACGCGCTACCAAATCTTGTTCAGAAGCAAACGGAAAATGCTGCATCAAGGCATCTGTCCAACGCTGTGAACCACAACAAGCAAACAAATGAGCTGCGGCGGTACTTTTATCTAATCGATTAAAACTTTCTAAATTCATATTATTCTAGGTGTGCGCCTTGCTCAATCCAGCATCGGATGAGTTTGCGCTCTTCATCAGTCATATTGGTTTTGTTGTTTTGCGGCATTGTCTTGGTAATTACTACGCGTTGCAAAATCAAATCTTTCTTTTTGAGTATATCTTCGGGCGTGTCATATTTTACACCATTCGGAGCCACTTTATTCACATCATCAGTCGGGTTGGCCGAATGACATTGCACGCATCGCTTTTGAATAATCGCATTGACCTCGGTAAACGGAACTTCTTCTTTACACGCATACGGATCAGCATCTGGCGCCGAAACAAAACAAGCCGCGAGTAATATCAACACCGAAACCGGTAAAATCCATACGTTGAGTTGCTTTTTTTCTTTGAGGTTCAAATAATGCTTCACTCCGGCTGCTCCGAGCGAAATAATGGCCAAAATAAGCCACGGATATTCATAACCAAAAGTCGACGGAAAATGGTTGCTGACCATCACAAACAACACCGGCAAAGTAAAATAGTTGTTGTGCAGCGAACGAGCCAGCGCTTTTTTGCCCAAAGTCGGATCAAGCGGCAAACCTTTTTTGGCAGCATTCACCATGGCTTTCTGCGACGGAATAATCACAAAAAA
This sequence comes from Flavobacterium sp. CYK-55, assembly GCF_018413465.1. Classification (GTDB taxonomy): domain Bacteria; phylum Bacteroidota; class Bacteroidia; order Flavobacteriales; family Flavobacteriaceae; genus Flavobacterium. The sequence goes on from NZ_JAHCDK010000004.1 coordinate 20,782, forward strand.
CACATTGGCCACCATCAAACTGCCAATCATCGCTCCAAAGTGAATATAAGCCGCTCTGCTGTTAAATACATGGCAATAAAACCAAGCAAAGGCAATCAGAATCAAAAATCCGATGACGGCAAAAGCCACCGGTTTTTTAATCAAAGGCGATTTACACAATAAATCATATAAAATCCAAGCCACCACAAATGAGCCCACGCCTATCATAATGCCTTGGGTTGCGGTAATATCGAGTACATTTTTGTCAATCAAAAAAGCCGAGGCATTGAAATAATACACCACAAAGAGCAAACAAAATCCGGTAAGCCAAGTAAAATAAGCTTCGTATTTAAACCAATGCAAATCTTTCGGGATGGTCTTGGGCGCAATTTTGTACTTCTCTAAATAATAAAAACCGCCACCGTGCACAGCCCAGAGGTTTCCGGCCAATTCATCGCGCACATCTTCGGTTCGATTCAGGGCGTTTTCAAGAAACACAAAATAAAACGAAGCGCCAATCCAAGCAATACCAAAGGTAATATGCATGACGCGAATAATGATGTTGAGCCATTCCATAAAATGACTCTCGAGTGGCGAACCTTGCACCAAAATATAGGTGTTGTATAAAATGCCCACCAAAACCAGTAAGATGCCTGCATAAATGTAATTCAATCCGGTGGTGCGGATTTCTTCATTTTCTGAAGGTTCTTCTTCAGATTTGGCTATCACTTTTTTGGGCAGTTTATACGCCATATAACTCAGGGTAATCAGCAAGCCGAAATACACGGCATACAATACCCAAATGATGAATAAATTGACTTTCACTATTTGTTGATTTTACCAAAAATTCTCAATCTGCTCACGCCGCCATCCGGAAAAATATTCAAACGAATATGCGTAATCGGCCCTAATGTTTGTATTTCTGAGGTGTATTCATGCTCGTGATCAGCACTGAGTTTTTGGGGTGGCAGCAAGGTTTTCCAATCTGCTGATTCTATTTGTTCATCGGTGGTTACACAAGCTTCAATCGAGCAACTGTCTGGGTAATTCCCTTTGAAGTGGCAAGTATCTACCACAATGCGCTCAGGCGTTCCGCGGTGTGCGAGACGTAAAATAACCCAGTCGCGGTTGTTCGGGGTTCGGTTGCGTTTGGTTTCCCATCCGTCACCCATATTGGCACCGCGATTCGGCATGATTAAATTGCCCATTTCGCTAAAAAACATATCGTTACAAGCAATGGCCTGGCCGCCGTTGATGGCCGCTGCCAAATCAATAACTTGGTTTTCTGATACTTCATTCCAGTTTTTGAACACTTCGCCATACACGCGAAAACGCGCCACGCCTCCGTCGGGATAAATGTGCAAACGCAAATGCGTATAAATGGCATCGTCTTGACATTCATAAAAATTTTGCGAGCCCGGATCTAAATGCGATTTGGTTAAAATTTCTTTCCATTCAACCGTTTCCCAGTCGGTAATATGGGAGTCATCCTGAAGGTACACGGCCTCTACAGAAGCATGCGGCGGATGATTGCCCAAAAAGAAGTTGGTATCAATGTCAAAACCTTTGATTTTGCCCGAAGTAGCGAGTTTTACAATAGCCCAATCGTGGCCGGGTGTGCGCTTTCTGCGACTTTCCCAACCGTCCATCCACTTGCCGCGATCAGTATACTTATCGGCGATAAAAATGCCGCGTGTGGGTTTGATGAGATTTTCTTTTTCGGCAAAAAAATCGTCGGTACTATACAATACCTGACCGCCTAAACGCTCGGCTGCCAAATCAGTCAGTTGGGCAAAAGCCGGAGCTTCTTTAATTATTTCTTTTACTTTCTCAAAAGCCATTTTCCTTGGTTTTTATGTTCTATCGTTTGTTTTTTATAAACAGTTGCGCCGTTCACAATGGTCTCTTGTACCACGCCATACAGCGTTTGCCCGATATACGGACTGATTTTGTGTCTGAATAAAATATCTTCTTGGCGAATCACTTGCGCTTTTTCGGGTTGCCAAATCACCAAATCGGCATCGGCACCCACCGCGATTGTTCCTTTGTTTTGATTTTGCAGAAATGACGCAGGCGCAGAAGTCACCAGCGGAATAAATTCTTCTAATGAAAACGAATCTTTAAGGGCAGTCCACGAAGCATTGAGCAAAAACTGAATGCCGGCAATTCCGCCCCAAGCTTTCTTCAAATTACCCGATCCCATTTCTTTGATTTCAGGCGGTGCCGGTGAATGATCGGTCGCCAAAAAGTTGAGTACTCGGGCTTTTAAAGCGTTTTTGAGTTGCGCATTGTTGGCTTTTTCGCGAATAGGCGGCGCGCATTTGTATACACAGTTCGCATCGGGAATTTCTTCGGCATTGAAGTAAATATACTGCGTACAGGTTTCGGCAGTAATGGGGAAACCTTCTTGTTTGGCCGCTTCAATAGCAGATAAAGCCTCGGCTGAAGCCACATGTACAATGTGCACCGGACAATGGTGTTTGCGACACAAGCGAATCATTAAATCAACAGCATCGTTTTCCCACTTTTTCGGACGACTAGCCAAATAGTGTTGGTAACTCGTCGGATGTGATTCAAAACCGCATTCCTCTTCGATATCATACCATTCACAATGAGCCAATAATGGGATTCCGTAGCGCGCAATAATCGGCATGGCTTCTTCTAAATCGGCTTCGGTCACATTCGGAAATTCATCAATTCCGGAATGGGTCAAAAAACACTTCACACCCACCACGCCCATCTCTATCAGAGCGGGCAACTCGTGCGCATTCCCCGGAACCAAGCCCGCGTAAAACCCCACGTTGGTGTGCATTTTTCCGGCGGTCGCTTCGAGTTTTTGGCTGAAAGCGGCTGTCGAAGTAGTTACCGGACTCGCGTTGAGCGGCATATCAATAATGGTGGTAGTTCCACCGGCAGCTGCCGCTTGCGTAGCCGTATCAAAGCCTTCCCAAAGCGTGCGGCCGGGTTCGTTGACGTGTACGTGCACATCCACCACACCGGGCATGATGACATCGTTGTGAAAATCTTCTGCTTCGGGGCATTGAGTCAAATCAATCGAAGTTATTTTTCCGTCGCGTAAGCCTAAAGTAGCAGGCTGTAATTTTTGGTCAATCCAAACGCGATTACTGTATATTTTTCTTTCGTTCAAAAGAGTATTTTTAAAAAAAGACAACCAACAAATATAGGTTTTAATTAAAAAAATACAAGGCTTTTTGCGAATAATTCAAACCCATTTATCCACCGATGGCAATCATACTGCGGTTTTGTGAAAACAAATCGGGATTTTCAAATTTTCGATCGTCATCCATGCCGCCGCGGACCGGAAATTTGGAACGTAAGTTTTGCTCAATGAGCGGTAAAATCGATGCTCCGGAGCGCAAAGTTTCAAGCAATGGCGTTTCAGTATTTGAGAACAAACAATTCTTGAGCTTGCCATCGGCCGTCAAACGAATGCGATTACAGGTGCTGCAAAACGGATTGGTCACCGAACTGATGATGGCAAAACTTCCGGCATAACCCGCAATTTTGTAGTTTTTGGCGGTGTCGTGCGGCGCATCATCCAAGCGTTCTATCTGATGAAAATCATCATGACTGCGCAAGGTTTCGAGGATTTCAGCATACGACACAAGCTTGCTTCTATCCCACTCGTTTCCGTTAAACGGCATAAACTCAATAAACCGAATTTGAATATTTTGATGTTGGGTCAAAGCAATAAAGTCGAGGATTTCATCTTCATTAAAACCTTTCATCAGCACCACATTGAGCTTCACGCGAAACGAATGTTGCTGTAAAAGTTCGATGTTTGACCACACTTGTGCAAAGTGATTTCTTCGGGTAATTTGACGGTATTTTTCGGCTGAAAGTGTATCTAAACTCAGATTTACAGCACTGATTCCGGCTTGCTTAAATGTATCAATAAACTCATGAACGAGCAAACCATTGGTCGTTAAAGTCAAATGAACACCTAGCTTACCAAGCGCGTGTATGATTGATGCTGCATCTTTGCGCACGAGCGGTTCGCCACCGGTCAATCTGATTTTGCGCACGCCTAAATTGACAAACGTTTGGGCAATGTGCAGGATTTCATCGGCGGTCATCAAATGCGGTTTGGGCGTGAGTTGAATTCCTTCGGCAGGCATGCAATAAGTACAACGCAGGTTGCAATGTTCGGTGAGCGAAATGCGCAAATAATCGTGCGTTCGGCCAAAAGCATCTTGCAATAAGTGCGTCTGATTATTCATGTTGTCCGCCATTAAGGATGTTGAACAAATGCAACACCGACGGAAAAACAGCTTGCATTGATTCTGCAGCTCCGGCGGCTGAACCCGGCAAAGCCAGAATTAACGTATCGCCTTTGAATCCGGCCACACTGCGTGAAAGCATGGCCAAAGGTGTGCGCTGTTGTCCGTAATGACGCATGGCTTCTTCAATGCCCGGAATTCTTCGGTCGAGCAACGGGATAACCGCTTCGGGTGTTACATCTTTGTGCGACAATCCGGTGCCTCCGGTCAAAACGAGTAAATCTATTTTTTGCTCCGCGTATTGTTCAACTAAAGGTTGTATGGCCTGAACTTGGTCGGGAATAACTTGATAATCAGTTACCGAAACACCCATATTCGTGAGTTTTTCTGAAATAATTCGGCCCGAAAAATCTTCTTTTTTTCCGGCTGAAACGCTGTCTGAGCAAACCACCACAGCAGCTTTTAAATCAGGTTTTCTGTTTTTTAAAACATCTGACTTTCCGCCTTTTTTATGCAACAATTTAATCGAGTTAATCTCAACAGCCTTGTCAATCGGTTTGAGCATATCATAAAGCGTCAAGGCTACAATGGATGCGCCATGCATGGCCTCAACCTCAACGCCGGTTTTATAAATAGTTTTAACGGTTACCTGAATTTGAATGGTTGTTTGTTGTAACTCATAAGCCACCGCGGTATATTCAATGGGCAGCGGATGACAATCCGGAATTGCCGACGAAGTGTTTTTGACGGCAAACAATCCGGCTGTGCGCGCCACTTCGAGCACATCGCCTTTGGGTACTTTTTTCTCGCGAATGGCCTGCATGGTTTCGGGCGAACCTACTTGAACTATAGCTTGTGCAACGGCTTCTCTGAGCGTATTTATTTTGTGGGTAATATCAACCATCTTATATATTCTTTTTCCAGGTGTGGGTTCCGTCTTCAAAAATTTCTTTGCCAAAAATCGGCGCTTGGGCCTTGATGGCTTCAACCAAAAAAGACAACGCATCCGCCGAGGCTTTTCGATGGCCTGACGAAACAAAAACAAACAGACAAATCTCGCCTGCGGCAACGGTTCCCAAACTGTGATAAATATGCATACAAGTTAAGTCAAATTGGGCAAACGCTTGTTCGCGAATTTCAGACAAAATTTGTTCGGCCATGGGCTTGTAAGCCGTGTATTCAATAGCCAAAACGGTTTGTCCATCGATTACATCAGCGCGCACTTGCCCGAGAAAAATCTGATGCGCACCAATATTGGTTTTGCTCTGATGCTTGGCAATCGAGTCGGCAATAAAAGCGGGCGCAATAGCTCCGTCTACAAAAACCTTTTTGGGTGTGGATGATTGGGTCATAAATTAGAATAGATGATGCAGTGCCTGCGTGCCGCCTACCAAGTGTCCGACATTGGTAAAGCCACGACTCATGAGGTATTCAGCAGCCAATCGGCTTTGATTTCCGAAAGGGCAAAATAAGATTATTTTTTGGTTTTTATCTAAAGATTCAAGCCGAGCGGATAATTCGTTCAACGGCCAATGCAAAATAGCGCTTCCTGAAACCGCAGCTTCTTGATGGGCTTCGCGCAAATCAATCAAACAAAGATCGGCTTGGTCGAGCAAACGCATAAAATGTCCCGGTTCGATGTTCTTGATTTCAGGCAAAGCTGCTCTGCGCAAAGCAAGACCGCGCAACAAACCTTTTTGAATTTGCAACGGATTTTTTTCAAAAGCCAGCGCTTCAAAACGCAAGGTCAACAAATCACACACGAGCAATTTTCCGGAATAAACCAAGCCAGCTTGCAAAATGATTTTGAGCACTTCATTGGCTTGCAAGGTTCCGAGCAATTGCGGCACCGAAACAAGGGTTCCGGACGTATCACAATTCATTTGTTCCTCAATTTGTTCGGGCTCGGCAAACAAACATCGATAGGTAGGGCCGGCCTGATAATTAAACACCGAAAGCTGTCCTTGCCAAGCGTGTACCGAGGCATAAACCATCGGAACATGGAGCGCCAACGCCACATCATTGATCAAATAACGCGCGCGAATAGAATCAGTGCAATCCACCAAAACATCATAACCCAAAGCTTGGGTAAATGCATTGGCTTCTGAGAAATAATCGGTAAAAATCTCGGTTGAAATTTCCGGATTTTGATTTTTAATCCATCGCTGAGCCACGTCTACTTTTCTCTGACCACAATCTTCAGGCGTGTAGATAATTTGCCGATGCAGATTGCTCATCGAGATGACATCGCCATCAGCCAAACCCAAATGTCCGACTCCGGCAGCGGTTAATTGTTGTAAAACGGCCACGCCCAATCCGCCCGCGCCTATAACCAATACACGCGCCGAAGTCAATTTTTGCTGACCTTGAGCGCCTATTTCGGGCAAAGCGATTTGTCGATGGTAGCGTTCCATATATTTATCCGCCGGCAAAAGGCGGCAACAAAGCAATTTCAGAAGTAGCATCAATCGGTGTGTTTTCAGAGGCCATTTTTTGGTTGACCGCCAGGTTAAAATACACCGAAGATAATGGAGGATATTTTTCGAACAAAGCAGCTTTAAGTTCGGCAACTGTGGCAATTGTAGCAAGCGTTAACGATTCTTGCTGGCAACCAACCACTTCGGCTATCAATCCGAAATATTGAAGTTTAATCGTCATTTTAAACCGTATATAATTTAAAAACCGCTATGCCCAATACCAAAGCCAGCACATAACGCAAAGTTACGGTGTTGAATTTTCGGCTGCCGTAATAACCGCCCAAAATTCCACCAAAAGCCACTACCAGAGCGACCATCCAGGATGTGGCCGGAAGCACATCGCCTTTTGAAATGAGTCCGAGCAAACCCGAGAGCGAATTAACCAAAATAAACAAGGCCGAAACCGCTGCGGTTTGCTTCATTTGTGCCCAACCGAGCAACAGCAAAACCGGACTCAGTATGATGCCGCCGCCAATGCCAATCAGACCTGAAATAAATCCGATGAGGGCGCCAATGAGCAATGCACTAGGCAAATGAACGGGCTTGATTTGCCCGGGAGATTTCCCCAGAAAACCTAGCAATCGCAATACAGCCACCATCAAAACCGAACCTAAAATGATTTTATACACCTGCGCCTCAACGGTGAGTAATCCGCCCAAAAAAGAGCATGGAATAGAAGTAATCGCAAACGGCCAAAACAAAGGCCATTCAAATTTTTTCTCTCGATAATAAAAGTAAAATGAAATACCCGAAACCAGAATATTGAGCACAAGCGCGGTGGGTTTCATGAGCGATATCGGAAAGGCAAACAAACTCATCAAAGCCAAATAACCGCTGGCTCCGCCGTGCCCAACACTCGCGTACAAAAAAGCCACTACCGGCAAAAGCATGAGTAATAAGGGCGATTGAAACAAGTCAAAAACTGGCATGGTTTGAAAATTTACAACCCACAAATATAACGACAATTAACCTTGTGGCAGCGTGTAAAGCGCAACTTTATCACCCGATTGCAAAGCATATTTTCCGGCTGCAACATAAGCCAACCCATGAGCCTGAACAAATGAATCCAACATAGCCGAATCTTGATGCGGCAAAATATGTACTTGTTCGCCAATAATGCGCGCTTTTAAAAATTGATCGCGCATATTATTCACCTCATAATCATGGGCCAAAGGCAGATAAAATTCGGATTTAAAGCTTGTTGAAAAACCGGAAACTTGCTGTAAAGCGGGCAAGACATATAAATAAAAACACGTTAAACTCGCCGCTGGATTTCCGGGTAAAGCCCAAACCAGTTGATGATTTTTACGCCCAAACCACAGAGGTTTTCCGGGTTTTTGATTGACTTTATAGAATAGATTTTCGACCTTCAATTGTGCTAATGCTTTCCCGACAAAATCGTAATCACCTACAGAAATACCGCCCGAAATAAGCACGAAATCATTTTCACCGAGCGCTTTTTGCAAGGTTTGCTCTGTAGCTTGTAAATCGTCGAGGGTTTGATAATGTTTGATTTGTATAAAATGGGCTTGGCGCAAAGCCGATTCGAGCATTACCGCATTGCTGTTGTACACTTTTCCGGGCGTTAAAGGTTCGTCGGGCGCAAGCAATTCATTGCCGTTGACAACGATTCCAATGCTGGGCTTTTTAAAAACTGAAATTTCAGCGATGCCCAATCCGGCCAAAAAACCGATGGCAGCGGCGCTCAGAAAAGTGCCTTGAGCCAAAGCCAAATCGCCTTGTTTGATTTGTGCTCCGGCGACGCGAATGTTGGTTCCGGCAACTGTAGTTTGAGATAAAATCAACTCATTTTGCTGCACTTGAACTTGCTCGATTTGAATCACTGCTTGCGCTGAACTCGGAACCGAAGCTCCGGTAAATATTTTGACTGCTTGACCGGGTTTTATGTTGATGAGCGTTGCATCGCCTGCTTTGATTTCGCCGATGATTTCATAGGCCAATGAATCGTGCAAAGCCAAAGCAAAACCGTCCATGGTAGCTTGGTCAAAAGGCGGAAGTGAAATCGGTGCGAATATATCTTGGCCCAAAACATGTTGCAAAGATGCCGGCAAAGATTGTTGCGTCACCACCGGATGAGGCAATGCATTTTGTACTAAATCAAAAGCTTCGGTCACAGAAATCATAAGCTCGGTTTGTTTTTTACTGCAATGAGTTCGGCCGCCACGCTGATGGCAATTTCCGGCGCAGTTTCACTTTTGATATCCACACCAATCGGAGCGCGCAATTGAACCCATTGCTGATGGGTAAAACCTTCAGCTAACAAATCGTTTTTTAAAGTTTCGATCTTTTCGCGGCTGCCCATCATTCCTAAATATTGGTAAGAACGACCTAGCAATCTGCGAATAATGACGCCATCGGTTCGATAACCAAACGACATAATCACCACATAAACGGCATCACCTTCGGGAATATATTGCTCGATGTGTTCAAATTCAACCGTGGCTTTGTGGTGTGCAAACGCATTGGCTTGCATGGTATTGAGGTTTTCGCGGTGGTCTAAAATATGAATTTCAAAATCGAGTCGCGATAACACTTCGCTCAAAGCCAAACCTACGTGACCACCACCAATGATATATACTTGTGCTTGTTTCTGTAGTTTTTCTGAATACAACCACAAAGCTGATGCAGGTTTTTGGAGTGAAATGCCTTCTGAGCTAAAATACAAAGTGGAATTTGCCTCCATAACGAGTCTTTCAAAAAGTGATTTGTACGCTGATGGTATATCAAAAAAAGCAATGGTTTGCCTTCCGGAACAAATCATACCTGACTGATTCTGGGCAACAGATTTATCGTGGATTTGTAGTTTGATAAAAGGCGTAAAAGCTTCACCCAAAAGCAAACTCCGCGCATATTCAACCAGTTTGTGTTCCATGATGCCACCGCCGATGGTACCCAAAAGAGCCTCGGCAGTCACCACCATTTTAAAACCTTTTCTGCCCGGACTGCTGCCTTCATGATCGGTTACTACCATCAGCACACAGCGTTTTTTTTGCTGTAGCAAATGATGAACAGTAGTAATCAAAGAAGCCATAAACAGCGGTTTATCGATACAAATCAGTTAAGATTTTCTCGGGTGTGTAGGGCGCGTCCACCGCTAAATCAGCCTTTGGATTAAACGCACGCACAGCATCGCGCAACGCAAAATAAGCGCCGATTCCGTACATGAGTGGTGGCTCTCCCACGGCTTTTGATTTTTTAATCGCGAGCTCGTGGCCTTCGGTTTCTAAATGCGCCACCTCAATATGTTTGGGCACCGAGTAAATATCCGGAACTTTATAGGTGGACAAGGCGTTGGACAAGAGTCGGCCTTCTTTGTTGTATACGATTTCCTCGAGTGTCATCCAGCCAATTCCTTGCACCAATCCACCTTCGATTTGTCCGTTGTCAATATCGTGATTCATGCTTTTTCCGAAATCATGCACCAATTGCACCGAATCAAATTCATAGGTTCCGCGCAAGCAATCAACGGTTACCTCAAAAAGAGCCGTTCCGTAAACGTGATACGCAAACGGATGTCCTTTTTCTTTGGTTTTGTCGTAATGAATGGTAGGCGTGGCATAATGTGCGTTTTCAGTCAAGGCCACCCGTTGGGTAAACGCTTTGAGCACGAGGTCTTTCCAGGTCATACCCGTGGCTTTTCCGTCGGCCATGACTTGTTGTGATGCCAATACAATTTCACCATTAAAATCTTGGCTAGCCACCGCTTTGAGTCTTTGGGCAAGTGCGTTGCAAGCGAGCTCCAAAGCTTTTCCGTTTAAGTCAGCTCCGGCACTGGCAGCAGTAGGCGAAGTATTGGCCACACGCAACGTATTGGTTGATTCTATGCGAATCAGTGAGGGCGCAATGCCAAAAATTTCAGCGGCAATCTGCACCATTTTGGTGTTGACGCCCTGCCCCATTTCAACCGCGCCCGTACTGATGACCACACTGCTGTCGTGGTAAATATGCACCAAAGCACGCGCGTGGTTCATCATGGTATTGGTAAATGAAATCCCGAAACAAATCGGTTGTACCGCCATGCCTTTTTTGTAGCGATGGTTGTTCTGATTGAACGCGTCAATGCGCTGTTTTTGCTGCTGATAATCGTACTTTTTCATACACGTTTCCCAGGCTTGATGCGCTTGGGTTTGCGTGAGTATTTGTCCGTATGAAAGCTCGTCACCGTCTTGAACTAAATTTCTTTGTTGAATTTCGGCCGGACGCACGCCGAGCGTTTCTGCTGCTTTGACAATGGCTGCTTCAATGACGAATTTTCCTTGCGGACCGCCAAAACCTCTAAAGGCTGTATTGGGCGGCAAATTGGTTTTACAACTATAAGCTGTAGCCAAAACGTTCGGAATGTAATAAGCATTGGTGGAGTGAAAAAGCGTGCGTTCCATAACCGCCGGAGATAAATCGGCGGCCGCGCCTGCATTCTGATAATGCGTTACTTGATAAGCAAGAATTTTTAAATCTTTACTCAGACCTATTTTAAAATCGGCTGAATACGGATGGCGTTTGCCGGTCATGCGCATATCATCCATCCGGTGCAAAGACATCTTGACCGGACGATTTAAAATTTGCGCTGCCATAGCCACCATCACGGCCCATGGTGTTGCTTGATCTTCTTTTCCGCCAAAACCACCGCCGAGTCGAACGGTGTCAATTTCAACTTTGTGCATCGGAATGCCCAATACCTGAGCCACCATGCGTTGAACAGCCGTCGGGCCTTGCGTAGAAGACGAAATCACAATGCTGCCTTCTTCTTTCGGACGCGCATACGCACCTTGGGTTTCAATGTATAAATGTTCTTGACCGTTGACATCACTTCGGCCTTCGATAATATGGTCACACTGCGCCCATGCTTGAGCAGTATCGCCCAAACGAAAAGTACGCGGTGGAATAATAAGTTTATTTTTGGCTTGTGCCTCACGCGGATCGGTGATTACTTCAAGCAATTCATATTCAACTTGAATGAGCTTGGCCGCCCTACGACAGTGATATTCTGTATCGCCGACTATGATAGCGATGACTTGTCCTCGAAAATGTACTTCGCCTTCGGCCAAGAGTGGCTCATCGGGAATAATACCGCCAATTTGGTTGAGTCCGGGCACATCTTTAGCCGTGAGAATAGCTGTGATTCCTGTTGCTTTTTTTGCCGCAGACAAATCAAGCGATTTAATTTTGGCATGCGCCACGGTAGCATCAAACGGAAGCGCGTGTAAGGTTCCGTATTGCTCGCGCAAATCGTCGAGGTAAATGGATTTTCCTTGAACGTGGTTGTGGGCGTCTATATTAATCATATCAACTCTTGCATGGTTAAGGAATCTGAGAACAACGATAAAAAATGTCCGAAAAACAACTGTCGGGCGAGTAAGCGCTTGTAGTCTTGTGTGCCGCGCGCATCGCTTATGGGCGAGAGTTCGGTTTGCAAAATGGCTTCGGCAGCACGGATGGTTTGAACACTGAGTTTTTTTCCGATGAGATAATCAGCCGTAGCCGACAAATACAAAGGAGTTGGCCCTACGCCACCCATCGATATATGCGCCTCGGTGATTTGGTCAGCGCTCATTTGCAGACTGATGGCTGTATTAACGCTGGCAATGTCGAGGTATTGTCGTTTGCAAACTTTGTCAAAATAAAACAATCGTTGCGCCGGAAGTTCAAAAGTCATTTGACTGATGATTTCTGAAGGCGCTTTGTCAAGGGTTTTATAGCCGAGATAAAACGAGCGCAAAGGCAAGTTTCGGCAGGTTTGGGTTTGCGTATCGAGCAAAGTAATTTGGGCGTTGAGTGCCAATAAAATAGCGGTAAAATCGCCGATGGGTGAAGCATTGGCTAAGTTTCCGGCGATGGTTCCGATGTTGCGAATGGGCGTGGATGAAATCAGTTTTAAAAAACGATGCCACTGCGGAATACGCTCAAGCAAAAACGGATGTTCCATGAGTTGCGTTACCGTGACCGAACCGCCTAAAGTTACTTGATCACCATTTACTTTGATTTGGTTGAGCTCAGGATGATGGAACAAATAATCGAGTTCAAGCCCGTGGAGCTCATCGTGTTTTTGTACGTATAAATCGGTTCCGCCGCCAACGGGAAGTTGACCCGAATTGGCCGGAACATCTGCTGAAATCAAAGCCAATCGCTCGGGAATTTCTAAGAAATAATCGGGAATAAATTTATTTTCTACCAACCAAGACAAAGGCTGTTGCGCATCTTTGTGTTGCAACTCTTGGGCGACCACTGCGGCGGCACGCTCAATGGATTTGTATCCGGTGCAGCGACAAATATTGCCGTCAATGGCGCTGATGACTTCTTCAGCCGTGGGCGATTCACACGTTAAAGCATAACCGCTGAGTGAATTGACAAAGCCCGGCGTGCAGAATCCGCACTGAGTTCCGGAGCATTGCACCATGGCTTGTTGGACTTTGTTGAGCCCTTCGGCTAAGTTGACGCCTTCAACCGTGACCACGTGTTTGCCGTGAATGTTGGCCAGCGGTGTCAAACAAGAAGTGGCGCTCATATAACGAACCGAATCTGCTGCTTTGGAGCCGATGAGCACCGTACACGCGCCACAATCACCTTCGCGACAACCGATTTTGGTTCCGCGCAGGTTTTGTTCATAGCGGATAAAATCAAGCAAAGTGGTGGCCGGATGTACTTCGGTCTGGATGAGTTCTTGGTTGAGTAAGAATTGAATCATACTTTTAATATTCTATTTTGTCTTGGCTAGAAGCCCACAAACGGAAGGCTTCAAGTGCTTCTTCGCGCATGAATTGCTCCGTGGTCAATTTGCGGTTGGCATACGGAAGTTCTAGTTCTTCATATATGAACTGATCGTCAAAGTTGATATCCGCTGCATCTTTTTTGGTGTTGGCAAAATACATTTTATCAGGTCTGGCCCAGTAAATCGCGCCCAAACACATCGGGCAAGGTTCGCAACTGGTGTATATTTCGCAGCCGTCTAATTGAAAAGTGCCTAGTTCTTTGCAGGCATTTCGGATGGCGACTACTTCGGCATGTGCCGTTGGATCATTGGTAGAAGTGACGCCGTTGGCTCCGCGGGCGATGATTTTTCCGTCTTTGACGATGACCGCTCCGAACGGTCCGCCGTTGCCACTTTTTACATTTTCAATCGACAGGCGAATGGCTTCCTGCATAAACTCAGTTTGTTTGTCTAAACACATAAAATTTAATTTGGGGTAAATATAAAGAAAAGTTGATTTGACGATTCATAAGATGAGTTTAGGAAGTTGAAAAAAGTTTAGAAGTTTAGTTGAAAACCTCTTTGACCATGAAGCCAGAACAGTCAATGGTTGCGCATCATTTAAGATGTTGTTTCTGTGAGCCGCCCGCGTGAGCGATTGCAGCTAAGTGCCGCGCACTGCGGAAAGCGCGACCCGCAGGGGCACGCCCAAATGAGAATACGGCAGTGCTTTTGGACCGCTGCGCTGTTGGGCAAAAGAGAATTTGAAAATGAGACAATTTGGAAATTTGGAAATAAAATGATTCGTATAACAGAATGTTTCGACTAAACTTTTTTAAACTTCTTAAACCTTTTAAACTTATTCAACCCCAAAAATTGTCGAACATATTCTACAAAAACTAAAAAAATGTATTACGGATTTATCAATTGGTTCGTGTATTTTTGTCGTAAGATTATCCTGAGAAATAAAGGATCATCGTGCCCACCATCTACCCTTCTGCTGATTGCTGAAAATCAAACAGATTGTTATTGAAATCATTTTTTACCAGACCACTTGAATTTCGTCACCGAAAAGGGGTTCATTATATTTTACTGGCGTGTATGCTACTGTTGCAGCTGTTGGCTGTGGTGGTTTGGTATCAGGAAACTTATGGCGCGAAGAAAACCCAGCGCGCTTTTACGCAATGGTCACAGGCCCATGAAATGAATCGTTGGACTGATCAACTTATGAGTGCATTGCTGGAAGCGCAAATGCATTTTCAAGATTATGTTGAACACGGAAAGGCTGAATCACTTCAAAACTATCGAAAATCATTGTTGTTGGCTGCGCAAGCGAGTGAGCATTTGAAGTTGGCTGGGCAAAACTTGGACGATTTTTCGGGAATTCTTGCAGATCAAAAGCAAACCCAAGCTTATGTTGTCTGGCTCAAAAAGCAAATTGACGATCACTTATCACAACAAACCTCCAGCAAAAAAGCGGGACATGCTGCACCTTTTGAACTCACGAGTTTGAGTTATAAAAAAGTACTCGACAGCATCAAGACCAATACGGTGATTACGGTGGATAAAATGAACCGAAAAGGTTTGTTGGCCAGATTGGCCGCGGCATTTTCGGGTAAAATGCAAGTGCAAAAAGAGCAGCTCAAAACGGTGATTACGATGCAATATAAAAACAAAGTAGTCACGGGAACCATTGAAGATTTACTCAAAAGCATCATTGAACAAAGCAATCAATATTACCGCAAAGAATTCAACAAACTGCGCAAATCATTTCAGCAAATGCAAGGCCGTGATGCTGCGTTGGCCAAGTTCAATACCCGATTGTTATTACAAAGTCAGCAATTTTTGCCCGCTTATGCTCAGGCCGTAAAACAGTACCAACAACAAAAAGGAGACGAGTTTAAATCGCGCTACCAAACCGGGAAAGTGGTCAAAAGTGTTGCTTTGGTGATGATTATTTTGCTCATGCTGGTAATTTCGGCCATTTTGTTTGGATTTACCCGATTGACTTATGCTTATGAAGAACGTTTGCAGGAAGCGCAAGAAAAAATCAAGCAAAACCTCAAGTTCAAAGACCGAATGATGGGTATGATTAGCCATGAAATTAGATCACCGCTGAGTTTGTTGGCGCTGTACAGTCGTAAAATTAAAAACACAACCACCGAACCTGAAGTGAAAGAAACTTTTGAATCGATTGATTTTACGACGCAATCGCTGTTGTTGTTGTCGCATCAGTTGTTGGCTTATTCACAAGAAGATGCGCAAAATTTGCAGTTGAAGAATCAAAACTTTATGCTCAAGGCCGAAATTTCACGCATGTTGTTGGCTTTGACTGATTTGGCGCAAAGCAACGCAAACCAATTGAACGCACGCATTGATATAGACGAACATATAGAAGTTTGTGCTGATGTAGCCCGAATTCACCAGTTGTTTTACAATATTGTCGGGAACGCCAATAAGTTTACGCGCAACGGAAACATTGATGTTGTGGTGATGGCCGGAGAGATCTCAGAATATGAAATTAACTTGCAAGCGGTGGTGCGCGATGACGGACCGGGCATCAATGCAGACGATATTCAGCATATTTTTGAACCATATTATCAAGGAAGCGCCTCCGGGCAAACCATGAACAGCGGCGTTGGTTTGGGATTGAATTTATGCAAAGAAATAGCAGAATTATTTGACGGTGAAATACAGGTTGAAAGTATATTAGATACCGGAACCACCGTTAGTTTTAGAATTATTTTGAGTCAGGCTTAAACCTGAATTGTTGCATTTAAAAATTACACGCTCATGACACAACTACAAAAATCCAAACCGGGACGTTACACTTTTCTGATTGCAGACGACCATATGGTAGTGCGTCAAGGCGTGGCCATGGTGCTCAAAGATTTGTTTTTTAATGCCGAAATTCATCAGGCCGGTTCGATTAAAGAAACCCTGAAGGCGGTTCATGAATACAAATTTGATTTGTTGATTTTGGATATTCATTTTCCGGATAGCCATAGTTTAAATCTTATTGGCGAACTCAAAGAATTGCAACCTCAGTTAAAAATTTTGGTGTTCTCAGCCTATGATGAAAACCTATACGCACTGCGCTATCTCAATGCCGGAGCCTCAGGTTATTTAAATAAAGCTTGTAGTGAAGATGAGATGAAACAAGCTTTGCAAAGTATGGTGGTGTCAGGCAAATACATTACGCAAAACATCAAAGACAAAATTCTCGACTCATATATATCTAAAAAACCGCTCAATCCGCTCGAGCAATTGTCTGACCGCGAAATTGAAGTAGCGCGTTTGCTTATTAAAGGTTTTGGCAATATGGAAATTTCAGAATCGTTGGGCATTAAAAAATCAACGGTGAGCACTTTTAAAAACCGCATTTTTGAGAAATTGGCCATCAACAACTTAGCTGATTTGATTGATCTGTTTCAGTTGTATCAATAATCTTCGTTAAGTATTATAAATACTGGATTTTCAACTTTTACTGTCGAAATCATTCTACAAAATTTGACTTTGAATTCTACAAAATTTGGACAGAGATTGGTCTAGTTTTGTCTTGGTAATCAGCCGTAATAATGAAAGATTGGGTTTGGTTTAAGTTAAAGTGTTGCACCTAAAAATCCTGTGAATTTGCCCAACCCATATAAGCGAATTTTTGGGTTTTTAGGGAAGACACAACTGGCTAACCTGCCTTTTTAAATGGCCAATTGCTGCTTTTGTTTTACTCGTGTTGATTGACAATTTGGGCTTGCATTTAGGGAACGGCTAGATAAAAGAGATTTTGTTTGACTGTAATAATCATTTCGTTTAGAGGGTTTAACGAGTGAAATGTTTTTGCAAATGCAAACAGCCCAATTTGTTGATCACAATTTTAGGGATCAGATATCATTTATGATGAATCATATTAATCAACTCATTGAGCTTAACCTACGCTATTTATATGAACACCCGCATCAGCAAGCGGAACTCAAAGACCTCGCGCTTTTTGGAAAACTACCGCTGGCTGATGCTCAGGTGCTCGCTGAGATTATGGTGCTCAAAAATTTGATTACTTCATTTGAACATCAACAGTTTAAACTAACCGAACAAGGCCAAGAAATATGCAAAAATGGCGGATGGATTACTTATTTAAAACAAATCCGTCAGCAGAAAAATCCTTTGGTGGTAACGCTCAAAAAATCAGAAATAAAGAATGCTTCTCGCTTTGGCAAACTCATCAAAAAGTTGGGTGATGCTTTGAATAAAGACTGATTTTCATTAATTTATTATGCAATATTTGGTTTGTGCACATCCTCTAAAAACCAAAATTGACTAATTTCGTTCATCGAGAAATCACTCATGAACCATCAATCAAATTCAGCCATACAAATCAGACGGGCAACATCAGCCGATGCTCAAAAACTCAGCCGGCTGATTGATGAAAATGCGCAGTTACTTTTAAAACCACATTACAGCGCGCTTCAGCTGGAAATTTTCTTGCGGTATTATTCAACCCAGGCCATGCATGAAAAACTCAAAAAGCAAATCATTTTTTGCGCTGAAATCAACCATCAATTGGTGGGAACCATTGCTTTAGAAGGTGATTTTGTGGTGGGTTTTTATACTGAAGTTTCAAGAGTTAATCAGGGCATTGGTTCTGCATTACTCGATTATTTAGAAAATCATGCGCGGACTCAAGGTTTGGATAAAATACAACTGTCAGCTTCACCAGTTGGCGTGCACTTTTATGAACGAAAAGGTTGGAAAAAAATGCAAGATATAGTGGTGGATTATTTAGGTGTTGGTTTTGAAGAAACACTGATGCAGAAATGTTTAAAGTAATTTTGTTGTCAACAACTGTTTCATCCTTTAATTAAAATAAATATGAAGAATATTTTCAGAATACTCACTTTTTTTAGTATACAGGCTTTGGCGCAAGTTAATGCGGTTGATTACGCCAACTTTGACAAATACAAAAATCAAAATACTGAAGTGATTAATCAATCTAACAAAATTATTTTAATGGGCGATTCAATTACCGAAGGTTGGATTATTAACGATGCAGATTTCTTTGCTCAAAATCATTTGATTGATCGAGGGATTTCAGGGCAAACAACCTCACAAATGCTGCTCAGATTTAGAAATGACGTTATTGATCTTCATCCTAAAAAAGTGGTTATTTTGGCCGGAATCAATGATATAGCCGAAAACTCAGGCCCAATCAGTACGGAACAAATTTTTGCCCACATAAAATCAATGTGTGATTTAGCCAAAACCAATCAAATCAAAGTTATCTTGTGTACGGTTTTGCCCGCAGCTGAGTTTCCTTGGCGACCAAGTGTTCATCCGATTGAAAAGGTTTTGTTACTGAATCAAATGATTAGAACCTATGCTCAAGATCAAAAAATAGATTTGGTTGATTACTTTTTGGCTATGAAAGACCCACAAAATGCTTTGCCCAAAATATATTCTGAAGACGGTGTTCACCCGAACAAAGCTGGTTATGAGGTGATGAAAAATTTACTTTTGCCAAAGCTGAAATAATTCAGAAGAATCTAAGAATCACAAAACTAAAAATGATTCATTTATGAAATTCAAATTAGCTTCAATCATCCTGTTGTTGATTGCCTTTTTGTTGGTTAATTGTACGCAGAAAGAAAACTTCAACCTAGCTTGGACGCGCGAACAAGCGCCCGAATATTTCAAAGCCAAATTTGAAACACATCAAGGCGATTTTGAAATTGAAGTTACCCGAAAATTATCGCCCAAAGCGGCCGATCGGTTTTATCAATTGGTGAAACATCATTATTTTGACAAGGGTATTTTTTATCGCGTAGTTCCGGGATTTGTGGCTCAATTTGGCCGAACCGACAATGCTTTAATAGAGCAATGGCGCGCAGTGAAAATTCCTGATGAACCGGTAGTATCCGGAAATCAAAAAGGAAGCATCAGTTTTGCCCGAGCCGGAAAAGAAACCCGCGATGTAGAGGTTTTTATTAACTTGGAGAACAATACCGTTTTAGATACTTTACAGTATGAAGGCGTGCGAGGTTTTCCGTCATTTGGGCGCGTTACCCGCGGAATGGACATAGTTGAAAAACTCTATTCAGGTTATGGAGAAAGCACCATGAACAACCCAAATATGTATACAAATCCGGAAGCATTCTATCAGAAATTTCCAAAACTTGATTTAATAAAAAAAGCTTATATCATTAAATAATATATCTCTATGAAAAAACTCATTGTACTCATGGCATTGATAACAATTGCTTGTCAGAAAAAAGAGCAACAAAATAAAATTTCATTTGATTGGCTTATCGGAAATTGGCAAAGAACCGATGATCAGCCCGGTAAAAAAACCTATGAACATTGGATAAAATCTGGTGAAATCTATCTCGGAAATAGCTACACCATTCAAGCAAACGATACCCTTTGGGGCGAAAAAATTAAACTTTCAACCCGTGGAAAAAACTGGATTTACTCAGTTTCCGGTGGACAATCAGCTATTCCTACCGATTTTGTTTTGACCCAAATTTCAAAAAACGCTTTTGTGTGTGAAAATCAGCAAAACGAATTCCCGAATATCATTCGCTATAAACGCAACAAGCATAAACTTGAAGCTGAAATTGAAGGTGGTGAAATGAAAATTCCTTTTACTTTTATACCTGTAAACCCTAAATAAATTTATTGTGAAAAAATCTATCGCAACGTTGTTACTGCTTTTGACTTTGAGTTCTGTAGCAGCACAAAATAAAAATCCAAAATACGATGCCCAATTGGCTGAACAACTTGGCGCCGATGACTACGGCATGAAAAAATACATTTTTGTGATACTTAAAACCGGAACCAACAACACGCAAGATAAGGCTTTTATAAGTTCGTGTTTTTCTGGCCATCTCAAAAACATACAACGGTTAGTTGATGATAAAAAGCTAGTGGTTGCAGGGCCGTTTTCAAAAAACGAACAAGCATACAGAGGCCTCTTTATTTTTAATTTATCAAGTACAGAAGAAGTCCGAAAACTACTGCAAACTGATCCGGCCATCAAAGAGAATTTGCTTGAAGCAGAGCTTTTTGAATGGTATGGTTCGGCAGCTATTCCGGTTTATTTAGAAGCTTCAGACAAAGTATGGAAAAAATCACCCGGTGAATAATCAATGCAAACACAGAATATTTCTATCGATGCATTGGCATTCAAACAACTCGACTTTTCAGGCTTAGAAATGCTAATTTCTTGGGCCAAAGAAGAAGGTTGGAATCCCGGACCGGAAGATGCTAAAGCTTTCTGGGCAGCCGATCCTGAAGGCTATTATGGATTTTTTCATTATGGTGAACTCATCGCCGGTGGAGCACTGATTTCGTACAACCGCGCTTATGGTTTCATGGGGCTTTTTATTGTAAAGCCAAATTACCGCTCACAAGGTATTGGTAGAAAACTCTGGTATTTGAGGCGTGATACTTTGCTCAAACGACTCAACCCAGAAGCTCCCATCGGAATGGACGGTGTAGTAGCCATGCAAAATTTTTATGCGCAAGGCGGATTCAAAATGGCCTATACTGAAGAGCGCTACGAAAGATTGGGCGAGCGTTTTTCGTTATCGACCAAAGTTCAAAAAGCAATGAAAGATGACTTTGACAACATCGCAGAATATGACCAAAACTGCTTTTTGTTTGAACGCAACTCATTCTTAAAATCATGGTTAAACATGAACCTAAGTGAAGTATTTGTATACAAAAACGAAGGTAAAATAGTCGGTTATGCGGTTATTCGAAAAGCAGACATCGGGCATAAAATTGGGCCTTTATTTGCCGATGATGCTCAAATAGCTGAAGAACTTTATCTAGCTTGTTTGAACGCACGCCCGTATGAAGCTGTTTTTATTGATGTTCCGGTAAACAACCCTCAGGCCATTTTAATGTTACAAAAATATCACGCAAAATACGTTTTTGAATGCGGGCGAATGTACTACAAAACTGCCCCGAACTTACCAATAAACCGAATATTTGGTGTGACCTCTTTTGAATTAGGATAACCATTTTTTTGATAAAAATTCCAACTCATTCATAATGATTGGATAGTTTTAATTCCATAAATTGCCAACGTTTTAAAAATACTTCAAAAACAAAGCTGTATTTTTAAGAATAGAACAATTTATCGATATACAAACTCACTAAATCCAAAAATAATGAAACCCGAAAGTTTAATGATGTCGCATGGCTTTAAGCCCGAATTATCTGAAGGCGCCATCAAATGCCCCATTTTTATGACCTCAACCTTTGTGTTCAAAAATGCCGAAGAAGGAAAAGCATTTTTTGAATTGGCTTATGGCAAAAGAGCTAAAAACGAAGGCGAAGAAATGGGCTTGATTTACAGTCGTATCAACAATCCGGATCTGGAAATTCTTGAAAACCGCCTGTGTTTGTGGGACCAGGCCGAAGATTGCGCCGTTTTTGAAAGCGGTATGGCGGCCATTACTACCGTACTTTTAGAGTTTTTAAAACCCGGAGATATGGTTTTGTTCAGTAGCCCCGTGTATGGCGGAACCGACCATTTTATCAAAAAGATTCTTCCGAAATTTAATATTCACTCACTTGAATTTACCGTTGGGCAAAGCCAAGAAGAAATCATTGAATTGGTGAACAACAGCGGTATGGCCGACAAACTAGCATTAGTGTATATTGAAACACCGGCCAACCCAACCAATGATTTGATTGATATTGAAGCTACTAAAGAAATTGCCAAACATTTTTCGACACCTGAAAAAGAAGTTTTCCTAGCGGTGGACAACACTTATCTCGGGCCTGTTTGGCAACATCCGCTCAAACACGGAGCCGACTTGGTTTTGTATTCGGCTACCAAATATATTGGCGGACACAGCGATGTAATTGCCGGCGCTTGTTTGGGGAATGCATCTTTGATGGGACGCGTGAAAGGCATGCGTACCTTTCTCGGAAACATGGCCAGTCCGCACACCGGTTGGTTGCTTTTGCGCAGTTTAGAAACGCTCAAAGTGCGGATGGATATGCAAGCTTTAAACGCCGATAAAGTGGCCGAAATGCTCAACACGCACCCAAAAGTTGAAAAAGTATATTATCTCGGAAATTTTAAACCCGGCGATAAGCAATACGAAATCAAACAAAAACAATGCGCTACCAATGGTGGTATGATATCTTTTGATATTGTTGGTGGCGAAAAAGAAGCGTTCAAATTCCTCAATGCATTAAAACTCATCAAGCTGGCCGTGAGCTTAGGAAGCACCGAAAGTTTAGCTGAACATCCGGCAACCATGACACATTGTGATGTTGATGACGCAGATAAAGCTAAATTTTCGATTACTGAAAAAATGATTCGCCTATCTATTGGTGTTGAAAATCATGAAGATATCATCAGCGATATCAAACAAGCGCTTGAAATGATATAAGCAACGCTGAACTTTTATAAATTTGATGCTCTGCTGAAGTAAATTTCTTTGGCAGAGCATTTTTTATGAATATGACACAACAACAAACAGCTTTTTTAGAAGTTTTACAGCTGAGATTCGCGCAAAACACAAACAGACATCCGGATATTGATTGGTCTGAAGTTGAGCAAAAACTGATGAATTCACCCGAAAAATTATCCTCCATTTTTGAAATGGAAACCAGCGGAGGCGAGCCTGATTTAGTTTGCTTTGACCAGGAATGGTTTTATGTTGATTGTGTCGCTGAAAGCCCAATAGGAAGAAGAAGCTTGTGCTATGATTCAAAAGCTTTGGACCAGCGCAAAGAACACAAACCTTCTGGAAATGTGATAGAAACTGCGCACAAAATGGGCATTGAACTGCTCAATGAAACACAATACCGCACTTTGCAAACTTTAGGAAAATTTGATCTAAAAACTTCAAGTTGGATTCTAACACCCGAAAACATTCGTCAATTGGGCGGTGCACTTTTTTGCGACCGAAGATATGATGCGGTTTTTGTGTATCACAACGGAGCTTCGTCTTATTATGCCGCGCGCGGATTTAGAGGATGCATTAAATTATAATGAACCATGAATCGGAAAGACTTTTTAAAAATAATGGGGCTTTTGCCCTTACAAGCAGCTGTTATGAAACTCAATACCTTACACCAAATATCCGAGCATTTGCCGCCTACTGAGCGCATGCCGATTTTGTTTCTCGGGCACGGAAACCCCATGAACGCCATTGAAGACAATACTTTTACACGAGGTTTTCAGAGCATCGCCAAAACTTTGCCCAAACCCAGAGCTATTTTATGCATCTCAGCCCATTGGGAAACCAAAGGCACTTTTATTACTGCCATGGAAAAACCAAAAACCATTCACGATTTTGGCGGATTTCCGAAAGCGCTGTTTGATGTGCAGTATCCGGCTCCGGGCAGTCCATGGTTGGCTCAAGAAACCCATGATTTGGTAAAGTCAACCAACGTTTCACCTACCCAAGATTGGGGGCTTGATCACGGTTGTTGGACGGTGGTGAAATTTTTATTTCCGAAGGCAGATATTCCGGTGGTGCAAATGAGTATTGACTATAGCCAAGGTGGCGCTTATCATTATGAATTGGGCAAACAACTTGCGGCACTTAGACGCAAAGGCGTTTTGATTGTGGGCAGCGGAAATACCGTGCACAACTTAGGCATGGTGGCTTGGGACAAAATGAATGTGCCTGGATTTGCCTTTGATTGGGCGACTACAGCCAACGAAAAAATGAAAAAGTACATCTTAGAAGGCAACCACAAACCGTTGATTGACTTTCAAAAACAAGGTCGTGAGTTTGATTTGTCGATTCCGACGCCGGAGCATTATTTACCGCTTTTATACATTTTGGGTTTACAAGAAAAAGACGAAAAAGCCACCATTTTTAACGATGCTCTGTTGGCCGGTTCGCTTAATATGATGTCGGTAAAGATTGATAAAGCGTAAAAATAAGAGTTGAGAAAGTTTAAAAAGTTTATGAAGTTGAGTTGAAAGATTCGTATAACTGACAACCAAGAACTGTTGGCTTGTTGTTTTGGAGTAATTTTCTGCGAGACGCTCGCGTGAGCGGTTGAAGCTAAGTGCCGTGCACTGCGGAAAACGCGACCCGCAGGGGCACGCCCAAATGATTAACGATTTTTGATTGTTGATTTTTTGATTTTTGAATTAGAGATATCATTAACTGACAACTATAAACTGACAACTTTATGTTAAGTTTTGACTGCGGTTTTTAATCCTAGCATAAAAAAACTATTTTTAAGGCACTAAACAAACGGCCATGATTGAAATAGTTAGAACGGATGCTTCGAATCCGGATTTTTTAAAGCTGGTGCGCTCGCTTGATATTGAGCTGCAATTGCGCGACGGTGCCGAGCATGAATTTTTTGCTCAGTTTAATGGGCTTGAAGGTGTTAAATATGCGGTAGTGGCTTATCAGGACGGAAAAGCTGTGGGCTGTGGAGCCATCAAAGCTTATGATGAGCAAACCATGGAAATCAAACGGATGTTTGTGGACGACCACGCACGTGGAAAAGGCATTGCTTCACTGATTTTAAAAAACTTAGAAGCTTGGACGAAAGAGCTGCGTTTTGAAAAATGCATACTGGAAACCGGAGTTAAAATGCCCGAAGCCATTGCTTTGTATATCAAAAACAACTACGAACTCATTCCGAATTTCGGGCAATATGCCGGCGTTGACAACAGTGTTTGTTTTCTGAAAAAAATTTAATCTTTTCGGTAACACAAAACTTAATTCATAGACTAAAGCCGCGTTGCTGATAATCTATGAATGATTACTTTTGCGGCCATCATCAAAAAACCTTTATGAAAAAATTATTTACTGTAGTTCTGTTCTTTGCCTTTTGCTCTGTCTTTTCTCAAAATCAAACCGTTAGCGGATCAATAAAACCGGCAGCGGCCCATTATAATGTTTTAATTTATCCGACAGGAAAAAATGCTTTCTTAAAAGCTGCGCTTACCGACAATGAGGGAAAATTTGTGTTTGCGCAAATTCCGCAAGGCGATTACTTGATTAAAGTTTCTGCTCCGGGTTTTTTAGATTATCAATCAAGCGTTTTTAAAGTAGCCGATCAACCCGTGGTTTTACCCGCTGCGGTTTTGATTGAAAAAGTAAATCAACTCAATGAAGTTTCGGTCAAAGCCAAGAAACCCATGATTCAAGTTTTGGCTGATAAAACGGTGTTTAACGTTCAAAATACCATCAATGCTACGGGCGCTTCAGGTTTTGAGTTGCTCAGAAAAGCTCCGGGTGTGGTGATTGACAACAATGATAATTTGATTGTTGAAGGCAAATCAGGTGTTTTGATTTACATAGACGGAAAACAATCGTATTTAACCGGTGCCGATTTGACCAATTTCTTAAAAACCATTCAGGCCAGTGATGTGGACAGTATTGAAATCATTACGCAACCTTCGTCTAAATACGATGCTGCCGGAAATGCGGGTATCATCAACATCAAACTCAAAAAGAACAAAAACTTCGGCACCAACGGAACTGCATCAACCGGAACCAATATTGGTCGTTATCAGACTTCTATCAACTCATTATCGCTCAACAATCGAAACAAAAAGAATAACTTTTACGGAAATTACAGCAACCGATTTGGCGCCAATAAAGATTTCATCAACATTCACCGCGAGCAAAGCAATACGATTTTCGACTCTCGATCAAGAACCAAAAACACAGTCAATGCCAACAACCTCAAAATAGGTTATGATTATTATGCCAACGCCAAAAATACTTTTGGAATTATGGTGAGCGGAAACTTCAACAACAGTTTTAGCAACGCACAAACCAGAACGCCAATCATGCCTATTAACTCTGCGGTTTATGACAGTATTTTGGTGGCTAGAAACAATGACCACCACCGCACTTATAATTTGTATTCAAATGTTAATTATAAATATGCCGATACTTCGGGGGTGAGTTTGAATATTGATGTTGACTTCGGAAAATACGGCAGCAAAAAGCAAGTGAATCAGCCCAATACATATTTGGCCAACGACGAATTGACCATTTTGAACCAAAATATTAGCTATCAAAATACGCCGACCCATATTGATATTGCTACTTTTAAAACGGATTATGAACAAAGATTTTGGAAAGGAACCATTAGTTTGGGTATGAAAACATCTTTGGTAAAGACCGATAATACTTTGGACTTTTACAATGTCATTAGCGGAAATAACGTACTGAATCCAAACCGCAGCAACAACTTTATTTATAAAGAAAACGTAAACGCGGGTTATATCAATTACAACCGCACGATTAAAAAGTTTAATTTTCAGTTGGGCGTTCGCATTGAAAATACCAACTCTGATGGTGAACTCAATGCTTTGGTATCAACCAATAATCAACGCGTGAAGAGAAATTATACGGATTGGTTTCCGAGTGGCGGAATAACCTACAATATGACTGAAAAACATTCTTTGGCTTTGATATATAGCCGCAGAATTGAACGTCCTGATTATCAATCGCTCAACCCGTTTGAATACCAAATTGATGAATTGTCATTTATGCGCGGAAATCCTTTCTTGAAACCGCAGTATACTGATAATTTCAAACTTTCGCACACTTATAATTATTCGCTCAATACAAGTTTGAGTTATACAAAAGTGAGCGACTTTTTTGCCCAAGTTATTGAGGCTTCGGGCACCAGCAGAAGCTTTTTGACTTCACGCAATGTGGCTACCGAAGAAGTCATTAATTTAGGCGTTTCGTATCCGTTTGATGTTAACAAATGGTGGAGTGTATATATGAGTGTCAATGCTTTCAAGAGCATTTATACCGCCACCAATGACTCGTTTAATTCAATCAGTCAAGAAACTTTGAATATATACGGTCAGAATACTTTTAAGCTTCCGAGTGGTATATCAATGGAAGTTTCTGGTTGGTTTAACTCGCCGTCGGTTTGGGGCGGAACCTTTAAAACCAGTAGCATTGGCTCATTAGACATGGCTTTTCAGAAACAATTCCTAAACAAAAAACTCACTGCTCGTTTGGCTTTTTCTGATATTTTATACACTTCGCCCTGGAAAGGCCGCACGCGTTATGCCTTTGTAAATATTGTAGGCGATGGCGGGCAAGACAGCCGTCAAGTGCGCTTTAATTTGAGTTATAAATTCGGAAACGATGCGGTGAAAAAATCACGTCAGCGCGAAACCGGATTAGAAGACGAGAAAAACCGTATTGGTCGATAATTACTCAGCCGAAGCAACATCACCTTGCCATTGCATAAAACCGCCCATCAGATTGAAAGTATTTTCAAACCCTAGTTGATTCATCACTTGGCAAGCTTGTGCACTGCGACCACCGGCTTTGCAATACACATAATAGTTTTTTGATTTGTCGAGTTCATCAACTTTATAGATGAATCCTTGGCCTTCATAGATGTTGATCATTTGCGCTCCGGGGATAATGCCTTCACTCCACTCTTCTGGTGTACGCACATCAAGAATAACTGCATTGTTGTCTGAACTGAGCTGTTCTGACCATTGTTGTTGGGTTAAATCCATGGTTTTTTTGGGTAAAATTAGTAAAATCAGTATTAAATCAAATTTTGAAAATCAAATAAAGTCCAGCTGAGAAAGGTTTTTTAGCTATTAACAAAAAAATAACACAACATTTGTATATACAAATATAAAACCTACTACATTTGTACCTACAAATTTTGCAATTACAAGCATGAGAATTGAAGAAATTATCAAATCAACGGTAGCGATGTCTGATGCTAAAAAAGCCATCCTCAATTTGATGTACACGCAAAATATCATCGGAGAAAAATTTAGCGAACTTTTAAAACCTTATGATTTATCTGGGGAACAATACAATGTTTTGCGCATCCTCAGAGGTCAAAAAGGCGTTCCGGCCAATATGTGTGTCATTCAAGAACGCATGATTGCCAAAAGCAGCAACACTACTCGACTCATTGATAAATTGTTGCTCAAAGAATTAGTCACACGTGAAGTTTGCCCAGACAATCGCCGCAAAATGGAAGTAATGATTACCCAAAAAGGGCTTGATTTATTGGCTGTATTAGATCCGAAAGTAGACGCTCATGAAAACAATTTAGGCGCCAAATTAACGCCCGATGAACTGGTTCAATTCAATGAACTTTTAGAAAAATTCAGAAAAAATTAAACTATCAATATTTATTTCAAATCACGATGAATTCAATTATAGACAGCCTTAAATGGCGTTATGCAACCAAAAAATTTGACGCTTCGAAAAAAATTTCAGCCTCAGATTTAGCCACGATTAAAGAAGCCTTACAACTCAGCGCTTCATCATACGGCTTGCAACCTTATCAAATTATTTTTGTTGAGAATCCAGAGCTCAGAGCTCAATTACAACCAGCCGCTTGGGGGCAATCACAAATAGTTGATGCTTCTCATTTAATTGTTTTGGCCAATGAAATCAATATAAGCGACAAACACATCGATGCCTATTTTGAAAACATGACCAAAACCAGAGGAATATCATTGGCAGATGTGCAAGGTTACAGTGACTTTATGAAATCTAAAATCACTCCACTATCAGAAGAAGCACGCAACAATTGGACATCAAAACAAACCTACATCGCTTTGGGTAAACTCTTAACAGTAGCAGCTTCATTAGAAATTGACGCAACTCCTATGGAAGGTTTTGAGCCGGCAGAATTCAACAGAATACTCGGACTTACCGAGCGCGGTTTGAACGCTTCATTGGTAATTGCGCTCGGATATCGTCATGCTGATGATGCAACCCAACACTACACAAAGGTTAGAAAACCAGCTGAAGAACTTTTTATAACACTTTAATAATATTAATCCTTAACAATTTAAAACATGAAAAATTTAAAAAAACTAGCTTTATTGGCGTTTGTAGCTTTGAGCACTGTAACTGTTTCTGCACAAACCAAAAAAATTGATGCTGCCAAAAGTGACATTCACTGGGTAGGAAAAAAAGTAACCGGTCAACACGAGGGAACTGTAAATTTTAAAGACGGAAATTTAGTTTTTAAAGGAGCCGATGTAAAAGGCGGTAAATTTACAGTAGACATGAATTCAATGACCGCTACTGATTTGAGCGGAGAATACCAAGGAAAACTCAACGGTCACTTGAAATCTGATGATTTTTTTGGAACTGAAAAATTCCCAACTTCAACATTGACTTTCAAAAAAGTGGCTAAAAAATCTGCGGGTGTTTACACGGTAACAGCTGATTTAACCATCAAAGGAAAAACCAATCCGGTAACTTTTGACTTAACTGTAAAAGGAAACACCGCTTCGGCCAAATTGACTGTTGACAGAACTAAATACGACATCAAATACGGTTCAGGAAGCTTTTTTGACAACTTAGGTGACAAAGCGATCTATGATAATTTTGATTTAACAGTGAATCTTGTTTTTTAATAAGATAAATTGCTAAGGAAAGAACCTTGACCTCACCGTCAAGGTTTTTTTTGCGTTATAAACTACTCATTATCATTTGTTTTGTACTTTTGAGTAGAAACGCAACAAACAACAGTCATGAAAAAATTCACTATTCTTCTGCTTTTGATCTTCGGATTCCAAACCATAATAGGTCAATCAAAAAAAATCAATCTCCAAAAAAGTTCATTGACTTGGACTGGTAAAAAAGTAACCGGCGAACATCAAGGTTCACTCCTATTCAAAAAAGGAAATTTGACATTTAAAAACAAGAAACTCGTGGGCGGAAATTTTGTCGTTGATATGACTTCACTCAATAATACCGACCAAACCGGAAACGACAAAGCCAAACTCGAAGGCCATTTAAAATCGGCTGATTTCTTTGATACCGAAGGCTTTCCAACGGCGCAAATGACCTTCAAAAAAATAACTTCTAAAGGAAAAGGTCAGTATCAAATTAGTGCTGATTTATCTATTAAAGGAAAAACCAATCCCATTAATTTTGACTTGAATTTGAAATCTAAATCAGCCACTGCACATTTAGTGATAGACCGAACCAAATACGGAATTCAATACGGTTCAGGCAGTTTTTTTGAAGATTTAGGCGACCGAACCATTTATGACGAATTTGATTTAGCCGTTGTGTTGGCTTTTTAATCTTTTGTGCTCTGGGGATTATTCTCGATATTTGTCAGGCAAAATCAGCGCATGAAAAAAGTAGCCGTCATTGACAATTACGACAGTTTTACCTACAACTTGGTGCATTATCTCGAAGATTTAAATGCAGCGGTAACCGTTTTTAGAAATGATGAATTTGAGGTTGATGAACTCCGTTTTTTTGATAAAATCGTTCTCTCACCCGGCCCGGGATTACCCGCTCAAGCCGGTGCTCTTCTTGAAGTGATTAAAACCTATGCGCCCCAAAAAAGTATTTTAGGCGTTTGTCTGGGTATGCAGGCCATTGCAGAAGTTTTTGGCGGTGAACTCATCAATCTACCTCAAGTACAACATGGTATTTCAACTGAAATTGAAATTGACACCCAAGAAAAAATCTATCTTGGATTACCACAAAAAATTCAAGTAGGACGATATCATTCTTGGGTGGTCAATCCAGAAAATTTACCAGTAGAATTCATTGTTACTTCAGCCGATAATCAAGGAAATATTATGTCATTTAAGCATCAAACCTTGGACATCATCGGAGTTCAATACCATCCTGAAAGTATCCTTACGCCTAATGGAAAACAAATTTTAAATAATTGGCTAAAAAAATAAAGTGATTTTGACATAGGGTTTTGCCTTGTTTTCTTTTTACTATAGCATAACACTAAAACTAAACCCATGAAAAAAATTACGCTGCTTTCCCTGCTGCTTTTTAGCCATTTTACACCAGCACAAACTCTTGATCAAAGCCAATTAACCAGTAATGCCGGTATGAGCGCCAGAACGCTACAAGGATACAGTTATTACCAATCCATTACTCCAGCACTAACCGGGACTTTAAGCAGGGTAGAATTGGGCTTTTTTAACTTCATCAACGGAGTTGGAACTTTAAAAATTTACAACGGAAACAACAATACAGGAACTCTTTTACAAACAATTCCTGTGAATGTATTTTGTGCCAGCGGTGATTGCATGGTTCCGTTTGAAACATCAGTTGCAGTCACAGCCAATCAACCCATAACAATTCATTTTACTCCGGGAGCTGGAATGCCGGATCCGTATGGTGTTTTGATTAAAATGCCCGGTAACTATTTGCGTGGTGAATTTGCTTTGATTGATCCCAGCGGCACTTATATAGACGGTTGGGATACCGTTTTTAGAACCTATGTGACGACTAATTTAGGGACATTTGAAAATGAAACAACACCACTTATTTTATCACCAAACCCAATGGTTGATAAATCGCAAATTCAAACCGAGCACACTTTTAAAAACGGCTCAATACGTATATTAAACAATCTAGGACAACAGGTTTCTGGAAACATTTTTTTTGAAGGAAATCACGCTGAGATTCAACGAGGCAACTTAGCAAGTGGTTTATATTTTGTTGAATTATTAGACAACCAAAAAGTAATCATTACCCAAAAAATGTTGATTGCTAATTAAATTATTGTTTCGTTATAGTTAGTTAGAAATAGCGCTCGTATGAAGCGCTTTTTTTATATCAGATATTTAAGAAGTAAACTTATGAACAACTCAATCAAGAGAATTTCATTTTTATTATATTTGGCTACTAATCAAATATTTACAAACTAAAAATTTGAAATCATGGGACTATTCGGCAATAACTTTAAAAAAATCATTCATGAATTCAGAATCAAAAGCCAAGATTATTCAAATGATTTAAGCAACGAAATTCAAGAATCGTTAGAAGATT
Source organism: Flavobacterium sp. CYK-55 (assembly GCF_018413465.1). Classification (GTDB taxonomy): domain Bacteria; phylum Bacteroidota; class Bacteroidia; order Flavobacteriales; family Flavobacteriaceae; genus Flavobacterium. Next base: position 52,955 of record NZ_JAHCDK010000004.1, read on the forward strand.
TAAAATCAGAATATGATCAATACCACGAAAGTTACCCTGAATTGGTCAGTTTTTTATCTCAAATCAAAAACAAACTTAGCACAGAAGAACATCAAAAACTCGAAGCGCTTTTATTTGGCTTGAGGCATATTGACCACTGTGCCCAAAATGGCGTTCATTTAATGCGAGATTTATATCGACACCAGCGCAAAACTACACGTGAAACCTTGCGCCTTTACGAAGAATTTGACACATAAAAAAAGTCCCAATAGAGGGACTTTTTTTAGGCTTTAATTTTAGTTTTTAGCGTTTTTGGAACGCCTCCTTTGTGCAGCAATATTCCTGTTGATTTGAGCTGAACAAACGCTTTGGTTACATACAAATACCCTTTATAGTCGTTGCTTTCGCCCCAAGAATTTTTGACTTTATAGTACTCTTTACCGTTTTGATCTTTGGCCAATCCTACAATCTGCATGGCATGATCATCAGTGGTGGCTAAAGTATACAAATGCTCTAAACGCAAATCTTCAGTAACCTCTTTCTCTTTAATTGGACCATCAAACATCGCTTTTCGTTGTTCAGCTGTAATGTTGTTCAAATCGGTATCAGGTACTTCAGCCACACCGTTTCTCCAACTGAAATAAGGTTCAGAAACATCAGATGACCAAGCAACCGTATATCCTTTTGAAACAGCATAATCAATAATATCTGTCAATTCTTTCATCGGAACATTATAAACTAAATCGTAGCTCCAATTATCCGGAACTGGTAAAACTATTTTTTGGTAATAAGGTTGATCCTTATACGATGAAAATTCTAAATAATCATCAGGGTTAATACCAACAACGTCTTTGGCAAAACTATGCGCATCATAGGTTTTACCTTCATAGGTAAAAGTTTTTGGCAATACACCCAGCTTTTCATCCATATAATTGTTGATGTCTTTAACCCAAGAAGCACCTTTGTTAGCATCTTCATTTTTCATATACGCATCAAGGATATCCTTAAATCCGTCTTGAAAATCAGAAGATTTTACCTTTCCTTTTCCGTAATCTTCTAAACTATAAGCTGATTGTGGCATTGCGCCGTATTTACGAAGCATATTCATTACATCGTGCGTTTCTCCACCATCGCCCAAGCCCATATGGCCATTAAACAAAATATAGTTTCTGGCTTTTCCCAGATAAACATGGCGCGCTGAATAAATCTCAGCTAAATCAACCGGTTGTTTACCGTTTCTGATCATTTCAGATTCTAAGAATGAATTTCCGGAATAACTCCAGCAAGTCCCGGCTGAGCCTTGGTTTTTAACTGAAGTATTTTCAAGATTAATGACATCGGTAAACACAAATTTAGAATTGATTGATGCGTTACCAATTACTTTTTTAATCAATTCATCTTGAGCAAATAAACTCATTGATGACAACACTGCGGCAAATAATAAAGATTTTTTCATTTTGGTTATATAATTAGCGGGCATAAAAATAGTAAATTACCTTGAGGCAAAGACTTAATTAACAAAATAATAGAGCGATTTTTAACGTGTAAAAACAAGCTTGTGGTTTGTTGAAAGTTGCGTATCAAAACCATAACCTTCATAATTAAAACCTTTGAGTTCTTCAACCGTTTCTACCTTTTGATCGATGATGTAACGTGTCATCAGCCCACGGGCTTTCTTGGCAAAAAAGCTAATCATCTTGAGTTTTCCATCTTTGTAATCGAGAAAATCACACGTAATCACAGATGTTTTCAAATCTTTGAACTGAATGGCTGAAGCATATTCATTACTCGCCAAATTAATCAGCAACTCACCTTTTTTGAGCTCTTTGTTGAGCGATTGTGTCAAGAGCGGCTTCCAGTATGCATATAAATCTTTAGATTCCTCAACCGGAAATTTTGTACCCATTTCTAATCGATAGGGCTGCATCAAATCAAGCGGCTTGAGCAAACCATACAAGCCCGAAAGTATGCGCACGCGGTCTTGCAACAACGGCAATTTATCTTCCGCAATGTGATAAGCATTTAAGCCGACATACACATCACCGGCAAAAGCATAAATGGCCGGGCGAGCATTCTCGGGCGTAAAAGGCGTTTTCCATGCTTTGTTGCGCTGCCAATTGAGCTGAGCCAAAGCATCTGAAATGGACATCAATTCAGCTAAATCAGCTGGTTTTTTCTTTTTGAGTTCTTTATTAATAAGGCGACTGTGCTTTAAAAAAATCGGTTGTGTAAATTGATTCGTGGGCAAAGCCGTTTCGAAATCAAGTGATTTAGCGGGTGATAATAAGATTTTCATCGATGGGAATTTTATCCCCCAAAAATACTGTTTTCAACCTAAAAATACTAACCCAACCAACCTTCTCTGTCTAAACTTCGATATTGAATAGCCTCAGCAATATGCTTTGATTGAATAGCCTCTGAAGACTCTAAATCAGCAATGGTTCGAGCTACTTTGAGAATCCGATCATAAGCGCGTGCCGACAGGTTCAACCGTTCCATAGCCGTTTTGAGCAATTGATTTGAAGGTTCGTCGAGTCTACAAAATTGACGAATGAGTCGGCTGCCCATTTGCGCATTGTAATGAACTTGTGCCTGCTGCGCAAATCTTTGTGCCTGAATCGTTCTGGCTTGCGTTACCCGTGCGCGGATGTTTTGACTGCTTTCGGCCGGATGTTGATCAGACAATTTCTCAAACGGCACCGGACTCACTTCAATATGAATATCAATCCGATCTAAAAGCGGCCCTGAAATCTTGCTCATATAGCGCTGCATTTCGTAAGGTTTGGGCGCATTGGCCACTTCTGAATCGACAAAAAAACCGCCCGGACTTGGGTTCATACTGGCCACAAGCATAAACGAAGCCGGGTAAGTTACTGTAAATTTGGCGCGCGAAATAGTGACTTCGCGGTCTTCAAGCGGCTGACGCATCACTTCGAGCACATCGCGTTTAAACTCAGGCAATTCATCTAAAAACAAAACACCATTGTGCGCCATTGAGATTTCGCCGGGTTGCGGATAAGTTCCGCCGCCCACCAAAGCTACATTAGAAATAGTATGATGCGGACTGCGAAACGGACGACTGCGCATCAGCCCTGATTCTTTGACTTTTCCGGCCACGCTGTGAATCTTGGTGGTTTCAAGCGCTTCTTCAAGGGTCATCGGAGGCAAAATACTGGGTAACCGCTTGGCGAGCATGGTTTTTCCTGCGCCCGGAGGCCCGATGAGAATAATATTGTGGCCACCGGCAGCTGCAATTTCCATACAGCGTTTGATGCTTTCTTGTCCTTTGACATCGCTAAAATCATGCTCTGAGATTTCATTAGTGATGCATAAATCTTCAAGCATTTCAGCGGGCTCAGGTTTTAAATTACATTTCCCTTCAAAAAAATCAATCACTTCTTGCAAATTCTCAACACCATAAACCTCTAAACCTGATACAATGGCAGCTTCACGCGCATTTTGTTTGGGCAAAAAGAATCCTTTAAAACCTTCGGCTTTGGCTTTGACAGCAATGGGCAATGCGCCTTTGATGGGTTGCACACTTCCGTCAAGTGAGAGCTCGCCCATCATGATATAATTCTGACAATCATCGCAAACCAATTGGCCTGAGGCAAGTAATATACCGAGTGCCAAAGTCAAATCATAGGCAGAACCTTCTTTGCGCAAATCGGCCGGAGCCATGTTGATGGTGATTTTCTTTCCGGGCAAGGCATACCCATTGTTTTTGAGCGCGGCGGCAATGCGATAACTGCTTTCTTTGATGGCGTTGTCGGGCAATCCGACCAAATGATACCCAATCCCGGTATCAATGTTGACTTCAATAATAATGGTGGTGGCTTCAACGCCAAAGACGGCGCTTCCGTAGACTTTTACTAACATGGCAAATAAAAATTTAAATGGCGAATAATTCTGTTGGCTAAAATTAATAAAATTTTAATCGACATAGAGACTCAATTCATTTATTTTTGCGGCCAACAAATAAATATCATCATGGGATTATTCAATGCAATTTTAGGAAACGCTTCAGAAGTAAGCCTCGAACAAGTAGCCAAAGAATTTGAGCCGATTATTGTCGATGGAGAAAACATCGAATTGGCTTTCAAACTCGTCAAAGATATGTTCATCTTTACCAACAAACGCTTGATTTTGGTTGAGAAACAACTCGTGGGCAGCAAAGTTGATTATTTGTCGATTCCGTACCACAGCGTAGTAAAATTTTCCAAAGAAAGTGCCGGATTACTCGATCTAGATGCCGAACTTAAAATCTGGATCCGAGGCGAGGCTGCTCCTATTGTCAAACAATTTGGCAAAGGCGGAAACAACATCAATGAAGTGTATCGCGTGTTAGGAAAACACATTCTCAAATAAAATCTAGGCCGGCTTCATGTCGGTCTTTTTTTTAAAATTGAAAGCGAACAAAGATGTTCGGTGTAAATCCCAGAGAATAGTATTCTTGCAATTTATACTGAGTTGTATTCAAACTTCCGGCCGTGGCATATTGACGTTCATATTCGCGTCCGAGTAAGGTTTTGCGGTTGTATAAATTATAAATAGAAAATCCGGTTTTGGCCGACCAATGCTTTTGATGCGCAAATTCATAAATTCCTGAAACATCAAAACGGTGGTAAACGGGTAAACGCTGCGTATTGAAACCCGTGACTTTGTTGTTGCTGTCTAACTCGCTGTAGGGTTTTCCGGTGTGCCAAAACCATCCGCCGGTGAGCGAGAATCGGTTCCACTTTCTGAAAAATGACAAACTTAAAGCGTGTTTAATATCTGCATTATTCGGAAAATATTGCTCTTCATTCACACCGTCAAAACGATTTTGAGAATCCTGATAACTATACGTCATCCAAATGCGACCCAAGCGCGTATTTTTCTGAATTAAGACATCGATTCCTTTGGTAAAACTTTGGCCTTGGTGTGTTCCGAAATCAAAAGGATTCAAAAATCCAAACGTGAGTGAAGTCAATCCTGTAGCGGTTTTATAGTAAAAATCCGCATCAAAAACCCAAGAACCGGTTTTAAAAATCAAACCCGAAGTATACTGTCGCGATTTTTGCAGAGGATAAACTTGATTGTCCGCCAAAACCCAAACGTAATTTTCTAAGCTCAAATCATTCACAATGCTCTCACGCACTTGACTCACCAACTGGCTTTTTTGCTCATACGAGCCTTGCCAAGTCCAAGATGCATTGAGTTTTCTTTGAACAAAAATGCGCGGTTCGAAATTCTCTGACGACAAAACGCTGAATCGGCTGTAGCGCATTCCGGTTTGAAACAACCATTTTTTGAATTCATATTTGGCTGAAACATATAAATTATGTGTGCGATTGAAACCTTGCTTTTGATCTAATTGTATATTGATATCCTGATTTAAACTATTGAAAGAATGTGAGATATCATAACCCGAAAGCTGATATCCTGCTTCAAATTGCAACTCTTCAGAGGCTTTAAACTTCCAACTGATTTCGGCACCCGAATCAGTAACACGGTTGCGCTTTTCAAACTGTTCAAAAGTGGTTTCAGTGGGAAATTTAGTCTTGCGATAATTAAAGACAAATCCTGAATAATGCATTAGTAAACGTTGCGAAAATCGATAGCTGTATTGCTGATTCCATACAAAACTATAGCCTTGATTTGAAATATTCATTTTTTGGTTTTGGGTAACTGATCTATCAATCGTGTTGAAATCAAGTTGATTGTCAATCCACAATCCGGTAACAGAAAAATCAGTTTGCTCATTCAAACGGTAATTCAATTTGGCTGAAAAGTCTTCAAACCCGAACTTATTTCGATCATTAAAATCTTTGAATTGTGTATTCTGAAAAACTTTGTCGGCCAATGCATTAAAAGTAGGTGTCTGTAGCCACTGTGTATATGATTTTCGCCCAGCCAATTGCAACCCAAATTTATCTTTTAGTATTGGCGTTTGCACATAAGCATCGGCATTGAGCGCGTTGATTCCAGCTTTGACGATGGTTTTATCTGAAATTTTATCAGTTGATTCAATAGAGATTATACTTGACAAACGCTCGCCAAATCGAGCATCAGTGCCTTTGTTTTGATAATTGACCGTTTGCTGGACATTTGGATTAAAAGCCGAAATCATTCCGTATAAATGTCCGGGATGATACATCCGAATGCCATCCCAAAGAATCAAATTCTGATCAAACGAGCCGCCGCGTACATATAAGCCACTAGCGGTTTCGTTTGGGCTTTTCACTCCTGGTAATTGCTGCAACGACAACATGATATCGGTATCGGTAACACCGGGCAAAGCCTCAATTTTTTGCGGAAAAAGTTGAATTTGATTATTGTTCTTTTTGATGCCTTTTGACAAAAAACAATCGATGAGCACTTCTTGCAGCTGCTCCTGCAAAAGTGGTTCAACTTCATTTGATGACAGCGCGTAATAGCGACCGTCAATAGAGGTAATTTTAAGATTGGTTTGTTGTTCGATGGCTTGATGAATCTGTGCCAAAGTATATTCGGCTTTGGGCAAATTTATCTTTTGATTTGTTACCAAACTATCGGCAAATGAATATCGAACATCAAATAATTGTTCAACATTTTTAAGGCTTTTTGAAAGTGGAGTTGAAGAAAACTCGGTCAAATGAGACACTACAGCTTGTGCCCAACCGCATTGGGTAAAGAGCAAAAGCAGTAATAGCCTCACTAACAGCTTCATTCAGATATTTCGATGTTTCCCTCCGAGATAATTCGGTGTTTTAAGTGTAAAGGTAAACAAACTGATTGTAATGCTGTTTCAAGAGAATGATGCGGAAAACTCCCTGTATATTTAATCTGAGCCAAAGATGGCGGGAAATTAATCGTGCAATGATATTGTTTTTCGAGTTGCTGTATCACCATATGTAATGGCATATTGGTAAAAGATGATTCACCTGAAATCCATGCTGGTTGTTTAGCTATATTTTGGTTCCATGTTTGAACTTCATTTCCGTTGATTCTGACATCCATTCCCGGTGTTAAAATCCATTCTTGACCGAGATGGGTCACGCAAACTTTACCTTCAAAACATGAAACTTCTAAAAAGTCTTTTCCGGTGAGCACATTGAATTGGGTGCCCAAAACCTGTACATTTCCCATTGGGGTTTCAACGGTAAATTTGCTTCCTTTAGAAACTTTAAAAAAAGCTTCACCGTTTAATTTGAGTTGTCTGTTGAGTGAAAACCACTTCGGATAATCTATACTTGAATGAGCATTCAAAATAACTTGTGAATCGTCATTTAACGCTAAAGTTTGTGTACTTGCATAAGGTGATTCAAAATGCTTTGAGAATGAAAATACAGCGTTCCATCCAAAAAACAAAAGTACAGAAGCCGCAACAGCTATTGAGGCATACAGCGAAATAACCTTACTTCTTGAAACAACTGCTTTTGGTTGCTGAATTTTATTTTGTATGGCAGCAAAATTTTCATCCAAATCGGGCTCGCTAAGCTGCATGCTGGCTAAACTACCACGCAACTGAGCATAAGCTTGATAATCGGCGTCTGAAACCATCTCGAGCAATTGATCATCAGAGATATCTCCGGCTATCCATTGCGCTAAAAATGAGTCATTTTCATTGGGGCTTGACCATTGACTTTTCATAACACTTCTTGTTTATACATTTTTAACCACTTGACGCAAGGCAACCAAAGCCAAGTGCATTCTTTTTTCGACAGCTTTAACCGATAAATCCAGTACTGAGGCAATCTCGGTGTAGGACTGGTTTTCAAATCTATTCATCATAAAAACCACTCGTTGCTTTTCGGGCAAATCGGCAATGGCTTTTTCTAATTGTTTTTTTAATTCAGTTTCTTCCATAAGAAACTCAGGGCTTTCTGAATGGGTAGAAACACTTGGATTTTTCCATTCAAAGTCAGCAACCACTTTATCATGCTTAATCATATTGAGCGAAAGCCTGATGGCTGTGGTGTACAAAAAACTTTTGGCTTGTTCGGGTTTTAATATCCCACAGTTTTCCCAAAGTTTTACAAAGGCATTTTGGGCAACGTCATCTGCGCGTTCTACATCGCGAAACTTAAACACCAAAAAATTCCTCAGAGTCTTGAAATGCGCAGTGAAAACCGATTTAAAAACGGCTTCAGAACAAAGACATGTCTGATTCATTTTTTCTGGCATCCCATTTCCTTCTAAAATTCGTTACCACACGCTCTTTATACAAGAACATGTGGCAACGGGCAACTTAATTTAACTCCTTTTTCAATTATGTATAACAAATACTTACGGACAAGAAATTTGAATTTGGTTCATAAAAGCCTGTTGACTCATAAAAGTATATGAACCACCGGCGAATGAAACCACAACCGGATAATTCAAAATAGGCATTGGACCAGAATTCGGATTATAATACTGCAACAACTCACCGTCAGAATTCACTGTATGTACAGATCCTCCGTACTGAACTTGAACAGGATAGGTTATGTTAAAACAACTTCCTAAAGACTGAACAAAATTAAATGATGCATTGGTACAGGTTACAAAATCATTTGGTGTATAGCCGGCACACTGAGCGTTACAAGCGTTGCTAAAAGTGATTGTTTGACCTTGACTATCTACTACACAAACCGGGTTGTAATCAGTCGGACAAACACAGCCTCCACAATTTGGTGTAGCCCATTGTTGCGAAGAACTACAACTGCTGTTAACACCAAAATCAACAGTTAAAAAATCTGCACCGCTGTTGTTCATCATCGGATAATTATCGATTGTTACTGGTAAAGCCGATAGCAAATAAGTTCCGATAGGCTCATAAGCACTATTGTAAACTACAAAGTGATCTGATGATGCGTTGGCATACGTAAAATTAATCGTCAAAGCATAACCCCCTGCCGGATTACAAGCACCAACTGTAGTGGTTAGATTACTGATGATACACTGATTAGAATTACACGGAACCAAATCATTTTGTGTATAACCGGCACACTGTGCAAAACACATATTGCCAAATTCAACGATTGTTCCGTTGGCAGTTAATACACAAACCGGTTCATAATTCTGAGGACAATTGCATGTGCCCTCATTACAATTATTGACCATTTGATAAAAATCATAGGTACTGTTGAGCACTACAGTTTGATTTTGGTAAATAACCGAAATCGGGAATACCACTTCAACAACTCCGTTAAAACCCGGAGCATCGCCAAACTGCATTAACTCTGATTGATTGTTAATCGTCACCACTTGACCATTGTAGGTCAACTGAATCGGATATACCAAATCAAAACAAAAAGTATGTTGCAAATCTTCAACAAAAGTTGGCACTCCGCATTGCATGATTAGCGCAGTGAGTTCTTGTTCATTGTTGATGGTTTGCAATGCACCACCGCTTTGTACTTCAAACGGGAACACAACACCTGCCAGAAACATATTAGGCGATTCATTTTGAAGAATGCTTAATAAGCCGTCCAAACTGGCAACTGTAACGGTTGTACCATTGTTGTACGAAAAAGTCATCGGAAACACAAAATCAAAACACAACATCGCGGTAGCAGGATTGGCCGTGGTTGCATTTTTACCGTGGGTAACGGTGTGCTCCAATTTGAGCTTGTTCAAAACTGTTCTCAGAGCTACGCTTTGCTCTGTGGCAGTTTCGCCTTTGATGGCGTTATCATCAGAACACGAGTAAAGTGCTCCGACCAACAAAACCATCGTTAGTAATAAAAATTTAATCTTTCCCATAGCAATTTTTTTTATAGCGTTTTTTTTATTGAGACAACCCAATGTGTCATCACCCTCCTTTTTTTTGAAACTTTTTTTCATTTTTTTTCTAAACATAAAAAAATCCCAACAAATATTGGGATTCAGAGTTTATTTTTGATAGGCCGATAAACCTTTTTTGAGCCAAGATTCAAAGGTTTCAACATCAACATAACTAATGGTCGGCTGTGTTGGATTTAAATTTTTCTCCTGAGCATCAATCATCACATACATCGGTTGCGTATTGGTGTGATAACGGCTGATCATAAAATCGGTCCATAGATCGCCAATGGTTTCAATTTGTTCACCGGTATCTTTTGAGATGTGTTGTTCATTTTCCGGCAATGGTCTTTTATCATCTACAAACAACGAAATCAAAACCACTTGTTCTTTTAAAATAGGTAAAATGCGCGCATCTGACCATACATTGTTTTCCATTTTACGGCAATTCACACAAGCAAATCCGGTAAAATCAAGCATAATGGGTTTATTGATTTTTCTGGCATAAGCCATTCCTTTTTCATAATCGTCAAAAACAGTAATTCCGTGCGGACCTGATTTGGCACCTTCAGGCAATTCTTGTTGTATGGCCACAGCACCCGAATTACCCAATCCATGTGGGCTTTCGCTGTATTCAAGCGGTGGCGGGAAAGCATTGATGAGTTTGAGCGGAGCGCCCCATAAGCCCGGAATCAAATAAACAGTAAAAGTCAAAACCAAAATACCCAAAAGCAATCTTCCAACTGAAATATGCGTGAGCGGACTGTCGTGCGGCGTTGAGATTTTTCCGAAAAGATACAAAGCCAAAACACCAAAAATAGCAATCCAAATGGCCAGAAAAACTTCGCGTTCGAGTAAATGCAACTGCAAAACCAAATCGGCATTCGACAAGAATTTAAAGGCCAAAGCCAATTCTAAAAAGCCTAAAAATACTTTTACGGTATTGAGCCAACCGCCTGATTTAGGCAACGAATTGAGCCAACCCGGAAACATCGCAAACAACATAAACGGCAAGGCCAAAGCCAATGAAAAACCGAGCATTCCAACGATCGGGCCAATGCCTCCACGCGAAGCCGCTTCAAAAAGCAAAGTTCCGACGATTGGTCCGGTACATGAAAATGAAACTACCGCCAAAGCCAAAGCCATAAACAAAATGCCAATGATACCGCCGCGATCAGCCTGACGGTCAACTTTATTGGCCCAAGTATGCGGCAAGACAATTTCAAAGGCGCCCAAGAATGAGATGGCAAAAACCACCAAAAGAATAAAGAAAATTACATTGAACCAAACATTGGTGGCCAAAGCATTCAGTGCATCTGCCCCAAAAATAGCGGTCACAAGCGAACCTAAAATTACATAAATGGCAATGATTGAGATTCCATAAATGAGGGCATTCTTTTTTCCTTCGGCTTTGGTCTTGCTTTGCTTGGTAAAAAAACTCACCGTCATCGGAATCAGCGGAAACACACAAGGTGTGAGCAAAGCTGCAAATCCCGAGAGAAAAGCAATCAAAAACACACCCCACAAACTGCGCGGAACGGCTTCAGAAGTGGCTTCAATCGTAGCGGTTTTTATGGTTTTTACAGCTGAAGAATCAACTACCGGGGCCACTTCAGGCGCTTCATCAACTAAAGCGGTTGTATCAACTGAGGTCACTTCTTGAGCAACATCTACAGCCGCTTCAGAAGCAGGAATGGCAAAAGTAAATTTCTTGGTAAAGTTGCTGCACATCTGCTTGCAAGCCTGATAATCAACCGATGCATCAATGGTTTTAACACCCGGATTTACTTCAACTTCTTGCTCAAAATGCGCTTTGTTTTCAAAATACAGTTCATCCACACCAAACACCTCATTAAAGGTTTTGTGCGTGCCGATTTCTTTGGTTTTACCAATGAGTTTAAAATCTTTTCCGGCGTTGGCATATTTAATTTCAGTAGGCAACGAACCACCGTCCGGGGTAAATTGCGAATACATATGCCATTCTTTTTCGATTTGCGCATCTAAAACCAAAACATAATGGTTGTCTGATTTTTTGCGAACGCTGTTTTTCCATTTGACGGGATCAACCATTTGCGCATGGCCAGAAATAAGAAAGGTCAAAGACCAAAACAGAAAAAAGATTTTTTTCATAAGTGCAAAGTTATTTTGAGTATTTTTTGGGTTGAACTACTGATTTTAAAACGTTCATCTGCGCGATGGTTGACAATCCAAACCACAGCATCGCCCGAACAAAGCAACCAAGTATTTTGTTTTTCAAGCAACGAAAAGCGCTCGTCTTTAAAATATTTGCTCACTTTTTTTGATTGGCCGTTCATGCCCAGCGGATAAAAAACATCACCTTTTTGCCATAGGCGCAAACTTAATGGGTTTTGCAATTTATCAGCGTCGACAAAGATAACCGAATTGCCCAAAGCTTGCATGTCGGCTACTTGACTAATCGAAATATTTAAGGGAAAATTAACGCCATCGGTCAAAGAAACCTCAAATGTTTCATCGGTTGAAGTCTCTAATAATGGGTAAAGAATCAGTTGTTCGCGATCTTTGAGCAAACCGTAATTTTTAGAAAAAACCTGCTTGCCCGATTGCGCCGAGCACAAATCATAAACGTCTTGCCAAGCCGTAAATCCGTAGGGTTGCAACCATTGATATAAATAGGCTTGGTGGTTTTTTCGTTTGAATAATTTCGGCAAATTGATGCTGAATTTATGTTCTTGCGCTGATACCACTTCTGCGTAAAATTGCTCGGCAGCATCATCGGCCAAAGAACGCGTTTGTTGTACATGCATCAAGGTATTTTGAAAGGATGACAGAAAATCATCCGATGTTTTTTTCAACTCAGGCACCAAATAATGTCTTATTTGATTGCGCAAGTATTTGTCCGAAGCATTGCTGCTGTCTTCACGCCACAAAAGTTGCTCATCTTGCGCATATTTTAAAAGGGTATTTCGATCAAAAAGAAGCAACGGACGAATGATTTTTCCGTTTTGCTGCGGAATACCACAAAGCCCGTCAATTCCGGTGCCGCGGCTCAGATTAATCAGAAAAGTTTCAAGCACGTCATCGGCCTGATGCGCTGTCAAAAGATAATCGTAATTTTCTTGCGCCAACAACTCGTCAAACCAAGTATAACGCAACGCACGCGCGGCCATTTGAATCGAAATTCCTTGGTTTTGCGCATACACTTCCGTGTCAAATTTTCTGGAATAAAAAGGCAATTGATGTTCTAGCGCGTAATTTTGAACGAACATTTCATCGGCATCGCTTTCGTCGGCACGCAAACCAAAATTAACATGAGCAATAGCTACTGAATAAGATAATTTCTGAAACAAATCAAGCAAAACCATGCTGTCAATTCCGCCGCTGACGGCGAGTAAAAGTCTTTTTCCGTTTAAGAAACTGAAGTTTTCTTGCAGCTGTTTTTGGAATCGTTCAAACATGCTCAAAGGTATACATTTGAAACATTAAGTCAATACTTCACGCATGGCTTTGGCTTTGACCAAACATTCTTCGTATTCATTTTCCGGCACCGACAAAGCCGTAATGGCACTGCCTACTGAAAATGAAACGTATTGATTTTGCTCATTATACAAAATACTGCGAATCACTACGTTGAAGTCAAAATCACCTGCTGGCGTAAAATAACCCACCGCGCCGCTGTATAATCCGCGTTTGGTTTCTTCGAGTTGTTCGATGATTTGCAGAGCTGAAATTTTAGGCGCTCCGGTCATACTGCCCATCGGAAAAGTAGTTTGCAAAGCAGCAACAGCTTTATAGTCGGGCGACATTTCAGAGGTGATGGTTGAAATCATCTGATGCACTTGTTCAAACGAATATATCGCGCATAATTCTTCTACTTGCACCGAGCCTTTAGCCGCGGTTCGCGATAAATCATTGCGCACCAAATCAACAATCATGATGTTTTCTGAGCGCTCTTTCGGGTCAACCGATAATTGTTCTTTGGCTTGTGCATCTAACGCAGCATCCGCAAAACGGCGCGCGGTTCCTTTGATGGGCTGTGAAATGAGTTTGTTGCCTACTTTTTTCAGATACCGCTCGGGTGAGGCCGACATCAAATAATGCTTGTAATTTCTGAGCAAAACGGCAAACGGCGGATGCGAAATGGCGTTGAGTTTTTGGAATTGTTGCCACGGATCAATAGAGGCATTTTCTGCATAAAATTCCATGCAAAAATTGGCCTCATAAACATCGCCGGCTTGAATGTGTTTTTGCAAAGATTGTACTTTTTCAAGATAGGCTTCGGGCGAAATCCGCGCCTGAATATTTAAAGAAATTTGTGCTTCTTGACCGGAAATAGGCTGTTTTTGAATCGATGCCCAATCTTCATCAAGCTCATCCTCACACAAAGGCAAATAAGCAACTTCCAGCTTATTTCCGCGCAACAAAAACAGTTTTTTGGGTTGAAAGAAAAACAATTCCGGAAACTGCAAACCATCAAAATTCTGAGATTTTAAATCTTCAACATCGTTTTTTAAATCATACGACAAATAGCCAAAAAGCCAATCTTGTGTGGTTTGTTGGTATTGGCTGAGCTGTTCAAAAGCATTGTAGTGATCAGTCTGAACAGAAGTCAAAGCATCCACCGCCAAAACAAAATCAAAATCGCTGTAAGTCGCTTGATGCGCATTGCTATCGAGCAAAACCACTTCGCGAAAACTGCGCGACCATTCAAGCAATTGTTGCTTTAGCTTTTCCGGATGCTCAATAATATGTATAACCGATGTTCTCAAGATTGTTTTTTTATCGCGGCTAAAATTACAACAAAGCGGGTAAATTTATAGACTAATTAAGCAAGGCCTTATAAACAAAAAGCCGTTCACAGTGAACGGCTTTTTTATGGTAGAAAAATTGTTTTTATGTGTGTAATGCACGGTTGTCGGTAGCGGCCAAAGCAGCTTCTTTGATGGCCTCGGCAAAAGTCGGATGCGCGTGGCTCATGCGTGAAATATCTTCGGCAGAAGCACGGAATTCCATCGCGGTAACCGCCTCAGCGATTAAATCAGCAGCGCGCGCGCCAATCATGTGCACACCCAAAACTTCGTCGGTTTGAGCATCGGCCAAAATTTTGACAAATCCATCGGTATCCCCACTAGCACGCGCACGGCCCAAAGCTTTAAACGGAAAGCTTCCGGCTTTATAAGCAACGCCGGCTTCTTTGAGTTGTTCTTCGGTTTTGCCCACCGCAGCCACTTCCGGCCAAGTATACACTACGCCAGGAATCAAATTATAGTCAATATGTGGTTTTTGTCCGGCTAAATATTCGGCCACCATCACGCCTTCTTCTTCGGCTTTATGCGCCAACATAGCTCCGCGCACCACATCGCCAATGGCGTATATGTTTGAAGCGGTCGTTTGCAAATGATCGTTTACTTGAATTTGTCCGCGATCCGTTAATTGAACACCAGCTTTTTCGGCTTGAAGCCCATCGGTATAAGGGCGACGACCCACCGCTACCAAACAGTAATCGCCTTCTAAAACCAATTCGGCACCTTTGGCATCATCGGCTTTTACCGTAACGGCTTTTCCTTTGCGGCTCACTTCTTTTACCTTGTGCGAAGTATAGAATTTCATGCCTTGTTTTTTGAGTACTTTGGTGAGTTCTTTGGAGAGCGCTGCGTCCATACCCGGAATAATGCGGTCTAAATATTCAACCACCGAAACCTGAGCGCCCAAACGCAAATACACTTGTCCGAGCTCGATTCCGATCACACCGCCGCCAATAATGATCAGGTGTTTAGGAATTTCAGGAAGTTTCAAAGCTTCGGTGGATGTGATGATGCGCTCTTTATCAATTTTAATAAACGGCAAACTCGACGGTTTTGAACCGGTAGCAATAATGCTGTATTTGGCTTCAATGGTTTGCACACTGCCATCGGCAGCCGTAATGTTGATGTGCGTGGCATCGGCAAACGAACCCAAACCATTAAAAACCGTGATTTTGTTTTTTTCCATGAGGTAGTTGATGCCACCAACGGTTTGATCTACAACTGATTGTTTGCGGGCAATCATCTGAGCCAAATTGACTTTGACTTTACCGCTGATTTCGATTCCGTTTTCGGCCATATGCGCCAACTCGGCATAATGGTGTGATGATGACAACAAAGCTTTTGAAGGAATACAACCCACGTTGAGGCAAGTTCCGCCTAAAGAATTGTATTTTTCGATGATCGCAGTTTTGAATCCCAACTGGGCAGCACGAATAGCCGCTACATATCCACCCGGACCAGAACCTATTATAGCAACGTCAAATGAACTCATAGAATATGATGTTTTAAAGAGGTTTTTTAAAAATTTGTGTCAAAATTAGGGCTTTTTTTTGAACCTTGCGGTCAAAAGATTGCTAATTTAATATGGCTATTTTTAGTTCATAATACATCTTTAAAACAAAAAAAACCGCCTCCATACAGAAGCGGTTTTTTTTATACAAAATAGTAAATCTTAGTGGTGGTGCGGGCCATCGTGCATATGCGTTCCTCCGTGCATGTGTTGATGCAATTGGGTAGCCAAAGCATTGTTGCCATCGGTATCATCCGGACCAATTTCAATGACACCATCGCCATCGCCGTCAACTGCTGTAGATAAATCAACATGGCTCATGATTTCGTTCAAATCAAAATTAAAGACCAAATCATAAGTTCCGTTGGTAATCACTAAGTTTTGATTCGGATCATCGTAATCCAGCTCAAATTTCTCGTTTAAGTTGTGCCAAAAAACAAACGGAGTTCCGTCAATAGTTCCGCGCACTTCAAGTGTTTTGTTGTAGATGGGTGAAGCGCTGTCTGTACTTGGGCTCATTTTAAATTCAACTTCTTCATAGGTTCCGTTCGGAATGCTTACCGAAGTAACCGGAGCCGTGGTGTTGAGCAAATCTAAAACCCACGGACCTTGCAATTCGTTGGTATCATCGCTGTTGAAAAATCCGTGATCGTCATCGCCATCCATATGACCATTGTCGTGACCATTGTGTTCGTGACCTTGTCCGTGCTCATCTTGAGCATTGAATTCAATTTCGCGAATGTTCACCACAAAACTGGTGATGTCAATTGCGGCTGCAGCGGCATTACGCCCGGCTGAATTGGTGTAGGTGGCACTCGCTTTAATTTGTAGTGTGGCTTGGTTGGCTGACGAGCTACTGCTGTCAGAAGAGCAGGAAGTCATTAAAAAAAACGACCCTAAAACCGGCATTAAAGTTTTGAAGTTTTTCATTGTGATTTGAGTTTTAAATTAATATTGATTGGTTTCTTTCAAAACAAACATCTGTAAACAAACCCTAAGTCTGAGGCTTGTTAAAATCTGTTTACAGTTATCTAAAGGATAAAAATCAAACGCATTATATTGCCAAACTTTATCTACTTTTGCGGCATGGGAAGAAAAAAAACCGACAAAATTATTTTTGAAAATATCCGTATTACCGATGCCGGAGCCAAAGGCGTTTCGGTAGCCAAAGCACCCGACGGAAAAGTCATTTTTGTGCCAAATGTAGTACCCGGTGATGTAGCAGATATTCAAACTTTTAAAAAGCGTAAAGCCTATTATGAAGGCAAAGCCATTCGCATCAAAGAATATTCTGCCGATCGCGTGGAGCCGGTTTGCCAACATTTTGGAGTTTGCGGCGGTTGCAAGTGGCAAAACATGCGTTACGACAAACAGTTAGACTACAAACACAACGAAGTGCTCAATCATTTGCAGCGCATTGGCAAAGTGGAACTTCCCGAATTTGAACCGATTTTGGGTTCAGCACAAACTTTTTTCTACCGCAACAAAATGGAGTTCGGGTTCTCGAATGCTCGTTGGCTCACCCAAGCCGAAATTGACAGCGAAGACAACCACGACAACCGCAACGCCGTTGGTTTTCACATTCCGAAAATGTGGGATAAAATCCTCGATATTACGCATTGTCATTTGCAACAAGATCCGTCGAATGACATCCGAAACGCCATTCGCACTTATGCCAATCAAAACAACTTAGCCTTTTACGATCCGCGCAACCGGGCCGGATTGCTCAGAACACTCATGATCCGAACGGCATCCACCGGCGAAATCATGGTGCTGATTCAGTTTTTTGAAGAACAAAAAGCCCAACGCATCGCCTTGCTTGATTATCTGATACAAACTTTCCCGCAAATTACTTCGCTGCAATACGTAATCAACGGCAAAGCCAACGATACCATTTATGACCAAGACGTGATTTGTTACCACGGCCGCGATTATATTATTGAAGAAATGGAAGGCTTGCAGTTTAGCGTGAATGCCAAATCATTTTATCAAACCAATTCGGCGCAAGCTTATGAACTCTACAAAATAACGCGCGAATTTGCCGGATTAACAGGCTCAGAAACCGTGTATGATTTATATACCGGAACCGGAACCATTGCGCAATTCGTCTCTAAAAAAGCGCAAAAAGTCATTGGTGTTGAAAGCGTTCCTGAAGCCATTGAAGACGCCAAAGCCAATGCAAAAAGAAACAACATCACCAATTGCGAATTTTATGTAGGCGATATGAAAGCCGTGTTCAACGATGCTTTTATTGCGCGACACGGAAAACCTGATGTGGTTATTACCGACCCGCCCCGCGATGGCATGCACAAAGATGTTATTGAACAATTGCTCAAAATTGCTCCGGAGCGCATTGTTTATGTGAGTTGTAATTCGGCCACACAAGCACGTGATTTGGCGCTTTTAGACAGTCAATACCGCGTAGCACGCGTACGTCCGGTAGATATGTTTCCGCAAACGCACCATGTAGAAAATGTTGTACTTTTACAGCGCAAAAACTGATTTTGATTTTGCCATGAACATGAAAAAAACAGCGTTGCTCGGTTTGGTTTTATTGGTTTTTAGCTTCGGATGCGAAAAAGACGACATCTGTAGCGAGACCACACCTACTACTCCGCGATTGATTATTGATTTTTACGATTTTACCAATCCAACATTGAATAAGAATGTCACCAATTTGGCCATCATTGGCGAGGGAATGACTACGCCTTATCAGGTATACAATGGTGTAAGTAAGATTGAAGTTCCATTGGATGTTGCGCAAAATCTATCCAAATATCAGTTTGTGCTCAATTACGACAACAGCAATCCGGATTTTATCAATACTGATTGGCTTGAATTTGATTACAGCCGCTCGCAGGTTTATGTTTCAAGAGCTTGCGGATACAAAACTTTGTTTGATTTAAACGATACCACGCCTTTTATCCATACTGATTCCACTACACCTGATGGGTTGTGGATGCGCAATATAACCGTTGTTCAACCAGCCATTTCTAACGAAGATGAAACACACCTTGAGATTTCTTTTTAGTTTGCTGATGCTGGGTTCGGCAATGGTTTTTGCACAAGACAAAGCGGCAAATCCCAAAGATTCGTCGGCAGTTAAAACCAATCGTTACGGCATTCGCGCCGGCGTTGATTTGTTTAAAATCGGGCGTTCATCTTATGAAAAAGACTACAAAGGTTTTGAGGTTGTAGGCGATTATCGATTGACCAAAAAATACTATCTCGCCGGTGAAATCGGAAACGAAAACAAAACCACCGATGATGACCGACTCAACTTTACCACCAAAGGAACCTACTTTAAAGTTGGATTTGATTATAACTTATATGAGAATTGGCTTGACATGGAAAACATGGTTTACATCGGTATGCGCTATGGTGTGAGCGCGTTTAGCCAAACCTTGAACAGCTATAAAATCTACGATCGATATCAGTATTTCACGCCTACACAAACCATCGAATCCGGCGAAAAATTTGACGGTTTATCAGCGCAATGGGTTGAAGTCGTAGCCGGAGTCAAAGCCAAAATCATCAACAACTTCTATTTGGGCTTTAGCTTTAGAATCAACAAATTGGTGAGCAACAAAAAGCCCGACGGTTTTGACAATTTATACATTCCGGGTTTTAACCGCACTTATGACGGAACCTTTGGCGCGGGATTCAATTATACGCTTTCGTATATGATTCCGATATATAAGAAAAAAGTTCCGGTGAAAATTACGAATTAGAAATTACGAATTACGAATTAGAAATCAGTTTTTTTGTTGTGTAATGTCTTTTGGGTGAAGCCGATGATTTTCAGAAGTTCATTGGCATCGTACATCAAACTTTCGCTTTCTGCCTTATCGATATAATTTGTATCTGTCAATAATCTAATCCAAAAAAGTGCTTCTCTGGCTTCTTTATATGCAATAGAAAGTTTAGACAAAAAGTCTTTTTCAGACTGGCCTCCAATCGCTTCTTCAATATTAGCTGCGATAGAAGTTCCTGATCGAAGTAGTTGCTTGCTTAATATGTACTCTTTATTATGCTCGCACAATTGTTTGTATAAATTAACAATCCTGACAGCAAAAGCATAACTCTTAATTTGTACGATATTTTCCTTCATACAAAAATTCGTAATTCGTAATTCGTAATTATTTAATTTTCCTAAAGCCTTTCATAAAAATCCAGCGCATGAAAATGTGCTCACCATCATTGGTTTTAACCGCTTGAAATTGCGGAGCCAACAACGTTCCAGCCACAAAAGCCGTAAACATCAGCCACATGCCTGATAAGTGTGAATAGGATTTAAGAATCAATTGCAATCCGATAAAAATAGCTCCGAACGAAAGCAATTGATAAATGAGTGCGCGTATTTGTAGTTTAGTCATGATTAATTTTCGTTGTAGTTAGGGTTAAACTTCGCCCGCTTACTGCCTTCATACATTTCGTATTTTACGAGTCGTGCTTCTAAACTTCCGTTGTAGAGTTTGATTTTGCGCGATGGTTTAAGGCCGACAAACTTCAAAGCTTCTAAGTTGGCAGTAATAAACCAAGCGTGCGTTCCGGGGTAATTTTGTTTTAAAGTATCGCCTATTTCGCGGTAAAAACGCTCCATTTCAATATCTAAACGTTCGCCATACGGCGGATTAAAAGCCATATGCAACGGGCCTTGCGTTTCTTTTTGCGTATCAAAAAAGTTGCGCTCTTGCACCGTAATATATTCGCTCAAATTAGCATTGCTGACATTGTCTTTGGCTTTATTCACGGCACTGGGCGCTTTGTCATAACCTTTAATGGTATATCTAAATTCGCGCGTGCGGTTAAGCAATGAATCTGTGACTTTGTCAAACAAATCGGCATCCCAATCAGGCCATTTTTCAAAGGCAAATTCCCGACGGTTGATGTTGGCCGGAATATTACACGCAATCATCGCAGCTTCAACCAGTAAAGTTCCGCTCCCACACATCGGATCCAGAAAATCACTTTGTCCGTCCCAACCCGAAAGCAACAACATACCTGCGGCCAAAACTTCATTAATCGGTGCTATATTGGTGGCGGTTCTATATCCGCGATGGTGTAACGAAGCACCTGAAGTATCGAGCGAAATTGATACCTGATCGCGATCAATATGCACATGAATACGCAAATCCGGATGTTCTTTATCAATACTCGGACGCGCACCGGTTTTGGCCCGAAACTGATCCACAATAGCATCTTTAGTTTTGAGCGCCACAAATTGCGAATGCGTAAAATGCTCAGAATGCACCGTTACATCTACCACAAAAGTTTGGTTGTCGAGCAAATATTTTGACCAATCAATTTCAGAAATTCCTTTGTATAAAAGTGTATCGTTAAAAGCGCGAAAACGGTGAATCGGCTTGAGAATCTTCAGTGCCGTACGCAAAGCCAAATTAGCTTTATACATAAAACCTTTGTCGCCTTTAAAATTCACTACGCGCAATCCGGCTTGTACATCTTGGGCTCCTAGCGCTTTGAGTTCAGCAGCCAAAATTTCTTCAAAACCGAAAAAAGTTTTGGCCACCATTTTAAAATTATTTTCCATCGTAAAATCAGGTATTCGGTGCAAAAATAGTCTAAATTTGTCCTCGAAATTGATTCATGAGATAAATGACCGAAGATTCATCAGCGAAAAACCCGCAAAAACAAGAAGTTTGCAGCAACTGGTTTGCCTCTTGGTTTGATTCGCCGTATTATCATATTTTATACAAAGAGCGCAATTATCGGGAAGCCCAGATTTTTATGGACAACCTAACGCATTACCTCAATTTGCCCGAAAAAGCCAAGGTGCTAGATTTGGCTTGCGGCAAAGGCCGACACGCTATTTACCTCAACCAATTGGGTTATGATGTACTAGGCGTTGATTTGTCGGTGAACAGTATTGAGACCGCCTCAAAAAACACCAACGAAACCTTGCGTTTTGAAGTGCACGATATGCGTGAACCGTTTGATGAAAAGTTTGATGCCATTTTTAATTTGTTCACCAGTTTCGGTTATTTCGAGTGCGATGAAGACCATCTGAAAACGCTCGTTGCCATCAAAGAAAGCCTTACCGAATACGGCTTTGGTGTGATTGATTTTATGAATGCAAACCAAGTCTTGGCCACGCTCGTTCCTGAAGAAACCAAAACCGTCGACGGCCTTGATTTTCACATCAAGCGCTATCATGCTGAAGGCTATATTTACAAAGAAATCAGCTTTACCGATCAAGGTCAAGCGTATCATTTTACCGAAAAAGTCCGCGCCTTTACCCTAGCCGATTTTCAATCGCTCATGGAGCAAGCTGGCATTTATTTGCTCGATATTTTTGGCGATTACAAACTCAAGAAATTTCACAAAACCGACAGCGAACGTCTGATCATGATTTTCAAATGATACCGTATTTATTACCCTTTTTATCGGTGATTTTGGGTTTCGGTTTATCCATCGGTCTGCAACCCAAAAAGAAAAAAAGCCTCAAATTGTTGTTGGCTTTTAGCGGCTCGTTTTTACTCTCAATGACGGTGGTGCATTTGCTGCCCGAAATATACCAAACCGCACAACCGGCCGTGGGTCTGTTCATCATGCTGGGTATTTTGTTGCAAATCATCTTAGAATATTTCTCGCAAGGCGCCGAACACGGTCACGTTCATGGGCACGACCCGCTCACAAAAATTCCGTGGTTGCTTTTGGGCAGTTTGTGTCTGCACGCTTTTCTTGAAGGCTTACCCGTGAGCCAATATCCCGAACTCGCGCTGGGCATCAGCATCCACCACTTGCCTATTGCCATCATTCTCACGCTGTTTTTAATCAACGGAGGCTTGAGCAAAATGCAAACCCTGCTCATGATGCTGCTTTTTGCGCTCATGACTCCGGCAGGCGCCTGGATCGCGAGCAGTTGGCCGGCCGCAGCGCAATATCAATCGTATGTAACCGCACTGGTCATAGGTATTTTATTCCACATCTCCTCGACCATTATTTTTGAAAGCAGTGAAGGCCACAAATTCAACTTAGCCAAAATCACAGTCATTATTTTGGGCTTTGCGCTGGCTTATTTTATTTAGGGCGTGACCACAAGGGTCGGGCTATTCGTTGCAATCTTTTTTCGTTCCTCAAAAAGGATTTTCACTGCTATCCCTCACGCGTACGGCTATAATTCAAGCGTTTGTCATCAATGAAGCTTTTAAAGATACCTGAAGTCCACCGGACTTCCTCCTTTTAATATCTACCCGAGGCGCAGCCGAACTGAGCGAAGCTAAATCTCACGCAATCGAGACACGCTACGCTACAGACACGCTGCGCTACAGACACGGTTAAAACCTACAGACTCGCTGCACTAAAGACCCCTGCGCTTTGGGATAAAAGGAATCGTCGGTTTCACGAATTCAATTACTTCAAAAATCAACAATCGTTAATCTTCAATCGTTAATCATTACAGACCGCTGCGCTTGAGGACAAAAGGGATGGTAAGATGGATTCATCGTTGAATCAAACCTCAGAAAATGCTTTGATTGATACCATCACGATTGTTCAAAAACTTTGCGTCTTTCCAAGCAAAATTCCCTACTTTTGAGTCATTCAAAAATGACAACATTTATTCCGCTGCACTCCATACAATTCGGCAGTAACTTGGCTCAACATAAATCATTCAACATTTAACATACAACATAATAAATGTCCTTCACCAAAACCACCGAACAAGCCTCGCATTATCAAGCACTCGAAGAGATGTCTGTGCATGATTTACTGTGCAATATCAACCGAGAAGATCAAACCGTTCCTTTGGCCGTTGAGCGCGCTTTGCCGCAAATTGAAAAATTGGTTAGCCGCGTGGTCGAGCAACTCAAAAAAGGCGGTCGCTTGTTTTATATCGGGGCCGGAACTTCCGGTCGTTTGGGCATCGTCGATGCTTCTGAATGCCCGCCTACTTATGGCGTGCCGCATGATTTGGTCAACGGCATCATTGCCGGTGGAGACCAAGCCATTCGCCGTGCGGTTGAAAACGCCGAAGACCACACCACACAAGCCTGGCTTGATTTAGAGGCACACCACATTGGCCCGAATGATTTTGTGATTGGCATTGCCGCTTCAGGCACAACACCTTACGTGCTAGGCGGTCTTGAAGCCTGTAACCAAAAAGGCATCGCTACCGGTGGCATCACTTGCAATGCCGGAAGCCCATTGGCGCTTACTGCACAATACCCCATTGAAGTAGTCGTAGGCCCTGAATTCGTTACCGGAAGCTCGCGTATGAAAGCCGGAACCGCGCAAAAACTCGTTTTGAATATGATTTCTACCACCGCAATGATTCAGTTGGGGCGTGTAAAAGGCAACAAAATGGTTGATATGCAACTCAGCAACAACAAACTCGTAGATCGGGGCGTGCGCATGATTATGGGCGAAATTCCGGTAAGTTATGAAGTGGCTGCCGAATTATTAGAAAAACACGGAAGTGTACGCCAAGCGGTTGCATTTTATCAATCACAATCATGATCGGTTTTTATCTGTTATCGGCGGCCATTCCGGTGCTTCTTGTTTGGAGCTTATGGTGGTTGCGTCGTTGGCGGAACTTCAGAGTGTATTTTTGGAGTAACTTTATATGGGCTCTTTTATATCTGACTATTTTAGGTTTTTTTGGCTCACAGTTTTTTGAGCAAGACCCATATGGCCTCAAAAAAATTGCCCTTATATTTTTTGCCTTGCTCACACACGCTGTGGGAAGTTTTATTTTTGCTTTATTGTTCCGTTTTAAATATGCAGCCCAATGGGAACCAACCGAGAAGTCCTGAACCAAGGAATTAAAAAATTAGCTTTTGCCTTACCGGCTCTGTTTACCGGACCGGCGGTGATATACAATGCCTTCATCAACAAGCAAAACAACTGGCATTATTTGGTGCTTGCCATAGGCATTGCCATTTGTTTAACCGGCGTTTATTTGATGTTTCGCGGTATTCAGCTCATGGTTAAAAGTATGTTTGATTACAACGATGACGAATGAATGACTTGCTCTACATAGACCAAACCTTTGAACATTATCAAGGGCAAAACGGGCGCATTGCCAACAAAGAATTTGACGGTTGTCATTTTGTAAATTGTCAATTCTCAGGTTGTGATTTTTCGGGCAGTATTTTTACCGATTGCACTTTTACCGAATGCAACTTATCCATGGCACAACTGGCCGGTGTACAACTGGCTTCGGCTGTTTTTAAAAACTGTAAAATGCTCGGACTGCGTTTTGAAGCCTGCTCAGACTTTTTGTTTGCTGTTGCTTTTGATCATTGCGCGTTAGACTTTTCGTCGTTTGCGCGCAAAAAAATGCCCAAAACCTCGTTTGCCGGTTGTTCGCTCAAAGAAGTCAGCTTTATTGAAACTGATTTATCACAAGCCGACTTTGACCATGCCGATTTAACGCTGGCCGTTTTTAACCAAACGCAATTGGCCGGTGCCGATTTTACCACAGCGCGCAACTTTACCATTGATCCGCAATACAACCCGATGAAAAAGGCCAGATTTTCAAGCCACGGACTCATTGGTTTGCTCTCACAATACGATATTAAACTTGATTTGTCATGAAAATAACCGAAACCTATCTCGAAAGCGTTCGCAAGCAATTTTTGTATTATAAAACCATAGGCGAAAAAGCCATGTATCAGTTGGCGCCTGAACAACTTTTTGTGATGACCAACGATGACACCAACAGCATCGCTATGATTGTCAAACACATGTCGGGCAATATGCTTTCGCGCTGGACTGATTTTTTAACCACCGACGGCGAAAAAGAATGGCGCAACCGCGACAGCGAATTTGAAAATGATTTGCAAACGCCTGAGCAAGTTTGGGCTTTGTGGAATCAAGGTTGGTCGTGCTTTTTAGGGGCGCTTGACAGCTTATCGGCTGAGCAATTAAGTGAAATTATATACATTCGCAATGAAGGCCACACGGTCATGGAAGCCCTCAACCGACAGTTGGCACATTATCCGTATCACATAGGGCAAATAGTGTTTTATGCCAAACAACTCAAAGCCACACCGTGGGAAAGTTTGTCGATTCCGCGCAATGCTTCGGGTAGTTATAATGCTGATAAGTTTGCGCGTGAGAAAGGCATTCGTAACTTTACCGACGATGAGCTGAACCGTTTGCGCTAACCCGCAGCCCTGGTGGAAGTGGCGTCCTTGCCGGCCGGGGTTCGGCCTGCAAGACACAACGAACGACAGGAATAGCTGCCCAAATAAAAAACATGAAAAAATATCTACTTTTATTTTTACCTCTGCTGCTGAGCGCTTGCTACCAAACCGAGTGCAACTGCAACGATTTTAAAACCGGAAAATTTGAATCTGAAGTGCTCATCAACGGCGTAACACAACGCACCGTTTCTGTCCGCACGGATTCATTGGTGATTGAAACCTATAAAGGAAAAACCGATACCGCGACGATTCGTTGGGTGAGCGATTGCGAATATGTTTTGCGTCAGATTCACCCCAAAACCATGGCCGAGCAAAAGGCTATTTCAATAAAAATTTTGACTACCAGCCAAAATTCCTATACTTTTGAATTCGGTTTGGTGGGCGACGATGCGCGCCAAAAAGGAACCGCTCACAGAATTGAATAAACCAATATTTCATGGAAATTTTTCTTAACCCGAATGCCTGGGTAGCCTTATTAACCCTGACTTTTTTAGAAATTGTCTTGGGTATTGACAACATTATTTTTATCTCAATTACTACCGGAAAATTGCCCGAAGAACAGCGCAAGAAAGCCACCAAACTCGGTATGTTCTTAGCCATGTTTATGCGCATTGTATTGCTTTTAGGCATTTCAGTGCTCATTGCCATGAAAGAACCTTGGCTGAGTTTTCATTACGATTGGTTTAGCGCAGAAATTTCGGGGCAAAGCATTATTTTGTTGTTGGGCGGTTTGTTTTTGATGTACAAAAGCACGCATGAAATTCACGAAAAAGTAGATCAGAAAGGCCAAGAAGAAAAAGAAATCAAAAGCACGGCTGCCGCTTCATTTGGCAAGGTTATTCTGCAAATTATTATGATTGATTTGGTGTTCTCGTTTGATAGTATTCTCACGGCAGTGGGTATGACCAACGGCATTGAAGGCGCTTTGTACATCATGATTACCGCGGTGATTATCTCGGTGCTCATCATGATGCAGTTTGCAGTTCCGGTAGGGAATTTTGTCAACAAACATCCGTCTATTCAGATTTTGGGCTTGTCTTTTTTGATTTTGATTGGTTTTATGCTCATCACAGAAAGCGCGCATTTGGCCCATGCTTCGTTCTTGGGCAACCATGTTGAGAGCGTTCCGAAAGGCTATTTGTATTTTGCCATAGCGTTCTCGTTGTTGGTAGAAGTACTCAATATGAAAGCGAGTAAGAAAAACAAATAAACCTGCGCGGTTTCAAAACGACCTGCAAGGTTTTCAAAACCTTGTAGGTCTATAAAAAACAAAGGCTGTCTCAAACAAGACAGCCTTTTTTCTATTCTAACGACAAAGTAATTTGTCCGTCATCATCGAGTTCAGTCGGAATATCCGGAGCGTCTATTTCATCTAAAGCTGCCATGGTTTCTTCAGGCTCAGCTTCTTCAGGCGCTTCATAAGGCAACGATTCGAGCAAATTGATTTGTTTGAGCTTATCAGTCGTGAGTTGGTTTCCGAGCGCTTTAAAGCCTTTGACGGTGATGAAGGCTTCCATATCTACCACCAAATTCTCTTTTTGTACACCTTTGTTTTTGGCAAACACCAATTCGGCCACCGGACGATAATCGGTCGAGACAATCTCTAAACGCGTATTGGGGTGATCATTGATAAATGAATCGTCTTTACCTTCGGTCTCAACCAAGAAACGTTTGAGAAAGTAACGTTCTTTCTCGCCATCGTAATAAATGGCCGAAATCGGTTTGGTCGGTATCCACTTTTCAAGCACAATCATATCTTCGTCAAAGTGCGTGGTGAGTTCCGGAATAATGGTTTTGATTTTTCCGGATTGATGAATAATCAGCAAACGATCATTGGGTTTAAACTCACCCAAAAGTTCACCACGGCCGTCTACGTTGAGGCGCTGAACGGTATCGTCAAACCAAACTTTTCTAGGGCGCAAGGTGGAGATGCCTTTTTCTTTGAGTTCAATTTTCTTGATCGGATATTTGCTCACGGTGTTTCCGCGAGAAGCGCGTCCTTTGATCATGACCTCGGCAAAATCAACATCCCATTTGAGTTTTTTGATGCTGCCCACCTGACGCAATAAAATGGTCACGGTTTCGGCTTCACCATTCGGATTGGCCGAGAAATACAACACCATACTGCCCGGTTTTTCTTGGGTCAAATCATAAAACTTATCACGCGTAATGCCCGAAACATTGAATCGTTTGATGAACGCAGCTCCGTTTTTTCCATCGCGATAAATCATGTTGTAAATGGTGCGTTTGTCATTTTTGTCAAACACAGCGGCGTAAATGATGTCTTTGCCAATGAACTTTTTGTCATCCACCTTGGCCACCATCATGCGGCCATCGCGCAAGAATACAATGACATCATCAATGTCAGAACAATCGGCTATGTATTCATCGCGTTTGAGGCTGGTTCCGATAAAACCTTCCTCGCGGTTCACGTATAATTTGGTGTTGCGCAAAACCACTTTGGTCGCCTCAATCGTATCAAAGTTGCGAATCTCGGTTTGACGCTCACGACCTTTGCCGTATTTGTCTTTGAGGTTCTGAAAATAAGCAATCGCAAAATCAGTCAAATGGGCTAAATCGTGTTTGACTTGTTCCATTTCGGCTTCGAGTTTGGCAATGCCTTCATCGGCTTTGTCTGAGTCAAAACGCGTGATGCGGATCATCGGAATCTGCGTGAGCTTTTGCAAATCATCATCGTTAATCTCGCGCACAAAATCTTTCTTGAACTTGTCAAATCGCTTGTATAAATAAGCATACAAAGATTCTCTGTCTGAATACAATTTGAAGTCAATGTACATTTCTTCGCGGATGAAAATCTTCTCGAGCGTTGATAAATGCCATTTGTTTTCAAGTTCATCCAATTGAATTTCAAGCTCGCGTTTGAGCAAATCTTTGCTGCGTTCGGTTGAAAGGCGCAACATTTCAGAAACCCCCATAAACACCGGACTGTTGTTGACAATCACGCAACCCAAAGGAGCAATAGATGTTTCA
Source organism: Flavobacterium sp. CYK-55 (assembly GCF_018413465.1). Lineage (GTDB taxonomy): Bacteria > Bacteroidota > Bacteroidia > Flavobacteriales > Flavobacteriaceae > Flavobacterium. The sequence continues at coordinate 82,114 of NZ_JAHCDK010000004.1, forward strand.
CAAGCGGTAAACGCATACAAGGCATCAATGGTTTTATCAGGCGATACGCCCGGCGGAAGGTGAATTAAGATTTCAACCTCAGCGGCTGTGTTGTCTTCAATCTTTTTGACTTTGATTTTGCCTTTTTCATTGGCCTTTAAAATACTGTCAATCAGCGACGAAGTGTTGGTGGTAAACGGAATTTGATTGATCACCAAAGTCTGTTTGTCGAGTTGCGAAATTTTGGCGCGCACCCGAACGCGTCCACCGCGCATACCGTCATTGTAATTCGATACATCAGCAATACCGGCCGTCGGGAAATCAGGAAATATCGCGAAAGGTTTTCCTTTGAGAATTTTAATCGAAGCGTCAATGAGCTCGTTGAAATTGTGCGGTAGAATTTTGGTCGATAAACCTACGGCAATCCCTTCGCCTCCTTGGGCCAGCAACAACGGAAACTTGACCGGCAAATGAATCGGCTCGTTTTTTCGACCGTCATAACTCAGTTGCCAATTCGTGACTTTGGGCGAATACAAAATGTCTTGCCCAAGCTTTGAAATGCGCGCTTCAATATAACGCGAAGCCGCAGCACCATCGCCTGTGAGGATGTTTCCCCAGTTTCCTTGCATGTCAATGAGCAAGTCTTTTTGACCAATTTGTACAATCGCATCACCAATACTGGCATCACCGTGCGGATGGTATTGCATCGTGTGCCCGACTATGTTGGCTACTTTGTTGTAGCGTCCGTCGTCGAGTTCTTTCATCGAGTGCATGATGCGTCGCTGCACGGGCTTAAAACCGTCTTCAATAGCGGGCACCGCGCGCTCGAGAATTACATACGAGGCATAATCCAAAAACCAATCTTTATACATACCGGTTACCTTGGTAATGGTATCGTCGGGGTTTTCGTCGTTTTCGTAAAAATGACTTCCGGTGGATGGGCGAATCACATCGTCAAAACCTTCAGCGTTTTCATCGGCTGAGGCTTCGTTGGAGGGTTCTCCTTCGGGAAGGTTATCAAATTCTTCTTCGTCTTTCATTTATTTGGGTAACACAAAGTTTCGCTATGTGTTTATTTGGTTATTTTGAGTCATTCTTTTTTTGGTAACACAAAGTTTCGCAAAGTTTACACTAAGTTGCACAATGTATTTATTTGATTATTTTGAGTCATTCTTTTTTTGGTAACACAAAGTTTCGCAAAGTTTACACTAAGTTGCACAATGTGTTTATTTGGTTATTCTGAGTCATTCTTTTTTGTAACACAAAGTTTCGCAAAGTTTACACTAAGTTGCACAATGTGTTTATTTAGTTATTCTGGGTCATTCTTTTTTTGGTAACACAAAGTTTCGCAAAGTTTACACTAAGTTGCACAGTGTGTTTTTTAATTATTTAAAATCAATCTTTTAATACCATCTTTTAGAGACCTTTTATAAAAATTGATTAACAATCCTAATTTGGCATCAGATAGTTTCATATAAGTGAGGCATTGGGCAATATGTTCTGTGCTGATGTCTTGCACAACTTTCAACTCAACAATCACTTTTTTATTTACAAACAAATCGACTCTGTAGCCACAATCAATTTTTATCTGATCATAAACAACCGGAAATCCTTTTTCTTGTTCAACTTGCAAACCTTCACGCTTCAATTCAAACGCTAAACATTCGCGATAAACTTTTTCAAGCAATCCAGAACCTAGTCTTGAATGCACTTTGTAAGCACAATCAAGCACTTTTCTACTAATCTCATTTTCCTCAAACATCACTATTGGCGTATATAATTTAACTTCGTGTAAACTTCGTGCAACTTTGTGCTCCACCTTCTACAAGCACTTTCCCACTAATCGCATTTTACTTAAACATAACTATTGGCGTGTAATTTAACTTCGCGTAAACTTCGAGCAACTTTGTGCTCCTTACTCAACCGCATCTAATTCTACCTTCAAATTATTGATGATAAAGTCTTGTCGATCCGGCGTATTTTTACCCATATAAAACTCGAGCAAAGTTTCAATCGGGGTAGCTCTATCGAGCATCACCGGATCTAGACGAATGTTATCGCCAATAAAGTGTTTGAATTCATCGGGCGATATTTCTCCGAGCCCTTTAAATCGGGTAATCTCAGGTTTGGGTTTGAGTTTTTCAATGGCTGCGATACGCTCTTCATCGCTGTAGCAATAGATGGTTTCTTTTTTGTTGCGCACCCGAAACAACGGTGTTTGCAAAATAAACAAATGCCCTTCTTTGATGAGTTCGGGGAAAAACTGTAAAAAGAAGGTTATAAGCAGCAAACGAATGTGCATACCATCCACATCGGCATCGGTGGCAATGACAATGTTGTTGTAGCGCAAACTGTCGTAATCTTCTTCAATGTCAAGCGCCGCTTGCAACAGGTTGAACTCTTCGTTTTCGTAGACAATCTTTTTGGTCATGCCATACGAATTGAGTGGCTTTCCGCGCAAACTAAATACCGCTTGCGTATTCACATCGCGGCTTTTGGTAATCGAGCCCGAAGCCGAGTCGCCCTCGGTGATAAACAACGTACTCTCAAGGCAGCGCTCATGCTTGGCATCGGTAAGATGCACCCTACAATCGCGCAATTTTTTGTTGTGCAAACTGGCCTTTTTGGCACGTTCGCGTGCTAGTTTTCTGATGCCCGAAAGCTCTTTGCGCTCGCGCTCGGCTTGCAAGATTTTCTTGAGCAACGCATCGGCCACTTCAGGATTTTTATGCAAGAAATTATCGAGTTTGGTCGCGACAAAATCATTGATAAACGTTCGTATACTTGGGCCATTCGGGCCAATATCGGTCGAGCCTAATTTGGTTTTGGTTTGTGATTCAAATACAGGCTCCTCAACTTTAACCGAAACGGCAGCCACGATTGATTTGCGAATATCTGAAGCTTCGAAGTTTTTGTTGTAAAAATCGCGAATGGTTTTAACCACCGACTCTCTAAACGCGTTCAAGTGCGTTCCGCCTTGGGTGGTGTTTTGCCCGTTCACAAACGAGTGATACTCTTCAGAATACTGCGACTTGCTGTGGGTCAGGGCCAACTCAATATCATCGCCTACCAAATGAATGATCGGGTAAACGGTATCTTCATCGGCAATGGTTTCTTGCAATAAATCTTTGAGGCCAAAATCAGAATAATACTTATCTCCGTTAAAATAAATGGTCAGGCCTGTATTGAGGTAGCAATAGTTTTTAAGCATACGCACCACGTATTCATGGCGGTATTTATAGTTTTTAAAGATCACATCATCGGCCACAAAACTCACTTTGGTTCCGCGGCGTTTGGTGCTTTCTTGAATTTCTTCTTCTAAGGTAAGATCACCGGCTTTAAACTCGGCGGCCTTTTGTTGGTTGTCACGCACCGACTCAACCCGAAAGTAGTTCGACAAAGCATTGACTGCCTTGGTACCCACCCCGTTGAGTCCGACTGATTTTTTAAAGGCTTTGGAATCATATTTTCCGCCGGTGTTCATTTTTGAAACTACATCAACCACTTTGCCCAGCGGAATACCACGTCCATAATCGCGTACGGTAACCATTTTATCTTTGACCGTTACCTCAATGGTTTTGCCCGCGCCCATGACAAACTCATCAATACAGTTGTCAATGACTTCTTTGAGCAAGATGTAAATACCATCGTCGGGCGCTGAACCGTCGCCGAGTTTTCCGATGTACATACCCGGCCGCATACGGATGTGCTCTTTCCAGTCTAGCGAGCGTATATTATCTTCGGTATATTGTGTTTGTTCAGACATAGCAAGAAAAATCGAATAGCACGCTAATGTAAGGCATTGCTGCTGATTTTAAAAGACGTAAGAATCAAAGTTATCAAACGGATATTGACAATAAAAACACGAGGCATTCATGCGCAACATCAAAGAAAAACACCGAGCATTTTGAATCGTACAAGGCTATATATTGTAGTTACTTACTATATACCCAGCCCAACAGCAAAGCATATGAATTTGAACGAACGATATTGCCGTCAAAAGTATTGTTTTTGTTGGTCTGAAAAACCCCGTGACTGTTGCGCACTTCAACAACAAGATGGTTTTTAGGGTTTAACTGAAAAGCCTTTCCTGCGCCCAAAACAAAACCAAAATCAAATTTATTATTGTATTCAAATGTGCTGCTTGTAAAATCAGTCACCGACGCGTACAATGCGTTATCGCCCTCGCCTTTTGCCTCTGAATCGAGCAAATAGCCCATAAATATTCCGCCGTTGACAAAAAAACCTTTGGCTTTTTTAAAATGGTATTGAATCATGACCGGCAAAGTGATGTATTGGTAACTGTAAACAACGGTTTCTGTTACAGTAGGTGAACTATCAACTTCCTGCCGCATTTGCAATTCACCCACTGCTTTGCTTTTTTTATTTTCATAAAAGAAATTGGTTTTGATAGAGAGGTTTTCTTTGAGGTAATATTCATAAGCAATACCCAGGCTTAAACCGGGCGCATAGCTGTAATCGAGGCCCGAAACATCCATTCCTCTGAATTTAGAATAGTTGGGCCCCACAGTAATGCCATATCGCTGACGATACTGGGCCCATGAGTGGCTGATGACAAAGAACACAAAAAGAAGGTAAAGCGTTTTTTTCATGATGTATGGATTATATTTTGAGGCCACAAGATATTATTTTTTAGTTATATTTTGGAGAGGCTGAGAAACTGCGCGGAATGATTAACGATGGTTGATTTTTGAAACATTGGTGTAACCGAGAACATATTACAGGTTTAAAAAGTGTAAAAGGTTTAAGAAGTTTAGTTGAAGCCCCATTCGTAATTCGTAATTCATAATTCGTAATTCATAATTCGTAATTCTTACAGCGTAGCGGTCTTACAGCGCAGCGGTCTTACAGCGTAGCGGTCTGTAGGCGCAGCCGTGTCTATAGCGTAGCGTGTCTCTAAATCAGCCGTATCCTGTCATTCCGACGCAGGAGGAATCTCACCCCTCATCTCAGGCACTCAGGCACTCAGCGCCTCAGGCACTTTTTTTTGCTTCTGTAAGAAATTTTACTACATTTACCACACTCACCACTTTATTTACTGCATAATAACCGCCGCTTGAGAGGAGACTTTTGAGGGTGGAGGTTTTTTTTAGAACTTAAGAGGTATATACTAGTTACCAGCAATATGAAGAACCTGATACTAATATTCGTAATCATTTTTTCAAACGCAGCATTTGGAAATAAAATAGATGAACTTAAAACAGATAAGGATGTTGAGGATTTTATAAAAATTGTAGCTCCTGAATTCGTAAAGAAAATATGGAAAGATTATGATCGTGGAAATTTTAGAATCGTTTCAACAGATACTATTTATGCAAACCTAAAATGTCAAAAGGTTTTTAATAAGTCCGAGATAAATAATTGGGAAAAAGTAGATATTAATAATGATGGGCTAACAGATTTACTCTTCATTCCGCATTACTATGGATATTCACAGTACATTATCATTGACGAGGGCAATAATAATTTTAATCTAACTAGGTTTATTATTGATTTTGATATCTGTGAATATGTGAAACCAATTAAAGTAAATCGGGAAAACCAATTAAAAATAAGAAAAGTAAATAGACTGTCATTTGGCACAATTTCAAGCAGCGAACCATATATCGCAATAGATACTTTAACCTACAAATTCAATTCTTTCATAGAGTTTAATAGCAAAAAAATCACTCAGGATCGAGTCAAATTAATAAAAGTAAAAACATCTTATTGTTTGGGACTTTGTCCAAGTTTCGAATTAGAAATAAACTATGATGGGCATATGGTATTTAATGGTTTAGGTTATACCAATTTCATCGGAAAATCTACATCAAATGCCGAATTAAAAAAAATCCAAGAAATCGAAGATTTGATCAATTATATTGATTTAAAAAACTTGAAGGACAATTACAGTGTAAGTTGGACTGATAGTCAGACAATATATTTAGAAATAGAATTCCAAGATGGATTTTCTAAGAAAATTACTGACTATGGATTAATTGGAACTTATGGTCTAAACAGTCTATATTCAAAATTAATAGATATTGGAACTAAAACTAATTGGAAATAAACACATACTGCTGCCAACCGCGGTCATGACTTATGGCTTTATTTTTCAAGCTTCTAGCCTGTTTTTCACAAACAAAACTCTATCTTAGTGGAGTAACCGCGACTCGCTCATCATCCAAAAAATATACCTGCAAACCGTTAGGCAACATTTTAAACTACAGCTAAATAAGCCTGATTTGGGTGATTAATCATGTCAGAATGCAAAAATCTGAGTCTATTTTTATCTATCAAAGGTTTTAAATATTTTCGGCTCAAATAATTATCCCCTTTATCGAGAATACTACCCAATTCTGCAAGCTTAAATGGTCGAATTGTGCATATTTCAATAATGATATTCTCTATGGTTTCTGTAGTCTCTCTACCACGCATGTGATAAATTTTACCTTGTAGTCTAAAAGGTAATTCTTCCAATAATGTTTTTCTATTAATTTCTCTAGCTTCTGTACTCAAACCTTCATCTGAAATTTCAACAATTTCATTATCAACCACATTGAGATTTAGAACTTCTGTACTAGTGAATTTGGGTTCTGTACTAATTAAATTAGGTTCTGTACTAATTAAATTAGGTTCTGTATTAATTTCTTTAAGTTCTATACTGGGCATTCTGTCACTTAATTGTTCTCCAGGTCTATAATAAGTAGCCTTACCTTTACCAAAAAGGGTTAATAAATTCAACTTTCTCAAAGAACGCAAATCTGTAGTAGCTTTAAGAGCATCACAGTCTGACATTTGACGATATGTCAAATTATCAATAGCTCCAACTTCACGAACAAAAATTAAAGCTTGTTTCTGAGAATCATTAAGATTGAAAGAATTGAATCGATTAAGCCAAACCAAATCTTTTTCATCAAGAAAATGATGTAATAATAATCTGGCTATAAATTCATTATCTTCTCTACTAGATTCAAAAGTAGGAGGAGCAAGTTTAGCATCAATCATCAATCTTCTCATTGCTCTTATCCCAGATCCTTTGGTTTCTGCTAAATTTGTTTCATGGAAAACGGCAGCAATAAAAGAATTTCTTGTTTCTGATCCTGGGAAACCTAATTTATCTTCAGGCTTGAGAGAGAATCCCGGATTTATAATTTCAATTCTATTATCATATCTAATTATTTGTGTTGGTTTGTGTTCCCTATATGATCTATGCATTAAAGCATTTACGATAGCTTCTCTGAGCGCCAATATTGGTAATCCTGTTACTTGTGCTTGAATTTGATCTTTATCCATCAGAAAACCTTTCGGTAAATCAGTATTGATTGCCTCAATTACTTTATAAACATTTAAAAGTAATGGACCTCTCATATCGATTGAAGTGAACCTTGATTCAGGATTTTCAACCCAGACATTACCGGGAACTCTTATGTAGTCAACTCTCAACATAGGAAAAGTTCTTCTCTGAGCAGATGATTTACCAAAAAGAAGGAGACCGGCTAATGTTAAAACTCCATTTTCAAGGCAACCTAAAGCAGTTAATAATTCATCATCCTCATAAGTCAATTCCTCAGCTGTAGGTAAAACTTTAGCTCTTAAATTTCTATATCTATTTATTGCGCTTTCATCAATATCATTGATACTTGTCCCTTCGACAGGCGTTTTATCATAACTTTTACCAAAATTATTGTAAAAAATGACCATGTCATCTTCAGTACAATGCATGTCTGATGAACCAATTCGCCTCATAGCGCCGCTGGGCAAGCCCATTTTTGTAAAATATAGCGGTTTTTGGAGGTTATCTAATTCTTTAATTTTTACCACAATAACATTTTTGCCTTCAAGTTTCTCGACTGATATAATTGGCCTGACTGGCAGATTGAACATAATTGCAGATTGAGTAGCTATTTCTTGTTGAATCTTATCAGGGTTTTCAACCCCTACAACTATGTACTGAGGAAAAAGAGAATCCTGAACTGCTGATACTCCAATTAAAATATAACCCTCTTGCAATCCTGGTTCATTTGAATATGCATTAATAGTTTCCATTAATGATTTTCCTGCTTCACTGCTTAGCTTAGCCTCAATCCAAGGCGTTTCATCTAGAGAATTTAACTGATTAAAAAGTTCTTGAGCAGATTTCATGTAAGAAAATTAAAATCCAAAAATACACAAATAGCAGGTAATTTACTAGCAAAACGTCACCTAACATGTGCTCAGGTAGCAATACAAGTTTAAAAAGAATAAAAGGTTGAGAAGTTTATATTGAAGCCTAATTCGTAATTCATTCAGCGCAGCAATCGTTCTCCTCATTCCAACACAAGAGCAATCTCAGACACTTCCCTTCTCAAGTGCTCCATTAGCAATACAAGTTTAAAAAGAGTAAAAGGTTGAGAAGTTTATTTTAAAGCCTAATTCGTAATTCATAATTCGTAATTCATACAACGACGCGTGTATAGCGTAGCGTACCCCACACCAAACCCCACAGTTTCACGCAACTATCCACCACACCCAAATTCCACCAACCACCGCACACGTACGGCCATGACCGCTGCGCTCAGTAGCCGCCAATGTTGGGTTCGACACGCACTGCGCTGGTACTGTTAAAGGCCAGAGCTCCCACAACGGTGCTGGTAAAGCGCTATACAAATTTATGCCAAAATGGCTTTCGCACAGCGGGGGTAGCACCCCAAAAATGTTAAAATTGCAAAAAAAGGCTTTTTTGTACGAAAAGAGTTATAATTCCGGCATTTTTAAAAAGGGTTTGTAGCAGATTGAAGGCAGGTTCAAGGCAGTCTGTTCGAGAAAAAAGCCGTTTTGTGCTACAAAGGTGCCTTAAATCTGTTTTGGATCTCGAACCTTTCAGAGCGCAAAATGGGCGTTATGGGCAATGGGCTTGCCAACAACTTTAACAAAATTTTAAGAAGCAGTACTCCCCCCACCTGCTCCATACTAAAAAAACCTCATACAACCTTTATTGACTGGCTTTTTTACGCACAAACAGCACTTAAAAACAACGGCAAAAAAGCGCTTTTTTGGGTATTTTTACAGAAAATCTACCTTAAGGCTTTAACAAATTATTAAGAAAAACAAGGTGTTTTTAGATACGGTTTGTGGCTAGGTGGTTGAGGGACACGCTGCGCTATAGACACGCTGCGCTATAGACACGGCTGCGCCTACGGACACGTTGCACTACAGACCGCTGCGCTTTAGGACAAAAGGGATGGTCTCGGTTTCACGGATTCAATTACTTCAAAAATCAAAGTTCGTTAATCTTCAATCGTTAATCATTCCAAACCGCTGCGCTCCATACAATTCGCCTAGGGCTCGGGTCGTTCATTATTATAGCCTGCTGCGCTGTTGGAAAGAAGTGATGTTTATCGGTTTCACGAATTCAATTACTTCAAAAATCAAAAAATCGTTAATCTTCAATCGTTAATCATTCCAAACCGCTGCGCTCCATTCAATTCGCCTACAGCTCGGGTCGTTCATTATTATAGCCTGCTGCGCTGTTGGAAAGAAGTGATGTTTATCGGTTTCACGAATTCAATTACTTCAAAAATCAAAAATCGTTAATCTTCAATCGTTAATCAATAAGCTCAGGCACTCAGCCGCTCAGTCTCTACTTCTGATAATATTTCCCCAACTTCATATTGAGTTCTTTGGGGTTAAAAGGCTTGATGATGTATTCGTTGATGCCAATTTGCAGGGCGCGATCCAGATAGCCAAATGAGGCCGAAGCGGTGAGTGCAATAATGGGTATGAGTTTATCGGTCTGACGAATACTGATGGTAGCATCGTAACCATCCATCACAGGCATAGAGAGATCCATGAGGATAACATCATAGTGGTTTTGGTTGTATTTTTCAATGCCAACAAGCCCGTTCTCGGCTGTGTCAACCTCAACATCCCATTGGCTCATGATTTTTTGGGCAATTTTGGTGTTGATGAGGTTGTCTTCAACGAGCAAAACTTTGAGTCCTTTGAGGTTTTCTTCTTTGTAATCGTCGTGCAAATCGTGGGTATTGACGGCTGCGTGTTTGAGGTCAATAGGCAAATGCATCGTGAAGTAAAAGTTTGAGCCCACGCCTACTTCGCTTTCAAATTTAATTTCTGAGCCCAATAACGCCAGTAGCTTTTTGGTGATCACCAGCCCTAGTCCGGTGCCGCCGTATAAGCGTGAGGTTTTGGTTTCGGCTTGAGAGAATTTTTCAAAAATAGTTTCAAACTTACTGGGTTCAATACCTATTCCGCTGTCAATAACTTCAATTTTAAAGGTTGAGAAATTGCTTTGTACGGCAATTTGTTTGAGCCTGATTTTGATTTTACCTTCATAGGTAAATTTAATTGCATTTGATACCAAATTAGTCACCACTTGATTGATGCGTAAGGGGTCACTGATTAAATTGGGCACAAAGTCAGTATCGGCAATTACTTCAATGGTATTGAGGTTTTCTGAGGCTCGAGCCTCCATTGATTTGGCAATTTGATGAATTAAGTCTTGCAGGTTAAACGGTATTTTCTCGATGTCAACTTTGCCGGCTTCAATTTTGCTAAAGTCAAGAATATCGTTGATGAGCAAGAATAAATTTTGGGCCGAATTCTTTAATACTTCAATATTTTCATGAAAACTCTGTAGTGAGTTTTCTTTTTCCATAATGTAGATCAAACCAATAATGGCGTTGAGTGGGGTTCTGATTTCATGACTCATAATAGATAAAAAATCAGACTTGGCATCATTGGCCTTCTTGGTATCGGCTATAGAATCGTATAACTTTTTTTGAATTTCAGCTTTGATTTCTATCTCTTTGTGCAGTATGTGCAACAAATCAAGTAGGTTTTCATCGTCTAATTCATGTCCTTCGGCATTGAGTTGTTTGATGGCCTCGACGAGTTTTTTTTGAAAGAACCTTCTTTTTTCGAGTTCGTCTTTGAGTTTAGAGGTTATATCGGCGTATTCTTTGTCATTGAGTTGTGAGGATTGCTCTGAAAGTTCGGCATCTTTATCGTAATTATTGTAGGTTTGGTTGACTACTTTGATAAAAGATTGCAGCGCAGGATTTTGCTCAATGAATTCTTCACTCAGAAACTTATCGAGTTGTCGCTTTAGATTTCTATGAAGTTGTGACTTGTCCATGGTTATAATTCAAACATAGTGGCTATGGTCATGGTTTGATTGTGCAGTTCACAAGCCACATGATCAAGCGTAGGTGAAATTTCGCCGTACGAATAAAATCCGCATAATATAGTTGCTTGACCAAAGGTATCTTTGACGATTTCGAGTTCTTCTTCAACGCGATCGTCCAACACTATGCGACGTCCAACACAACTAACCAACAAAGCCAACTGATGTGCTGAGACTTTATTTTGGGCTTTGACAGCGGCTTGAGCCGAAGCTTCAATGAGCCTATCGGTATTAGCTTTCATCAATCGAACCGACGAACCTTCGGGTAGGTTTCCGGCAAAAGTCATTGATTTGTTTTCTTCATCAATTGACAAAATGGTTCTGACTACTGATGTATTGCTGTCTTTTTCACGCATGGATAGCGGAAAATACAGCGACGAGCCCGGCAATTCATCGGCATATTTACCCAAATAATCTTTGTATAAATCTAAGGCATGGCGATCGCCGATTTTGTATAAAACATTTTTGTGTGATTGGGTTACTTCGCGTTCAGGGCCAAAGTCGCCCCAACCGCCTTCTGATCCAAAGCCAAAGCAGATGTTTTGACCGTAAAACCCGATGGCTACAATCTTACCTGCCGAGGCATCTTGATTCAGACCTACGATGGTTTTTTCAAAGTGGTATTCATCGCCGGCCAACCCGCCAAAAATGGGAATCTCTTTATTGGTTTTACCAATAAGTTCTTCAATAAGTTCGGTTCCGTTGACCTTGCTGCCTTCTGAAAGCACCAGAATTCCTTTGAGGTCATCAGCGCCTAAATCATTTTTTATTTGGGTTCCTAAATCAGGTAAGTTTGCATTTGAGATGATATCAACAACGGTAGCTTTGACTTGTGTTTTTTCAAATTGAATTGCCGTTGCAACGATATCATCTTCAATAACACATTGATTTGATATTTGCCCCGATGACGAACAAATAACAATTTGAGCGTTGGGATATTTAGATTTTAAAAAAGTAAACGGACGTGCATCTTCAAGAAGTGTTCTTTGACCAAAGGCCAAAACCAGTGTTGCTTTTTGCGCATCAAAACCTGAATGCTGAAAAACAGTTGAAGATTGATTGGAAGTACTGATCAGCAGTTGTTCTACATTCATGTGTTTGCTCCTTGAATAAAAAAGAGTTTTAAATAGTTTTGGGTTGTATAAAGTAAAGCAATGCGAATGGAATAAACAAAAAAACCTGTAAATAATTTACAGGCTTTGTAGTATTTGTTTGACAATCAATTTAGACATTGAATCTAAAATGCATCACATCACCGTCTTTGACAATATATTCTTTGCCTTCAACACGCAGTTTTCCGGCTTCTTTAACTTTGGCTTCTGAGCCGTATTGTGAGAAATCTTCGTAGGCAATCACTTCAGCGCGGATGAATCCTTTTTCAAAATCAGTGTGAATTACACCGGCTGCTTTTGGCGCTGTATCCCCTACATTAATGGTCCAAGCGCGTACTTCTTTGACTCCGGCTGTAAAATACGTTTGCAATTTGAGCAACTTATAGGCAGCGCGAATCAAAACGGCTGAACCCGGTTCGGTTAAACCCATATCTTCCAGAAAAACTTGTCGTTCTTCGTAGCTTTCTAACTCGGTGATATCTGCCTCGGCACCCACCGAAAGAATAATTACTTCTGCATCTTCGTCTTTCACGAGTTCACGAACTTGCTCTACATATTTGTTTCCGTGTACGGCCGAACCTTCATCAACATTACACACATACAAAACAGGTTTGTTGGTAATGAGCTGAAAATCTTGCATTAATGCTTCTTCATCTTGGTTTTGCAAAACTACCGTTCTGGCTGATTTTGCTTGCAATAAAGCTTCGCGAATGCGGTCTAAAAGTGCTTTTTCGGCTTGCGCTTCTTTGTTGCCGGTTTTGGCCGCGCGATTTACTTTTTCAAGGCGTTTTTCAACTGTTTCTAAATCTTTTAACTGCAACTCAACATCAATGGTTTCTTTGTCGCGGATGGGGTTTACGTTGCCGTCCACATGCACAATATTGTCGTTGTCAAAACAGCGCAAAACGTGTATGATGGCGTTGCATTCGCGGATGTTTCCGAGGAATTGATTTCCTAATCCTTCACCCTTGCTGGCCCCTTTGACCAAACCTGCAATATCAACAATATCAACGGTTGCCATTTGTACACGTTCGGGTTTAACGAGCTCTTCTAAACGCACAATGCGCGGATCGGGAACGTTGACCACACCAATATTGGGCTCAATGGTACAAAACGGAAAGTTAGCGCTTTGTGCTTTGGCGTTAGACAAACAATTAAACAAAGTTGATTTCCCGACGTTGGGCAATCCGACAATTCCTGCTTTCATATTGAGTGGAGATTAACCGTTAAAAAAGGTGTGCAAATATAACGGTTTAAATCTTTTTTAAAAGCGCGGTTTTGGGTAAATTTTATTCGGGTAATTCATCGAGCGTTTCGAGCACTTTTTGCTCTTCTTCGGTGGCTGTTAAGCCTGATTCTTCCCAATATTTTGACAACACAATATCTTTTTTATTGTACAGTGTTTTGTCTTTGAAAACCTCAGATTCTTTGTAGGTGTAATTTTGGGTACTAAACTGAGTCGTTAAAAAATAGTTCCGCACTTCAATGTCTTTGTTTTTGTCTTTCTCAACTTTTTCAAAACCGATTTCTTCTTTTGAACTCAGCAAGTAGTAGTTGTTGTTCTGAATTTTGTATATATTTTTATACATTGATTTGTAGACGTTTTTGGCCCCAACTCTGGTTTTGTCTTTGAGTTGCGCCAAAACTGCGGGCGAAACACTTGAGCTAACTTCAACAATTAATTTGCGTTTCGGATCATAAATAATCGAGAAATCATCGTGCATACCCGACGAATTTTCATTAGGAACAGCACTGATGATATTGAACTCTTTGTTTTTTGAGTAAACTTTAATCACAAAATCGTAATCGCGGCGCGCTTCAGACACCAACAGCGGATTGAGGTACTTAAAGTTGTAGTAATTCTCCATGATGTCATTGAGGTTGTAGCCCAATAAATCCGGAATCACGTCTTGTTCAATAAGGCTTCGCGAGCGGTTTTGCTCCACCAGTATAACCGCATCTATGTTTTTGGATTTGCCGAGCAACTGAAAATTCATAAGCCCATCGTTGTAATAGGCATAATTGCCATTGAGTTTAAAAAACTCGCGGGAGTACACCTTAAGTCGGCCGGGAACCGTTAGTTTTAGTTTTGAATTTTCAATAAGTGAAGCTAATATTTTTTGCGGGTGTTTGTTGAATACTAAAATCTCTTCTAGATCAGTAACATTATTGCGCAAATAGACCACCGTTGATTTTTCTTTGAGCGACAACGAACGAATATTAACCGGTAAATAAGACGAATGCCTGATTTGAATATTAGACGCACCGGTGAGTTCAAAAGTCACGATGCCTTCAGCATTACTGAGTAAATTTTGCTTGGTTTTAAGAATCGTGACTGTGGCATCCTCAATAGGCTGGTGCGTTTCTTCATCTTGAAGGATAAGAATGCGCTCCACCTTTTGGGCAGAAACAGAAATTGAAAGTAAAACAAAAATGAATGCTATTCTTTTTAGCATATAACCCTAGATTTTAACAGATATATTGAGATTTTTTCAACACAATAACCAAATCAAAATAATCTATCTGGGTTAAAAATATAAATCTGAAAGAAATTGACAAAAAAAATCCTGAAATAAATTCAGGAAATTTCTTATTCGTTGTGTAAAAAAGCTTGTCTGTTGAGCAAGGTTTCTTCTGATTCAACATGGTTATCATCTGGTATACAACAATCTACCGGACAAACTGCCGCACATTGTGGCTCTTCGTGAAAACCTTTACACTCGGTGCATTTACTCGGAACGATATAATAAATATCATCAGAAACCGGTCTTTGCGGTGCATCGGCGTCTACTTCAGTTCCGTCGGGTAAAACTACTTTTCCGTGCAATTTGGTTCCGTCTTTATAACGCCAATCATCAGCACCTTCATAAATAGCGGTATTCGGACATTCTGGCTCGCAAGCCCCGCAATTGATGCATTCGTCAGTGATTATTATTGCCATAATTATTGTTTGTTTGAAGAGGATATAGACCGATTCTCTAGGTTATTTTGCTTATTTTTGCTGCAAAATTACAATCAAAACTGTATATAAACAAGTAACGAATGTCACAAAACGATAAAATCAAAAGTTTTACAGAATTAGGAAAGTTTCTGGCCCAGTTTTCACCAAACAACACCACGCGCAATACAGCTGTAAAACACAATGATTTGTTTTTTGATCGTTTTGAGGCGCTCATTGAGCTCTCGCCCTCGCACAACGGTTGGTTTACGCCAGAACAAGTGTATTTTGCGGTGCAATCATGGGCTGAGGCTTTGACCGAAGAAAACCTCCGTCAGTGGCTTTCGGCTTATACAGAAAAAGAAGTTGCGCCCAAAACTGTAGGTTTGGTTTTGGCCGGAAATATTCCGCTGGTGGGTTTTCACGATTTTTTATCGGTGCTGGTTTCTGGCCACAACGTTTTGGTGAAGACCTCATCAAACGATCAAAAATTATTGCCTTTTTTGGCTGAATATCTGTGTGCGGTTTTGCCTGAATTTAAAAATCAAATCACTTTTACATCCGGCCAGCTCGAAAACTATGATGCTGTGATTGCCACCGGAAGCAACAATACTGCGCGTTATTTTGAATATTATTTTAAAGACAAACCGAGTATTATTCGCAAATCGCGAAATTCAGTGGCGGTTTTAAACGGACAAGAAACTCAAGAACAACTCGTGGCTTTGGGCGAAGATATTTTTAGGTATTTTGGCCTTGGTTGCCGCAACGTATCAAAATTGTTTGTACCCAAAGGTTATGATTTTACGCGCTTTTTTGAAGCGATGTTTGCCTATCAAGACGTGATTCACTACCCCAAATACGCCAACAACTATGATTACAACAAAGCGGTTTTTTTGATGAGCAATTTTAAAATTCTCGACAACGGTTTTTTGACCATCAAAGAAGACAGCAGTTACGCCTCGCCTATTTCAAGTGTTTTTTATGAATATTACGATTCAATTGAAGATGTGAAAACCAGACTTGAAACAGACCGTGATTTATTGCAATGCATCGTGTCTGACCATTTGATTCAAGGCAGCATTCCGTTTGGAAAAACACAAAAACCCGAACTTTGGGATTATGCAGATCATGTAGATACTTTGGATTTTTTATTGAATTTGTAAAAAGTAATTTTAGAAGATTTTATTCAGTAAAAATCTAAAATCAAAGAAAATTTCGCAACAAATACCGATAAACTACCGCTTTTTGTTTATTAACTACAACGTTTTCGTTAATAACATATACAAAACTGAGCGTAGAATAAATTGTTGTAATCGAATGCAATTCCGAGATTTGCTGCTTAAATTTTTATACTATGCTCACCGAAGTCATCAAGAAACACAATTACAGCGCAGGTCCATGCATACTGCCACAAGAAGTTTTTGAAAAATCAGCACAAGCTATTTTGGATTTTAACGGATCCGGCTTATCGATTTTAGAAATTTCGCACCGCAGCAAAGATTTTATCGCCGTTATGGATGAAGCGCGCGCTTTGGTTTTAGAACTCCTCGGGCTTACCGGCAAAGGTTATCAAGCTTTGTTTTTGAGCAGCGGCGCCAGTATGGAATTTTTGATGGTTCCGTATAATTTGATGAAAGAAAACGGGAAAGCCGCTTATCTTGACACCGGAACTTGGGCCAACAACGCCATCAAAGAAGCTAAATTGTTTGGTCAGACTGAAGTGGTTGCCTCTTCAAAAGACGCCAATTACAACTTTATTCCGAAAGATTATACAATTCTGGCTGATGCAGATTATTTTCACTGCACGAGCAACAACACCATTTTTGGAACACAGATGAAAAGCTTTCCGAAAACGGGCATTCCGATGGTGTGCGATATGAGTTCGGATATTTTCTCGCGCGTTTTAGATTTTTCACAATTTGATTTGATTTACGCCGGAGCTCAGAAAAATATGGGCCCTGCCGGAACGACTTTGGTGGTGGTCAAAGAAGAAATTCTGGGCCATACCGGACGCACAATTCCGAGTATTTTAGATTATCAGAAACACATCAAAGCCGACAGTATGTACAACACGCCGCCGGTGTTTCCGGTGTATGCCTCATTGCTCACTTTGCAATGGATTAAAAACAACGGAGGCATTGCGGCCATGGAAAAAATCAACAACGCCAAAGCCGAATTGCTTTACAATGAAATTGATCGCAATCCATTATTCAGAGGAACCGCTCAAGTAGAAGACCGCAGCGCCATGAACGCAACGTTCTTGCTCAACGACGAGTCTAAAGCCGCTGAATTTGACCAAATGTGGAAAGCCGCAGGCATCTCAGGAATTGCAGGACATCGTTCGGTGGGTGGTTATCGCGCCTCAATGTATAACGCGCTTCCGCTAGAGAGCGTTCAGGTACTCGTAGAGGTGATGCGCGCTTTTGAACAAAAAGCTTAAGCGAACAGTACTGCCCCCCTAGCCCGGATTATTTGAAATTAAAAGGAGGACAGCCAGTGGCTGTCAGGTATTTTTGCTTTAGCAAAACACTTTAAAAACAATCAGCCGGAACAGCTTCAAAAAAAAAATAAATAATCAACGAGTGAAAAGCTCCTAAACTCAGTCGCTCAGTAACTCAGCAACTCTAAATAAATGAAAGTATTAGCCAACGACGGAATCTCAAAAAGCGGCATTGCTGCTCTTGAAAAAGGCGGATTCGAAGTGATTACCACCAAAGTAGCCCAAGAACAAGTGTCTGCGTATATGAATGCAAATCAGATTGAAATTTTACTGGTGCGCAGTGCCACCAAAGTGCGCAAAGAACTCATTGATAGTTGCCCCAACCTCAAAATCATCGGTCGCGGTGGTGTGGGTATGGACAATATTGATGTAGACTATGCGCGCAGCAAAGGCATTCACGTGATCAACACACCGGCTTCGTCGTCAGAAAGTGTGGCAGAATTGGTGTTTGCTCATTTGTTTACCGGTGTGCGCTTTTTGCAAGACGCCAACCGCAATATGCCGCTTGAAGGCGACAGCAATTTTGACGGATTGAAAAAAGCCTATGCCAACGGTATTGAATTGCGCGGAAAAACACTCGGCATCATCGGCTTTGGTCGCATTGGGCAAGCTACGGCCAAAATGGCTTTGGGCTTGGGTATGAAAGTAATTGCCGCCGATAAATTTGTAGACAACGCGCAGATTAAAGTAGATTTTTACAACGGTCAGTTTATCAATGTAGATATCGTGACTGAGCCTTTAGAAGACGTAATCAAGCACGCTGATTTTATTACACTGCACGTTCCGGCGCAAGAAGGTTATGTGATTGGGGCCGATGAAATTGCAACGATGAAAAAAAATGTGGGCATTATTAACTGCTCTCGTGGTGGTGTCATTGACGAAGTAGCGCTGATAGCTGCTTTGGACGAAGAAAAAGTTTTATTTGCCGGTTTGGATGTTTTTGAAAACGAACCGAATCCGGAGATTCAGATTTTGATGCATCCGAAGATTTCGCTCACACCGCACATTGGTGCCGCAACGCTCGAAGCACAAGACCGAATCGGGACTGAATTGGCCGAGCAAATCATCAGTTTGATGAAATCAGAGAAAGTGTAATTTACTTCAGATTTATAGTACAAAAGCCGGGTTCACGCTCGGCTTTTTTTATTACATTTGATGGAACGCTAATACCTTAAAATCATGTTTGAACAACTCACACAACTCGTACAGCAATTTGGTCAAGACGCCGTAGTCAACAATTCAGAGGTTCCGAATGAACATAACCAAGAGGTTATGAATACGGCCAGTGAATCAATCCTTTCAGGCTTAAAAAACATCGCGGCACAAGGCGGAACTGCTGATTTGGCAACACTCATGCAAGGCAACAATGCCGGCGATGCATCAAACCCTGTGGTGCAACAACTCACTGAAAAGCTCACAGGTGATTTGGGTGAAAAATTTGGTTTGAGCAGTGAGGCAGCTTCGGGCGTGGCCGGAAATTTAATACCACAAGTATTGGGCAATTTGGTCAATAATGCCAAAGACCCGAACCACAAGGGTTTTGAAATGTCTGATTTGGTGGGCGCGATTACCGGCGGACAAGGTAGTTCTGGTTTGATGGATGCGATTAGTCAATATGGTGGTCAGTTTGGGCTCGATCAAAACGCCGACGGAAAAGTTGATATGAGCGATGCGATGGCTGCTGTGAGCAAAAAAGGCGGGATTGGCGGTTTGCTCGGAAAACTATTTGGCAGATAAAACCAGAGGTTGGTTGATGTTAAATCTATTTGAAAAGCAAGTGGATTGAGCCTATTTGACTAACTTTAGGCCAAATTCAAGAAAGTGAAAATCGGTTTTAAAATATTTCTGTTTCTAGGCGTTGTTGTGCTCTGTTCGGCTTGGAATAAACATCTGACCCAACCAAAACCAACAGTTGATTTTCGGAAAGTTTCTGATACGGTGCGCATTGCCAATGATTCGATTGAGTATGAAATCATCATCATCGAACCCGGATTTGACAGTTGGCTCGCTACCGCCAAACCCAGAAATTATTTTTCACTGGTTTATCTTGAAAACAAAAACAGAATGTGGGTTTCTGAGTGGAACCAACGCGTATTGGACAATCGATATAATCAGAATTTATACGAAATGCGCATTGACTATCAGCCGCACATTCGCTACGGCTTTGAAGTCAACTATCTTTTATATCAATATTTTAGCTATTTTCAGCAACGATACAAGCAACGATTGTAAATCGGCTTATCTTTGCTCTCATTTCTGACTTATGCCTACTTTTAAACAGCGCTGGAACATTCAATCAAACACGCAACTTACGGTGATCATCATTGTGTTTGCGCTGACGGGTTCGTCATCAGCTTGGTTGTCCAAACCATTTTGTTTGTGGTTGGGCATCACCAAAGAAGAATTGGGTTTTTGGTTTACACCGGTTCGGTTGCTGTTGATTTTTCCGATCTATCAAGTGTTGTTGGTCTTGATTGGTTTTTTATTCGGGCAATTTGAATTCTTCTGGAAGTTTGAAAAGAAAATACTCCGCAGCATGCGTTTGGGTTTCTTATTGCCCAAAGAAAATAAAGATTAACTTTTGAGCCAATCGTCAAAATATTTCCTGAGTTTACTGACCTTTGGGCTGATCACAAAACTGCAATAACCTTGTTCAGGATTGCGATTGTAGTAGTTGTGATGATATGATTCGGCCTCATAAAAAATCGTCGCTTGTTCAAGTTGTGTCACCACCGGCGCATCAAAAATTTCCATGGTTTTGAGTTGTGCTAAATAAGTCTCTGCTGCTTTTTTTTGTTCTTCATCTACATAAAAAATCGAGCTTCTGTATTGGGTGCCGATGTCGTTGCCTTGACGATTGAGCGTGGTTGGATCATGCGTAGCAAAAAAGATGTTGAGCAACATTTCAAATGAAATAACCGCCGGGTCAAAAACAATTTCAATGGCTTCAGCATGCCCGGTATGTCCGGTGCAAATTTGCTCATAAGTTGGATTCGGACGACGACCGCCGATATAACCCGGTGTGACTTTTTGAACGCCGCGAATGTTCAAGAAGACGGCTTCGGTACACCAAAAGCATCCACCGGCTAAAATAGCTTTTGAAAGTGAAGTTTGCATAGAATTGTTTTGCGCAAAGATAAAACAAACACGCGCTTGATGATAAAAATTTGTTTCTTTGCAAGACATTCAAAGCTCATGATTTCAGCGCAAAATATTTTTAAAAACTACGACGAGCTTCAAGTGCTCAAAGGTGTTGATTTGTTTATAGCCAAAGGCGAAATTGTCTCGATTGTCGGAGCCTCGGGCGCCGGTAAAACTACTTTGTTGCACATTCTCGGAACCTTAGATAAACCCACCGTTCACGAAGGAACAAAACTTGAAATTGACGGTCAGGATATTTTAAAAATGAATGATAAGACTTTGTCGCAATTCCGAAATCATCATTTGGGTTTTATCTTTCAGTTTCATCAACTTTTGCCCGAATTTACAGCACTTGAGAACGTTTGTATTCCGGCATTCATCGCTCAAAAAGACAAAAAAGAAACCGAGACCGAGGCGCTCAGATTGCTTGAATATTTAGGCCTTTCTGAAAGAGCACACCACAAACCCTCGGCACTTTCGGGCGGTGAACAACAACGCGTAGCCGTAGCCAGAGCGCTCATTAATAAACCGGCTGTTATTTTTGCCGATGAACCATCGGGCAATCTAGATACGCTATCAGCCGAAAACCTGCACCAATTGTTTTTTAAATTGCGCGATGAACTTGGGCAAACCTTTGTGATTGTGACCCACAACGAAGAACTCGCGCAAATGGCCGACCGTAAACTCGTGATGGTAGACGGTCAAATATCCGGTAGATAAAATGGTACTGATTTTAATTTCATGGATGTACATTGCGCTGACTTGTGTTCATTTGGGGCTCGGCTTATCATATTTCATTAAATTAAAAACCAACCAACTCATTCCGGTGCTGATTTATGGCTTGTTTTCAGTGGCCATGCTGAGCTCGATTTGGGCGGTTTGGGGCCGCATTAATATTGAGTTTCATCTGTTTTTATTGGCGCTCAACGGCTTGATATACGCTTCAAACAAAAAGCAAATTCACCAAATTTATCAAGATTTTGTGGGTGATTTAAAAGCGCTTTCGGTTCTGATAAAAGTGCTTTTAGCTGTGGTAACGATGCTGATTATAGCGCAATGTGCCACGGCTCCGTTTGTGATTGACAATGAAACTTATTACATCCAAACCATCAAATGGCTCAATGAATATGGACTGGTTAAAGGTTTGGCGAATTTGCATATTTCACTCGGGCAAATCAGTGGTTGGCACATCCTGCAGAGCGCATTTAGTTTTTCTTTTTTGCATCAGAATTTCAATGACTTAAGCGGATTTTGTTTGCTCATCGGAAATACTTTCGCGTTTTTAAAACTCCATGAATACTTTAAAACGCACCAGATTGCTGATTTGCTCATGGGTTTATTTCCGGTGGCCAATGTGTTGTTTTTTCAGTTGATCAGTGCGCCATCGCCGGATATTCCGGTTTATGTTTTGAGTTTTATGCTGTTTTATTATTTGATGCAACATTTAAAAAGCGAAGACATCGCCCACTTTCATTTTATGGCATTGCTGGGCTTTTTTATTTTGTTTGTCAAGATTACAGCCTTTGCGCTGATTTTGATTCCGTTGTTGGTTTTGACCCTGCATTTTAAAAAATGGAGCAACCAATTACTTCCCATCGGCTTTTTGGGTTTGTTGACTTTAATTTTGTTTGTCACCAAAAACGCCATTACATCGGGGTTACCGCTTTTTCCGTTAACGCATTTGAGGTTGCCGGTTGATTTTGCTGTGCCTTTGAGCAGCGCCGAATTCTATTTTAACTCCGGCAAAATGTGTCTGTTTTTTGTCACACCACAAGAATATCAATCGATGAGTTTTTTGCAAATCGCACTGCGTTGGTTGTTTGCCTCAAAAATAAGCGGCCTGATCAATGTATCAACTGTTTTGATTTTGCTCATGAGTCCGATTTTTATTTACAAATTCCACCACAAAAAAGAGCTGTGGTTTATTTATGGCGTTTCGGTCATTGAATTTGCGCTGTTGCTGTTGAGTTCTCCGGTGTATCGTTACTTTATTTATTTGACGCTTTTTTGGGGCTTTTTTATTGTGATTTGTTTGATTCAGAATCAAAAATTCATTTCCGGCGTTTATGCCATTTCTGTTATGGCAACCGCTTTTGTATTGTTTTTTCCGTTGAACTTTGATGGGTTAACCCAAAACAAACTCATCAGTCAAAACAGTCCGTTTTCATTCAAGAATGTTATTTTTCCGCATAAAAATTCAAAACTTCAAACCACCTATAAAGTTGTTCAAAACCGGAACTTAAAGTACAATGCTCCGGTGCAAAGTGAATTCTTTTGGGCCAACGGCGACGGAAATTTACCGTGTGTGAACCAAGAGCAAATTGATTATTTTGAACAAACACTAGGCGTGGTTCCGCAAATGCGCGGAGCAAATCTAAGCGACGGATTTTATACGAAATCAACCCCAAAACAATGAACCAAAGCGAGCTTAAAGAATTTCTGGACGAAAAGGTAGATTTGTACAACAGGCCGGTTTTTATTGATTCTGATCCGATTCAGATTCCGCATCGGTTTTCAGTAAAAGAAGATATTGAAATAGCCGGATTTTTGGCGGCCACTTTGGCTTGGGGCAACCGAAAAATGATCATCAACAGCACCAACAAACTCATGAATTTGATGGGCAACGCGCCTTATGATTTTGTCATGTCGCACTCTGAAAACGATCTTGAAAAACTAGAAGGTTTTGTACACCGAACT
Organism: Flavobacterium sp. CYK-55; assembly: GCF_018413465.1. Taxonomy (GTDB): domain Bacteria; phylum Bacteroidota; class Bacteroidia; order Flavobacteriales; family Flavobacteriaceae; genus Flavobacterium. Next base: position 105,666 of record NZ_JAHCDK010000004.1, read on the forward strand.
TTTAACGCAACTGATGCCCAAACCTTTGTAATTGCCCTCAAAAATATCTACCAAAACCATCATGGGCTTGAAAATGTTTTTAGTCAAAATGGGCAAACCGACCGATTACAAAACAATATTCATCATTTTCGAAATGTATTTTTTGAAATTGAACACAAGGCCAGAACACAAAAGCATGTTTCAGATCCGATGAAAAATTCTGCGGCCAAAAGAATCAATATGTTCTTGCGTTGGATGGTTAGAGATGACGGACGCGGAGTTGATTTAGGTATTTGGAAAAGTATTCCAACCTCAAGACTCTCTTGTCCTTTAGATGTTCACTCGGGAAACGTTGCCAGAAAATTAGGTTTGTTGACCCGTAAACAAAATGATTTTGCGGCTTTGGAAGAACTTGATACCAACCTTAGAAAATTAAATGCGATTGATCCGGTTAAATACGATTTTGCTCTTTTTGGGCTTGGTGTTTTTGAAGGATTTTAGAATCAGAAAGAGGATTGAAAATTTATAATCAGCTGGTTATAAAATTTAACATTTTTTCAGTAGGGTGGCTCGCATGTTAATTGTCTCATAAAATAAGGATATTCTTAAATTTAGAGCTAAATTTGCGACGCCAATTCAGATTTTATAAAAAAACTACTTAACCTGCTATGAAAAAAATAATCTCACAAAGAGTTTCACTTCTTGTTGTAATTGCTGTTTTGTTGGTTTCTAACCTAATCACTTTTACGATTATTTCTCGAAAATACGCCAACACAGAAACCACAGAAATTTCAGAAGCCGGCATAGGGCAAAGCTGCGGTTACAATGTAAAAAGGTTAGATGGGTATAAATATGTTAAGCCCTTGTTGTTTGTTGACAACCAATACGAATCTGACGAGCTTGCTCAGTTAAAAAGCACGCTTACAAGTATGGTGGACAACTTCAAGAATAGTGGCAATCTGAACTCAGCTTCAATTTATATTAAAGAGTACAATTCTAACGGATGGATGGGAATAAACCCAGATGAAAAGTATATGCCGGGTTCATTAATGAAAGTTCCGGAGCTGATAGCCTATCTAAAAATGGAAGAATTGCACCCGGGAACTCTTGACAAAGTCTTAACCCTTAAAGGGCGTTATATAGCTGATAAACATCCGCAGTATTTATCAAAATCTATTCAAGTAGGCCAAAATTACTCCGTTCGAGAGCTATTGCGCTATATGATTGAATATTCAGACAACGATGCAACTTCGCTTTTGTTTGACCACATGGACAAAACAATTTTCAAAAAAGTTTTTACTGATTTTGGTATGAAATGCCCTGATTTGTCGGCACAGAATTATCCGATTACCTCTAGAGAATATACTTATTTTATGAGGGCATTGTATAATGCTTCATACTTGAACACTAAAAACTCTGAGTTTGCTACGGAACTTCTTGCCAAATGCAATTTCAAAAAAGGCATGGTGGCCGGCTTGCCCTCTGATATAAAAATTGCCCATAAATTTGGTGAATCAGGTGACCCTATGGAAAAGCATTTGAGTGAATCAGCTGTGATATATTTGAATAATAGCCCCTACACTATAACCATCATGACCAAAGGAAAAGACATGAATAAATTGCCTGAGGTTATCAAACAATTGTCCACTACCGTTTATCAGTTTATGCGCAACAGAGATAATACTTCTTTAGCGGCATCATAAGCATTGAGGTTTCATAAAAAGTGTACCTTTGCGCCAAACTTAAGCGGCAGATGAGCACATTTGAAGAATTTGGTTTACCTAAATCAGTTCAGAAAGCAATTGACGAATTAGGCTATACTACGCCAACCCCTATCCAAGAAAAATCTTTTCCGGTGATCATGTCTGGGCGTGATATGATGGGAATTGCACAAACCGGAACCGGAAAAACTTTAGCCTATTTACTTCCGTTACTCAAACTGTATAAGTTTAGCCATTCGCATATACCTAAAATATTAATTCTTGTACCCACCCGCGAACTTGTGGTACAAGTTACCGAAGAAGTTGAAAAGCTGACCCAATATATGTCGGTGCGAACTTTGGGCATTTATGGCGGAGTAAACATCAATACACAGAAAACAGCCGTTTATCAAGGCATTGATATTTTGGTCGGAACACCCGGTCGCGTAATGGATTTGGCACTAGACAACGTAGTTCGATTTGACGAAACAACCAAACTCGTCATTGATGAATTTGATGAAATGCTCAACCTCGGGTTCAGAGTACAACTCACGTCCATTTTGGCGATGATGCGACCAAAAAGACAAAACATTTTGTTTTCGGCCACCATGACTGATGATGTTGATGCGGTTTTAAACGATTACTTTGATTTCCCTCAAGAAGTAAGCTTGGCAGCTTCAGGAACACCCATTGAAAAAATATCACAGTCTTCTTATCCGGTAGCAAATTTTAACACCAAAATCAATTTGCTCAAACATCTATTAAAAGATGAATCCATGAGCCGGGTTTTGATTTTTGTCAACAATAAAAAACACGCTGATTTAATTTTTGAGGGAATTGAAGAAGATTTTGGTCATGAATTTGGGCTTATCCATTCAAATAAATCACAGAATTATCGCCTCAATACGATGGCCGAATTCCAACTCGGCAACCTCAGGGGTATCATCACCACCGATGTCATGGCGCGCGGATTGGATATTTCAGACATTACACATGTGATTAATTTTGAAATGCCTGAAACGCCTGAAACTTATATTCACCGTATTGGTAGAACCGGTCGCGCTGACAAAACCGGTAACGCCATCAGTTTTTTTACACCTAAAGAAGAGGAACGAAAAATTGAAGCAGAAGTTTTGATGAATCGAGAAATTGAAGTTGTTGATTTTCCGGAACATGTTGAGATTTCAGATAAACTCATTGGTTCAGAAAAAAGCCGACAACCGGTAAAATTCTTGCTCAAAAAACCGAAACTTGAGGGCGATGGTGCTTTTCAGGAAAAGGCAAAAAAGAACCAAAAAGTCAATTTGGGCGGGCCATCTAAAACCAAAAAGAAAACACATGGTTCTGTAAACCGGAATCTGTTAAAAACACAAAGTCAAAAAAGAAAAGGAAAAAAATAGCACCGATTATTGACTTTTGATTGCTATTTTTGACAAACAAAATTCAGCATGCAATTTAAACATCCGGAAATTCTTTACTTCCTCTTTTTACTGGTTATTCCGATACTGGTACATTTGTTTCAATTGCGTCGATTTAAGAAAGAATATTTTACTAATGTTCGGTTCTTACAACAAATCTCTATTCAAACCCGCAAGAGTTCACAAATCAAAAAATGGTTGTTGCTCGCCACGCGTTTGCTATTGTTGACCTTCTTGATTTTGGCATTTGCCCAACCTTATTTTGAGGCCAAAGACAGCAAAAATAGCCATAACTCGATGTATATTGTTTTGGACAATTCGTACAGCATGCAGGCCAAAGGACAAAAAGGCCCATTGTTTCAACGAGCGGTTGAAGATTTACTCGAACACGTTCCGGAAAATCAAACCTTCTCGTTATTGACCAATTCTGAAACGTATTGGAACACCGACATCAAATCAATCAGAAAAGAATTACAACATTTGAATTATAGTCCGTTGCCGTTTCAGTTAGAAAGCGCGATGGCTAAAATTAAAGCCCACGAACCATCATCTGCCAAAGATATCGTAGTGATTACCGATGCTGTAGGTTTGCAAGCGCAACAGCTCAAAAGCATTGACAAAAGTTGGAATACTACTTTTATCACACCCAAATCAGAACAAAAGAGCAATGTGTCTGTTGACAGTGTTTTTGTGAGTCAAACTTCGGCCCAGTTTTACGAAATTGGTGTACAACTCACCGCTTACGGACAAACCAAAGAACTTCCGATTGCTTTGTACAATCTCGACAAGCTTATGGCCAAAACCATTGTTTCAATGGAAACTGATTCAAAACTGATGCGATTTACCATACCGAAAAATGATTTTCAGGGTTATGTTTCAATTACCGACAATGCTTTATTGTATGATAACACCTATTATTTAAGCATTTCAAAACCAAAAAAAGTCAATGTTTTGAGTATAGGCGATGCCGATAAAAGCAACTTTTTAAATAAGATTTACACGCCGGATGAATTCAATTACGGGAATTATTCATTGCGCGAACTTGACTACAACAAAATAGAAGAAAACGATGCCATAGTGCTCAACGAACTCGCCGAAATTCCACAAGCACTTCAAACTACGCTAAAAGATTTTACAGCCAAAGGCGGAAACATTATTGTGATTCCATCAATGCAATGCAAACTCACCAATCTCAATCAATTTTTGAGTCAATTGGGGCAAATTCAGTTACAAAACCCAAAAGCTTCAGAAAAACTCATCACCAAAATATCCTTCAAAAATCCGGTGTTTAGCAGTGTCTTTGAAAAACAAGTAGCCAATTTTCAATACCCAAAAACCCAAAGCCAATTTGGCATTAGCAATGCTTATCCGGCCATTTTGAGCTATGAAGATCAAAGTGTTTTTCTGAGTTCTATACAAAATCCGTTGGGCGCCGTATATGTTTTTGCCGCTGCGCTCAATACACAAAACTCAAATTTTCAACGCTCACCGCTGATTGTTCCGGTGTTTTACAATATGGCGCTAAGCAGAGCCAAAACCGGGGTTGCGGCTTATACCATTGGTGAAAATAATCCGATTTTGGTGGATACCACGCTGGGTAAAGATGAAATATTACGCATTGAAAACCCTCGTGAGAAATTTATTCCAACGCAACAAATCTTGAGCAACAAAGTAAAACTTAATTGTAGTGAAGCGCCACAGTTGGCTGGGAATTACTCGGTATTTCAAGGAAATAATGCGCTCAAAAATGTGAGTTTCAACTATTCACGCACCGAAAGCAAGCCTGACCCTGAGGCCGTAAATGCTTTATCAGATTTTACCATCAAACCCAGCGTAGATCGATTTTTTGACGCTTTACTGACCGAAAGAACTGATCAAACCCTCTGGAAATGGTTAGTGGTTTTGACACTTATCTTTTTGACACTCGAAATATTCATTCAAAAACTGGTCAAATGAAAACACTGCTCAAACAAGCAAAGATTATCGACCCTAAGAGCGCTTTTCACCAACAAACGGTTGATGTGCTTATTGAAAACGGTTCGATACAGAATATCGCGTCTAATCTACAACCCGATTCAGATGTTCAGATGGTTGAACTTGAAAATCTTCATCTCTCGCGCGGCTGGTTTGATTCAAGCGTGTGTTTTGGCGAACCTGGTTTTGAACAGCGAGAAACCATTGAAAACGGTTGTTTGGTTGCGGCACTCAGCGGATTTAGTTCAGTAGCGCTTCAACCAAATTCAGAGCCGATTCATGATAACCAAACTGCAATTTCATGGGCGAAAAGTAAGGCTGAAAAAACAGCGGTTAACCTCTACCCTATTGGCGCGCTCACCAAAGAGTCAGCCGGAAAAGAACTGGCCGAATTATACGATATGAAAAACGCCGGAGCAATTGCATTTGGCGATTATCATAAAGACATTTCCAACAGCAATTTACTCAAGTTAGCGCTTCAATATACACAAGACTTTGGTGGACACATCATTGCTTTTTCGCAAGATCAGAACCTCAAAGGCAACGGCGTTGTCAACGAAGGAATAGTATCGACTCGTTTAGGCTTGAAAGGAATTCCAGCACTGGCAGAAGAAATTCATGTGGCGCGCAATTTATTTTTATTAGAATACACCGGTGGAAAACTGCATATTCCGACCATCTCATCAGCGACTTCAGCAGCTTTGATCAAACAAGCCAAGGCAAAAGGTTTACAGGTTTCATGTAGTGTTGCGGTTTCAAATTTGGTGTTGACTGATGAAGTTCTGGACGGATTTGACACGCGCTACAAACTCATGCCGCCTTTGCGCAATGAAATAGACAGACAAGCTCTTTTGGCTGCGGTTGTTGACGGAACGATTGATGTAATTACCTCAGATCATCAGCCCATTGATATAGAAGGAAAAAAACTCGAATTTGATTTGGCCAGCTATGGAAGCATTGGTTTAGAAAGTGCTTTCGGAGCCTTGAATTCAGTACTTTCGTTGGAGATGGTTATTGAAAAACTCACGGCAGCAACCCATGTTTTTGGTGTAGAATCGAGTTCAATCAACATCGGACAAAAAGCCAATTTAACCTTGTTCAACCCGAATATGGAATGGATTTTTTCAGAAAAAGACATCCTTTCAAAATCAAAAAACGCTGCTTTTCTGGGGCAAAAACTCAAAGGTAAAGCCTACGGAATTTTCAACCGAAACCAATTGATTTTATCATGACCGACGACCTAATCAAAGAAGGCAAAACTGCCGCAATTACCAGTTATATTTTGTTTATCGGCGTGCTTATTGCGCTATCGATGAACTCCGAAACCCGCAACCGTTTTGCCGCTTTTCACATTCGGCAAGCTTTGGGTTTGACCATAACCTTCTTCTCACTTGGTCTCATCGTAAGTAATTTTGATAATTTGATGATTAGTTTCTCGATGTGGATATTCATTTTTGTGCTTTGGAGCTACGGATTTATGAGCGCCATTCAAGGCAAAACAAGAGCCATTCCGCTCTTAGGCAATTGGTTTCAAAAAGTATTTCATTTTATATAATCTATGGCTTTTTCACTCTATCACTTAGTTCGCGAACCTAAGATTAAACTCGATCAAAATCCGCTTTTGTTATTGCTACACGGCTATGGGAGCAACGAAGAAGATTTGTTCTCATTTGCCTCAGAATTGCCCGATGAATATTATGTTATATCAGCGCGCGCGCCTTATGATTTGATGTACGGAAGTTATGCTTGGTATGCCATTAACTTTGATGCCGATGAAAATAAATTTTCTGATTTAGACCAAGCCCGCAGCTCTCGCGATTTGATTGCTGGTTTTATTGATGAACTAATTGATAATTATGCCATTGATGCTCAAAAAATCACCTTGATTGGTTTTAGTCAAGGAAGTATTTTGAGTTATGCGGTGGCTTTATCACATCCTGAAAAGGTGCAGCGAGTGGTTGCGATGAGCGGTTACTTAAACTTGGATATGATGGCTGAAAATTACGCGCAAAACGATTTTTCAAGCCTCAAGATTTTTGCATCACACGGAACTGTTGATCAGGTTATTCCGGTGGATTGGGCTCGCAAAGTTGCGCCAGCTTTAGAGCAACTCAAGATTGATGTAACTTATAAAGAATATCCGGTAGGACACGGTGTGGCGCCGCAAAACTTCTTTGACTTTAGAAATTGGCTCGCGCAAACGCGCTAATTATTTGTCATAAACCACCGATTGAATCACTTCAAATGAAACGGTTTTATCGGGATTGATAAAATACTTGAGTAAAACTTCGCCCCAGTATTGACCATCGCTACAATCGGCCACTATCCAACGATGATTGAGCACTTTAGCTTTGTTGATGATGAATTTTTTTCCGCCAATGGGTGCTTGCCCGGTATACGGATTTCCGGCCGGATTATCATTGAACGCAATAAGCGCATCGGTCACAAATTTTGAAAGTTCTTCATAGGAACCAAACTGCGGAATATTGGCATTGTCAAAATAATTTTGAGCATTTTGATCTTTCTCAATTGAAAAATAATCGGCATCAACCATTTTGTTTTGCAAACTTTGAATACTGTCTTTTAAGCTTTTTCGAACAACTTCGGTATGATTTTGATCAAAAGTTGATTTCTGATTAAAATACATATAGGTAAAAATATTCATCAAAGCAGCAATGATAAACAAGTATAAAAACAGTGATTTTTTCATGATTATAAAGTAATTTCTAAATTATCGTAGGCTACAAAAACATGTTTGGGTAATTTCTTTTGAATGTCTTGATGAAATCCGAATAAGTGACTGATGTGCGTGAGGTATGCGCGTTCAGGCTTGACCAAATCAATAAACTCTAAAGCTTCTTGAAGATTAAAATGTGAATGATGTGGCTCTTCACGCAAAGCATTCACCACCAAAACTTGTACGCCTTTTAACTTGTCAATTTCATGTGGATCAATCGTTTTTACATCGGTTAAATAGGCAAAATCGTCAATTCGATAACCAAAAACCTGCAATCGTCCGTGATCAACATTTATAGGAATAGCCATTTTATCGCCTATTTTAAAAGGTACATCTGGTAAAACTTCAATCGGTTGAACTGATGGCGCTCCGGGGTATTTGTTTTCGGTCTCAAAAACATAGTCAAATCGCTTTTGCAAATTGGCAATGACCCGCGCATGAGCATAAATCGGAATGTCGCCTTGACGAAAGTTAAAAGGTCTGATATCGTCTAGACCGGCGGTATGATCGGCATGTTCGTGGGTGTAGAGAATCCCATCAATTTTTGGGCAGCGTGAAGTGATCATTTGCTGACGAAAATCAGGGCCGCAATCAATGATGTACGAATAATCATCCCAATGAATCCATACTGAAACCCGCAAACGAGTGTCTTTGGGATCGTCACTTTTGCATACAGAATGTTGGCTCCCGATGACCGGAATTCCTTGTGAGGTTCCTGTTCCTAAAAAGTAGACTTTCAATTATGTTATTTTTTTACAAAAATACTATTAATTCTCTTTTGCAAAAGGGCTGTTTTACTAACTTTGTGATGAATTTTTATGTTTGCTTCCCAAAATGGACAAAGAAACCAGGATTAAAGGCGATAGAGCTATTGAGCATATCCCCGCGACCAAAGACAAAGCGCTTCGAATCAATCTAAATGAAAATATTTACGGAACTTTTGCCGAGATTGGCGCCGGTCAAGAAACGGTAAGGCATTTTTTTAGAGCCGGAGGTTCGTCAGGTACGATTGCTAAAGCGATGAGTGCTTATGACAAAGATTTTAGTGACGCTATTTATGGAATTGAAGATGACGGACGTTATGTAACCGAGAGTCGTTTGAAAAAAATGTTGGCCCATGAAACCAATCTTATGGAAAAACGTTTGAGTCGTGAAAAGCATCCGAGCAAATTGTTTTTTAGCTATGCCAATACAGTAGCAACTATTGATTTCGCTAAACAATTTAAAGGCCATGGTTGGGTAGGAATTCGTTATCAACTTGATCCTGATGAAGACTACAATGACATCATTATTCACATCAGATTTAAAGAAACCGATGCCCGCTTGCAACAAGAAACCTTGGGGATTTTGGGTGTAAACTTGATTTATGGAGCTTTTTATAAATTCCATGAACCTAAAAAATTACTGCGCTATTTATACGATCATCTTGACAAAGATCAATTAGAGATTGACACGATCAACTTTTCAGGTCCGCGTTTCTCGCATATTGACAATCGTTTGATGAGTTTGCAATTGGTTAAAAACGGAATGACCGATGCGGTAATGTTTGATCCGCAAGGAAACAACGTTTTACCAGCCGCCATTTTGTACAAAAAAAATATATTGGCTTTGCGCGGAAGTTTCAGACCCGTAACCAAAGTAAACATGGACATGTATGAGCATTCACTCAATATGTTCTTAGCCGAAAATAAAGTAGACAAAGACAACACGCTTGTTGTTTTTGAAATCACCTTATCAAATCTTCGTTCTGAAGGCGAAATTGACGAACGCGACTTTATGGATAGAGCAGAATTGCTTTGTTCATTAGGGCAAACCGTAATGATTTCAAATTTTCAAGAATATTATCGCGTGGTTGAATATTTCTCAGCCTACACCAAAGCTCGTATGGGATTGGCCATGGGCGTGAACAACTTGGTGGATATTTTTGACGAAAAGTACTATCGCCATTTGAGCGGTGGCATTCTCGAAGCATTTGGAAAATTGTTTTATCGCGATTTAAAAGTATTCCTATATCCTATGTTAGGAGATGATGGCGAAGTAATCAATTCTGAAAACCTCAAAGTTCATCCGCGTATGAAAGAACTGTATAAGTTCTTTAAATTCAACGGAAAAGTAGTCGATATTGAAGGGTTTGATTTGCACAACTTACAAGTATTCTCTCGTGAAGTACTCAAAATGATCAGCCAAGGAAAAACCGGCTGGGAGAGTATGCTTCCGGCGGGTATTGCTGAACTCATCAAAAAAGACCAGCTTTTTGGTTATGATCCGAATAAAGTTCTTGAAGAAAGTAACTCATAAAAAAGGCCGCTTATTCAAGCGGCCTTTTTATTTATTTGAGAATCTGAGCGGTATGCTCTTTTGATTTCACATCGGTGATGACTTCTGCAATTTTTGAGTGTTCATCAATGACAAAAGTGATGCGGTGAATACCATCAAAAACTTTTCCCATAAATTTCTTCGGCCCCCAAACGCCAAACGCATTAATGACTGAGCGATCTTCATCGGCCAAAAGCGGGAAAGGTAAATCGTATTTTTTCTTAAAATTAGCTTGAACCTTGGCTGAATCTGCACTTACACCTAAAATAGCATAACCCTGCGCCAAAAACTGATTATAATTATCGCGAAGATTACATGCTTCGACGGTGCAAGTGGGAGTATTGGCTTTTGGGTAAAAATAAACGACCATTTTTTTGCCTTGATAATCAGACAAACTATGTTGTTTTCCGTCTTGATCTAATGCTGAAAATTGCGGAGCGGCATCGCCCGGTTTTAATGTTGTCATAGGAAATTCGGTTATAAATTTTAATCGGGTGAATGAATGTAGAATATTGGCTAAAAACATCTATTTGTGTATACTTGTAAGGTTAAAATTAAAGACAATGACTCAGAAAGAACGTGTAACATTTGTTATAAATACGTTAAATGAACTCTATCCGGATGTTCCGGTGCCGCTCGATCACAAAGATGCTTATACTTTGTTGATTGCTGTCTTGCTTTCAGCTCAATGCACTGATGTTCGCGTGAACCAAATTACGCCTTTATTATTTGCCAAAGCTGATAATCCGTATGATATGGTGAAACTTTCTGTTCAAGAAATTCAAGATATTATTCGTCCTTGTGGTTTATCACCGATGAAATCAAAAGGAATTTACGGCTTGTCGCAAATTTTAATCGAAAAACACAACGGTGAAGTTCCGCAGAGTTTTGAAGACTTAGAAGCGCTTCCGGCTGTCGGGCACAAAACGGCCAGTGTAGTGATGAGCCAGGCTTTTGGCGTTCCGGCTTTTCCGGTGGATACGCATATTCACCGACTGATGCATCGCTGGAATTTATCCAACGGAAAAAACATAGTTCAAACTGAAAAAGACGCCAAACGACTGTTTCCGAAAGAACTTTGGAACAAACTCCATTTGCAGATTATATGGTACGGACGAGAATATTCGCCGGCACGCGGCTGGAATCTTGAAAAAGACGTCATTACGCGCACCATTGGAAGAAAAGAATTCGTGAAATAATCAGCATAAAAAATCCCGGCCTAAACCGGGATGTCTTTTAATTAGCAATGCTTTCTATTTTTAAGTTTCCCACTTTGATAAAGTGGAGTGCTTTTGAATAATTGAGTAAAAAAGAGATGGTTTCTTTTTTGGGTAACATGTTTGAAGTTGCTAATGTTTTCTTAGTGTAGAGTTTTGCCATAAAGCTGTTTTTGTGTTTACAACCTTACAACGCAGCAACTTTTACATTATTGTTAATTGGTTAAAATAATTTGATGCTTATCAATTACTTTTCTCAAATTCATGAGCGCGTATCGCATACGACCCAAGGCCGTATTAATGCTAACACCCGTAATTTCTGAGATTTCTTTAAAACTCAAATCTTGATACATGCGCATCATGAGCACATCTTTCTGATCTTGTGGCAATTCTTCAATGAGTTTGCGCAAATCGCTTTCAACTTGCTCAACGATCATTTTGTTTTCAATAGTTGGATTGTTATCGCTCATGATGGAGAAGATAGAAAACTCTTCTGTTTCACGAAACATCGGCATTTTTTTGTTTCTTCTGAAATGATCGATGATTAAATTGTGGGCAATTCTCATGACCCAAGGCAAAAACTTTCCTTCTTCGTTGTACGAATTTGATTTTAACGTTTTGATGACTTTGATAAAAGTATCTTGGAATAAATCATCTGCCAAGTCGCGATCGGCTATTTTTGAGTAAATAAAACCGTACACCTTAGACTGATGACGTTGAATTAATGTAGCCAAAGCAGACTCGTCGCCGGCTATATAATTCTTAACCAATAAAGCATCTGGGATTTGAACACTAGCCATAAAATTACCTTTTAGTTTTAATAATAAATTTGGAGAAATGTCTCTAAAAAGTAGTTTTACGTAATAGGCAATAGTGTTAAAGAATGATTAATTATAATCCAAATATAGCATAAAGTTTTTCTCAAAAACAAATGAAGATTGAAACTTTAACAATTTTAATGCAATAATTCAATGAATATTAAATGCATTTTATCCAATTTAAATAATTGTTGTTGATGCAATTTTAACGAATGTACAGATTGACTTCCATAGAATTTCACGGCTGAATTATATATCTTTGCGCACATTTATTTTGCCATGAAAACTGTTGATTTTTCGAAGCTCGAACCCCAAAAAAACATCTTGATCAAAGGTGCGCAAATGCACAACCTCAAAAATCTGGATGTGGCCATTCCGCGCAATAAACTCGTAGTAATTACCGGACTTTCAGGTTCCGGAAAATCATCTTTGGCTTTTGATACACTTTATGCTGAAGGGCAAAGACGTTATGTGGAGAGTTTATCATCGTATGCGCGTCAGTTTTTGGGCAGATTAGACAAACCCAAAGTTGAATACATCAAAGGGATCGCTCCGGCCATTGCCATTGAACAAAAAGTCAACACTACCAATGCGCGTTCAACGGTGGGCACTACCACTGAAATTTACGATTATCTCAAACTTTTGTTCGCCAGAATTGGCAAAACCTACTCTCCTATTTCAGGACAAGAAGTCAAGAAAAACTCAGTCTCAGATGTAGTTGATGCCGTCAAAAATATGGAGATGGGCAGCAAATGGTTGCTTTTGGCTCCGATTCAATTAGAAAAAGACCGAAAACTCGATGACAAGCTCAAAGTATTGTTGCAACAAGGTTTTGCTAGGATATTATCTAAAGGTGAAATGCTTCGTCTAGACGAAATTGATTTGGCTTCGGTTGACAATAAAAATCTTTATTTAGTTGTTGATCGTATTATTGTTAAAGACGATGAAGAGTTCTACAACAGGCTTTCAGATGCTGTTCAAACTGCTTTTTTTGAAGGAAAAGGTTTCTGTCAACTAAACGCTTTAGATTCACCCGAAAAAATATCTTTCAGCCATAATTTTGAGTTGGATGGTATGAGTTTTCTCGAACCGAATATTCATCTATTCAGCTTCAACAATCCTTATGGAGCCTGCCCTGTTTGCGAAGGTTATGGCAATATCATTGGGATTGATCCTGATCTGGTGGTGCCCAATACTTCTTTATCTATCTATGAAAACGCAATTTACCCTTGGCGCGGAGAAAGCATGAGTTGGTATCGCGATCAATTGGTGAACTCCGCTTATAAATTTGATTTCCCGATTCACAAACCTTATTTTGAACTCAGTACAGCACAAAAAGAGTTACTCTGGACAGGCAACAGCTATTTTCAAGGTTTGAATGATTTTTTTCAGGAACTTGAAGAGAAAAATTACAAAATTCAAAACCGCGTGATGCTTTCGCGCTACCGCGGAAAAACCACCTGCCACAGTTGTAAAGGCCGAAGATTAAGACCCGAAACATCATATGTAAAAGTAGGAGGGCAAACCATCTCAAATTTGGTAGATTTACCCATCAAACAATTGGTAGCGTTTTTTAAAAATCTAGAATTATCCGATTACGACCAAAAAGTGGCTAAACGATTACTGATTGAAATCAACAACCGATTGAAGTTTTTGTCTGAAGTAGGCCTTGAATATTTGACACTCAACCGAAATTCAGCCACGCTTTCAGGCGGAGAATCGCAACGGATCAACTTGGCAACTTCATTGGGTAGTAGTTTGGTGGGCTCGATGTATATTTTAGATGAACCGAGTATTGGTCTTCATCCAAAAGATACGGAAAGGCTCATCAATGTTTTGCTTTCATTGCGCGATTTGGGCAACACGGTTTTGGTGGTTGAACACGACGAAGACATTATGAAAGCTGCTGATATGATTATTGATATTGGCCCAGAAGCCGGCACTTTTGGTGGAAAATTAGTAGCTCAAGGCACTTATGCCGAAATATTAAAATCAGATTCCCTTACATCGCAATACCTCAGTGGACAGATGAAAATTTCTGTTCCGAGAAGTCGCCGCAAATCAAACAGTTATATTGATATTTTAGGCGCACGCGAGAACAATCTACAGAACATTGATGTGCGTTTCCCGTTAGAAATGCTCACGGTAATTACAGGTGTTTCAGGCAGCGGGAAAAGTACTTTGGTCAAAAAAATTCTCTATCCTGCTATTCAGCGAAAACTCGAAGGTGTAGGCGAAAAAGCCGGACAGTTTAGCGATATGCAAGGCTATTATCACAAAATACATCACATTGAATATGTGGATCAAAACCCCATTGGTCGAAGCTCACGTTCAAATCCGGTGACGTATATCAAAGCTTATGATGACATTCGCGATTTGTTTTCAAAAGAAAAACTGTCTAAAATTCGCGGTTATCAGCCCAAACATTTTTCGTTTAATGTTGATGGCGGCAGATGTGAAACTTGTAGCGGAGAAGGTAGCATCAATGTAGAAATGGTATTTATGGCCGACGTGCAATTGCCCTGCGATACTTGTGGCGGAAAACGTTTTAAGAAAGAAATCCTCGAAGTAAATTTTGAGGGTAAAAACATTGATGACATACTCTCGATGACTATTGATGACGCTGTTGATTTTTTTGAAACGCATAAGCAAACGAAAATTGTTCAAAAACTTCAACCTTTGCGTGATGTAGGATTGGGTTATGTACAACTCGGTCAGTCATCTTCAACTTTATCAGGAGGCGAAGCACAGCGCATTAAGCTTGCCTCTTTTTTGGTTAAAGGAAATACCAAAGAAAAAGCCCTATTCATCTTTGACGAACCCACAACTGGGCTTCATTTTCACGATATCAAAAAACTATTGGCTTCATTTGATGCCCTGATTGAAAAAGGGCATTCGATTATAGTAATTGAGCACAACATTGATTTGATTAAATGTGCCGATTATATCATTGATTTAGGCCCTGAAGGCGGTGAAAACGGCGGAAACTTATTAGCTGTTGGAACACCAGAAGAAATTGTTCAAAATAAAAAATCAATTACCGGAAAATACCTTAAGGAAAAGCTCTAGTTTTCTTGTGAAGGCATATCAGGCGCATCATCAGCAAAGAAAAGATTGAAAACAAAAATCTTTACATAGCGCGTTTCATTGCTTTCAAATGAATAAGTAATTTTTTTTGCTTTAGGGTCAAGTGACAATTTTCCGCGCGCACTTTTAGAACGCAAAATCCAAGTTGCGACCCCTTCTTCATCTAACGAATAATTGACTATTGAACCGTGGTATAAACGGGTTTTTCCATCATCAGTTAGCGCTATAGCAATATACCCATTGCTTTTGGTGTTGATTTCACGTATATCGATAACAGAACTTTCATACTCTGTATCTTTCAAATCATAAGCTTCACGCTCTTGATTCCAAACATAAAACAAACGGCTATCTGAACTAAAACGACGCTGTTCATTGACCTTTACAGGAGTAGTTTGGGCATTTGAGAAAAAAACTACAAATAAGAAAACAGTACTGAGGATATACTTCATGGGGTTGAAAAATTTTCGCCAAAAATATGAAAATTGATTGAATAGAAATGAGTTTGAGAAAAAAATACCTACCTACGTAAAAATCTATCTTTCTGATAATCTGAAACATAAAAACCTCCCGTTTTATTTTGTGGTTTAAATCATCTTTTTTGGCATACCACTTGCAATTGGGTTAGCAACGGCCGAAATGAGTTTGGCCTTCACTTTAAACACGATGCCTTATGAAAACAATTACTCTTTTGACCGCTGTTGTTTGGTTAACCGGAGCAGCAGCCTCAGCATCAACCCTTCGTTCTTTGACAAACAAAAACAATTATTTTGATGAGCCAATCACATTTACCGAACGAGGAATTAAGTTTTACATTTTTACCGACGGTGGTTTTGATTTCAGTACAAATACTGAAGCAAGTTCAGAAGTAGTATACCGCAATGGTCGACGCCATTCAGAACCAAAAGGTGTTCGCATCACTCGAGATACACAAGGTCGTATCAGAAGTATTGGAAAAGTTTATATGAACTACGATGAACAAAACAGAATCAAAAGAATTGGTAGTGTATTTATGAATTACAACCGATTTGCTTTATCAGAAGTGGGTGGTTTGAGAATTATCTATAACTGTAGAGGTGAAATCACAAAAATACTAGGTTCTGTAAAAAGTTGTCAAACTTGGTATAATAGTTGTAACGATGATTCTAGTCATTTTGAAGAGTATTCTACGCACACTGGAACTTATTACAGAACCGGTAAAGAAAGATGATAATAGTTAAAAATTGGGTTATTGATTAAATCCCGCTAATCAGAGCATTGGCGGGATTTTTTTATGTCTTTTTAAAAAACTTCATGGTTTTGTGATCTATTAAATCATTGATTTCGCTCGAAACTTGCCAACGATAATTTAGAAAAACATAAATCGGTACAATCAATGCTGACTTAGCTATAATATTAACCAAAGGGTGAAAATTAAAATCCCAAAAATAAAACATCAAAAACACCAAGGCCATAATAACAAATGACTTAAGCGTATTGATTGTAAACGGAAACAAATTCATCTTACGCACAACAAACCAAAGCTTAATTGTATTATAAATACAAACTGAAATGAGTGTTGCCCACGCAGCGCCTTCAATTCCATAAGGAGGAATCAAAAGCATGTTGAGACCAATCATCATAAAAACAAGCAACAAACCAAACATCAATACCCAACGATAATACTTTGTATTGAGAATAATAGCATTGTTGTTCCCGAGAATCACATCGTAAAATTTTGACAATCCAATAACAAAAACCACAGTGATTCCACCGCTGTAATCAGAAGGTATTAGCTCATATATTTGTCGGATGTTGACAAAAATACCCAACATCACCATACCTCCGATCACCTGAAGAGTAATAGCACTTTTTTGATATAAATCCTGTAATTCTCTATGTTTGTTCTCGCCGATAAGTTTGGCTGTAATCGGATAAATAATTTGCAACATAGCCCGGCTCGGAACAGCAATAACCGTCGCGATAAAAATAGCTACTGAATAAAGCGCATTACTGCTGATATCTCTGTAGGCCGGAATCATAACTTTATCAAAATCCATGAGTAATACAGCTACTCCACCCGACAGAATAATAAAAAACGAGTAACCAAAAATCTCTTTACTGTTGTGTGGTAATTTAAAATGTAAACGCGGAGTTTTGACATACATCGCATAGGCTTTCATCACCAAAAATTGTATAATATATGCCCCCAACAAGCCATAAATGAATCCATCTTTGGTCATCCAGTCAAAATGAACCGAAAACAGCATTCCCATCACCAACAGTCGAACCAAAACTTCACTAATAAAATTTCCTAAAACAGACTGCATGTGAACTTTGACCCAAGCATAATAAATCTCAAAATAGCCCATGCAAATACCAATAATCGGAATCAACCAAAAAAAGGGTTTTATACCGGGGTTCTCGCTGATGACCCAATAAGCAATTTGATCATAAAAAGAATAAAAAGCAATCAGCAGTGGAATTATCAGCAAGAGCGGCATCCAAAGCATGAAGCTTAAAAAAGTCTCCCGCTGTTGCTCATCACGGCAATTAGAATAAAACCGAATCAAAGTACTATGAACCCCAAAAGCCATAAGCGGCATCATAATGTTGGAAGCCGACAGTAAAAAGGCCACCATACCATAATGTGTTTTTCCTAAAAAATGAGTGTAGAAAAAAAGTGCATTGACCGCTCCAATGCCAAAACCCAGAAAAGTAATAATGGTATTTTTTATCGATTGACTTTGAACGATGCCCATACAAATCGATTATTAGAGTAAACTGGATAGTTTTTTGGTAAGACTCTGACGAGAATATTGATCAACGCCCACGGCATGTACACTCAAGTTTTTTTCAAGATACTTTGTATACCATTGTTTCAGAGTTTGTTTGATCTCCTCTTTAGCGGCATAATCATAAAAAACACCGGTGTTGGTTTGTTGTATTATATTAGAAAAATCCGAACCTCTGGGTCCAATCGCAAGAATAGGCCTATTGGATATCATATATTCAAATAATTTACCCGGAATAATACTAATGGTATTGGCTGAATTTATTTCAATAAGCAACAGAACTTGTGACTTTCTCTGGTGAACTATTGCTTGCTGATGCGAAACATATCCCAGATTATTTACAAATTCACCCAAATTATAACTACCTATAGTATCTAAAACTTCTTTACTTACTGTACCTATAAGCTTAAGTTCTAAATTTTGTGCAAAACCGGGAATCTCTTTAACCAAATCTGAAATGGCTTGCCAAAGATGCACAGGGTTTCGCTCAGATAAAAAAGAGCCGATATGTGCCAAACTAAATTTTTCATCTAAAGTTTGCTTTGCCACCTTTTCCATATCAAAACCATTTGTAATTACGGTAATCGGTTGAACGGTTTTTTTCTCAAACTCAACTTTTGTACTCGGGCTGGTCACAATAATCTCATCTGCTAGGTTGAGCACTCTTTTTTCTAGCATTTTATGTTTGTAAGCAGCATTTTCTGATAAATGAAGTTTATCGTGATACCCAATAGTAGTCCACGGATCTCGAAAATCAGCCAACCAACGCACTGAGAGTTGTTCTTTTAATTTTAAACCAATCAAATGTAAGCTATGTGGCGGACCAGTGGTAATAACCGTATCAATTTGATGTTCTTGAATATATTTTTTGAGATAACGAACTGAAGGTTTTACCCATAAAACCCGTGCATCAGGGATAAATAAATTACCGCGAACCCACAATAAAAAACGATCAATTTGGGTTTGCTTACGCTCGTTAGGAATAATACCAGCACTGATTTTTTTAGTTTTATCCTTTGAAAAAAAAGAGGCCAAGGCATAAGGCTCAAAAATTCTCTGTTTTAAAACCGTCGTTTTTTCAGAAACTTCATCTAAAAGGTGCTCATCAATAATGGGATAAGAAGGATTTTCAGGCACGTAAACAATGGGTTGAAACCCAAAATCAGGTAAATATTTCACAAATTTTAACCAACGCTGAACACCGGGTCCGCCTGCCGGAGGAAAGTAATAAGTGATGATCAGCACTTTTTTCATGGTTAAAATTTAGTTGTTTTGATCTTTGTGGGTAAACCAAAGTTTTTTTCTTTCAAAATACAATCCGCCAACAATGAGCATCAACATTAAGGCTGAACTTCCTAAAGCTATTGAACTACCGGTTTTTACTACTTCAGGTTCAAACTTAAATTCAATTTTATGATGACCCGCCGGAACTTGCATTGCACGCAAAACATAATCAACCCTAAAATGAGGTACTAATTTTCCGTCAAGATAAGCGTTCCATCCTTCGGCATAATACATCTCAGAAAAAACAGCCAAGCCTGCATTTGTATTATTAGAAACGTAAGTTAAATGATTAGGCAAATATTGCGTGAGTTTGATTGAAGCCAGACTGTCTTTGACAAACTCTTGTTCGGTGATGTTCAAATGTGCAAAATCATTCTTGTTTACTGCCGCAATATTTTTGGTATCGAGTTTATTTAAAATACGCATTTCTTCATTGGCTGTGCTTACAAGGTGAAGCTTTTGAACAAACCAAGCGTTGCCATTGGCCATATCGTTAAGCATCGGAACAGCCGCTCCGGTTGAATCGGTTTGAATGATGTACTTTACATTGAGCATATCCAAGACACCCATATTATTTTTGGCAATTTGATAATCAAAAAGTTGCTGCATTCTTCTGGGTTTTGCAGCGTGATATCCACCAATTGAACTATGAAAATACGACGCTCTTGCACTACTCATGTTTCCGTCAATGTCAAAAACCCTAAAATGAGATTTATCGTTTTGAATCATTTGATCGGCAGCATTTGGTGCAAACGGAGCATCAACTTCGTGGGCGCTCAAAAAGTCAGAGCTACTCACATAATTTCGGTCGATAAAAAACAAATCACCCACCATAAAAATACCAATCAAAATAATCGCGCTGTTTTTTTGTATGCGCTCTTTTTGAAACAGCCAAAGTAAAACCGAAACAACCATCATGAAAAACCCACTGCGCAATAAATCAGCCATATACAATGATTTTCTGTCTGATCTGAGTGCTTCTACAAAGTCCGGTCCGTAGTTTTGTCGGTAGTAAGCATCCATTGGGCCTGCATATTCAAACATGCCTTTGGCTAAAAATAAGACCGCTAAAATTCCCAAAGCTGTCGCGGCAGTTTTCCACAAAACCGACCATTGTTTCTCTTTAGGTAACCTGAAAAATTGTTGTAAACCTAATATAGCAATTACCGGCGCACATACTTCAAGGATAACCTGAATGGATGAAACCGCTCTGAATTTATCGTACATCGGTAAATATGCAATGCAAAAATCGGTCAAGACCGAGAAGTTTTTACCCCAAGACAAAGCCAATGAAATCAGTGCTGCCGTGAGAAAAGCAAAACGCAATCTACGCCCGCCCGCATAAAAGGCCAATAAACTCAGAAAGAAAACTACCGCTCCAATATAGGCCGGGGCAGCTACTATAGGCTGATCGCCCCAATACGTTGGCAAGCCTTCAGAAAATTCTTTGGCTTGTGATTCTGGCACACCTTGATTAACCGCAAATTCATAAACAGCACTATCAGTGCCAAGGTTTTCACTGTTGGAACCACCAAACAAACGCGGTACAAACAAATCAAGGCTTTCGGCTAATCCGTAACTATATTCAGTAATATATTCGTTACTCATAGCATTCTGGGTTGTAGCCTCGCTCCCATCGGGATTAAAAGTGAGTTCGCTTTTACTGCGGGTACTGAATTTGGCATATTCAGAAGTAGCCATCAAATTAGTAGCATTAACACCAATGGCAACTACAGCCGAAACCCCAAAAACCAAGAATACTTGAGCCAATTCTTTGAACTGTTTTTCTTTGATCAATTGTACCAAATAATAAGTGCCAATTACCAATAAAAACAACAACAAATAATAGGTCATCTGAAAGTGGTTGGCATTGATTTCAAGCGCAGCTACCAACATTGTAACAATGCCTCCGATTATGTACCTTTTGCGAAAGACCAACAAAACACCGGCAACCACCATAGGCATATAAGCAATTGCATGAGCCTTGGCATTGTGCCCTACCCCCAAAATAACAATCAAATAAGTTGAAAAACCAAAAGCTAATGCTCCGAAAAAAGCCTGTAAAACATCAGCTTTGAGTACGCGTAAAAGCACATAAAAGCCCAAGAAATACAGAAACAAATAGTCTGCAGGCCGGGGCAGAAAACGCAAGATATGATCTAGTTTACTGATGTATTCGTGCGGATACTCGGCTCCCAACTGATACGTTGGCATACCGCCAAAAGCACTGTCTGTCCAGTAAGGTTCGGTGTGATAAGTATTGCGAAAATCGTTTTGTTCTTTGGCCATTCCGGTATACTGAACTATGTCAGATTGGAATATTTTTTTGCCCTGAAGAATTGGATAAAAGTAAAGACACGAAACCAACACAAATCCTAAAACAACCAAGATATGTGCGTAGATTTTTTTGAAATAGTTTGTCATAGTTTTGAAAACCCGTGAGGTTGGCAGTTTAAAGAGTCAAAAATAATCAAAAACTCACAACCTTTAACCGTGTTTTGATGAGTTTTATTCTATTTCTTCAAAGTCAACGTACTCGCCTACAATCTTGGTTTCACGCGGCTTGTCTTGTTTGGCATGATCCCGAATAATTTCGTCTTGATTCTGATTCGTTCTTGATTGTTGCTGGTATTGTTGCTGAAAGCTTTGACCTGCTTTCTGCACAACCTTCTGAACCATAATTGGCAAGAGCAAGCGTGCAACAAATTTTAGTAAGTAATAAAAAGCGATGATGTATAAAAGCGTTTCTAAAAGACCGCTCAAAGATGCCGTTTGCATGTGCATAAATTTTTGACAAATGTACATAATCCATGATGCAAAAATGATAACAGATTCATAAATTGTGGCTTTTTATATTACTTTTGAAACGGTGGATTTATCAACCACAACAACCATTTTATGTTCAAAAACCAATTCCTTTTAGCCTTGCTTTTTTTGCTGTATTCTACGGCTCAATATGGTCAATATACTGACGAAATCAACTCGAATCGCCCCGGAAAATCTATGGGAGCTTTTGCTGTTGGGCAAACCATTTTTCAAACTGAATGGGGTTTGAGCTATATTGACGAAAAAAATCACGACAATGACTTTAATGCGCAAGCTTGGTCCAGCGACTTAGAAATGAGATACGGTGCTTTTTTTGAACAACTCGAACTCAATGCCAACGTGAACTACTACAACGAGAGCTACAGTTTTCCGGGTGGTGATGGTCATCAAGCAGCACTTAGACGAGTAACTTTGGGGTTAAAGTATATGATTTATGATCCTGAGATGAATTACGAACCCAAACCTAATTTGTATAGCTGGAAAGCCAACCACAAATTTAATTGGCGCCAATTCATCCCGGCAGTTGGCATTTACGGTGGATTGCATTTTAATCTGGCCAAAGAAAAATTCTTGCGTACCGGAATGTGGAAAGAAAACGGCATCGCTACCAAAGGAATGCTCATCACACAACATCAATTTGGCAAATACAGCTTTGTAACGAACTTTATTTTAGATCAATTTCCGTCACAGCGAAATTCGTTTGATTACATATTAACGGTAACGCGTGGTTTTAATATGCGTATGTCGGGAATGTTTGAAATTCAGGGCATCAATGGCGAAAACTTCAGAGAAAATTACATGCGCATTGGAGCTGCGTATTTGCTCAAGAAAAATATACAAATTGACGCCTCAGTTGGTTCAAACTTGCAGTATGCACCCAAAATAATGTATGCCAATGTAGGTTTCTCCTGGAGATTCGAAGGCCAATACAGCGATTTTATGTTGCGTATTCCAAAAGATAAAAAAGAAGGAAAATCAAAAATGGATAAAAAGTTTGAGAAGGAAAAAGACAAACAAAAAGAGAAAAAGAAAAAACGCATGGATGCTGTTGAATCAGGAGAAAAAGCTAATTAACGATGGAAATTATTCAAGTCAACAACAAAAAACAGCTCAAAGATTTTGTCACTTTTCCGTTTGATTTATACAAAAATCATCCTTATTGGGTTCCGCCGCTTATAGCTGATGAAATAGAAAATTTTGATATAACTAAAAATCCGGCATTCGAATCTGCTGAAGCCCATTTGTTTTTGGCCTATCAAAACAACAAGATAGTTGGTAGAATTGCAGCCATTATCAACTGGAATGAAGTCAATAATCAACATAAAAAAAAGATGCGCTTTGGTTGGTGGGATGTTATTGATGATGTTGAAGTGACCAAAGCTTTGCTCGAAAAAGTGCGTGAAATTGGTCTTAAAAACAACCTAGAACATATTGAAGGCCCCATGGGTTTTTCAAACCTTGATAAAGTAGGGGTTTTGACTGAGGGTTTTGACTATATAGGTTCTATGATTACTTGGTACAACTTTCCGTATTATGCGCAGCACTTAGAGCAGTTGGGCTATGTAAAAGAAAAAGAATATCATGAAAGCAGTTTTTTGTTGAGTCAAGTTGATCCGACTGTCTTTGCAAGAGCACAAGAATTTGTACGTAAAAGATATGAACTGAGTTCTATGAATTTCACCCGAACACAAGATATTATGCCTTATGTTGATGAAATGTTCGATTTGTTCAATACAACTTATGCCCATTTGGCATCTTTTGTAGCCATTACAGACATACAGCGTGCATATTTTAAGAAAAAATATATCCCGTTTATCAATCCTGAATATATCAAATTTGTTTTTGACAAAGACAACCGAATGATTGCCTTTACGATTGTCATGCCTTCATTTTCTGAAGCCCTGCAAAAAGCCAATGGCAAATTATTCCCGTTTGGATTTTATCATCTTTTGAAAGCTAAAAAAAACAGTAAAGAAGTTTTGTTCTATTTGATTGGCATTGCGCCCGAATATCAAAACAAAGGAGTCACCGCCATTATATTTGATGATTTTTTCAAGACATTCAAAGCCAACGGTATCACCAAATGCATCAGAACTCCGGAACTTGAAGAAAATCACTCCATCCACAATCTTTGGAAAAACATTGATGCGCGGGTAACACGCCGAAGACGAACTTACCTCAAATCAATTCAGTAATAAAAAAAGCGCCTCGTATTGAAGCGCTTTTTTTTATAAAACAAAGTTTAGCAATTAACTGACATCAACGGTTGTTTGCTCAGCAATAGCTTTATAAGTTCCGTTGGTCAACTTTTCGCGAATGGCTTCAAAAGCGGCTAAAGTTTCTTCAATATCACGCAATGTATGCGAAGCTGTTGGAATCATTCGCAACAAGATAATTCCTTTTGGAATCACCGGATATACCACGATAGACAAGAAAATTCCATAATTCTCGCGCAAATCGTTCACCATGACCATAGCTTCTGGAATGCTTCCTTCAAGATAAACCGGAGTAACGCAAGTATTGGTATCACCAATATTAAACCCACGAGATTTCAAGCCGTTCTGAAGCGCATTTACATTTTCCCAAAGTTTGTCTTTAAGCTCAGGCATGTTGCGCAACATTTGCAAACGTTTCAAAGCCCCAACGGTCTGAATCATCGGCAAAGCTTTGGCAAACATTTGTGAGCGCAAATTATATTTCAAATAATCTATAATGTCTTTGTCAGCAGCAATAAAAGCTCCGATAGAAGCCATAGATTTGGCAAAAGTGGAGAAATAAACATCAATTCCGTCTTGACAACCTTGCTCCTCACCTGCTCCGGCACCTGTTTTTCCTAAAGTACCAAAACCATGTGCGTCATCAACCAACAATCTGAAATTGTACTTTTCTTTCATAGCCACAATCTCTTTAAGTTTTCCTTGCTGACCGCGCATTCCGAAAACACCCTCGGTGATAAACAAGATTCCACCCCCTGTTTCAAGCGCCATTTTAGTAGCTCGCTGAAGGTTTTTCTCCATGCTCTCAATATCGTTGTGTTTGTAGGTAAAACGCTTGCCCATATGTAGACGAACACCGTCAATAATACATGCATGTGCATCAACATCATAAACAATGATGTCATTTTTAGTAACCAAAGCATCAATGGTTGAAACCATTCCTTGGTATCCGAAATTCAACAAATAGGCTGACTCTTTTTGTACAAATGCTGCCAATTCATTTTCTAATTGTTCATGAATGCTTGTATGACCAGACATCATTCGCGCACCCATCGGATATGCAGCACCGTAATTCTGAGCAGCATCAGCATCGGCTTTGCGCACTTCAGGATGATTGGCTAAGCCCAAATAATCGTTAATACTCCAGTTTAATATTTCCTTTCCGTGAAATTGCATGCGCGGGCCCAAATCTCCTTCGAGTTTAGGGAACACATAATATCCTTCGGCTTGTGAAGCCCATTTTCCGAGCGGGCCTTTGTTGTTTTGAATTCTTTCGAATAAATCTTTGACCATGATTATCAACTAATACAATTCTTAAAATAATGCCGCAAAATTAGCGATTTTGACGGGATATTCTGAATTAGTTATAAATATTTATGAAGCATAAAAAAACCCACTCTATTGAGCGGGTTTTTTATTTCATTTTGAATAATATTATTAAAACGGATAGAACGCAAAGATGAAGTTGTTTGAGTTGGCCTCCCAGATTACATAATCTGAGCTATCAACTAATCCATCTCCGTTCAAATCTGTAGCAAAAACTCCAAACGCAAAATTGTTTGAGTCCTCTTCCCAGATTACATAATCTGAGCCGTCTACTAGATCGTCATGCGTAATATCTCCTGAATAAATAGCAAATACACCTGGCTCCACCTCAATCATGTTATCTCCATAAGCTTGTGATGCTGATGTAGTAAAATCATAAGTCAATGGTGTTGTACCAATGGTTTGCGGCATAGCAGACCATGTTTGTGTAATATTTGCACCTTTTACTGCAATATAGTAATCCCCGGCTGCAGCTGTATTAAACGTAGCAGACAAAGTACCATCAGTATGCAATGTAGCCACTGCGGTGTCAACCAAAGCATAAGTAGTAGCATCGTGTAACTCAATAGTCATATCCTCAACATCAGTTGCCGGTGATACGAAATCTTGGTTGAATTTAACCGAGTTCATTGTGCTGCCACCCATATAATATCCTTGGATAAACATGGTCAAATTAACTACTGAACCTCCACCACAGTTGTCTGTCAACAATGGGTTGGTGTCGTCGCAATCTGTTCCGCTTGTAGTAGCTGAATATCCAGCTGGAGCTGAAGTTCCTGAACAAACTGAAGCCGTTCCGTTGTCCCATCCGTCACCATCAGCATCTACATAATAAGTAGCCAATTGATAGATTGACATATTGGTATCGTCACAATCAGTGTTGTTTGAAACATATCCTGATGGCTGGCTACAAACTGAAGTAGTTACAGCAGCATTTCCGTAACCATCACCGTCAGCATCTTCATAGAATGTAGGAGCAAAAGTAATCGATGCATTGTTGTCATCACAATCTGCACCAGAAGTAGTCGCTGAATAACCCGCAGGAGCACCCGCACCTGAACAAACCGTTTCAACACCTACTGAGAAGTTATCACCATCGGCATCAATATAATAAGAAGCCAATTGATAGATAGCCGCATTGTTATCGTTACAATCATCTAGCATAGAAGCTGAATTGGCATAACCTGATGGGGTATCTAATCCATAACAAACCTCAACTGCAGAACCAACCGTATACGTATCGTTATCGGCATCAACATAGAACATGCCCAATTGGTATTTAGTTGCATCAGCATCGTTACAATCATCACCGGCAGTAGTTTCAGAATAACCTACCGGAGCACCAAATCCTGAACAAACAGTAGCAGTTCCGTTGGTATATCCATCGGCATCGGCATCTATAAAGAATGTGGCTAGTTGGAAAATTGATGAATTATTGTCATTACAATCATCTCCGGCAGTTGTTTCAGAGTAGCCTACAGGAGCTCCAAATCCTGAACAAACAGTAGCGGTTCCGTTGGTGTAACCGTCAAAATCAGCATCAATATAGAAAGTTGCTAATTGGAAAACAGAACCGTCCGCATCATTACAATCAGTATTGTCTAAAACATATCCAAACGGAGCCCCAACACATGAAGTTGTGCTCATAGCTGCATTTCCATAACCGTCATTGTCAGAATCAGCATAATAGGTGATTACATCAGCAACATCAGCAATCGTAATTTGATTTCCAGATGTTGGAACATACGGAGTAGTTGTGGCATCAGCTCTTTCAACTGAATCAACAGTCAATGTACTGCCGTTATCAGCTGTTGTCAAAGCCAATTGGAAAGTTGCATTACCTGAGCCATCAGCGGTAGTAGTCAACACATTTGATGAAGTGGCACCCAAAGTATAATTGATTTTTGCCACTTTATTAGGCAACAAACCGGTTACTTCAAAAGTTCCGTTGCTACCGCTACAAACAACACCAGCTGACTGAGCAACAGAAGTAAATGTTTGTGTTTCATAAGCAGTTGTAACAGAGATTACATTAGAATTATCTGATGTACTATTTGGACTAAACGATCTAACTCTGTAATAATAAGTAGTATTTTCAGTAACCTGAGGTCCATCAACTAATTGTGAAGTTCCGTTAACGGTAAGATTTTCATATCCTGATAAGAACATAGGCGCTCTTCCGGTTATCGTAATATTGTCAATAGCCGAAGTCCCTCCAGCAGCTACCGTAGTATTATTAACTGCAGTATTACTGGTCATAATCCAACGCAAATAAACAGAAGATTGATTATCACAAGCAGCAGGCAGCGAAGTTGTCGCCAAAACTCCGGTAGTCCAATCATTTCCAACTGTAATTACCGCGCCCGGAACATCAGTCCAAGCACCAGCTGTTCCGATTCTGTATTGAACTTTAAAGTCTTTCGGACCTGTGTTAGAAGAACGTTGAGACGATGACACTTTGGTATTTGTATAACCTAATGTTGAAAAATCAACTTGCCACCATTTGGCTCCGTTTCCTGCATTCCATGTCCCTGCTGAAGCCGCACTGGTTGCACTTGACACAACCGGAACATACGTAACAGTTCCTACACCTCCTTGAGTAGTCAAGGTTTGTGCGTTATTGGCAGTTATAGCAACATCAACTATATTATTATCAGGATTATTCGGAAAAGTCCAAGCCGCTAATGTTGATGAAGGCCCGTAAAAATCAGCTGTAGTACTCACATCCAATTGATAGCTAGTTGCTCCGATAACGGCATCCCAATTGGCAACAAAACTATTATTGGTTACTGTGGTTGCAGCAGTGGCTATTGGAGCATCAATATTGGCTGTAGTAAACTGACCTGCCGGGCTACTTACAATATCACCTGTTGCATCTGACACATACGTTCTGAAATAATATAGAGTATTAGGTGTTAAACCGGTTAAAGTAGCTGGTAAACCATGTACAAATACAATACTTGAAAAAGCACTGTCAGTGCTGTATTGAATTCCGAACTCAGTTAAAGCTGAACAACCTAAAGTATATGCCCCAGAAACCGAAGCTCCGTTTGAAACAATTGAACTAGCTGTTCCGGTAGTTGCAGAAGCCGGGGTATTGATACCTGAACCAGATACAGTTACAAAAATACTGGTCGCTCCAACACTAGCAATTGTGATAGGTGTTGTACTGTATGACTGAACTAAAGTTGGTGTGAATTTCACATAAATAGTTTCTAAAATATCACCATTAACATCAGGCGAAAGAGTTAAATCATTAGCATAATCATTACCTCCGGTAATTGAAAAGGTAAATCCATCTAACGGACCAATTGTCATATCATGGGTAAGTTGTGTTCCTAAAACAGCGAATGTTTTAACATCTGAAGCATTGATACAAACATTTCCGAAAGCACCTAGCGGATCAGCTTCTAAAGTTGGTGTTGTAATAGGCAATGTTGTAGCCGAATTAGAAGTTCCGAATGCAGTTTCAACGTTAGCACCATTTCTAGCTTTTACTGAGTATGTATATAATGTATTGGCATTTAATCCGCTTACCGTAATTAAATGAGGCGTTGGCGATTGCATCCAATTAAAAGCAGTTTGCCATACAGCAGTTGCTCCTAAAGTTCCGTTGGCCTGAAGATATTGACTGTTGATTTGAATCGCATACATTGTCGATGTCGGATTGTTACTCGTATCAAAATCAAAATCAAAAGTAGTGGTTGTAATATTTGAAGCTGCATTAGGTTGTACAGGTACATTAGCCAAAGTGTAAAAACTTGACGGTGTTCCATAACCATAGCCTTGAACGCTGTTTGCGTAAGCATTGTAATAATACTCAGTATCTGGCAATAAAATGCTACCGGTTCCTATTGAGAAAGCTCCGGTTCCGATACTTGGTGATGGGTTGGCTAATTGAATAACACCCGGCTCACCTAGCGTTGGCGTAAAGTCTGTAGAAGAATAAACAATACCGTTACCTAAAACATCCGGCCCACCTGTAGCCGTTACATCACCTGACAAAGTAGCTGAGTCAATAGTGATATCCGTAGCAGGAGTAATTGTTACTACCGTTGGTGGTGGAATTACAACCGCTCCGTAGATAGTCAAATCATCAACTCTGAATGTTCCTGTTGCTGCTGCTGCACCGGCTGATAAATCAGCGCGTTGCGTTCCGTATGGGTAAATTCTAAAGGTGATGGTTCCAGAAATTGGCGTGCTAAAATCTGCAAAATCCCAAGTTAATTGTGTAGCAGAAGTGGTAGTCAAAGCTGTATTATTCATGGAAGTTGAAGTTGCAAAACCATCAGTACTATAGCGTACTTCTAATTGATTCGGAGCTGTATTACTTCCTGAACGAATGAATGACATTTTAGTCAAATTAAAACTAAAACCTGATGCTGCAGTTGCTGAAAACTCAACGTAAGAACTATTGTTAATACTAGAGGTTACGTTTAACGTTGTTGAGCTAAAAAAGTTACTCAAAGCCGAACAGATCATTGTTGAACGACCAGCTATTGCGCCATTGACATTTGCTGCCACAACTGGTGTATTTCCTTGTGTCGGACAAGCCGAAGTGGTTCCTGTAAACTGATTTAAATATAAAGCTGCCTCAACTGTTCTGGTTTGGGTGAGTTCAGGAGCAGCTGCATAATTGGTATTACCTACTTGTTTTGCCGTAATGGTAACAATGCCTGTCCCAACAACCGTAAGCACATTACCAGAAATAGTAGCAACATTGGTATCTGAACTTTCAAAAGTAACGGTTAAACCTGATGAAGCAACTCCTGTTAACGTAACCGGAGCGGTCAAATTAGTCAATGTTGGAATCGTCAAGAAAGTTGTTATCGTTTGGGTAAGCTGCGTAATGGTTGCATCTGCAATAACAGGTTGAGATAATGTATAGTTACCTGCCTGTGCACCATTTAATGTATAACCCGTTACCGTTACCGTTTGCGTTCCCGCATTGGCTGTAGCAAAGTTTGCAACCGGGGTCCCTCCAATAGTAACATCATCACTATTAATCGGAGCAGGAGATAAAACCGCTGTTCCTGTTAAAGTAGCTGTTGTATTTCCGTCATAGGGTTTATCCAAAGCAGATATTCCGGTAATGGTAATGGCCAACGGAGTTACTGTTAATGTTTGCAATTGATCAATAGCAGGATTATGGGTTGAATCACCCGCTTGTGAAGCTGTTATAGTGGTTGAACCTGCACCAACAATTACAGCAGTACTTCCTGAAATTGTGGCTACAGCCGGATTAGAACTTACATAAGTAATTGGATTACCTCCGGGATTGTCTGAGGTTGCCAATAAATCTACTGTTGCCGTTCCGTAGGGAACACTGCCTAGAGCAGGAAAAGTTATCACCTGATCAGCCAATGATGAAGGATTAATAGTTGCATTGGCTACTGTTGGCTGACTTACGGTATAGTTTGCAGCTTTAGTACCACTAATACTGTAACCTGTTACCGCAACCGGCCATGTACCTACGGCTGCTGATGAAAAAGTAGCTGTAGGGGTCCCACCCAAAACAACATCATCTGAAAACAAAACTCCGTTTAAAACAGCTGTACCGGTTAAAGTAGCAATATTATTACCATCAAAAGTTTTGTCTTGCGCCGTGAGCCCCGTAATAGTCAACCCAAAAGGTGCAACTGTATTGCCAGAACTTGAAGTTACAATGTTGGCATTGTTTGCCGGACTACTTGAAAGCACTACAGCATTTTGCGCATTATAGCTTCCTGCCGACGCATTGTCTTTTAAACGCACCAAAAATGAAATTCCACCGGCATTAGCTTCAGTAGCTGTGTATGAGGCTGTAGATCCGTATGAAACAACATCATTTCTAGAAACTTCAAAACCAGTCTGAGCTGTTGCTACCAAAGGGTTGGTTAACAATGTACCTGAAACTGCAAACGTTTGATGCGCAGAAGCTGTCCCATAAGTAGTTGAAAATGCAACTGTTGAAGTTGTTCCTCCGTTAATCACCGAAGCAGGTGGCGCAACATCTTCCCATGTTTTACCAACGCGAATAGCATCAATTGAACCCGTCGGAGGAGTTCCTTGACGAATAGCAATAGCACTCAAAGCAGTTGCATCGGTTCCTGCTGATGTGCTTTGTAAAGCCGCACCAGCTGTAGCTTCAGACCCTGCAAAAGCGGGCAATACCCACAAATCACAAGTATCGTTAGTAGCACCTGCAATAAAAGTATATTTAACCACCAACATATAGGTAGTGTTTAAGTTGTAGTTCGTAGCGGCCATCGTTGGTGTTCCGGCTTTACTGATACCAAAACGAATATTAGCTCCACTGAGCTGAACAGCAACTCTAGCATTGAACGTGGCATTATTAAAATGAATAAAATAATCACTTCCGGCTGCTGCAGCTGTAAAACGAACCAAGCAACTCATGTAAACCGTCCCAGAATTTTGTGAGGTAAAGGTTGTGTTGTGGTCACCAACCCCAGTAGAAGCGATAGTCGCACAACCACCAACTCCAGACCCAGCATGACCAGAAAAAGTCAATCCGGTATTGGAATATTGAACATAATTACTGGTTCCGCTGTGGACTGCCCAGTTTGGTGTTGCTGTGGTCTGCAGATTTCCTGGTGTCGTATAATTAAAATTATCCGAAAACAGCAACTGTGCAAAACCTTTACCAGGCAAACACAACAACAGAAGAGCAAAACACCAAAACACTAAGGTGTTTACTTTCTTAAAAAGTAGCATATTTTTCATAAAAAATTAAAATTGAGTTGAAGCAAAAATATATATTATTTAGCTGATTTTTGGCTATTTGTGTGAAGTAATTGTTAACTAATTTCACAATAAAACTTTAATCGTTTTTTTCAAACACTTAATCGATTTAATTATTAAAAACAGCAGCATCAGATTGAATTGACTACTATTAAATCAGTGTGTTATTAACAATTATTGCTTTACAGAAAAATGATTTTTTCAACAAAAAAGAAGGGTTTTATCAATTTGAAAACCATGATTTTGTAGTTTATACAATTATTCTTGCATTACATCGATTAGCCAACCATGATTCAAATATTAATTCTAATTTTGCTTCAGAAAAAATCTAATATAGAATATATGAAGACAAATTACACTGTATTTAAAATGATTGCCCTAGCATTAATGTTTACTTGTAATTCTTGGGGTCAAACCACTTTAGCCAAATGGAATTTTAACGGAGCAGATGCTGCTTCGGTTCCGGGCGGAGGCTCAAATCCGCTACCTTCAGAAGGTTCAGGAACTATCGGATTGGTAGGAACTGCAACAACTTCGGCAACGCCTTTTGCTGCGGGTGTAAACTCAACCGGAGTTGGTAGCTCAGACCCGGTAACCACTAATCCACCAAACTTGGCTTGGGCCATTACTAATTTTCCTGCATTAGGTGCTGGTAACAAAACCAGTGGTATTCAGATTAACTTTGTTTCAGCTAATTATGCCGGAATAAAAGTTAAATTTGACCAACGCTTAAGCAACAAAGCCGCCAACACATATGTGGTTCAATACACTGCTGATCGACTAGCCGCTTCGCCGGTTTGGGTTGATGCGCAAACTTTTAGTTTTACGCCTGCCGCTACTGGAACCGGAGATGTATGGTACAACAGTAGAACAGTTGACTTAACTGGCGTAACTGGCCTGAACAACAGCGATATGCCTGCCATAAGAATCGTTGCTGCCTTTGACCCGATTGCCGGGAATTATTTAGCTTCAACCTCAACCTCAACCTATGATGGCACTGGTGTAGTTCGTTTTGATATGGTAACGGTTACTGCCGAAACCAATTTAGCAACTACAGTTTTTGAGGCCAATAACAATAGTTTTACTGTAGCTCCAAATCCATCCAACAAAGAAATTGTCTTATTCAACAAGACCGTTGATATTGAGGTGTATGATATTCTGGGCAAAATGATTGTAAAATCAAACAACACTTCTAGCCTTGACACAACTAATTTTAACAGTGGTGTTTACATGATCAAAACAGCCAATGGTCAAACACAAAAACTCATTGTAAAATAATTTGAACAACTAAATACAAAAAAAGGCATCCCACAAACGGATGCCTTTTTTTTATACCAAACCCGCAACTGTCTCGTAAAGAATATCATTTTTTACCGGTTTTGACAAATAATGGTTCATCCCGATTTCTTTGACACGCATTTTAGTGGTTTCCATGACATCTGCTGTTACTGCCACGATTGGAATGTCTTTATATTTTTCACCAGCTTCCCCAGCTCTAATAGCAATAGTTGCTTCGTAACCATCCATAACCGGCATTTGCAAATCCATTAAAATTAAATCAAAGGATTCCTTTTGTAACATTTCTATACCTTCCTGGCCATGATTGGCATATTTTACTTCAGTATTGAGCCATTTTTTGACGATCATTTTAATGACCATTTGATTTATAGCATTGTCTTCAACTACGAGTATTTTCTTTCCGCCTAAGTCAAATATTTGGTTTTCCTCAACTTTCGGTGTTGCTTTTTCAACCACAGCAATGTCATAGTCTACAACTATTTTACAATGTGTTCCTACATTTTCTAAGCTGTCAATTTTAATGGTTCCGCCCTTTAAATCAACCAAATTTTTAACAATAAAAAGCCCCAACCCTAAGCCACCAAATTTTCGTTTGTTGTCAATAGTACTCTGCGAAAATGACTCATAAATACTATGCAATTTTTCTTTTGAAATACCAATACCTGAATCTGAAATTGTAATTATCAAACTAGCTATGTTTTTGGATTTTATTTCAGCATCCAGCTCAAATTTAACAAAACCATGCGAGGTAAATTTGATGGCATTGCTTAAAACATTGTTCACAATCTGAACCAAACGAGTAACATCTCCCAAAAGATGATCGGGTATATTTTCGCCTTTAATGAAGTCAAATTCTAAGCCTTGATCTTTAGCTCTGATAGCGGCATTATTCTTTAAATGTTCTAAAACTTTTACCGGCTCAAATAACACACGTTCTAATTTAAGCTCTCCTTTTTCAATCTTAGAGAAATCAAGAATATCATTTACTGAACTCAACAAACTATGTGAAGAATATTTGATTACCTGACAGTTTTGTTTGATTTTTTCATCGGCCGAATCTTTTAGAATTGAATCTGTCAAATTCAAAATAGCATTTAGCGGTGTGCGCAATTCGTGGCTAATATTGGATAAAAAATAAGATTTCAAATCGTTCATCTCTTCAAGTCTTATCAAAGCCAAACGGTTGAACTCATCTTTGTCATTTTTGAGTTCTCTGATCAAATTCCCCATTGAGAGTGAGAGAAAGATAATCTCGAGCCCAGTGCCAAATTTTGAACTATTTTGTGTAAAGAAATTATTAGGAAGCTGGCCAAAATTATTTAAAATAAAAACCCCAAACCCCATGATTAAAAACAAAATACCAATACTAAAAAATGGATCAACCGGTTTACTGTTCCAATACATATGCGCTACTGCACTGATGATCAAGATGAGTACAAATAATCCTAAAACATTCGCCAACGGATAACAAACAGCAAAAGCAGGAGGAACAAAAACAATTACCAGAATAAGCAATCCGGCCATTGAGTAGACCACATTAAAAGCGCGATACAAAAAACGATTGTGCTCTTTTACTTTTAAAAACACCTCACTGTATTTGCCCAATAAAATTCCTGCGGTCATAGCAAAAATCAATACTGCATGCATTGAAAGCCAGCCCCCTTGTGGTGTAATTACTTTAAAGAAATAACCATCAAGCGCAAATTGCATCAACCCAATAAAAATAACATATAAGCTGTAATAAAAGAAGGTCTTCTCACGCATAGCCACAAAGAAAAACAGGTAGAGAATGGCGGCAGTTAAAAGAATTCCGTAAAAAACACCAAACACCCACTCCTCAATAGTTGTCTCTTCAACAAAACTTTGTGCATCTCTGAGGGTTACCGGCATTTTAATAGTTTCCCCATCACTTTTAAAATGCAGGTAAAAATCTGCTTTTTCTTGAGGTAAAAGTTCAACCTTAAAAATGGTTTTTCGATCTTGAAAACTACGTTCAAAAAAGGGTAACCCATCGCCACTGATTGATTTTGAAATTTGACCTGTAGCTGAATTCACCTTATACATTTCGGCCAAATCAATAATCGGACGTGCAGTTTCAAGATAATATTCCAGCGGACGATTTGTTGTATTGGCTAATGAAAACTTTGCCCAAAAATGATGGTCGGTAAAACCTAAATCATCATTGTCTGTTTTGAGTTTTGACGGATAAAGTGCCGTGTACTTTTTGACTACATCCGCAATTTTGAGTTCTTGCTGCCCAACATCGGCAATAGTGGTGTAATGATAGAGCGAAATGTTTTTAGGAAGATTTCCGTCTCGGAATTGATATTGAGCATACGTTTTACTACTGAGTAATATACATAGCAAAAGCACATACCTCTTGAGGTGGTGGATGAATTTCATTTGGATTGGATGTTGTTGGGTTTAGGTGATGCGAATATAAAAAACACATCGAATCAAGAACATTTTTTTTTTTTAAAACCCTAATTATATTGTACTATTTTTAATGATTATAAATTTGTTGTCAAAATCTAATCTATTTATAAAATTTTTCTGATGAAACTTGTTTTTGCAACCCACAATCCCAACAAACTCGAAGAAGTTCGGGCTTTACTACCCAAGAGCATTGAGCTTTTAGGTTTACACGACCTTGATTTTCACGATGAAATCGACGAAACTGCCAACACCATTGAAGGCAATGCAAAAATCAAATCTGATTATATTGCCCGCAAATTTGAAGTTAATTGCTTTTCAGATGATACCGGACTTGAGGTTTTTGCCCTTGACGGTGCGCCCGGAGTTTATTCGGCTCGTTATGCCGGTGAACAAAAAAATGCCCAAGACAATATGAACAAACTTCTTTCAGAACTTAAGCATTACACCAACAGAAGTGCTCAATTCAAAACCGTGATTGCCCTAAATCTAAACGGTCAACAGCATTTGTTTACCGGCATTGTACGCGGACTAATCATTGATGAAAAAAGAGGAACACATGGCTTTGGCTATGACCCTATTTTTGTACCCGAAGGATGCGATTGCACTTTTGCCCAAATGAGTCTTGAGGAAAAAGCCACCATGAGCCACCGAGGAAAAGCCGTACAACAATTGGTTGACTTTTTATCTACTACAACTGAAAATCAACCAACAACCTAAAAATTTTATACTGAAATTAACGCATACCTTATGTAGTTATTCTGAATTATAAAGCCTACCTTTGCGCCCAATTTAAATACACAGAATGAATACATTTGAACAACTAGGCCTAAGCGAGCCTATCTTACAGGCAATTAACGACTTAGGCTTTAAAACTCCGTCGGAGGTTCAGGACAAAGCCATTCCGGTGCTTTTAGAACAGGATACTGATTTGGTAGCCTTAGCACAAACCGGAACCGGAAAAACCGCAGCATTTGGTTTTCCGCTTATTCAAAAGATTGACCCAGACAACCGCAACACACAAGCTTTGATCTTGTCCCCAACGCGTGAACTTTGTCTGCAAATCACCAACGAAATTAAGCTTTATTCAAAATACCTCAAAGGATTACACACCGTGGCTGTATACGGTGGAGCCAGCATTACCGAGCAAGCGCGCGAGGTAAAACGCGGTGCACAAATCATTGTAGCGACCCCGGGTCGTATGCAAGACATGATCAATCGCGGATTGGTCAACATCAAAAACATTAATTACTGCATACTAGATGAAGCTGATGAAATGCTCAACATGGGTTTCTATGAAGACATTTGCTCGATTTTATCTGATACGCCTGATGACAAATCAACTTGGTTATTTTCGGCCACCATGCCTTCAGAAGTAGCGCGCATCGCCAAAAAATTCATGCACGATCCGCAAGAAATCACCGTGGGCGCCAAGAACTCGGGAACTGCCACCGTATCACACGAATTTTATATGGTCAATGCCCGCGATCGTTACGAAGCATTAAAACGTTTGGCCGATGCCAATCCGGATATTTTTTCGGTAGTGTTTTGCCGCACCAAACGCGATACACAAGCCGTAGCTGAAAAACTCATTGAAGACGGATACAACGCTGCGGCTTTGCACGGCGATTTATCGCAAGCACAACGTGATTCAGTGATGAAATCGTTCCGCGGACGTCAAATTCAGATGTTGGTAGCCACCGATGTAGCTGCTCGCGGTATTGACGTAGACAACATTACCCACGTGGTAAACTATCAATTGCCCGATGAAATCGAAACCTACAACCACCGCTCCGGAAGAACCGGACGCGCCGGAAAACTGGGAACATCCATGGTGATTGTAACCAAATCTGAGATTCGTAAAATTCATGCGATTGAAAAAATCATCAAACAAAAATTTGAAGAAAAACCCATTCCATCAGGCATTGAAATTTGCGAAATCCAACTTTTGCACTTAGCCAATAAAATCAAAGACACCGAGGTTGATCACGAAATTGACAACTATCTTCCGGCCATCAATACCGTTTTAGAAGGTTTGAGCAAAGAAGAATTGATCAAAAAAATGGTATCGGTTGAGTTCAACAGATTCATCAATTACTACAAAAAAACACGTGATATTTCTGTGGCAGCAGCCGACGGAAAACGCGGCGAACGCGAACCAAGAGAATTCAGCAACAGCGGAAGTGCCGTTCGTTACTTTATCAACATTGGTTCACGCGACAACTTTGATTGGATGTCACTTAAAGATTTCTTGCGCGACACGCTTGATGTTGGCCGTGATGATGTATTCAAAGTAGATGTGAAAGAAGGTTTTGCGTTTTTCAATACCAACCCGGAACACACTGATTTGGTCATGGAAACCCTCAACAACATTACCTTAGAAGGACGTCGCATCAATGTAGAGATTTCTAAAAACGATGGTGGAAGCCGACGCGACCACAACGGACGCAACTCTGGCGGTCCGAAACGTTTTGACAGAGGCGATAGAAGCGATAGAGGAAGCTTCTCAGGAAAACCAGAACGTCGCACAGAGCGCCGTGACGGGAAATTCTCATCGAGCAAAGAAGGCAAATTCTCGTCTGCCAAAGACGGAAAATTCTCTAGTTCAAGAGACAGCAAACCAGCAGCGGGCAAAAGCAGTTTTAGCGATAAAAAGCCACGCCGCTCTGATGACTTTATGAATAAATTCAACGAAAAGAAATCGCGCAGAAGCTAATCAGCATTTGTTAATTTTCTGATAATTGTCCAAGAGGCTACAAAATATCACTAGTGGTTTTACTACTTTTAGGCTTTCAAAATCACCTATGAGATATTTTGTAGTCTTTATTTTTATATGGTTTTCAACCGCTGGCGTATGGGCACAAAGCCTCACCCAAGATGACCTCATCAACGGAACGATTACCAATGACAACACCCAACTTCCGATTGCCAACGTCAACATCATCAATCTCAACAAAGTCATCGGAACGGTTTCAAACGCCAAAGGTTATTTTGAAATCAACGCCACAGTCAACGACACTTTACTGCTTTCATACATCGGGTTTCAATCGCTTAAAGTGCGCGTCACCAACGATTGGATCAAAAACAAAACCACCAAAATTCAAATGACCGAAAAAGCCATCGCGCTTGAAGAAGTCATCATCCAACCCTATTATTTAACAGGTTATCTTGAAGTCGATTCTAAACTGATTCCATCGCTCGAAAATTACCGCTACAGCATTTCGGGCTTGCAACAAGGCTATGAAGCCGGCGATAAATCACCCAGTGCTTTTGGACGCGTCATTAGTTCAGTCATGAATCCGGCCGATTTGCTCTACAATACGTTCGGAAAAAAATCAAACGAACTCAAACGGCTCAAACAAGTCAAAAAAGACGAAACCGTCCGCAATTTGCTTGAATCAAAATACGACCGCGAAACGGTGGCCACTTTACTCGGCATTGACAAAAAAGATATTCCTGAAATTTTACAACACTGCAACTATTCTGAAGCTTTTATCAAAAGCGCCAACGACTTGCAAATCATGGACGCCATCAGCGCTTGCTATGAAGAATACAAAGTTCTGCGCAAAAAGTAATCTTATTTCTGCGCGTTCAAATCGCTGTAATAACGCGCCTCAATACGCTCAATATCTTTAATCGATTGCTTGGCCCAATCCAATCTTTTCTGCACTATTTCTTCCTCAGTCAGTTGCCATGAAATATCTGATTTGCGCAAACGACTCGTAAGGTTCTGCAAAATAATCGCTGCCGAAACTGATATATTCAAACTCTCGGTAAAACCCGCCATCGGAATTTTAATAAAACCATCGGCCTGCGCCAACACTTCTTCAGAAAGTCCGTGGCGTTCAGTGCCAAAAAACAAAGCGCTGGGCTGGGTAATATCAAAATCGTCCAAATCGCAATCGTCTTGGTGCGGTGTGGTCGCAATAATCCGGTAACCGCTCTTTTTAAGCGAAGCAATACAACTGTCAATGCTTTCATAACGGTTCACATCAACCCATTTCTGCGCGCCCATAGCAATTTCTTTGTCAATGCTTTTGCCGAATTTTTCTTCAACCACATGCAATTGCTGCACGCCAAAAACCTCGCAACTACGCATCACCGCGCTGGTATTGTGCAACTGATACACATCTTGAATGGCTACCGTAAAATGATTCGTGCGGCGCGTGAGCACATCCACAAACTTCGCCTTGCGTTCCTGGGTGAGAAAGCCTTCTAAATACGCCAAAAAATCAGTATCGGTCATACGGTAATTTTGGGTAAAAATACATTTTTGGGCGTGCCGGCGCAAATCAAATACATCAAAACCGAATCATGCGCGGCGCCGTCGGGCTGTTCGCGGCAAGTCCTCGCCGCTGCGCTGCGCTCCGCGGCTGCGGGCTTTTTGCTGCCATCCCTCACGCAAATCAGACACGCTGCGCTACAGACACGGCTGCGCCTTGAGACACGCTGTGCTACAGACCGCTGCGCTTTAGGACAAAAGAGTGTTTCAAACTAAACATCTTAAAACTTTTAAACAACGAATATTCAACAACGAACAACGAACTTTGAAGTGATTGTTAGGCGATGACACGATTCAAAACTTCAAAATTTATTCCGCTGCGCTCCATACAATTCGCCCACAGCTCGGGTCGTTAATCGTTAATCTTCAATCGTTAATCATTACAGACACGGCTGCGCCTTGAGACACGCTTCGCTACAGACCGCTGCGCTTTAGGACAAAAGAGATGATAAGATTTGAGAGTTGCTTCGTTAGACTAGCGCACTGGCTTAAGATGCGGTGACTGGTTTGATTATTTTATTTGAATTCAAATCTTTAATTTATAAAACTGCTCACTCATGGTAACGGCCGCGTGAGCGATTGAAGCAAGTGCCGCGCACTGCGAAAAGCGCGACCCGCAGGGGCACGCCCAAAACCTATTTCAGAGGAATGAATTAAATGTTTAATTTTCGGGCATGAAAAAACTCGTCGTACTCACCGGAGCTGGCATTTCGGCCGAAAGCGGACTCAAAACTTTCAGAGACAGCAACGGCTTGTGGGAAGGCCACAATGTGATGGATGTTGCCTCGCCCGAGGGTTGGCAGCGCAATCCTGAATTGGTTTTAGATTTTTACAATCAGCGGCGTAGGCAATTGCATGAAGTATCGCCCAATGCCGGACATTTGGTGTTGGCCGAGCTCGAACAACAACTCGACGTGCACATCATTACCCAAAATGTGGATGATTTACACGAACGGGGCGGTTCCAGCCGCGTGTTGCATTTGCACGGTGAACTTTTGCAAGTGCGCAGTGTGCGCAACCCCAACTACATTTTGACTTGGCCCGGCGATTTAAACCTGGGTGATACCGACCCCAACGGACATCAGTTACGCCCGAATATTGTTTGGTTTGGTGAGGCGGTTCCGGCGTTAGAACAAGCTTTAGCGCTCACCCAACAAGCCGATTTTTTTGCAGTGATTGGCACCTCGCTACAAGTGTATCCGGCGGCTGGCTTGGTTGAATACACACGGGGCAACATTCCGATATATTATATTGATCCGCATCCGGCCCGGCTTCCGTATTTGGGCAATCCGGTAACCGTGATTTCAGAACCGGCCACGACAGGCGTTGCCAAAATGAAGACTGAAATCTTGCATTTGCTAGCGTAATTTTAGGTTTGGGGTTTGGGTGTAAAGATTTATCTTTGTGCCTTGAAAACAACACACATGAACTCGCTCAATGAACTCAGCGCCTTATCACCTATTGATGGTAGATATCGCGGTAAAACACAATCACTAGCACCTTATTTTTCTGAAGCTGCCCTAATGCGTTATCGCGTTTTGGTAGAAGTAGAATATTTTATTTCGCTTTGCAACTTGCCTTTGCCGCAACTCGTATCAGTCAATACTGAATTGTTTGACACTTTGCGCTCATGGTATGAAAACTTTTCTGACCAAGATGCTTTGCAAATCAAAGAAACCGAGAAAACCACCAACCACGATGTCAAAGCCGTGGAGTATTTTATCAAAGCTAAATTTGATGAAATCGGGCTAAGCCAGTACAAAGAGTTTATTCATTTTGGGTTGACCTCACAAGACATCAATAATACCGCCATTCCGCTATCGGTCAAAGAAGCTTTTCAAGAAGTCTATATGAAATCGCTCATTGCGCTTTTGGGCAAACTCAAAGACCTCAGCGATGAGTGGAACGACATCCCGATGTTGGCCAGAACCCACGGGCAACCGGCTTCGCCCACGCGTTTGGGCAAAGAGATTGCTGTTTTTATAGAACGCCTTGAAGAACAATTGCGCTTGTTGTTTGAAGTTCCGTTTGCGGCTAAATTTGGCGGCGCTACCGGAAATTTCAATGCGCATCACGTAGCTTATCCGGCCATTAACTGGAAAAAATTCGGCAGTGATTTTGTCGAAACCACTTTGGGCTTGCAACATTCATTTCCGACCACTCAAATTGAGCATTACGATCATTTGGCTGCTTTTTTTGATGCGCTCAAAAGAATCAACAACATCATCATTGACCTTGACCGCGATATTTGGACCTATGTGTCGATGGATTATTTCAAACAAAAAATCAAAGAAGGCGAAGTGGGCTCATCGGCTATGCCGCACAAAGTCAATCCGATTGATTTTGAAAACTCAGAAGGCAATTTGGGCATGGCCAATGCTTTGTTCGAACATTTATCGGCCAAGTTGCCCATTTCGCGCTTGCAACGCGATTTGACCGACAGCACCGTGCTCAGAAACATCGGTGTTCCGATGGCGCATACGCTCATTGCTTTTGATGCTACACTCAAAGGTTTGAACAAACTGGTTTTAAACTCAGCGCAACTCGAAGCCGATCTCGAAAAAAACTGGGCCGTGGTAGCTGAGGCCATTCAAACCATTTTGCGCCGCGAGGGTTATCCGAATCCGTATGAGGCGCTCAAAGCCTTAACGCGCACGCATCAAGTCATGAACCGCGAAAGCATCCACGCTTTTATTGAAACACTTGAAGTAAGTGCGGCTGTTAAAAATGAATTGTTGGCCATTACGCCGAGTAATTATTTAGGGATTTAATCAGACTTATATCAATAAAAAAGCCCCGATGATTCGGGGCTTTTTATTTAGATCTTCACAAACTTCGCACTCGAACTTCCCTTTTCAGAATTGATTTTCACTACATAATTTCCGGTTTTCAAACTTGAAACATCCACTGTTTTGGTTTGCTGCGCGCTCGGAATGGTCAAAACCAATTGGCCTAAAGTGTTGTAAATATCTGTGGAAACAATGGGGCTTTTGTCTGCCCAGATGATGTTTAAAACAGATTTAACCGGATTGGGATAGAGAAAAAAATCATCTGAATGTTTTGTCTGATTGACTCCCAAAATTCCCTGCCCTTCAACGATGGTAATGAATTGATTTCCAGCAACACTTAAGATGGTTTCTTCAATGCTCGAAGGCCATTCAATTTTGATTTCATCAATGGTTGTGGCATCACCTAAACCAAAATGCGCCCGTAAATCATTTTGCCCGCAATATGACGATTGAGCCGAAATTTCGCGCATTTGCCAAACTGAAACACCATTGATGGTTGCTTTGATGTGGATTCTGGTGCCAATAGCTGATTTGTTGGTGAACCTTCCGACAAGCTTTATCGTAATCCAATGATTGTTGTTGGGCGTATTGTGGTATAAAAAATCAGGCGCATCAACTCCATTAAAAGCTACAGTAGCTACTGCCAAATCTTCGAATCCGTCATTGTCGTAATCGCCAAAAGCACAACCGTACGACCACGAAGCATCGGTGGCAGGTAATTCTGAAAAATTCTGGGTAAAAGTTCCGTCGCCATTGTTCAGATACAGGAAATTGTGCAGCAGCTCTGGAGTAGGATTGTAACTATTGGTCACAAACAAATCCAAATCGCCATCATTATCAATATCGCTCCAAGCCGAACTAAATGAATGGGAATTCGTGTTCGAAACCGGATCGGAAGCCATCTTGGTAAAAATCAAGTTTCCATCATTGCGAAAAAGCACATTATTGCTGCCGTCATTGGTTAAATAAACATCAAGATCTCCGTCATTGTCATAATCAGCCCAACTACTGCTCATGGTTTTACCGCCATCGTTGAGCAAATCGCCCGTGGTAATTCGTGTGAAATTACCAGCTCCATCGTTGTGATATAGGTTCTCATTGGTGTTTGAAGTGCCTTCATTGGTAACAAAAATATCCGGCAAACCATCTAGATCAATATCGGTCCAGTTGATACAGCGTGATGTATAGGAATTGGTTACCATATCGCCCGTTAAAATCTTCGTGAACGTTGCTCCGCCATCATTGTGATACAATTGATTTCTTCTGGTGCCGACCGAAGGCCCGCTTTTGGTGACATACAAATCA
This sequence comes from Flavobacterium sp. CYK-55, assembly GCF_018413465.1. GTDB lineage: Bacteria > Bacteroidota > Bacteroidia > Flavobacteriales > Flavobacteriaceae > Flavobacterium. The sequence goes on from NZ_JAHCDK010000004.1 coordinate 150,184, forward strand.
AGCTGACCATCATTGTCGTAATCGCCCCAAGCTGCTGTTTCACAGTAGCCATTTGTATCTGAAACAGTTCCGATAACTTCTGTAAAATGTCCCGACCCATCGTTTAAATAAAAAAGATTGTCCTCATTGTACCAATTCACCACATAAGCATCGAGGTCACCATCGTTATCGCAGTCAGCAAAGGTGGCTCCATCGCTGGGTTTGCTGTCAAGAACTATCGGATCATTATCAACGGCTAAAAAGTTACCGTTGCCCTGATTGAGGTAAAGCATGTTGTTTTGTCCGCCAGCCTTACCGTTTGAAATAAAAAGATCAAGCCAACCATCATTATTCACATCAACCCAATTGACACTTCTGGAATCAGCTGGTGAGCTAACTATTGCCCCGTTGGTGACTTTGGTAAATATTTGCCCTATACCTAAAAACGGCCCCATCAATAGGACTATCAAGTAGCTTATCATTTTAAAAATGCAATCCTTTTTTTTCATAGCCAAGTTGTTTTTGAAGTTAAACCAATAGATGATTGATTAAAATTATCTGAATTCTTGTTTGGTTTTTTCGACTAACTACTGACAGCCCTTTACATCGAATACACAACCCGAATATGTGCCATATTGCCGTTGGTGCGTAACAAAGTGCTATTCGTAATATGGAAACAGTCATTCACGAGTTGTGAGGCCTCAACAAAATAATATTCAATACTTTTGAAATATGAGCCAAAGATTCCTTAACCACTTTGCCTTTTGGACTTTGTATGTACTATACAAAAGTTTTTTGAATATTGATTCAGATCTTTTGATGATGGATCAGTTTTTATTATTGGTCAAAATTCAATTGGTATTTGTATCCATCAAAGTTTTGCTCGTTTATACTTTATTTTATGTCACCGACCAATATTTGCTCAAGCGATGGTCCGTTTTAAAAACAACTTTGAGCGTATTTGTATTATTTATAGCTTCCATTTTGGGCATCATGACACTCAATCAATGGATCGTCATCGGTTGGATTCAAGGACAAAAAACCAACCTTTTAGAAAACATCACTTCATTGCAAAGTATCGGTTATTGGTTTTTTATATTGGCTTTTGTGAGTGGTGTTGCGGTTTCAATTAAACTCATCAGATACAGCTTCCGTCAAAAAATATCCGAACAAGAATTACTCAAAAAGAAACTCGAGCTTGAATTGCAATTTCTGAAAGCGCAATCCAATCCGCATTTTTTGTTCAATACGCTGAACAATATTTATGGATTAGCCCGAAAAAATTCTGACGCAACGGCTGATGCGGTGATGAAACTTTCAAATCTTTTGCGGTTTATGCTCTATGAAACAACCCATCCGTCAATAGAAATTGAAAAAGAAATCCAAATGATTTACGATTATATCGAACTTGAAAAATTGCGCTATTCGAGCAAACTTCAAGTGATTTTTCATCATGAAATAGATCAATCAAAAAAACGGATTACACCCTTGCTATTACTTCCGTTTGTAGAGAACGCTTTTAAACACGGAGCCAGTGAATCAAGATTTGAAAGCTACATCGACATTCGTTTGACACTAAAAAATGATTTGCTTTTTTTTGAAATCAAAAATTCAATGGAGCATCAATCAGCATCAGACAATGAATCAAAAATTGGGCTCAAGAATGTTAAACGTCAATTAGAGCTTCTGTACCCAAATCATCAATTAGATATAGACAAACAACCCAACTCGTTTCGAGTTACCCTAAAAATTAATCTTGCCGATGAAAAAATATAATTGCTTAATTGTGGAAGACGAGCCTTTGGCAGCCGAAATCTTGAAAGATTATTTGGAGCAAGTTGCATTTTTGAATTTGGTCGCGGTTTGCCCGGACGCTCTTTTTGCGCTCAACATTTTGCAAAAAGAGAAAATCGATTTAATTTTTTTAGATCTGCACTTGCCCAAACTCAAAGGCTTAGATTTTATCAAAACACTTCAAAACCCACCGAGAATCATCATTACAACCGCTTATCATCAATATGCAGTGCAAAGCTATGAGTTTAACGTAGTTGATTATCTGCTCAAACCCATAGAATTTAATCGTTTTTTGGTCGCTGTCAACAAACTCAAACCTTTAAATGAAATCATCACAACGCCCACACTGATTCAGGAAAATGAAAAGGCTTATTTGTTTTTAAATGTGGGCAAGAAAAAAGTAAAGGTTTATTTAGATGAGATTTTGCACATCGAAAGTATAAAAGAATACTGTCAAATTTATACTGAAAATAAAGTTGTCAAAGTGAAGTGGCAACTCACACAAATAGAAGATTCAGTGCCTAAAGACCGGTTTATTCGCATTCATCGATCATTTATTGTGGCCAAAGACAAAATTGAAGCTTTTACTGCCACCGATGTTGAAATCAAACAAAAACAAATCCCAATTGGTCGAAGCTATAAAGAACTCGTGATGCATTTGATAGAAAAATAAAAGCCCCGAAACAAACGAGGCTTTATGATATTAAAAAACGATTTATAGCTTGACAAGCTTCGCACTCGAGCTTCCCTTTTCAGAATTCACCTTCACCACATAATTTCCGGTTTTCAAACTTGAAACATCCACTGTTTTGGTTTGCTGCGCGCTCGGAATGGTCAAAACCAATTGGCCGAGCGTATTGTAGATTTGAATTGATGAAACTTGAATGGATTTCTTGATTTCAATATTCAGAACATCTTTCACAGGAACGGGATAGATTTTGAAATAATCTTCAAAAGCAAAATCAGCATTCGCTAAAAGTGCTACTGTTGTAGTGGCTGTATTGGTAATGATCGGAAAGTTGTAGTCAAAATAAATACTGGCCGTATTACTAAAAGTGTTTCCTAAAACCAGTGTTGGTTTGGTTTTGATTTTAAAAGCTACATAACCGTCATTATTGGCATCGTCAAACGGAAGGTTGATGTTCTCAAAGATAAATTCTACTTTATTACCGCCTGAAATTTTGGTTACAAACGAATGACTGCCACTAAGTGGAATCAGTGAATTGATGTCAAACTTCGCGGTATCAATCATATCTTTAACCACGATGTTTTGCGCATTGGCCGTTCCGGTATTCTCAAAACGAATCAGGTAATGCACTTCTTTGCCCACCATTCCCGGAGTAATCGTATTGCCTTCAAGACAGGTTTTGTCGTTCGGGTCAAATGAATTTACTAATGTCTGATTTAGGATAAAAGTATTGTCAACTGGGGTTTCATCAGTGGCCAAACTACTTGCTGAAGCAGTAAAAGTCAAATGATCACCACCATTGAGCGGCGGAGTTTCTGTTGGTGAGTTTGCATTCAAAAAAACCAAAATCTCTCTGGTTTCAAAAGGCAACAAATCAGTGAAATCCCAATTGAGATAATTGATGATTTGTAATGATACAACCGGAGTAGACATCACATAATCCAAAACCGCATCATTAAACGCAAAACTAATGGTTCCTGATTGTGGGTGGGTGCCTTTGTTTTTGTAGATGATTTTATAAATCGCATCAAAACCCGGACGAGGAAGCATCATCGGAATAATGAGTACTTCGAGGTCAGGATGCACTCCGTTGGGTGTAAGGCAAAAATTTTGTTCAAAAGGGCTTGCCGAACTCGGAAAACCAACCGTTACACTCGTAGGATTAATATTAAAATAAGCTGGGTTCTCTAATGTGGGTGTAACCAAATGCGAACCAGCCACTACCGGAAGATTATAATTGCCAAACGTATTTGATATGATGTTTCCGCTTACTGTTCCGTTTGAAATTGAGAAGTTCATATTCGGATAAGCAATATCGCTTTGATCACAACCATTTCCGTCAAAATCAAAACGGGTAGTTCCGGCTATTTCATAATAAGTACCTCCGGGCACAAACGAACAATACGAATTAACTTGGGTTAGCGCGTTATGATACAACATTCCATTAAACAACTCACTTTCGTCAGCACAGATATAAGCCAATGAAGGGTTGTTGTTCAATTCAATCGTGTCATTGTGGCCGTTCTTGATGAACAACGAGGTTAGGTTATTGTTTTTGATATTCAAATAAAAGAAAACCGGATTGTGACTTAAATCGAGTGTGGTAATTTGATTAAAGTCAAGATACAAATGGGTCAACAAAGGATTGTTTGAAACATCCAAACTCGTGAGCATACTATGACTCGCACTTAACTTTTTAAAGTTGGGTAGCGTGGTTAAATCTATTGAAGTAATCTGTGTGTATCCAATGCCGATTTCTTCAAGTTGGGTCAATCCATTTACAATTAATCCGTCAATTTGATTTGTGTTAACACCACAATTTTTGAGCGCTGAAAAACCGGTTAAATCAATTGTACCGGTGAGTAAATTATTTGAAATACCCAATGATTCAATGTGGTCGGTTCCTTGAAAATCAACAGCACTTAATGACGTCAGGCTATTATAATTCAAACTAACAGACTTTAAATTGGGCATTTGAGACAAATGAACCGAGCTAAGATTTGATTGAGTACAAATTAAGGTTGTCAGCAAAGGCAACCCAGAAAGGTTCAGCGTTGTTAAATTGGTGTACGAGATGTATAAGTAAGTCAAACTTGTAAACATCTCCAAACCTGTTGCGTCACTGATGTAATCTTGAACATCGGTAGGATTAGACCCCACCGATAAATAGTCAATGTTTTGCACTTCACTAACCTCTATTTCTCCGTTACCGTTGGCATCAATAATCAATGGTTGACCATTTACATCATAAGCGGTTGCATTCCATGTAGTAGCTTGCAACAACTTGGCTTTAAGTCGTGCATCCGGAATATTAATAATCTGTCCAAATGAGCTTACCGCCAACAAGAACATCAAAAGTGCGCAAAGTTTTTTCATATCAAACTGACTTAATTACTGTAAATCTAAACTAAAATGATTAAAAACCATCTTCATCTAGAATTTGATTGAGCCCAACTAGAATTCGCATAAAAAAAGCCCCGCTACTAGCGAGGCTTTCATATCTAAAAAGGGAAATATTATTTTTTCTCTTTCTCTTCCATTTGGGCTTTCAAACCAGCCAAAATGTCGTTGTTATCTCCAAGGGTTGAAGCCGGAGCATTGTTAGAAGAGCTGTTTGATTCAGCAGCAGCTTTTACTGCTTTTTCTTCTTCTTCTCTGAAAATAGCTGTGTGCGAAGCTACAACGCGTTTGAATTCTTTGTTGAACTCAATTACTTTGAACTCAGCAGCATCACCTTTTTTCAATTTTTTACCGTCTTCTTTCTCTAGGTGACGCGCAGGAATAAAGGCTACGATATCATCACCGAATTCAACAGTAGCACCTTTGTCTACCATTTCAGCAATAGTTCCGTTGTGAACGGTTCCAACAGCAAATGAATCTTCATATTTATCCCATGGGTTAGCAGTAGTTTGTTTGTGACCCAATGACAATTTACGGCCATCAACGTCTAATTCAAGAACTACTACATCCAATTTATCACCTACGTTTACAAACTCAGATGGGTGTTTGATTTTCTTAGTCCAAGAAAGGTCAGAAATGTAGATCAATCCGTCGATTCCTTCTTCTAATTCAACAAATACACCAAAGTTGGTAAAGTTACGCACAATACCTGTATGTTTAGAACCTACAGGATATTTAGCCGTAATGTCTGTCCAAGGATCTTGCGTCAATTGTTTGATACCCAATGACATTTTACGATCATCACGGTCCAAAGTCAAGATAACAGCTTCAACAACATCTCCTACTTTTACGAAATCTTGAGCCGAACGCAAGTGTGTTGACCATGACATTTCAGAAACGTGGATCAATCCTTCAACACCTTCAGCAACTTCGATAAACGCACCGTAGTCAGCAATAACCACTACTTTACCTTTTACTTTGTCACCCACCGCCAAGTTAGCATCTAAGGCATCCCAAGGGTGCGCGTTGAGTTGTTTCAATCCTAATTGGATTCTTGTTTTCTCATCATCAAAATCAAGGATTACCACATTGAGTTTTTGATCTAATTCAAGAACTTCACTTGGGTGGTTAATTCTAGACCATGACAAGTCTGTAATGTGGATCAATCCGTCTACGCCACCAAGATCAATGAATACTCCGTATGAAGTGATGTTTTTAACCACACCTTCGAGTACTTGACCTTTTTGTAATTGACCGATGATTTCTTTTTTCTGAACTTCAATATCAGCTTCAATAAGCGCTTTGTGCGAAACCACAACGTTTTTGAATTCGTGGTTGATTTTTACCACTTTGAATTCCATCATTTTGTTAACATACACATCGTAATCGCGGATTGGTTTCACATCAATTTGTGAACCTGGTAAGAACGCCTCAATTCCGAAAACGTCCACAATCATACCCCCTTTAGTTCTGCATTTTACAAAACCGTTTACGATTTCGCCCGTTTCATGAGCAGCAATAACGCGATCCCATGATTTGATGGTTCTAGCTTTTCTGTGTGAAAGTACCAATTGTCCGGTTTTGTCTTCGCGAACGTCGATGAGTACTTCAACTTTGTCCCCAACTTTCAAGTTCGGGTTGTAACGGAACTCATTCAAAGAAATAACTCCTTCAGATTTAGCGTTGATATCCACGATAACATCGCGGTCCGTAATACGAACTACTACACCAACTACTACTTCTTCTTGATCCGTATCAATAAAAGTTTTTGATACTAATTCTTCAAATTCTTTAAGGTTTTTCTCGTCTACTGCATCGATTCCTTCCTGGAAGTTGTGCCAGTTGAAATTTTCCAAAAATTCCGCTTGTGATTTTAAAATGTCAGCCATGCTGATAATAAATTTGTATTCTGCTGTCTTTGAGTTTTTTACCGCGAGTAACCCAACAGAAGTTGTTATGATTTTTTACGTGATTCCTTTTTGTAAACTCTTCTCCGCCAAAAAGGTGCGCAAAAGTAAGGCTATTTTTTTGAAATGCAAACTTTTAGCTAGAGAAATTTGCCTGCTATTGAAGTGTGTTTTTAGAAGCTTTTCCCACTTTCGCCTTAATCTCTTCGCTGCGCTACGAGGATATCGGCTCTATCGGGGCTAGGCGTGAAGTGTAAACTGAGGCAATTGTTTAAAATGAAGCTTTTTAAGATACCTGAAGCCCCATAGGAACAGTGTAAAAAGAAACAAGACTGTAAGACTGTAAGATTGTAAGACTAAATCATGAAATCCGGCAGTCCTAAAATCTTATAGTCTTAAAATCTTACAATCCAAAAAAAACCAATACATCCTAAAACATATCGGCTTCCGGTTTAAATCTTAAAAGTACTATTTCGGCTGCTCATCAAAATTCACCATCCAGCCAATGCCAAATTGATCGGTAAACATCCCAAAATAAGCACCCCAGAAAGTGTTGGTCATGGGCATAATAACATTTCCTCCGGCTGAAAGTCCATTAAAAAGACGGTCGGCTTCTGCCCTGCTTTCGGTATTAATCGACACCGAAAAATTATTGCCAAACGCCACATCACCGCTTTGACTCGTGCTGTCGCTGCCCATCAAAATCGTGTGCGGACCAATCGGAAGTGAAACGTGCATTACGCGCTCAGCATCATCACCTTCAGCCGGCGGACAATTCGGATCATCTGAGGGCGGCATATCTTTAAACTTGCCCATGTACGGAATTTCCCCGCCAAAAACTGATTGATAGAACAAGAATGCTTTTTCGCAAGTTCCGTTAAAAATTAAATAAGGATGAATTGAGTTCATAGCTATTGGTTTATTGTTTTATAAAAGTTTTGGTTATGGTTCCGGCATCAGTTGTTATTTTAATCAAATAATTTCCGGTATTTAAAGCAGAAACATCCATGCTTTTTTGCGCAGAATCATCAGATCTCATCAATTGCCCAAGTGTGTTGTAGATCTTCCAAGATTGAAGTTGAATATTTTCATTCATTTGAATTTCAAAAACATCTTGCACCGGATTGGGCACAACCGAAACCCAAGTATTTGCCTCAAAAGCATTGTTCGCCAAAGCGTTTGATACGGTTGTTGTGGCTGTATTGGTTATAATTGGCCAGTTGTAATCAAAATAGATATTCGCGCTATTGCTGAATGTACTGCCCAAAACCAAATTCGGCTTGGTCTTGATTTTAAATGCTACATAACCGTCATTATTCGCATCGTCAAACGGAAGTTGGATGTTCTCAAAAATAAATTCAACCTGATTGCCGTTGCTGATTTTGGTAAAAAACGGATGACTACCCGTAGTCGGAACCAAAGATGAAACATCAAACTTAGTGGTATCAATGACATCTTTTACCACTATATTCTGGGCCGGTGCAGTTCCGGTGTTTTCAAAACGAATCAAATAATGCACATAATCACCCACTTTAGTCAACGGAATGGTGTTTCCTTCCAAGCAGGTTTTATCATTCGGGTCAAATGAATTCACTACGGTTTGGTGCAAAACAAAAGTATTGTCTTGAGGTGTATCATCATTTTGTGTTGTGTTGACTGCTAGAGTTGCATCAAGTATAAATCCCGAATTCACCGGCGGCGTTTCAAGCGGAGAATTCAAATTAAAATTCACCAAAATTCGTCGGGTCTCAAAAGGTTGCAAATCAACAAAAGTCCAATTCAGATAATTAATCACTTGGTTGTTCACCGGCGGATTCGCACTGAGCAAATCTAAAACCGCATCATTAAAAGCATAACTAATAGAACCTGATTCAATCTGATTGCCTTTGTTTTGGTATACAATCACATACCGAACATCAAAACCCGGACGGGCCGGATTGAGCGGAATAATCTGAGCTTCTACATCGTGATGAATTCCGTTGGGTGTTACACAAAAATTTTGATGGAACGGACTGTTTTGTTGCGGAAATTGTATGGCTACAGAGTTCGGGCTTATATTAAAATACCCGGGGTGTTCAATAACCGGAATCAAATTATAGCTTCCGTCTTGCGGATAAAAACTATAGGCCCCCGAATTGTCTGCCACATAATAACTCGATGCTGATCCGCTTTGTAATTTAACTTTAAAATTCGGAAAAACAGCTGTATCTGACGAGTCACAACCGTTGTTGTTGGTATCATATGCATGACTCCCGGTAATCGTATGATAAGTTAATCCACCGGGTGTAAAAGAACAATACGAACTCGTATGACATTGGTTATATCCGCCAATGTTGATAGAGTACTGTATATCACTAAGCTGATCTTCATCAGCACATACATACCTCATGGCATTGGCAAATTGATTATTGCCAAAATAAACGGTTTCGTTGCGTCCGTTTTTAACAAACAAATACTCTAATAAATAGTTGTTCTGCGCCTGAATAAAATCAGCACTATACAACATCGAAAAGTCTAAAACGGTAAAATTATTAAACCTACAATCAACAGTTGTCAGGTTGTCAACACCTGATAGATTGAGTTCATTAAGCCCGCTGGCGTTACATGTCAAACTGGTCAGCGCAGGCAAATTGCTCAAAGTAAGTGTTCGGGGCGCCGGTGCTCCATTAGACAAACCAGCACCAGTAATGGTTGTTAGATGTTGCAACCCTGAAATATTAAAATTAACCAGCTTATTGGTAGCACAATTTAAAGTTTCAAGCGCGGTCAAATCATTCACTGCAAATTGTGTCAAAGCACAAGAACTGCAATCAAGGGTTTTTAGTTGGCTTAACCCTGAAACATTCAGTGTTGAAAGGTTACTACACAAATAAGTATTCAAATATTCCAATTGGATCAAAGCCGATAAATCAAGACCCGTAATCTGATTGTTGTACTTAATGGTAAGCCTCTTCAGATTGGTAAAATATTCAATACCTTGAGCGCTGGCAAAAATGTTTCCTCCCGAAGCACCGTCGGCAAAAATTTCATACACATTCAAAGCTTCTGAAACTTGTACTTCACCATCACCATCAGCGTCTAAAACAAAAGGACTGCCATTACTATCTCGAACAGTGCCCCAAGCTTTAATTTTATTTTTAAATACAGGATCAGAAAAATTAACTGTTTGTGCCTTGATCCCCAATACAGACAAAAACAATAAAGCAATCAGCAATTTTTGATTCATTTCTTTTTCATTTTTTTATTGAAAAAGCCCTCTCAACAGAAAGGGCTTGTATTTTAATGACTTACCTCGCCTATTTCTTCAGGCTCGTGTTTGTGTTTAAACATCACCGCAAACAATACGGCAATCACCAGCGCATAAGCGGCAAAAGTGAGCCAGATGTTGTGCCAATCGCGTTTTCCGTCGTGGGTAAAGAACGTATCAATGATGATTCCGCTCACCAATCCGCCAAAGAACGCACCAAATCCGTTGGACATCATCATAAACAAACCTTGTGCTGAGGAACGAATTTTTGAATCAGTAGTTGTTTCAACGAATAATGAACCTGAAATATTAAAGAAATCAAACGCCATTCCATACACAATGCAAGACATAATAATCATCCACAAACCACCTTCAGGGTTTCCGAACGCGAACAAACCAAAACGCAATACCCACGCCAACATCGATATAAGCATCACTTGTTTGATCCCGAATTTTTTCAAGAAAAACGGAATCGCCAAGATGAACAATGTCTCTGAAATTTGTGAAATCGACATGATGATCGTTGAATATTTCACCACGAATGAATCGGCATATTCAGGCACGCTGGCAAACTCAGACAAATACACATCGCCATACATATTGGTGAGTTGCAAAGCCGCTCCGAGAAACATCGAGAACAAAAAGAACAAAGCCATTTTGTAAGTTCCGAACAGTTTAAAAGCCGTAAGCCCGAGTTTTTCTGATAGCGAAGCGTTTTCTGAAATGAGTTTTTGCGGCGGACATTTAGGTAAGGTAAATGAATAAATACCCAACACAAATGCGGCAATCGCTGAAAAGTAAAACATATTGGCCGAAGCCTTATTGCCCGACAAATTGGTGATCCACATAGCCACGATAAAACCAACAGTTCCCCAAACGCGAATGGGCGGAAACACCTTGACCACATCAAAATTGTTGTTCTTCAAAATATTATAAGCTACCGAGTTAGATAGCGAAATGGTGGGCATATAGCACAACATGGCCGCAAAAATCACCCAGTAAAAAGTAATCGGATCATTCACCTGCGGAATATACAACAAAGCCAAACCACTCAAAATATGCAGTAAACCGTAGAGTTTTTCGGCATTGATCCACTTATCGGCAATGATGCCCGTAAGCGCCGGCATGACAATCGAAGAAATACCTAAAGTCGAAAAAATAGCGCCAAATTCAGCGCCGCTCCATTGTTTGGTTCCGAACCAATAATTGGCCACCGTAATGAGCCATGCGCCCCACACAAAAAATTGCAGGAAACTCATGATGGTGAGCTTGAACTTAATATTCATAAATAATAGTTTTGGTTATTGATAGTTGGGTAAAACTAACATTTTAATTGACATATACCAAAATTTACAACGATTTCGGAATCGAGGGCACAAACAAAGTTGCTCCTGTGTGGGTTGGGTTAATTAAGGTAGTGATTCACCAAATCCATCACGGCGTCAAATTGCTCCTCACGCGTCAGGTGTGAATTATCAATCTCTACCGCGTCATCAGCCTTCACTAAAGGCGAATCCTCACGATGTGTGTCGATATAATCTCGCTCTTGTACGTTTTTGAGCACTTCGTCATAAGATACACTTTGCCCTTTGCCTTTGAGCTCATCATAGCGGCGTTGTGCTCGGGTCTCAGGGCTGGCGGTCATGAATATTTTAAGTTCGGCCTCCGGAAAAACCACCGTGCCTATATCGCGACCATCCATCACAATACCTTTGTCTTTACCCATGGCCTGTTGTTGCTCGACCAATTTGGCGCGAACGGCCGAAACCTCAGCAATTTTGCTCACAAAACCTGAAACTTCAAGCGTACGGATTTCAGTTTCAACATTTACACCGTTCAAATACATCTCGGCAAAACCCAGATCAGCGTTGAACTCAAAACCCAACTGAACTTCTGGCAAACGAGCCATCAAACCGGCTTGGTCAAAATGCTGGGCATCAATAAACCCATTTTGCATAGCGTAATAAGTCACCGCGCGATACATCGCTCCGGTATCCACATACACATAACCCAAGGCGCGGGCAATTTGTTTGGCTAAAGTGCTTTTACCGGTAGATGAAAATCCGTCAATGGCAATGGTCATTTTTTTCATATCAATATTTCAAGCCTGCGCCTGATTCATTAAAATTCTATCTATTGTTCGTTAAAATCTATAGTCAAACCAAACAAACTAGTATTGGCCGCCAAGGTATATCGCGAATACGAATAATCAAATTTAAGACGGCCCATTTTGAGTCCGAGCCCAACCGATATACCCGAAAAATTGCGTTGCTCAAGCAATCTGAGTTCTTCTCCACGACGAAAGTTATAACTCACGCGCACATTAAAACCTCTATCCGGAAACAACTCGGCACCAATAATCACGTGACGCAAAGCATTGTTAAAAAAAGATACTTTTTCGGGCTCTGAGCTTCCGTCTATAGAGTTTTTGGCCCGCGCCGGATTGGAGAAACTAACCTCCCATTGCTGCAAATTCTCTAAAGTGAGATGCCATCTAAGCGGAACATTTTGCAGCTTTTGCGAAACCCCAACCATCAACTCAGTAGGCAACTTTTCTTTTGTTCCGGCATAAGTGCTGATTTGTGTACCAAGGTTGCGCACAACAACAGCCCAATTGATATCGTTTTGATCATCAACATAAATACTTCCTATATCAAGCGCGGCTCCGAATGAGTTGTAGCTTTCCAGCGTTGAATTGATGAGTTTGGCATTGGCTCCTATATGCCAATTACTGCTCGGAATATTCAATGCATAACCCATAGACAAAGCAATCTCGCTTCCGGTAAAACTTGAGGTAGGTGTGCCGGTTTCGTCGTATCCGTCAAACTGGCCGTAATTCACATAATTCACTCCGGCATGCAACGTCTGTACATGTCGGTCATAGGTATAAGCATAGGCAGCCGTTCCGTAGGTTACCTCACCGTAATAACTTCCGTAGTTAATGGCAAATCGATTGTCCATATCCGGATTGATGGCCGCCGGATTAAAGTGTCCTTGATTGACATCAGCATCGTAAATGGTTATGGTTTTACCGCCTAAAGCAGCCTGCCTGGGCGAGGTTACCATATTCAGAAACTGATATACTGATTGGCCTCCCACTTGGGCATAACCCACAGTACCGCATAAAAATAAGGCCAAGAAAAGTAAACGTCCAATCATCTGGGAAATTTGCTGATGCGGTATTGATAACGCAATTGCGAAGATATTATTTTTCATAAAAAAACGGCTCGATGTGTGAGCCGTTTTTTGATTATAATTTTTTGGCGTTTTTAACCTTCTGATCGGTCAAAGCATACTTGAGCACTTCACTCATTTCACGCACATAGTGAAACGTCAAACCTTCAATGTAATCGGCTTTGATTTCATCAACATCTTGTTTATTTTCATGACACATGATGATTTCTTTGATGTTGGCTCGTTTGGCCGCCAAGATTTTTTCTTTGATTCCGCCCACCGGCAAAACTTTACCGCGCAAAGTAATCTCGCCGGTCATGGCTAAATTTTTCTTCACGCGCTTTTGTGTGTATAAAGACACCAACGAGGTCAACATGGCAATACCTGCACTCGGACCGTCTTTGGGTGTTGCCCCTTCGGGTACATGCAAATGCACATTGTATTTACCAATCATTTCAGAGCTCAAACCGAGTAATTCAGCGTTGGCTTTGATATATTCTAAAGCAATCGTAGCCGATTCTTTCATCACAGTACCTAAGTTTCCGGTCAGGGTCATACTGCCTTTACCCGGTGAAAGCAATGATTCAATAAACAAAATATCACCGCCTACTGATGTCCAAGCCAATCCGGTAACCACACCGGCTACTTCGTTACCTTCAGATTTATCGCGCTCTAATCGGGCGGCACCCAAAATACGCACAATGTCTTGGTCGGTGACTTTCTTGTTGTATTCTTCTTCCATGGCCACTGATTTGGCAATGTTGCGCACCACTTGAGCCACCTTGGTTTCTAAGCCACGAACACCTGATTCGCGGGTATAACCTTCTACAATTTTCTCTAATTGCTTTTTAGCCAAAGTCATGTGTGCCGGGGTAAGCCCGTGTTCTTTGAGTTGTTTGGGCAACAAATGCTGACGCGCAATTTCAACCTTTTCTTCAATGGTATAACCCGTCATTTTGATCACTTCCATACGGTCTTTAAGTGCCGGCTGAATGGTCTGCATATTGTTGGAAGTGGCAATAAACATCACTTTAGACAAATCATACCCCATCTCTAAGAAGTTATCATAAAAAGCATTGTTTTGCTCCGGATCTAAAACCTCAAGCAAAGCCGATGACGGATCGCCTTGGTGGCTGTTTGAGAGTTTGTCAATCTCATCCAAAACAAACACCGGATTAGAAGTTCCGGCCTTTTTCAAACTTTGAATGATGCGGCCCGGCATAGCGCCAATATAGGTTTTGCGGTGTCCGCGAATTTCAGCCTCATCGCGCAAACCACCCAGTGAAATGCGTACATACTCTCTGCCCAAAGCTTCGGCAATTGAACGTCCGATAGAGGTTTTACCTACACCCGGAGGCCCGGTCAAACAAATAATCGGCGATTTCATATCGTTGCGCAACTTGAGCACAGCCAAATGTTCGATGATGCGTTTTTTGACATCTTCTAAACCAAAATGATCGCGATCAAGAATTTTCTGAGCGCGCTTCAAATCAAAGTTGTCTTTAGAATAACTGCCCCAAGGCAAGTCTAAAATGAGTTCTAAGTAATTTCGTTGAATGCCAAAATCAGGAGCCTGCGGATTCATACGCTGCATTTTGAGCAATTCTTTCTCAAAGTGTTTGGCGGTTTTATCATCCCAATTTTTGGTCTTGGCTTTCTGGCGCATTTCTTCAATTTCTTGCTCGTGCGAGGCTCCACCCAATTCTTCTTGAATGGTTTTCATTTGTTGGTGCAAGAAATATTCGCGTTGTTGTTGGTCTAAATCAAAACGAACTTTAGATTGAATATCGTTTTTGAGTTCGAGTTTTTGCAACTCAACATTCATGTAGCGCAGGGTTTCAAGGGCGCGTTCTTTAAGCGCATTGATGGCCAAAAGCGTTTGCTTTTCAGTCACCGAGAGATTCATGTTTGATGACACGAAATTGATCAAAAATGATTGGCTCTCAATATTTTTAATCGCAAAGGTAGCCTCAGACGGAATGTTTGGGCTTTCTTTGATGATTTGAATGGCCATATCTTTGATTGAATCCATAATGGCGGTAAACTCAGTATCGTGTACGCTCGGGCGCTTTTCTTCTACCTCTTTTACATAGGCATTAATATACGGACGCTCAGAATTAACGGCATCAATCTCAAAGCGCTTCTTGCCTTGCAAAATAACCGTTACATTACCATCGGGCATTTTTAAAACTCTGAGAATTCTTGCTACGGTTCCAATTTTATGAATGTCATTTTTGGTCGGATCTTCATCGGCTTCATTCTTTTGTGCTACCACGCCAATAATTTTATCACCGGCATTGGCATCGTTGATGAGTTTGATGGATTTATCGCGGCCGGCCGAAATCGGAATCACAACACCCGGAAACAAAACCATATTTCTGAGCGGAAGTATCGGAAGGGTTTTCGGGAGTTCTTCGTTGTACATCTCTTCTTCATCCTCCGGGGTCATAAGCGGAATCAACTCGGCATCGGTATCAAACTCCTGAAGTGACATACTGTCAAGGTTGGCTAATTTGTGGTGTGACATATAATAGATATAAAGTAGGTGGTCTGTGGTAAAACTAATAGGTTGAACATTTCTGGAGCAAAGATATAACTTGCTTATTTTCTGCTCAATTAAAATCGATGTATGACCATTAAAACGTGCTTAAATTGAGGCCGTATGTCGTTGGTCGATAATCTTATACTAGCCAACGTCAAGAATTGTGCTATCAAAAAAAAACCGCCTAATTGGCGGATAACTTGTCAGGTTATATGACAGACGCCCTATTGAAGTGTAAAGCCTACATCGGTAAAAGTACCGCTATTGACTTGCACAATCGGAAAAAGTGCACTAGGCAAATGTCCTACAAAATTAAAGGTGCCCGACACTTTACGCGTAGCCATATTAAAACTGGTAATTTTAAGAATCCCGGTGGGCTGGTTTTGAATAAAATCAAAAGCGGTAAATATATCGGCATTCAGTCCCTCGCGGTATGACATGGTGATGTTGGTCTCGGGAGCAGTATTGTTGTTGCCGATGTATGTGCCCGGAAGCGGGTTGGCAATTTGTATCAATATATATTGTCCGTTGGGTTTAATACCGGTAATGGTAAGCAAGTTTCCGGCTCCGTCCGGCAAGGCACTATAGGTTCCAGACATAGACCCGGCGGTAAATAAATCGCCATCTACCAAAGCAGTCATAGTTCCTGAATTGACCGGCTGATTGGTTTCGTCTTTAACGAGCAAAGCCGGGTCAACCGGTTCGTCATCACATGAAATCAATACAAACGGTATCATTAAACCGATTAAGATGAGGAGCTTTAATGCCTTCATAATTTGAAATTTATTTATCAATGCTGCTGAGCAAATGTATTTAATTGAATTCACTAAACGAAATTTAATTCGCGAAAATCTACAGCTCAGCAAAAATAAAAAACCTGAACACAAAGCGCATTCAGGTTTGACTTATTCCTGTTTGTGGTTAATCAAAATAATCGTCGTCTAGTGCGTAGGTAAAAGTACCGTTGGCCACCTGAATGGTCTCAACATCAGCCGAACCTTGTACTTGCTTGGTATAGCTAAACGAGAACGTACCGCGAACGCGGCGGGTTTCTAAATTAAACTCTGAAACCACAATATTGCCCGAACCCTCTACTACTCTTTTGATGATTGTGGGTGAAGCAAGCGGTTCAGAAACAATGGTGAGTTGCGCTACGCTGGTACTCACCCAATCGCTAAAATTATTGAGCGGATAGGTACCCGGTTGCCACAAATTATCAGGCAAGTAAAAGTTAAACTCTATCGAGGTTAGCAAATCATTACTGGTATCGCCTTGAATTTGCAAATATCGGTGTTCACCGGCTCCGGCATCAGGATTAATCACCATAACCGCCGGAGTACTCGGATACATATAAGGCTGCATTTGGTTGTACTGAACCCCGCCAATATTAGCGGTCATCAGCGTGGTGTTGTCAAAAGCGCCTACGGCCAATAAATTGATAGGCCCTACCCAATCACTGGTTTGGGTAGCTGTGCAATGCGCCCGTACATAAAAGTCATAGGCCGCATCGGTAAGTCCGGTGATTACCTTCTCAGGTGCACTTGAACTCAAATTGGTACCGGTTCCCAAAACAAATCCTTCAGCTCCGTATTGAATATCCCAATTTGAAGCCCCCATAGTTGACCAATTGATAAACGCTTTAGTATTGTCAGCCGCATTGCGCTCAACTTGTACATTGGTCGGCTCAGTGCAAAACTCAGCTTGTCCGCCCAGAGCCACAGGCCCCAGCCATTCACTGTTTTGCACACTATTGCAACGGGTTCTGATGTAAAATTCATAATCAACCGTTGGATCAAGACCATTGATTTGGTGGTTGGTCAAATTTAAAAACACCGAAGTTCCGGCACCCACCGTAAAGCCCTGCGGACCAAATTGAACTTCCCAAATACTTCCGGTGGTTTCATCCCATTGCAGGGTTACCGAAGTTCCGTTCATGTTGCCCACAATCAGATATGAAGGCGTATCACAAGCAGTTGGTTGCAAATTAAGCGAACCCGGATCGGTCGTATCATCTTCAGTAACACAAGCGCTAAAAAAAGCACCCAAACACAGGGTTAAAATCAGTAATAAACTAAATCGTTTCATGAATGAGTTTTAAAATTTTTCAAATATAATTCTTTAAGCCAAACAACGCTTATTTATCTGTTTCTGATTCAACACGGCGCAACAAAATTACTCCAACGATAAAAAACACACACAGAAAAACAATCGCAAAACGCGGGCTACCGGTAATTTGGTCAATAATGCCATACACACACATGCCAATCACAATGCCGATTTTCTCAGCCACGTCGTAAAAACTAAAAAATGAGGCGGTATCTTCGGTTTCAGGCAATAGCTTTGAATAGGTAGAGCGCGACAAAGCCTGAATACCGCCCATAACCAAACCCACCAAAGCGGCCATGACGTAAAAATGCATCGGAAGCGTGATAAAATAAGCCCCAATACACAACAAAATCCAAATTCCATTGATGAAAATCAACGTCGGAATATTGCCATACTTAGCCGAAGCGCGTGAGGTGAGCACCGCCCCCAAAACCGCTACGAGTTGAATCAGTAAAATACAAATAATGAGCCCAATGGTGCTTTGCTCTTTTGATTCCCACTGAATTTCTTGCACCCCAAAATAAGTGGCAATGAGCATCACGGTTTGAACAGCCATACTGTAGACAAAAAAACCGGACAAATAGCGTTTGAGCTGAATGTTTTGACCCAACTGCTTCCAAACGTTTTTGAGTTCTTTAAAACCGTTAAAAATCACATCGCGCGTAACCTCGCCCGCATGACTATTGCCTTTGGGCAGATAGTAGTAAGTATATTGGCTAAAAACAATCCACCAGATACCCACGGTTATAAACGAGTAGCGCATGGCCTTCATGGCGGCCTCACCCGGGGTTCCGGTAATGCCAAATAAATCAGGTTTCATCACCATGGCCAAATTGACAATCAGCAAAAGCACACTGCCGGCATAACCCAGTGAGTAGCCTTTGGCACTGATGCGGTCTTGTTGTTCTACAAAAGCAATATCGGGCAAATACGAATTATAAAACACCAAACTGCCCCAAAAGCCAATGAGCCCCAAAAAATAAAACAGCAAACCCACATATAAATTTTGCAGACTAAACCAGTTCAAGCCAATACACGATAGCGCGCCCAAATAGCAAAAAAAGCGCATAAAGTTTTTCTTGTTGCCCATATAATCAGCTATGCCCGACAGCAAAGGCGACATCACGGCCACCACCATAAAAGCCGCTGCGGTGGTAAAACTAATCAAGGCTGAGTTTTTGATTTCGGTGCCAAAAACATGAATATAATGGCTTCGGTCAGAAAACAAAGCCTCATAAAAAATCGGAAAAATAGCCGATGAAATCACCAGCGGATACACTGAATTGGCCCAATCATAAAAGGCCCAGGCATTGAGGAGTTTTTGATCCCCTTTAGGTAATTGCGCCATAAGAAGTGTTTTAGTTCGAGACGAATTTATTCATTTTTTGATAGCTTTCAATCTGCGTCAAAACAAATTCACCGTAAATTTACCCAACGTATTAAACCAAGCGAGTACTCATGCGTCTTAAGGCTCGATAAAAAATACCTCATGAAAAAAATATTCCTTTTACTGTTCTGGCTATCATTTGCGCTCACCACCAAAGCTCAAACTTTATACTTTCCGCCCACCGACAACAACCAAGCTTGGCAGACTACAGATCCGGCCACTTTGGGCTGGTGCCCAGCGCGCATTGACAACTTATACAATTATCTCGAGCAGCAAAACACCAAAGGATTCATGATTTTGAAAGACGGAAAAATCGTGCTCGAACGCTACTTCGGAACCTTTACCCAAGACAGCTTGTGGTATTGGGCCTCGGCCGGCAAAACCATCACCTCGTTTTTAGTAGGCAAAGCCCAAGAAGAAAACCTCCTCAACCTTACAGACAAAACCTCTGACTATCTCGGCACAGGCTGGACATCTTGCACTCTGGCCCAAGAAAACAACATCACCATACGCCACCAACTCACCATGACCACGGGGCTTGATGATGGCGTAACCGACAACCACTGCACCACTCCGGCCTGCTTGAACTATCTGGCCAATGCAGGCACGCGCTGGGCCTACCACAATGCTCCGTATACCTTGCTCGAAAGCGTGCTTGAAAACGCCACCGGAGTCAACATCAACCTATACACCCAACAAAAACTCAAAACGCCCACGGGCATGACCGGCCTTTGGACCACAGTTGACTATGACAATGTTTACTTTAGCCGGGTGCGCAGTATGGCACGCTTTGGGCTACTCATACAAGGCGGCGGCGCTTGGAACGGCACCCAACTCATCAACCCCACCTACTACAACCAAATGATCAACACCTCGCAAAACCTCAACTTATCGTATGGTTATTTGTGGTGGCTCAACGGAAAATCGAGCTTTATGGTGCCCACTTCGCAAATCGTATTCCCGGGTTCGTATGCCCCCGATGCCCCCGCTGATATGTATGCCGCCATTGGCAAAAACGGACAAATCTTGAGCATTGCCCCAAGCCAAGGATTGGTGGTGGTGCGTATGGGTAACGCCTCAAATGACCTCGAAGTCCCGTTTTTGTTGTGCAATGAAATCTGGCAGCGCATCAACTTACTCGATTGTAATTTGGCCTTGCAAAACCCTGAACAAGCCCAGCCTTCACTTTATCCGAATCCGGCGCAAAACGAGCTCAACATCACACACTTGGCGGCTGATGCCCACATTGAAATCTATTCAGCCCTTGGGCAAAAAATCCTGACTACGACCGCTTCAACTATAGATGTTTCGGGCTTAGCGCGCGGTTTATACTGCGTCAAAATTCACCAAAACGGCCAGACTACCCGCCTCAAATGGATTAAAGAATAATTTTGAGCAGAAGCTATTCCTGCTGTCTGCTGTAGTTTGGGCGCTGAACCCCAGCACCCAAAGCTGCCGCGTCCATCAGGGCTAAAGCAATTCTACCCACCGGTGGCTATAGCACATCAAAATTTAGTGTACTTTTGCCCGCTGAAATTCAAAAAACCGTTTTATGACCGAAACTCTTTTGGCTTGGATAGGCTACCTAGCCTCGGGCGTGATTGTGCTCTCCATGATGATGAGCTCGATTATTAAATTCAGATGGATCAACCTTATCGGGGCTTTACTGTTTTCAGTCTATGGTTTTCTCATTGGCGCCCTACCGGTAGGCGTGCTCAACGGCATCATCGTTTTGGTAGACGCCTATTATCTGTGGCAGATTTACCGCAAAACCGAAGTATTTGAAATCCTTGAAATCAAAGCCAAAAGTGACTACCTCAAACGCTTTCTGGCCTTTCACAACCAGCGCATCCAAGGCTATAGCCCGGGCTTTGACTACAACCCCGACAAAAACACCCTGTGCTTTTTTATTCTGCGCAACATGGCCGTAGCCGGACTCTTTATTGCGCAGCGCGAACAAGACACCATCCTCAAAGTACAACTTGACCTGGTCTTGCCCGAATACAAAGACTTCAAAAACGGGCAATATGTATATGTGCAACTGCGCGAACAATTCATTGCCGCGGGCTATAAAACCGTGATCGCCGAAGGCAACAACAAAAACTACTTTACCTATTTAAAAAAGTTGGGGTTTGTTGAAGAAGCTGCGGGGGTGTTTAGGAAGGAGCTGTGATGATTAACGATTGTTGATTTTTGATTTTTGATTTTTGATTTTTGAAACATTGGTGTAAACGAGAACCCGCTATAGGTTTAAAAAGTATAAAAGGTTTAGAAGTTGAGTTGAAGCCCCATTCGTAATTCGTAATTCATAATTCGTAATTCTTACAGCGCAGCGGTCTGTAATGATTAACGAATGAAGATTAACGAACTTTGATTTTTGAAACATTGGTATAACCGGGACCCTACTACAGGTTTAAAAAGAGTAAAAGGTTTAGAAGTTGAGTTGAAACAGCCGTGTAACCCACAACCCAATACTGGTTTAAAAAATGTAAAAGGTTTAGAAGTTTAGTTGAAACAGCCGGGTAACCCACAACCCGCTACTGGTTTAAAAAGTGTAACAGGTTTAGAAGTTGAGTTGAAACAGCCGTGTATCACACAACCCAATACAGGTTTAAAAAGTGTAAAAGGTTTAGAAGTTGAGTTTGAAGCCCCATTCGTAATTCATAATTCATAATT
This sequence comes from Flavobacterium sp. CYK-55, assembly GCF_018413465.1. GTDB lineage: Bacteria > Bacteroidota > Bacteroidia > Flavobacteriales > Flavobacteriaceae > Flavobacterium. The sequence continues at coordinate 172,084 of NZ_JAHCDK010000004.1, forward strand.
CGTAATTCTTACAGCGAAGCGGTCTGTAGCGCAGCGTGTCTATAGGCGCAGCCGTGTCTCATCCTCCCGACGCAGGAGGTAGCTCACTCCCCCATCTCAGGCACTCAGCCGCTCAGCGCCTCAGGCACTTTTTTTTGCCTCTGTAAGAAATTTTACTACATTTACAACACTCACCACTTTATTTACTGTATTAAAACTGCCGCTTGAGAGGAGACTTTTGAGGGGGAGGGGGTATTTGTATAATTTAATTATTTAAAGTTAGTATTAACTCTAGAACAAACATCTGACATATCAAAATGCCACAATTAATTAATAAATATAGAATCTTTATTGCCTCTCCATCTGATCTGGCTGAAGAGCGCGCTGCAATGAATGATGTTATATCAGAATTAAATATAACATACGGAAATCCAAATAATTTATATCTAGAACTTTTAAATTGGGAAAATAATTCAGCACCTGGTATTAGTGAAACTAGTATTCAACATATCATTAATAATGATATTCCTGTGTATGATATTTTTATCGGCTTTCTGTGGATGAAATTCGGCACTCCAACCAATGGTTTTGGTTCCGGAACGGAAGAAGAATTCAATATTGCCTACGAAAAGTTTAAAGCTGACAACAATTCTATTCAAATATTATTTTATTTTAAAAATGCTGTACCAAAATCACTTGAAGATATTGATGTAATACAACTGTCAAAAGTTAGAGATTTCAAAACCAAACTTGGCGAAAAAAATACTTACTACTGGGAATTCACGGAGCGAGAAGAATTAGAAAAATTTTTAAGACTACACATCCCAAAACGAATTGACCAATTAAGGGAACTCTCGACGAAAATTTCAAAAACTACACATCAAATTGAATCAAACTTGGAGAGCACCTCGCAAAAATCGCAAATTGTTGAAATAGAAGTTTTAGAAACGGAAGAGTTAGGAATAATTGATTTAGATGAACTCATTGGTGAATCTTTTCAAAATAGCAGATATTCATTAGAACGTATTTCAGAAGCAATTGCTTGGATTGGTGGTGAAATGAGAAAGAAAACCAAAGAAATAGATAGAGTTGTCGCTAACAATCATAATCAACCTATAAGTGTAAAGGTTCAAAGAAATATCTACAATAGAACGTCTGTTGCAATGAATGATTTCGCTAACAGGATGGAAGTTGAAATCCCAATATACATAGAGAGTTTTGAAAATGGAATAGACTATCTTTCTAAATTAGTAAATATTTACAAAACTGATTTTGATAACCGTTATGAAAATCAACTTGATGAATTAGATACGTCTTTAGACAGCATGCTTACCGAAATTGAAGGGGCATTAGAAATAACTAGAGGATTTACTGCAACAATTGAGAATATGCCAAAAGTTTCAAAAGATTTAAACACAGCAAGAAGAAATGTGGCTTTAAAAATGTCAGACTTCATTAGAAAAATGGAAGTTAGCATTTCAATAGCTGGTGAAGTTCATAAAAGCATTAAAAATAGATAATACCTACTACTAACAATGGACAAGAATCCACTATGCTCTAATTGGTCTAAAGTACAACCAAATATACTAAGATCAAGAGTAAGTATTAAATCACTATCTCAACATCCTTGACAATAAAATCGTGAAAAATAAAAGTATATTTGATAATCAGACATTTTGAAAATTGATTGAACAATATTGCATTCATTGATACAGAAGTTGAGCCTAAGAGCGGGAAAGTTCTTGACATAGGAAGTGTCAAGGATAATGGTGCTTCATTTCATAAATCCTCGATGGCTGAATTTATAGAATTCCTAAATGGTACTCAATTTATTTGTGGACATAATATTTTCAATCATGACATAAAATACATTGGAAGTGCACTTAATGACGCAGGAATAAATTCTGCTAACATCATTGACACCTTATTTCTATCGCCTCTACTTTTCCCGACAAAGCCATATCATTCGCTACTCAAAGATGACAAAATTCAATCAGAAGACGCAAATAATCCTCTGAACGATTCGATCAAAGCAAAAGATTTGTTGCATGACGAAATTGTCACTTTTAAACAGACAGACGAAACGCTAAAACAAATTTTTTATTTGCTATTAAATGATAAGAAAGAGTTTTATTCTTTTTTTCGTTACATCTCATACAACAGCTCAAGTTCAGATATTGAACAACTCATCCGGGCAAAATACAAAAACGAAATATGTGAACAAGTTGACTTAAGAAAAATCATTTCAGAAAAGCCAATTGAGCTCGCCTACTGTTTGTCGCTTATCAATTCTTTTATTCAACATAAAAAAATACATTCTATAACACCTCCTTGGGTTTTAAAAAATTATCCTGAAGTTGAAAGGATAATGTTTCAAATCAGAAACAAACCTTGTATAAGCGGCTGCGAATATTGCGACAGTGTTTTAGACCCGCGCAAAGGACTAAAAAGATTTTTCGGTTTTGACTCTTACAGAAGTTATGGCGGAGAACCATTACAAGAAAAAGCGGTAAAAGCTGCTATTAACAACAAGTCTATTCTTGCCGTTTTCCCTACTGGCGGAGGAAAATCAATCACATTTCAAGTTCCTGCATTAATCAGTGGAGAAACTTCAAAAGGTTTGACTATTGTGATTTCGCCATTACAATCACTGATGAAAGACCAAGTTGACAATCTTGAAAAAAATGGAATTACAGAGGCTGTAACAATTAATGGCTTGCTCGACCCAATTGAAAGAGCGAACTCTTTTCAGAGAATTGAAGAAGGTTCTGCTTCAATTCTATATATATCACCTGAATCTCTTCGTTCCAAAACAATTGAACGTTTGGTTTTGGGAAGAAAGATTGCACGCTTTGTTATTGACGAAGCTCATTGCTTATCGTCATGGGGACAAGACTTCAGAGTTGATTATTTATATATCGGAGATTTTATCAAATCGATTCAAGAAAAGAAAAATCTTGAAGACGGAATTCCTGTTTCGTGTTTTACTGCTACTGCAAAGCAAAAAGTAATTGAAGATATTCGAGATTATTTCAGAGAAAAGCTTTCGCTTAATCTTGAATTATTCACTTCAAAAGCATCACGAACAAATCTTCAATACAAAGTTTTTGAAAAGGGAAATGAAGAAGAGAAATATCAACAAGTCCGAGATTTGATTGAAGAAAAAAATTGTCCAACCATCATTTATGTTTCAAGAACCCGAAAAGCCTATACCCTTGCTGAGCGTTTGACAGAAGATGGTTTTACAGCAAGACCTTATCACGGTAGAATGGACGTGAGAGAAAAGTCGGCCAACCAAAATGCTTTTATATCAGGTGAAGTACCAATTATGGTTGCAACATCTGCTTTTGGGATGGGGGTTGACAAAAAAGATGTTGGAATGGTCATTCATTATGAAATTTCCGATTCTCTTGAAAACTATATTCAGGAAGCGGGACGAGCGGGACGAGACGAAAAAATTGTTGCTGATTGCTTCGTTTTATTTAATGAAGAAGATTTAGGAAAACACTTCATCTTGCTCAACCAAACAAAACTATCCATTAAAGAAATTCAGCAAGTTTGGAAAGCAATCAAGGAGATCACACGATTCCGATTAACAGTTTCAAATTCTGCTCTTGAAATTGCCAGAAAAGCAGGTTGGGATGATAATGTTGTTGAAATTGAAACACGTGTAACGACAGCCATCGCAGCATTAGAAGATGCTGGATATTTAAAACGTGGGCAAAATATGCCGCGAATTTTTGCAAACAGTATTCTTTCAAAAAATGCGCAGGAAGCGATTGATAAAATTAATATCTCAGAGAGATTTATAGGAAATCAAAAAGAAAAGGGAGTCCGAATCATCAAAAAACTTTTTTCAAGTAAAAGCAGAAAACAATCAAATGATGAAGCTGCCGAATCAAGAATTGATTACATCAGTGACCATTTGGGAATTGTAAAAGAAGAAGTTATAAATATTGTGAATCTTTTACGTGAAGAAAACATATTGGCTGATGCTAAAGACTTGACAGTATACATCAAGAAAGGTGAAAACAAAAACCGTTCATTAAATATTCTTGAAACATTCTGCAAAATTGAAAACTTTCTGCTCCCGCTTTTTGAACAACAAGAAAAGATATTTCATATCAAAGAACTAAATGAAAAAGCAGAAGAAAAAGGGCTTGAAGACATTAGTACCCAAAAGATTAAAACCATCATCAACTTTTGGGCAATTAAAAATTGGATAAAAAGACTAGGCCTAGAATCCAAAAACCATATTGCTGTTGTTTCGTTACATCCAAAAGAATTGTTGAAAGACAAATTAGAGAAACGACACGCACTTGCTAAATTTATTGTTGAGTTTCTTTATGAAAAAATAAATACAAACACATCGGAAGACGATTCAGAAAAAGAAGAAGTTTTAGTTGAATTTTCAGTTCATGAATTAAAAACTGCTTACGATAATAGCTCTACCCTATTCAAGGTAAATATTAATCTTGATGATATTGAAGATACACTATTTTATTTGTCAAGAATTGAGGCTATAAAAATTGAAGGTGGCTTTTTAGTTGTGTATAATCGCTTAACTATTGAACGAACAGAGCAAAACAACAAAAAACAATACACAAAAGACGATTATCAAAAACTACATCAGTTCTATGAAAACAAAATTCAGCAAATTCATATCGTTGGCGAATATGCTAAGAAAATGATTACCGACTACAGAAATGCTTTGCAATTTGTAGAGGATTATTTTCAACTCAACTACTCATCGTTTTTGAACAAATATTTTAAAGGCAGTAGACAAAATGAAATCAAGCGAAATATAACACCTGCCAAGTTTAAACAACTTTTTGGAGAACTTTCGCCAACACAATTAAAAATAATAACCGACAACGAAACGAAACACATTGTTGTTGCTGCGGGTCCAGGAAGTGGTAAAACAAGAGTATTGGTGCATAAACTTGCCTCATTACTTTTAATGGAAGATGTAAAGCACGAGCAGCTACTTATGATTACATTTTCAAGAGCAGCAGCAACTGAATTTAAAAAACGTTTACTTCACCTTATTGGAAATGCCGCAAACTTCATTGAAATAAAAACATTCCATTCGTATTGCTTTGATTTATTAGGCAAAGTCGGCAGCTTGGAAAAATCTGGTGAAATCCTCAAAAAAACAATTCAAAAAATCAAGTGCAATGAGGTTGAAGCAAGCCGAATAACAAAAACAGTTTTGGTAATTGACGAAGCACAAGACATGGATAAAGACGAATTTGATTTGATTGCTGCTTTAATGGAACAAAACGAAGAAATGCGAGTAATTGCTGTTGGCGATGACGACCAAAACATTTATGAATTTAGAGGCGCAAGTTCAAAATATCTTGAACAATTCATCTTTAACAACAATGCTGTCAAACACGAATTAGTTGAAAATTACAGAAGCAAAAGCAATCTGGTAGATTTTACAAATCAATTTGTAAAACAAATTCCATATAGGCTAAAGCAAACACCAATCATTGCAAAGCAAAATGAAAAAGGGCAAATTAAAATTGTTCATTATCAAAGTAAAAACCTTATCAATCCAGTTGTTCAAGACATTCTAACAACGGGACTATCGGGAACAACTTGTGTCTTGACAAAGACAAATGAAGAAGCATTACAAATTACTGGTTTGCTTTTGAAAAATAATTTACACGCTAGACTGATTCAGTCAAATGAAGGATTCAGTTTATATAATTTGAATGAAGTTCGTTATTTTTTAAGCTATTTGAATTTAACTGATGATGTTTACATAATCAACGATGATGTTTGGTTGAATGCTAAAAGAAATATTATAAATAAATTTCAGACTAGCAGTAAATTAGATCTTTTGCAAAACATCATCAAAGACTTTGAAGCATCGAATCCAAAAAGAAAATACAAATCCGATTTAGAAGCTTTTATTCGTGAATCGAAACTTGAAGATTTTTATAACCAAAATGGTGAGACCATTTTTGTATCAACAATTCATAAAGCAAAAGGAAAAGAATTTGACAATGTTTTTCTAATACTTGATAACTCCAATGTTGTGACAGACAAAGAAAAACGGCTTTTATATGTTGCAATGACCAGATCTAAAACAAACTTGACCATACATCTAAACTCTAATTTTTTGGACAATTTAAAAACTGACAACTTAATTAGAATTGAAAATGAAGAAACATATTCAGAGCCAAATCAATTAGCCATGCATTTATCTTTAAAAGATGTTTGGCTTGATTATTTCATCAGCAGACAGTTTTTGATTGCTCATTTAAAAAGTGGTGATCGCTTAAAGGTAAACAATGATGAATGTTTGGACGAGAATGGAAAATCTGTTTTGAAGTTTTCAAGACAGTTCATTAGCCAGATTGAAAGTAAGAAGAAAAAAAACTATGAACTGAAAAGCGCTAAAGTAAATTTCATTGTCTATTGGACAAAAGAAGATGCTGAACAGGAAATTAAAATTATTTTACCAGAACTCCATTTTGAAAAAGTATAAACCATGAATTACTACATCATCCAATGGAGTTTAAACACCCAAGTCATGGGGCATTTACCGCAGGTGTCCGAGGTGATTCTTAATGGTCAGATGATTGATGACCCCAATTTTATCGATCGATTTCATTTTCAAAAAATTGAGACAACTCCTATTACCTCTTATCCCGTACTTGAACCTAAATCAAACCTCACTGACCTCATCCAAGTCGGAAGTATGGGTTTTACAAATAAGATTTTGATTAGTAACCACCTTAAATCAATTCTTGAAAAAAACAGCGCTGAAGGATTGCAATTTATCCGGACCTCTGTTTATTGGCGCGGTATTGAAAAATCTGATTTTTGGTTGGTACATCCTTATGTATTCCAGTTGAATATGATAGATTTTTCAAGGTCAGAAGTATATTTAACCGAGATGGTCTTGAAAAAAATTGAGCAATTAAAAATAGCCTCCCTTGATGAGTTTCTAAAAGCGAAGCAAGAAATTGAAGAGCGCGGTTTTCCGTACGGCATCAAAATTGACAAACTTGCGCTCAACACCAAAACTAATTTAGGTTTTTTTGCCCTAGGACATATTGAAGGAGGGGTTAAGTTTTTAGTTTCGGCAGAGGTCAAACAAGCAATTGAAATCTCTGGTTGCACAGGAATAGAATTTCGACCGGCCGAGCTCTCATATAACGAATGGCTCAAACCCGGAGGTGAAAGAGAAAAACAATACGGAAAATTTTAGAGTTCTCACCCCCAGCTCTGCAAAGTAATCCCCTAAAAAGCTGCGCAAAATCAGGAAACTTTGCGCCGTGGATAAACATCCCTTCTGCACTACAGCAAAGCGATGCTAACATCTAGGCGGGCAGATAAACAATAAAATCATAAACTATGAACAAATTATTTTTTCTCTTATGCATATTCTCAATTACAACTTTATTTAGTTGCAAAAGTAATATTGACGAAAAAGGAAATAATTTTCCAATTGTAAGTAAAAACAAATTACTTGTAGGATGGAAAACACTAAGCAATGATAGTGTTAAAGTTAATATCCCTAAAGGCTGGAAGCCAAAAAAAGTTGAAGGCCTTCTATTATACATCCCACTAGAAAAAGATAATGTTAAGATGTATTACGTTATTTTGAAAACCGATGTAAAAAAAATCAGCTTAAAAGGCTATTTAAAAGAAATATTCAAACAAGTTTATAATAAAAATAAAGACTTAAAGTACTTTTTAAAAGAATTTACTTTTAAAGATAAAAGTAAGTGTTATTCACTTGAGCTTTTCACTAAAGAAGCTAATATTGACTATAAAATCTACTCTCTTATTTATCTTAGAAATGATCAGATTTATGATTTTAGTTACAAAATTTTAAATGATGAAAATCAAGAGGCCTATTTGGATGGATATAGAACATTTTATAACGTTGCTTTTAGTTTTAGTTACAAAAATGAAAATATAATTAATGGTGAGGAATTTGTAATAAAAGACGAGAAAGATATACTTTATGATGATTTATGAAATTATTCCATTTGATATTTAACTCCGCTACACTCCATACAATTCGCCTGCGCCTCGGGTCAACATTCAACATTCAACACACGACAAAAACCATCCCTTTTATCTTACAGTGCAGCGTGTCTATAAATCAGCTGTATCTTCTCAATCCGATGCATGAGAAATCTCAGACACTTCCCTTCTCAAGTGCTCAGCTAGCAATACAGGTTTAAAAAGTGTAGAAGGTTTAGAAGTTGAGTTGAAACAGCCTTGTAACCCACAACCCAGTACTGGTTTAAAAAGGGTAAAAGGTTTAAGAAGTTGAGTTGAAACAGCCGTGTAACCCACAACCCACTACTGGTTTAAAAAGTATAGAAAGTTTAGAAGTTTAGATTGAAGCATAATTCGTAATTCATAATTCGTAATTCATACAACGACGCGTGTCAAAAGCGCAACGTGTCCCACACCAAACCCCTCAGTTCCGCGTCAGTGTCCAAGGCACAACACCCCACCAAAAATACGACAACAGACCCAGACTGATGGCTAGTGCCGCTGTGTTCTATATCCGCCTATACTGGGCTCGGCTCGCGTTGCGCTCGTTCTTTCATCAACTTGGGCTGCGGCAACGGTGCTTGTAGAGCTTGATACAAAATTATGCCAAAATGGCCTTCAAAGTGCGGGGGTAGCACTCCAAAAATGTTAAAATTGCAAAAAAACACGTTTTTGTACGAAAAGAGTTATAATTCCGGCATTTTTAAAAAGGGTTTGTAGCAGATTGAAGGCAGGTTCAAGGCAGTCTGTTCGAGAAAAAAGCCGTTTTGTGCTACAAAGGTGCCTTAAATCTGTTTTAGATCTTAAACCTTTCTGAGCGCAAAATGAGCGTTGTAGGCGATGAGCTCGCCAACGGCTTTAACGAAATTTTAAGAATTCCTACTACCCCCACCTGCCCTAGGCTAAAAAAACCTGAAACAAGCTTTATTTACTGGGATTTTCACACATAAACAGCACTTAAAAACAACCGCAAAAAAGCACTTTTTTGGGTATTTTTACAGAAAATCTACCCCGATGCTTTAACAAATTATTAAGAAAAATAGGATGATTTTATACACGTTTAGCTGCTAGGCTGGTGATGAAGCAGGCGCGTTTTGGACACGGTTATGTCTATAGACACGTTGCACTACAGACACGTTGCACTACAGACCGCTGCGCTGCAAGATGGGAGAATTATGAATTACGAATTGCGAATTACGAATTAGGAACTAAGAATTATAGAATCATGCATTGCGGATAATGTTTCAAGTGAACTTTTTAAACTTCCTACACTTTTTAAACCTGTAGCGGGTTGTGTGTTACACTACTGCTTCAAAAATCATTCAGCAAAACACAATCATCAATGATGTAGACCGCATTCATGAAGTGTAACTTCTCAGGCGCTCAGTTTAATGAGATTCCTCCTGCGTCGGAATGACAAGACAGAGATTTGTAGGGTTTGGAATTTGGTTTGTCGTTTACACGATTCAAAAACTTCAAAAATCAAAGTTCGTTAATCTTCAATCGTTAATCATTTCGCTCAGGCACTCAGGCGCTCAGGTACTTATTCCCCCTCGACTGCGCTCGGGGTGACGAGGCAAAGATTTGTAGGGTTTGGAATTTGGTTTGTCGTTTACACGATTCAAAAACTTCAAAAATCAAAGTTCGTTAATCTTCAATCGTTAATCGTCCATCAATACGCGCTCCAGTCGGTTAAAGTTTTCCTCGTTTTTGGGCTCAACAAATGTTCTGATTTTTTCACAGGCTTCAACGCTGTCAAAAATCATGTTGAACGATATTTGTGTTTGGTGGGCCTCAAGGGCTAAAAACGCAACTTCCATAGCAAACAAGGGCGGTGTACTTCTTTGCCAAGCTACCTTTTGGTGGGGAATCACCACTGTAAAAACGGCTGCGTTTTCATAATGCCCTTGCTCGGAGCCGTGCATGGTAAGCCGCCAGTTTCCGCCGGGTTTGAGGTTAAATTCGTGGATGGTATTGGTAAAGCCTTCGGGGCCCCACCAGAGTTTGAGTAGCTCGGGATTTTCAAAAGCGGCATAAACTTTTGCAAGCGGGGCGTTTAATATTCTTGAACTGTATATTTCGCGTTGGTTCATAGCGTTTGTTTATAGGTTTAGGTATTATGACAACCTTACGGTACATCCCATTGAGTACATACTAAGATATCATTTATTTTAAAAGTCTTATGAGCGGTGGGTCGCGGTAAATACTTTTGAACTGATATCATTCGGATCTTTCAAGCAAGTCCGCGCTTTTAAAACGCATTTCTCCGCTTTGAAGGGTGAGCATTTGTTTGCACGGATGCAGCCAATAAGTGATGGTTTGGTCTTGAAATTGGTCAATCACTACGGTTTGATAGGCATTTACCAAAAAGCGAACAGGCAAATCTTGGGCAGCCAATTCAAGGGTTATGGTTCCGTTTGCGCTCTCAAAATTATTGAGCTGTTGCTGATTGTTTTGATTTTTTACCACCATCGGAATGGTTAGTTCAGACGGGCTTTTGACCACATACTGCGGCACAAAAACTACTTTGATCATCTTTGAGTGGGTTGGAATACCTTGCCAAGTGCGTGAAATGCTGTCTTGGGTTGTTTTATTAAAATGCACCACCAACGAATCGCCTGTTAATTGATACCGACCATAGCCGGCCTGATCTAAAATATAGGCTCCTGAGCACGTTCTTTTGATTTTGCTTTTTGCGTTTTTGACCTGGGTCATGATAGGTGATTGACCTTTGTATTTTAAATAATACACTTCGTGATGGTCAAATAACGTAATATAGGCCAGACTATCGCGAGTCATTAAATTCCTGACCACTTGCCGTTGCGCTTGGGCAGTTTGAAACAGCAACAAAAGGATAATAAAATATTTCATCAGAGGTATCACATTAAGGCTTATCAAGCGGCTCGTTTTAAGGTTAGATGACATCTACTGTATGATCAATTTATCTACCACCACATCGGTATTAGAATACAGCTTGATGATATAGATACCTGTGGGCAAATGCCCCACGTTTATTAGATTGCCGGGTTCAAAGCTTTGAATATATTGGCCCGATACATCATACAACATGATTTTCTGTAAATGATCTTGGGCTATATGAAGTATTTGGCGCGTCGGGTTTGGATATATCATGCCTTTTTTAGGAGCAAAGGTTTTGTTGGGCAACAACAATCCGCCATCAAAAATGGTTTGTACAAATCCTGATTCGGTAACTTCAGCGTTATAGACTGCCGTTACATGCATTTCAATTCCCTCTGTAAACGGATTGCCTTGGTTGTCTGCGGCCAAGAACGTTTCGCCATCGCAGTTGGTCACGATACCCATAATTTGGGTCCATAAATTATAAACGGTTCGTTCGGTCTGAAAACGATACAGCTCATTGTTGCGGTATACGTTATAGCCTATTAATTCGCCGTGGGGTTGTGCCGGTTCATCCCAACTGAGCTCAAAATAATTACGCGGATATTCATACCAATGACTCCAAGTTAAATTTTCAACCGGATTCGTTTGCCCAAAGGCATACACCTGAAACAACAAAACAAACAAGCAACTCTGGAGTATTTTTCTTTTCATAGCCAACAATTTTGTAAGGTTAAATATATAAAATTTAGCAATAGTTGGCATGTATTTATTTTACAGACAATTATTTACTGGCTTCTAGAAAAAGTGGTGGCTGGGTGATAACTGTCCATCGCTGTTACTCAAGTCAACCAAAATAATTAACGAACTTTGATTTTTGAAACATCATTAGTAATTACCAATTCTTAATTCGTAATTCGTAATTCATAATTCGTAATTCCTACAGCGCAGCGGTCTATTGCGCAGCGTGTCTGTAGGCGCAGCCGTGTCTCAAAGCGCAGCGGTGTGTCCAAAGGCGCAGCCGTGTCTTATTTAAAAGTAACCCCAAACTTAGCAGCTTCGGCCTTAGCTTGCGGAATCATTTTTTTAATATTGGCAATACGCGTGGCATCTGAAGGGTGTGTACTCATAAACTCGGGTGGCGCTTGTCCGCCTGATTTGGCTGACATCCGTTGCCAAAAGGTAATGGCCTCTTGAGGGTTGTAACCGGCAATGGCCATCAGGGTCAAACCAATTTGGTCTGCTTCAGACTCATGGCTGCGGCTAAAAGGCAACATAACGCCCACTGTAGAACCAATCCCGTAGGCTTGCATGAGTATTTGTTGGGTTTGTTCGCTTTTGGTTCCGGCTGCTACAGCAACTCCGGCGGCACCAATTTGTTGCAATTGTGCAGCGCTCATACGCTGGGCTCCGTGGTTGGCGAGTGCGTGTGAAACTTCGTGCCCCATAACAGTGGCCAATCCGGCTTCGTTTTGGGTGATGGGTAGAATTCCGGTGTAGACTACGATTTTTCCGCCGGGCATACACCAAGCATTGACGTCTTTGCTGTCAACGAGTTTATATTCCCACTGATAACCTTCAAGGTATTGGTCATAGCCATTGGCTTTGAGCCATTTTTCGGCTGCGGTTTTGATTTTGATGCCCACATCGGTTACACGCTTGGCATCGGCAGTTCCGGTAATGACTTTGTTTTCTTTTAAAAACTGCCCGTATTGCTGAAACGAGCTTGGAAATAACTCGCTATTGGATACAAAATTTAAGTTGTTTTTTCCGGTAAACGGGTTTTTAGAACAACTCAAAGCCAAAGCGGTAAGGGCTGAGAATAGGGCTATTTTCTTCATAAGAAAAGTATTGTTTAGGCTACAAAAATACAATTGTCAGATAAATGCTACTGCATTTCAACAAAATTTTAACCGCCAATAAGGTGCAATTCTGAGAAATCTTTGTCAATCACCAGTGTGTTTTGGCCATCAAACAAAACCTTTTCAACGGCAATGAGTTCGTTGTCAAGTTCGATGGATTTAACGGTAAACGGCAATCCGTGTAAATTGATTTTGAATCGCTCATAAGGCGTTACAAACTTACCTTCTTTGTGTTGCTGAATGATGAGTTCGGTTTCTTTTCCGCGCAGCGTAAAGGTGGATAAACTAAAACGTCCTTTGTTGTAGTCATAACCGTCTTGGGCATCTTCATACAACATAGACTTTTCTTTGCCGAGTTTGAAGTATACCTCTAATGAAATCTCGTCAAATTCTTTTTCACCTACGTATTGCTGCACCGGATATTTCGGAATAATCGCGCCTTCTTTGACAAATATCGGAATCTGGTCATAATCAGTCTTGACCCACAATTCTTTATGCCCCACCACAAACTCATCGGTCCAGTAGTTGTACCAATTTCCGGTAGGCAAATACATTCTGCGCCCTTGTGCATTGGGTTCTAAGATGGGGCAAACCAATATCTGGTTCCCGAATACAAATTCATCGGTGCGGTAATGCGTTTGCGGATCGGCCTGATCAAAATAAACCAGTGGCTTAAGCATCGGCACGCCATCGTTGATGTATTCCCAAAACATGGTGTATAAATACGGCAACAATTGGTAGCGCAACTCCACAAATTTGCGGGTGATGTTGACCACTTCATCATCAAATGACCAAGGTTCTTGATCGCCGTGATCACCCGATGAATGCGTTCTGCAAAACGGATGAAACACGCCCAGTTGTATCCAGCGCGCATAGAGTTCGCCCGAAGGTTGTTCGGCAAATCCGCCAATATCTGAGCCCGTAAAGCCCATGCCCGACATCGACATGCGCTGCATTTGAATGTTGGCAATCCAGAGGTGTTCCCATGAAGCTACGTTGTCACCCGTCCATGAAGAGGTATAGCGTTGCGCTCCTGAATAGGCCGAGCGCGTAATGATGAACGGTCGTTTCGGGTAGGCAAATTGTTTGACGCCTTCATAAGTAGCGCGCGCCATTTGGGTTCCGTATATATTGTGGGCTTTGCGGTGGCTGCAAGGGTTTCCGTCATAATCATGGCGCACGTCCATCGGGAAGGTTTTGCCCGGAACTTCCATTACGGCTGGTTCGTTCATATCGTTCCAAACGCCTTTCACACCAAAATCAGCAATCATTTCTTTGAATAATCCGGCCCACCACTCGCGCACTTCAGGATTGGTATAATCAGGGAAGTTGCATTCGCCCGGCCAAACTTTTCCTTTCATATAAGGCCCGTCGGCGCGTTTGCAGAAGTAATCTTTTTCTAAAGCTTCTTTGTATACCCAGTATTCTTTGTCAATTTTAATCCCCGGATCAATAATCACCACGGTTTTAAATCCGTCTTGGGCCAGTTCGGCAATCATGCGTTTCGGGTCCGGGAAATACTCCGGGCTCCAGGTAAAACATCGAAAGCCGTCCATATAATCAATATCGAGGTAAATGGCATCACACGGAATGCGCAGCTCGCGGAATTTACTGGTGATTTCTTTGACTTTGCTCTCAGGGTAATAACTCCATTTGCACTGGTGATAACCCAAGGCCCACATAGGCGGCATCTCGGGTTTTCCGGTGAGGTGGGTATAGGTCGTGACCACATCGGCCATATCCGGACCGTAGATAAAGTAGTAATTCATTTCACCGCCCTCGGCCCAAAAGCTCGTAACATTGCGGCGCTCATGGCAAAAATCAAAGAAGGTTCTAAAGGTGTTGTCAAAGAAAATTCCGTACGACATTTGGTGGTGTAGGCCAATATAAAACGGTACGACTTTGTACAACGGCTCTTGATCTTTGTGAAAAGCGTACTGATCGGTGGCCCAATTCTCAACGCGTTTGCCTTTGAGGTTCAAGTGCGAAGCTTTGTCGCCCAAACCGTAATATGATTCACCATCGCGCGAGGCTTTGCTCATCTTGACGATGTTACCACCAAATTGGTAGCTTTCTTCCCAGTGAAACCCGAGTTCGTCTTCTAAAATGCAGTTGCCTTCTAAATCGGTAATGGCCACGCGCATATCTACCTTGCTGATGGCACAGATGATTTTGCTGGTTTTGATTTGGTAGACTTCTTTGAGCTCGGTAACTTCAAGAAAATTGTAGCCGTGTGATTGGGTTTTGTCAATGGCATACGAGAAGTCTTTGCTGAAGTATCCTTTGGTGGTATATCTAAACCGAACCAAGCTGTCGCGCAGTACCGTAAGTTTAAGAATAACATTATTGTTGGTGGTAAAAAACACAGAATCACCGTCTTTTTGGAATCCTGTAATCTGCGACGGAAACAAATCGCCTTTATATTCGAGTTCGGTATTTGTAATCATAAATAGAGGTCTAAAAAATAGCTTTTGCTAGGGTTTCAAACATACAAAATTCAAGGCGCAACCCAAACGAAATAGGCAGTTTTTCACGAAAACGTTGTCGTTAATAATTTAGTTAACATCTTCATTTTCAAGACACCGAAGACTAAAAAGCAACCTTTGGTCTGAAAATTCTGCTTTCTATCGAAAAAATAATAGGTTTTTGAATGGAGTTTGTAGCTTTAACTTACCCAAAACAAAAAGTCAAACCTATGAAAACAAATACGTTGCCCCAAAACCGTCAAGAGCTCTTCAGCCAAAGTCAAGAGCACAGCCCAACGCACAAAACTTCGGAACCTACCGAAAGCTTTAATGATGATTACAATTATTTCCCTGATTTCGGGATATAAAAAAACAGCTTTCGCCCAAAAGCCAAAGCTGTTTTGATTGAGTTGATTTTAAAGTTAGCTCATTTTAAAAACGGCGATGCCCAGCGGTGGCAAAGTAATCGCCGCCGAAAAGTCACGACCGTTCCAAGGTTCGGCCTCTATTTTTACAGCTTTGGCATGGCCTACGCCTGAACCTCCGTACTGCGTTTCATCTGAATTGAATAGCTGGGTGAGTTTGCCTTTTCTCGGCAAGCCAATGCGGTAATCTGCGCGCACGACTTCGGTAAAATTACACACCACTACCACATCTTGTTTGGCGTTTTCGCCTTTGCGGATATAAGCAATCACCGCGTTTTGATGATCGGAATAATTGATCCACTCAAAACCTTCGGGCGAGAATTGTTTTTCATACAAAGCCGGTTGTGATTTATAAAGCGCGTTCAAATCAGTGATGAGTTTTTGAATGCCTTGATGATAGCCAAATTGCAGTAAATACCATTGGAGTTCACCTTCAAAATTCCATTCGGCGCTTTGACCAAACTCGGCACCCATAAACAACAATTTAGCGCCCGGATGGGTAAACATATAACCATAGAGCAAACGCAAATTGGCAAATTTCTGCCATTCGTCGCCCGGCATTCGGCCTGCGATGGAGTGTTTGCCATAGACGACTTCATCGTGCGAGAGCGGCAGCATAAAGTTCTCTGAAAACGCATAGGTCATCGAGAACGTCAAATCATTTTGGTGGTATTTTCGGTACACGGGCTCGCGTTTGAAATACTGCAAAGTATCGTGCATCCAGCCCATCATCCATTTCATACCAAAACCGAGTCCGCCGTTGAATATTGGGCGCGACACCATCGGGAACGAAGTGCTTTCTTCGGCTATGGTTTGCACGCCTTCAAACATGGTATACACTGCCTCGTTGAAATCTTTTAAGAAGCTGATGGTATCGAGGTTTTCGCGACCGCCATAAATATTGGGCTCCCACTCGCCGTCGTTGCGCGAATAATCTAAATACAGCATTGAGGCCACGGCATCGACACGCAAACCATCGGCATGGTATTGTTGCAACCAAAAAATAGCATTGCTGATCAAGAACGAGCGCACTTCATTGCGGCCATAGTTAAACACCAAGCTCTTCCAGTCGGGGTGATAGCCTTTGCGGCGGTCGGGGTGTTCGTAGAGGTTTGAGCCATCAAAGAAGCCCAAGCCATGGGCATCATCCGGAAAATGCGACGGTACCCAATCTAAAATAACGCCTATACCCGCCTGATGTAGTTTATCTACGAGCAACATAAAATCTTGCGGTTTGCCAAAACGCGAGGTAGGCGCATAATAGCCTACAAGCTGATAGCCCCACGACGGATCATACGGATATTCCATGACCGGCATGAACTCTACATGCGTAAAGCCCATTTCTTTTACGTAGGCTGTGAGCTCATCGGCCAGTTCGAGATAAGTTAAAAACTTGCCCTCTGAGTTGCGACGCCAAGAGCCCAAATGTACTTCATACACCGAATGCGGGCGGTTGAGTTGGTTTTGGGTTTTGCGCGCCTCGAGCCATTTTTGGTCTTTCCAGCGGTAGTCTAAATCCCAAACTATTGAGGCCGTTTGTGGCGGATGCTCGCAATACCAAGCAAACGGATCAGCCTTTTCGGTAATAATATCGCGGTTGTTCGATTGTATTTTGTATTTGTATTTGGTGCCTTTATCCACCCCGGGAATAAAGCCTTCCCAGATGCCTGAACTGTCCCAACGCACATAGAGCGGGTGTTCGCCTTGCATCCAATAATTAAAATCGCCCACAACCGAAACCGATCGTGCCGAGGGTGCCCATACGGCAAAATACACGCCTTGAACGCCGTTGACTTCGGTAAGGTGTGCTCCGAATTTTTCGTAGAGTTTAAAATGCTTGCCGGCTTTGAACAATTCAATGTCAAAATCGGTAAAGAGTGAATGCGGTTGGGTTTTGTTCATGATAGATGTTATGGTTGAGCGAAGCCTAGCCCCGATGGCAGCGGCATCCTTTGCCGGCATTCTTATGCGGCAAAGATAGAGCGCACAGCGGGAATAAGCTTCTAAAAATCGTCATAATTCTTAATTCGTAATTCTTAATTGTCTCCAAATTCCATAATACTTGCAATGCCTGTGAGCGGAATAACGGCCCAGCGCGGACGCGAGTTGAGTTCGTAGCCAAGTTCGTAGACGGCTTTTTCTAAAATGCAATATTTGAGTAAAAAGTCAATTTCTTTGCGGTAGCCAATGTTGAGATTTCCGGCCTGCGCCACCTCTGTATAGGTTTGCAAAAACACGCCTACAAAATATTTAAACAACAGTTCGCCGGCCTGAAAGAGCTCTTTTTGCTCAAACGGATATTTGTCTTTGTTGTTAAAAATGGTCGCGTAAATGGCATAGTGAAACGAGCGGAACATACCAGCCACATCTTTGAGCGGCGGTTGTTTGACCTTGCGATCGCGGATGGTGCTTTCGGGCTCGCCTTCAAAATCGAGGATGTAAAAATCTTCGCCGTTGACCAACACTTGCCCCAGGTGATAATCGCCATGAATACGAATGCGCTCTGACTTCATTTTGGTCCAATCAAAATCAAGGAATACTTTTCGGATTTCTTTTTTGTGGTCGAGGAATAAATTGGCGAGTTCGAGTGCCAAACCATCGAGTTTGTGCAAATTGTTCTCGAGAATATTGAGTCTGTTCTGAAACTGATAGGTCAAACGGTTTTTGAGCCAAACGGTGTAATCGCCGTTATAGGTGGTGGGTGTAAACGCCGTATCGTGTATATCGCTGCCGAGTGCAATGTGCATTTCGGCCGTGCGGGTGGCCATGGTGTGGATGCGCATAAAAATGCTCAGTCCGGCCCAATCAATGATTTCATGCGGCACTTCGTTGATTTTGAGTCGGCGGAACAAATCTACTTCAGGCAACTTGTTGAGCTTGATTTTTTTGGTTTTGAGGTTGTCAAAAATACGATCGACTTCATCGAGCATAAACTGCCACGCATCGCCTTGGTTGGGCACGAGTTCTTGCATCATACCCAAAGTAATATTGCCTTCGCTGAGCGCCACACTGATGCTGCCGGTATAAGCCGGTGAGTTTTTAAAATCCATGCGCTCGGTCAAGAAACGACTGATTTCATAATCTGGGTTGGTGCTGATGTAAATGCGTCTAAAGATTTTGAGCACCAAATTGCCGTTGTATACAATAGAGGTATTGCTTTGCTCGGCGCCCATAAATTTGGACGATTCATAAGTGGTTTGCTCGAGTTTTTCGCCTCGGTGAAATTTGACTTTTCCGGGGTTTTTCTCAGACGGCGCTTTGAGGATTTTTTCAAACATGAGTTGACGAAAATCTTCTTGGTGCAAAGCATCAATCAGAAAACCTTGTTGGTTGCCCATTTTAACCGGAGCAATCACGGTGCTGGTATTGAGATCTTCTTGTGCCATAAAGGCTATCGGCATAAAATAATGCTGATAAAAAGCCTCTTTAAAATTGACTTCGAGCAATACGCCATAGTAGGTGTTTTTGGCTGAAGTCATCATGAAATAATCAACGACTTCAATGTATTTGAGCGTGCTGGCTTTTCCGCCATACCACCTTTTGTTGACGATGTAACGCTCAAGAATGTCAGACGAAAAGACTTTGATAAATTCCGAATCTTCAAAGGCTTTTTTCCATTCTGTTTTAAATACAAACGGAGTTCTAAATCCGTCTTCGTTGATTTCTGTGTCCATGATTATTATCGATTGATTTGAAACAAATGAAACGGCATATCCGGATGGAGTTCAACAAAATTCCACTCCTGATTCCAGTGATAGGTGTTTCCGGTGATTAAATCTTGAATTTCAATAGGCTCGTTACCCATTTCTGAAATCGGCAACTGAACCATCGCCTGCGCAGTGTTGTGTGCATCGAGACTTACGACCATGAGGGTTTGGTTGGTTTTGTGGTCATCAAATTTGTAATAGGCCAAAACCTGATCGTTGTTGGTGTTACAAAAAACGAGGTTGTTGGTTTGCTGTAGCGAAAGTTGCTCGCGACGAATCTGATTCACACGCGTGATGAGGGTGGTGATTTTGTTTTCAATCGTCCAATCCCAATGCGCAACTTCGTATTTCTCAGAGTTGAGATATTCTTCTTTACCCTCGGCCACCGGCGCGCAAACTCTGTATTCAAACACAGGTCCGTAAATGCCGACGCTTGAGCTGAGTGTTGCGGCCAAGAAGTATTTCTGCAAATGCACCGATTCATTGCCTGAATGCAGTGCCAACGGATTGATGTCGGGCGTATTGGGCCAAAAATTCGGACGGTAGTATTCTTTTTGATCGGTTTGGGTAAGCTCGGTGAGATACTCAATGAGTTCTTGTTTGGTATTGCGCCACGTAAAATAAGTGTATGATTGCGTAAAGCCTTGTTTGGCGAGCTCGTTCATGATTTTTGGACGTGTAAAGGCTTCAGATAAAAACAACACATCGGGATGTTTCTTTTTGATTTCGGCCATGAGCCAACCCCAAAAGTAAAAAGGTTTGGTATGCGGATTATCAACGCGAAACACGCGAATACCGCACTCTTCTACCCAAAATAAAGCGGTGTCTAAAAGCTCTTTCCAGAGGTTTTTCCAATCAGTCGTTTCAAAGTAAATCGGCTGAATATCTTGGTATTTTTTGGGTGGATTCTCGGCGTATTGCACCGTTCCGTCGGGGCGCCATTTGAACCATTCTTTGTGTTCTTTGACCCACGGATGATCGGGCGCCGCTTGCAAAGCGTAATCCATCGCGATTTCAATTCCGAGTGATTGCGCCGTTTTGACGAGTGATTTAAAATCGTCTATCGAGCCCAACTCTGGATGCGTTGATTTGTGCCCGCCGTATTGCGAACCTATGCCCCAAGGCGAACCGACATCGCCGGGCTCAGCGTTGGTGGCGTTGTTTTTTCCTTTGCGGTTGACCTCTCCAATGGGGTGAATCGGCGGAAAATACAAGGTATCAAAACCCATTGCAGCTACGCGCGGCAAGAGTTTTTCGCAGTCTTTAAAGGTGCCGTGCTTTCCGAGTTCTGACGAGGCCGAACGCGGAAAGAATTCATACCAAGTACTGAACAAAGCTTTGGCGCGATCTACATAAACCTGCAATTCATGCGATTGATTTTCAATATATAAGATGGGATATTTGGTGAATAAAGCCGTGAGTTCATGCGACATGGCCGATGCTATGGCCAAATCATATAGTTTGGGATCTGTAAATTGTTCGGCTACTTTTTTAAGGTAGGCTTTTTCGTCTTTGTTGGCGAGTTTGATAATTTGTTCAATATATTCAGCGCCTTCAAGCAACTCAGATTTTACGTGTTGGTTATCTTGAATTTTGCGCTCGGTTCCGTGTTGCCAATTCAGGGCATAATCAACCCAAGCTTGCACATAATAGGTGTAGCTTCCTTGCTGATCAACGGTAAATTCAGCAGTCCACGCGTCATTTTCGGTGGGCTGCATTCTTACTTCAGACCATTTTTTATCGCTTTGATGTTTGTATAAAACGCGGCATTGAATCACATCATGCCCATCAGGAAAAACATCAGCGGTAACGGTTACTTTTTGTCCTACAATTCTTTTAATGGCAAATGCTCCGCCATCGAGTTGCGGTTGAACATTTTCAATGATAACACGGGTTTGTCTTTGCATTTTAGGTTTATTTTATGACTTCTAAATTTAGCAAAAAATACAAAAAACAATACCTTGCAGCAAGATTTACAGAAATGACAAAGAATCAAAAGAAACATCAAGAAAGTTTAAAAATTCCTAAAATAATCCTCGTTGCAGGTACATTATTCTCGCTTATTTCAGACCGCCTGACCGTTTGGTTTGCCGCACGTTTGTTTACGACACCGCTCAAACATCGCATGCCCAAACGCGAATTGAATATGAACCAAAACAGTCAGCAAGAAAAATTACTCGTTCAGACACTTCAAAAAGAAATCGTGGTTTATCAATACGGAACTTCTGAGCGCAAAATTCTACTGGTGCATGGTTGGTCCGGCCGCGGAACCCAACTGGTTAAAATTGCCGATGCCTTGCTTGAAAAAGGATATGCGGTGGTGAGTTTTGATGCTCCGGCGCATGGGAAATCTCCGGGCAAAACTACTTTGATGCCTGAATTCATCGCCTCTATTTTTGAAGTCGAAAAACAATACGGGCCGTTTGAAGCGGCTGTGGGGCATTCGCTCGGCGGTATGAGTTTGCTCAATGCGGTCAAAGACGGATTCAAAATCAATAAACTCGTGACCATTGGCAGCGGCGATGTGGTGCGAGACATTATTGATGATTTTGTGGCCAAACTTAAGCTGAAAACCAAATACAGTGGTTTGCTCCAAGCTTATTTCGAAAGTCAATCCAACCGTAAAATGGACGATTACTCATCATACAAAGCCGCGCAAAAAATCGAAATTCCCGTACTGGTGATGCACGACGAACAGGATGACGAAGTTCCGGTGGGTTGTGCGCACCATATTCATCAAAACCTTCAAAACGGTACTTTGATGCTGACACAAAAACTCGGTCACCGAAAAATTTTGGGCGATGCGCCGGTGATTCAAAAAGTCGTTAACTTTATTCAAAATTAAATTTTATGGAATATCCGGTGAACAAAACACCCGAAGATTGGAAAGAGCAACTCGGAGCCGAGCGCTACCGAATATTGCGTCAAAAAGGTACAGAATTTCCGCATTCAGGCCCCTACAATTTGCACTTTGAAAACGGAACCTACGTTTGTGGCGGATGTGGTGAACCTTTGTTTGAAAGCAGTCATAAATTTAATGCGCACTGTGGATGGCCATCGTTTGATGCATCAATTCCCGGAAAGGTAGCTTATGAAAAAGATGTTTCGCACGGGATGATCAGAACCGAAATTCTCTGTGCCAGCTGCGGCGGACATTTGGGCCATGTTTTTGACGACGGACCTACGCCCACCGGGCAACGCTACTGTGTAAACTCATTATCCATCGATTTTAAACCCGAATAAACATGGAACTTTTTGAACATCCTTGGACCCAAAAACTACAACCGCTTATTGAGCTGTACAGAGGCAAAAAGCATCCGCTTGATTATCAGAATTTATATCAACTCATGGTGATGGTGGTGCTTTCGGCTCAAGATTCTGATGCCAACATCAACAAGATTGCTCCGGGCTTTTTTGAAGTGTATCCAAACATGCAAAGCTTGGCGGCATCGAACATTCCGGCCATCAGCAGTCAGATTACCAAAGTCAGAAACTTCAATACCAAAGCGAGTTGGTTGTTGGAAATTGCGCAAAGCTTGCAAACCGATGATCAGATTCCGCTTAGCATGGAAAGCCTGACCGCGCTCAAAGGCATCGGACGAAAATCAGCCAACGTCATCATGCGCGAGATGAACGCACCCGCCGAAGGGATTATTGCCGACTTGCACGTGATTCGCGTGGCGCCGCGCATGGGTCTCTCGGCAGAATTCAAAGACGGCAACCGCATTGAAAAAGAATTAATGAAAAATCTACCGCCCGAAATCTGGGGCGAAATCGGCATGGCTATCTCCTTTCTCGGGCGTGAAACCTGCAGACCAACCCATCCAAAATGCGAGCATTGTGTGGTTCAACCACATTGTCAATACGCCCACTCAAAATAAAAAGTCATGAATTTCTTCACCAAAAAAAAGCCGTGGAATAACCTAGAGTTCATTCCGTTTAAGTTGTGTGTGGCCAGTATTTATCTGTACTTCGGCAGCCATTTTCACGAACTGTTTAAACATTACAGCTACTTGCTTTTGGGCGTGTTTGCCCTAACGGTAGTCATCACCATGTATTTGTGGATACAAAAAATGAGGCAAGCCAATTAGTTTATTGGGGCGTACCGGCTCGTTAATGATTTGCTTTACGGAAAGTTTGTGCGCTCGCCGTCGGGCTGTGCGCTTTATCTCTCCGCTACGCTACGAGGATATCGCTTCCATCCCTCACGCAGTTCCTGATTAATTAAAGCATTTTTCAAGAATGAAAGAAGATACCTCAAGTCCACCAGACTTGCTCCTCTTAATATCAAATCTGAAGTCAACCGGACTTCCTCCTTTTAATTTCTACCCGAGGCGCAGCCGAACCGAGCGAAGCTAAATCTCACGCAAACTCTGAATCTCGCCCTGTCATATTAAGAAACAAAACACCTCGCAACTCTGTCCTACTGAGGCACGAAGCATCTCATTCAATAAGCACTGGTCTTATCATGAGATTCCTCCTTGGGTCGGAATAACAAAAAGGTCGGAAGGACAAAAGGGTTGAAAAAAACAGAGTGATGGTA
>NZ_JAHCDK010000005.1 GCF_018413465.1 Flavobacterium sp. CYK-55
ACAATCTTCACCAGCTGAAGTAGCTGAATATCCTGTTGGGATAGTAGCTCCGTAGCAAACTGAAGTTGCAGCGCCAACTGTGTAACCATCACCATCAGCATCTACATAAAGCATTGCTGTTTGGTATACTGCTGGGTTAGTATCGTTACAATCTGTTCCAGCAGAAGTTGCAGAGTAACCAGCAGGAGCTGAAGTACCTGAACAAACTGAAGCAGTACCGTTGGTATAACCATCAGCATCAGCATCAACATAGTAAGTAGCAAGTTGATAGATAGATGCGTTAGTGTCATCACAATCAGTGTTGTTTGAAACATAACCAGATGGTTGTGTACAAGCCATTTGTGAAACAGCAGCATTACCGAATCCGTCAGTATCAGCATCAGCATAATAAACAGCATTGGCAAGTCCGGTACCTGATAAGGCAATCACCAATGGAGTGTTACCGTTAGGTGTTGTAGTATTAATGGTAATGTTCGCATTTCGAACACCGTCTTGAGCAGGTGTGAAGGTAACCTCAAAAGTAGCGGTAGAAGCTCCGTTGATAACAGTAGCTGCATTGCTGACAACAAATTCAGCGTTGTCAGAAGTGATGGTTACGTCTGAAGCTGAAGCCCCGGCATTGTTCAAAGTATATTGAACAGTGGTTGCAGAAGCATTCACACACACAGTTCCGTGCTCTGTTGCACCACTAGTCAATGATAAAGTTGGCCCAGCCGGAACCAATTCACCTGAAGGTAATATAATAGGAGTACCCGCAAAACCGGCAAAAGTAATTTTGGCTAATTGAGCCGATGTGAGTCCGCCCACACCTACTTGAATTTTAGGACCGTTGGTGTTTGATTGACCTGCAGTTCCGTTCCAACCTGATACGGTAAGTGCTGAACCAGACCAATTTACAGCACTGCTGTTGGCAAAAGTCAAAGAGTGATTGGTGTTGCCCAAAACAATGGTTCCGGTAGAAGCTAAATTCAAAGTGCCCACAGTTTCAGAGAATCCGCCTGTATTGATCGTTCCTCCGTTGAAAATCAAGGCGCCAGAGTTGGCCAAAACACCACTGTTGCCCAATTGTAGTACACCGTCGGTTAAAGTAGTACCTCCGGTATAAGAGTTTAATACCGATGAAAGAGTAAGAGTGCTGCTTCCTGATTTTTGAAGCGCCACTTTGCTTGTTCCGTCTGTAATGGCCAAACCAAAATTGCTGGCCACAGTTCCGTCTATAGTTAAAGTAGCATCGGTAGCTGTTGCATTGTTCAAAATAGAACCGCCTCCTACACCGCTGTTGAGTGAAGCAAAGGTTTGGTTGAAACCGTTCAAGTCAAGGGTTCCACCGTTGCTGGTTGAATAACCCATGGTAACTTGTGTTGTGGTTGGGAAGGCATTGTTGATGCCCAGTTTGATTCTTCCGCTGGTAGCAGCGTTGAATAAGGTAGCACCCGTATAAGTGTTGGCTGCATTCAAAGTAATGGTTCCGGCGCCTCCTGAAGCTCCGGCAGCAAACATCAAATCAGCTGAACCGCTGATGACGCTATTAACGGTCAAATCAAATCCGCTGGTAGCGCCCAATCCGGTTTTGATGGCCGAGTTGTTGACGATGTTGGCATTGCTGCTTAAACTGGTTCCTACTGCAGTAGCTACAATAGGTGCAATTGAAGCTGTTCCGGTACCGCCGGCTGAAGTAATGGTCACCGGCACTGAAAGAACTGCATTGGTTCTTGATAAATTGATTCTTTGTGCTACAGCGGTAATACTTTGTGCTGAAGTCAATGTAATACCAGCACCAGTTCCGCCTGATACATTTCCGATACTGATGGTTCCGCTGGCAGGAATTGTTGTGTTGACATTTGGAGCCAAAGTCAAGTTAACATTATCTGCTAAGAGGGTATTCACGGCTGGTAAAACAATTGTTCCGCTTCCGGTAGCCAATGTATATCCGTTGGTATCTATATTCAAATTAGGTGCTGTAACCGCAAAAGTTGTTCCGGCGGCAATGCTAATGGTTCCCGCATTTCCGGCAATAGTTGCATTCAAAGGAGTCGTGTTGGTTACCCATGGCACCAATGAACCGGTTGTGTTTGGTGTTCTCCAATTGCTGGTGGCCGAGTTATCCCAAGTACCGGTTCCTCCAGTGGCTGAGCTAGCAGCACCATCAGCATCCCAGTAATATCTAGCCTCAACCGGAGTTGCTGAAGTAACCACACCGTTGGTCCAGTTGGTTCCTTTGCGTACAAAAACTTTAAAGTTATAAGTGGTTCCGTTGGTCAATGAAGTAATGGTAGCATTACTCAAAGAACCTTTGTATACGATGACACCGCCGTCAAAGGTGCTGTTGGTTGCATCGGTAAAGCTTGATGAGTTCACCGTATATGCACTACCGTCACCTGTTGGGATTTCGCTGCTAAAAGCAGAAGTTGAAGCAACCACAAGCGCTTGATCATAACAATCTCCGTAGTTCCAACTCACAACCGATTGTCCGCTGCCGTTGGTGGCCGCTAGTGACGATACTTCATCAGGAGTTGTGCACGGAGCACCGAGAATTCCGGTTAAGTTGACATCATCTAAAATCCATGATTCGTTGGCTGAGTTACACTCAAGGGTAATACGGATTTTGAGGTTGGCTACCGATGGCAATGAAGTAACCGTAGCGGTTGTGATG
This sequence comes from Flavobacterium sp. CYK-55, assembly GCF_018413465.1. Classification (GTDB taxonomy): domain Bacteria; phylum Bacteroidota; class Bacteroidia; order Flavobacteriales; family Flavobacteriaceae; genus Flavobacterium. Next base: position 2,654 of record NZ_JAHCDK010000005.1, read on the forward strand.
GCCGAACTGCCCGAAGTAATGGTTCCGGTTCCGGTGGTGTTGAAATTGGTGTATAAATCGTTGGCAGCATATACTTTAGTTCCTGATCCCGTTGGCGCAAATGACCAACGAACGTTTGAACTGGTGGTGCTTACCACGGCTTGTTTGTACCAGGTGGTACCTCCGTCAGGACTCACTTCAATCAAAGCAAAGTCAATAGGGGTGCTTGCACCTAAAATGGTAGTTCCTGTAGCGTTGTCCATTCCGTTTCCGCTAGATCCCAATGACATTCCGGCAATTCTAAACGAAGCTTGAATATTGGTATACGATGAAGCATCAACCGTTGCAAAAGTAAAAACTCTACCGGTATTCAACGAGCCTGAGGCAGGTCCTTGCACACGGTAACCTCTGGCACCCGATGCGAACAAATTGGTTGTAGCAGGAGCATCATTGCTTGAGTTTCCGGATTGACCAGAGCTAAAACCGGTGTTGGTTCCCGGAGTTCCGATATCTGAAGTAGTGAAAGTCAAAGTTGGTGTAGCCGGAACTACTTCAAAATCTTGTGAAGCCAATACGCTAGGAGCAGTTGTAATATTGGCGGTTAATCCGGTAGGTTGCGGATTGATGATGTAGTTGGCTCCGTCTGCTCCGTCTAAGGTAGCTGTGGATGTAACGGCAATATTGTTTCCGACTTCAGCCGAGGCAAAAACTCCGGTTCCGATAAGTGTAACTACATCAGTTCCTAAAGTTCCAATGAGGGTTCCCGAAATTGTAGCTGCAGTAGTACCGTCATATTGTTTGCTGGCTGCTGCCGGTGAGAAAATAGTCAGAGAAAACGGCGTAACATCGGCCACAAGCCCGGCAGGTTGGGTCAAAGAGTAATTGCCTGCTTGCGCTCCGCTGAGTGTATAACCGGTTACGGTAATCGGTTTGTTGGTACCTACCGTTTTGCTGGCAAATGAAGCTGAAGGTGTACCTGATATCGCAACATCATCTGTTCCGATTACACCATTCAAAGTTGCAGTGCCGCTCAAAGTTGCAGCGGTGGTTCTGTCATAAACGCGTGAAACACCTGAAAGACCACTGATGGTTAGTGCCAATGGTGTAATGTTGCCACTCAAACCGCTAGGTTGTGTTAGGCTGTAGTTGGCAGCATCGGCACCATTTAAAGTAAGTTGTGTACCCACAGAAATTCCGTTGCCCACATTAACACTGTCAAATGTTCCGTTACCACTTACGTTTACGATATCCGGACTAATCACTCCTTGTAAAGTTGCTCCGTTGATGGTGGCTGAATTATTTCCGTCATAAACTTTATCAGAAACTGAAGCGCCAATTACAGTTAAAGTTAAAGGCGTAATATTAGCAGTAAGGGTAGGTTGAATTAAAGTATAGTTACCCGCTTGTGCACCGCTCAGTACAGAAGTTGAAATCACATTGATGTTGTTTCCAGCAGCAAAGGTTTCAAAAAATCCAGAACCAACAAAAGTCACATCGTCTGAACCAACCACGTCGTTGAGGGTTCCGGTTACTTGTGCAGCATCAGTTCGGTCGTATACCTTATCTGAAGCAGTAGCATTGACGGTAATTTCTTTTGGTGTAATATTCAATCCTTGAACCACAGGTATCGCTGAATCATATACTGAATCACCACTTTGACTGGCCGTGATGTTGACAAATCCGGCACTAATTATATGCACACGATAAGTATCAGGCGCAACACCCGGAACAATGGTAGCAACAGCGGTGTCTGATGAAGCATAAGTAACTGCTAAACCAGAATCTGAGGTTGCCGTTAAATCAAAATCGGTTGAGCCATAAACCACATCGCTCAAAGAATCAAAAGTAATGGTTTGCGGCAATAGGGGAGCTGAACCTATGTTGGCGGTTAAACCTATAGGTTGGGTTAGGGTATAGTTGGCGATATCAGCACCAATCAAAGTAGAAGTAGAAGTAACCGGAATATTTACACCTACACTTGCGCTGGCAAATTCTCCAGACAAAATTACGTCAACATCATCAGGAATAACAACCCCTGAAAGTGTACCGGTAATGATAGCTGTAGTGGTTCCGTCATACGTTTTGTTTTGTGCAACGGCTCCGACAATTGTCAAAGCTTTTGGTGTAATGTTGGCTGTTAAACCCGTAGGTTGAACCAATTCATAGTTGGTGCCTTGAGCACCCGCCAAGGTTGAAAATGAGGTAACGTTGATTCCGTCACCGGCCAAGAAAGTGTCAAAAGCGGCACTGGCATTTAAGCTCACGTCATCGGGCGAGATTACCCCGGTCAATGTGCCTGAAAGGATAGCATTGGTATTGCCATCGTATATTTTATTTTGCGCAACCGCACCTGAAATCGTTAAATTTTTTGGGGTGATGTTGGCCGTTAAACCAGTAGGTTGTGAAAAAGTATAGCTGGAAGCATTTGTCCCGTTTAAGGTCAAAGCAGCAGTGACTGATTTGTTGTTTCCAACATTAAAATTGTCAAAAGTTCCGCCGCCTTGAACGGTGATGATGTCTCCATTTACCGTTCCTGAAGCTGTAGCTCCGGTAATGGTGGCTGTGGTGGTTCTGTCATAAGTTTTATCTTGTGCCGTAGCTCCACTAATAGTCAGCGTTAAAGGAGTAACACTACTCGCTGCAGTGGCTACGTTCACTTGGGTGGCCGGAGCCGAGACACAGCTGATGTTTCCTGAGTAAGTTCCAACGGTAGTGGTAGCGGCCAATCGAACATATATAGTAGTAGCGCTTACAGTACCTGAACTTGGTACAATGGTTAAAGAACTGGCATAACCCGATGTTCCTGGTGCCGTCTGAGAAATTTCATAACCTGCCGGAGCAGTAATCACCAAATCATTGCTGTTGAGTTGTGTACCTGCAACCGTAAATGTTGTGGGCGTAGCCGAGGCGGTACCATAGGTAGTTGAAACTGCTGATAAAGGTGTTCCGGTTACTGTAATTTTTGGCCCTGATAAAGTAATGTTATAGGTTGGAAAAGTAGATGCGGATCCTGAAGTTCCGAACCATTTAGTGCTGTTGGCAATCAAAGCCAAGACATTGGCCGCTGTGTCTGAAATAGTCACGTTTGTGGCGGCTGTGTTACCGTTGGCAAAATAGCCGTTGGCATTGGTTGTTGTAGGTAAATTCAAGAAGTTGTTCCCAGTTAAAGCGGTGGGTTGGACCGTATTGGCAGCGGCTGAAGTAGCAGAAAGAGCAGTGCCGAAATTGCCGCCAAAAATCAAGGTAATTCCCGATTGAGACGCCCAATTGGCCGTAGGTCCTTGAAACAAGAACAACTGATCACCACTTCCGTTGAGTGCAAAGTTGGTAGGGTTGTTACTGCTCCAACCGGTTCCGGTAATAGATTGTCCGTTGGTCCAAGTAAGGACGGTTCCTGCTGTTTGAGCAGCGGGAGCTGTGTAGGTTAAAAAACCTTCTCCGGTTCTACCGGTGGCACCAGCTGTAAATCCGTTATCGGTAATATTAATAACGGTACCTGCGCTGATATCTTTGAGCAAGATAATAGCAATTTTGTCTGGATTAGCCGAGTTAAAACCTACAATGGCGGCATCACCTGCGGACAAGGTTGTCTGAGAGAAACCTTTTTGAATGTTGCCCACAAAAAGGGTCAACAACAAAAAAAGAAAAGCCCAACCGGATGATGAAAATCCGGATGCTTTAGCAAATCGATTTTGAAAGGATGTTCTCTGGCTTGGGTTAGAAAAAACCAAAGAACCGATACCTTTCAAAGGGTGTAAAGTTGATTTCATTTTTAAGTTAATTATTAATTGTTTTGGAAATAAATTTATTGGGTTACTAAGAGAATGTTATCAAGTAAAAGTTATCAATGCATTAATAAAACCGAACTGATTTAGCCCCTGTTTTTGAATGTTTTTTAGGGCAGATAATCAATGATTTAAGATATTATTGCATCCATTTTTTGAAGTGTATTTTGTTGTTTTCATCGGTAATTTCAATCAGTAAAAGCCCGTTCATGTCTGGCTTTGTGAGGGTATATTTAGAAGTGGTTATACCCCTCTGATCAAATACAATTCTACCGGCCACATCGTAAATTTTTATTTGTTTGATGCGTTGGTTTCCGAGCTCTATTTTTATCTGATTTTGCTCTTGGAATACCCAAATAGAATCTGTTGAAGGCTCTTGCTTAACAATTCCTAAACTTGGTTGGGTGTAGTGAATCACAAATCGGTCGTCAAAACTTCCGGCTAGCGATGAAAATGGGTAACTTGAATCCTTTAAATTGTGTAAAATTCCCAAAGATTTATCTTCTAAGTAGACTCCTTGGTTTTCAAATAGCCCATCCCATTGCGCCAGTGAAATCTGATAAGTTCCGGCTGTTGAAATCCTGCAGCCCAAAACAACGGTATCTTGCAAATCAAAAGGCAAAGATTTTCCTTGGATGCTGAGTTTGTAAGTGTCTGTTTTAGAATAAAAACTCAAAGAATTCCCCGCTTCGAGCAGCAAACCATCATAGGCAGGTTCATATTGATTGGTTGCGTTTTGCACATAGCCAATTAACAGTTGTTGGTAGTTGTTTTGACTGTCGGTTAAGTTAAGCCAAATGCGGTGCTTTTCTGAATTCAAACTTTGATTTCGGTAAAAACGATCGTTGTTTGAAGCCACGCGCATGCTGTTGTTGAACTGCGCCGCACCACTGGCAATAGCCTTAATCATAAAAGCTTGTCCGGCGGCTATATATCCGTTTGGAGCCAGGTTGTTGGCACCCGGCACTCCGGTCCCTGTTCCGGTGCTTCCGGTAAAATTATAAGCGGCATAGTCACTAAAAACATAGTTGCTATTGGTAATGGGGGTATTGTGTGTCCAGAAATAAAGGGTAGTTCCGCTTCCAAAAACACTCGGATTGGCCAAGATAAAATCATCGGCTTTAAGGGCGCTAGGATATGGATTACCCAGACAGTTTAAATCATGAGTCGGGTCAGTATAAGTTACATTGATGCTGTAGTTTCCGTTGTTGGGTTTGCCGTAAAAAGAGCCGTGAAAAACAGCCGTTGATACTGGGTCAAAATTCTGCGGAGCTCTGATGATGTAGCCTTTAGCAATATCCATTGGGGTTAATGCAGGAGCGGTCACATTTTCCCAATTGTAGATAGCGGGATTAAACCAATAGTATTTATCAGACATGGTTAAAGGTGAAAATACAGCCATGATTTGGGCATCAACCGGAGATGACCAATAAGTGTAATCATATTTTCGCACCGGAGTTGTATCTCTTTTGTAGGTAATGTTTCCGGTGTTGGCAACATTGTTGACTTGTACTAATGAAGCGTTGTTTTCAAAAGTGAGTGTTCCTCCGGTCACTTTGAGTTCGTTGGTAATATTCAGGGTGTGGGTTGAATTAAAAGCCACATTTCCGGAACGAACCACTACAGAGCAAGCACTCATATCAGCTGTTGAACTATAGTCGGCATCAAAAATGACACGCTTAGAACTGCTGGGTGCACCAGAACTCCAGCTCCCGTTCCATATCGTTTCATCCATCAAAATTTGGATAGGTGCGGTGTAGGCCAGCAAACAACTTCCGTTTTGAACCGCCGCACGCACGTAAATGGTTTGTGTTACCGTACCTAAATTCAATGGGCTTAAGGTTGTTGTGGTCAAATTAATATCAGCAATATTGGTTGTAAAGGCGGCATCATCGGCGGTTTGCCATTTAACCACCGAACCTGTATTTCCTGAGAGTGTTAAAGCCGAACTAATCAATCCGTCAGCACACAAAGTTTGTGGGCTTGAAATGGTTCCGGCTACAGTGGGGGCCAATACATAAAACGGACCCGCCCATGCAGTACTGTTGACACCTCCGCAAGCATTGGTGGCTCGCACAGCAAAGTATCTTGGCCCATAAGCCGAAGCAGATGGAGGGGTGTATGAAGCGGTATTGCTCAAAGGAATTGCGCTAGCACCCACAAAGCTTGCTGACGAATTGTAATACCATTGGTAAGTGGTGGCTCCGGTAGCTGTAATGGTTATGGGTGAAAAGGCAGTTCCTTGACAAACGGTTTGTGAACCACTGGGTTGGGTAGTAATGACCGGAACCGTATTTCGGGTAAAGGTGACGGTATTACTCACCGTTGAACAACCATTAAAAGTATAGGTATAAATTAAATCAGGGATGGTTGCTCCTGTATATGCCGTAGGTGAAGCAATGGGCGTAGACGGACTAGAAGCTCTAGAGAAAAAACCGGTTCCTCCGGTCGGATTACCCGCTGATGAGATAAGCGTGTTTAAATTAAACGAAACAGCAGCACAAGCCGAACCGCTCGTAAGTGCTATGGTTGGTTTTACTTTGACTGTGACCGTGGCTGTTCCGGTATTGTTGCTGCCCGGTTGCCCGTTGGCATTGGTTACCGATACAATGGTGTAGCTTTTGGTGGTCGTCGGATTGACTGATATGGGGCTTCCGCTGGTATAATTGTTAACGGTAAAATTTGTAGTTCCATCAGTGTATATTAAGGTAAATGGTCCGGTACCTCCGGTGATGTTCACCGCCAAATTGGTTGATGAACCGTTGCAAATCGTTGCTGTTCCGGTTATGGCCGATGCAGTTGGCCCTGGATTCAAAGTGCCCGAAAAAGAGACATTGTCAAAACGCCAAGTTCCCAACGGATTGGCCACCAAAGTCGGGATGGACGTTTGCCGGAATTCAGTAGTAAACTGGTAATAAGCAGCCAGAATTCGCACACCAAAATTAGCATTGTTGTTGGCACCGCTGATGCCGGAAAAATCCACGCGGATTCTTCGGTATTGATCACCTATAGTATTGGTTTCAAAGCAACCGTTGCCATTAATCGAGCCGTTGCAAAAAGTTGTATTGGCCACTGACATAACAAAAGGCGTCCAAGTACTTCCGTCTAAAGTATATTGTAAACGAATGGTATTGGCCGAAGTGTTGGACCAACGTTGATCCCAGGTAAAAAAGATATTTTGATATCCAAACGTACTGGTGTTGAACTGAACTCCGTTGCTTTCGTTGCTGGTTCCCGGATCAAACGGATTCAACGCCCAAGCATTCACTCCGTTTTGTGCTCCACAACCAGCACCGGTAGTAGCATCCATTCCGGTGGCGGAACCCGGAGTGATTAATTCGGTTGTAAAATTAGGATTGATAACCGCTGAAGTTCCGGCTCCAATGTTAGCTGTCGGATTGGCCACCGCACCTTGTAAAGGATCAAAAGTCCACGAGGATATAACAGTTTGGGCATTGCTTTTAAAAATGCTCAAAGCGCAACACAAAATCAGTAAAAACCATGTGTTTGCATTGAATAATTTTGTTTTCATGTGCTTGTTTTTTAGGTTGTTGCAATTTGCTGTAAGCCTTTTGTTATTTGTTTACAAAATTATCTTTGAACAAGCCAATGCCCTTTTTGTAAAGGTTAAGGTTCAATGAAATTAATCTTTAGTTGCAAGACCTTCAGTGAGTTGCGGAAACAATAATTTAACACAGCTTTTTTTGTCTGTAAAATCAATAAAAAGAGGTGATTTGGTGTTCTAGATGCTTTAAAACAGGTTAAAAAAAAGTATATAAATCGTAAAGAATCTTTCGGTTCTATTTCACAATCTGATAACATCGGGTTAACCCCTGCGCACTATGTGATTTCTAGCTTTGTGGGCAAATCATTGCATTATGAAAAAACTGCTTTATTTAATTTGTTTTTCAAGCCTTTTTGGCTGTACAACGGATCGTGACATCGCCATTGCTGAGCAAAAGTTAGATCCGGCAAGTGAATTGATTTACTTTTGGAATTTTAATTCAATATCCGGAACCGTTACAGAGGTTTTGCCCGATTATCAAGCGACCAAAGCCTTGGCTAAAATTTCATATCCAGGAAGTGGCGCTGGGTACATGGATGTTTTTAGCCCCGGCTATGATGTTAACTTGCGAAAATCTGAAGAAGCCGGAAGCGGTCTCAGAGCCAGAAACCCCAGCAACACCCGCAGTCTGATTTTAGAGTTGCCCACAACAGGCTTCAAAAAAGTGGTTTTGAGTTATGCTACTGCCAAAACTTCATCGGGTGCGGCCAGTCAGATTTTTTCATATACAGTAAATGGTTCAGATTATATCACCGATGGTTTAACCGTGCGCAGTTTTAATCCGGTTGATGATCCAAGCAGCAGTTTGTTGCAATTAGATTTTAGTTCTATTCCTGCGGTAAATAACAATGCGAACTTCAAAGTTAAAATCAATTTTGAAGGGCCAACTGCCTCAGGAGCCTCCGGAAACAACCGATTTGACAACGTGGCAGTTGATGCCGTACCGTTTTAATACCAAACCAATGAATTCAAAAATTCAATCAGCTATTTATTTTTTGCTGTCAGCAATGGTAGGGGCCAGCGCACAATCAATGAAGTTAAAATCAAAGCAGTCTGTTCAGGTAGATATTCCTGAGCCATCTGATATTTATTTTGCACCCGACAGCCGTACATTTTTTTGGGTCAGCGATCAAGGAACTTTATTCGAAACAGATTCACAAGGCAAAATCATTCGTCAAAAAGCAGTTCCCAATTCAGATTTAGAAGCATTGTTTGTGCGGGATTCTTCCGTTTTTGTAATGGATGAAACCCATCGATTGATACACGAGTTCGGTCGAAATCATCTGGATTTAATCAGATCTGTAAACGTTCCGTATGCCGGTGGACGAAACAAAGGTTTTGAAGCCATGTGTTACAACAGCGATTTAAAAAAATATCTTTTGATTACAGAACGCGATCCAGTGGTACTTTTTGAGTTGGATGAGCAATTTCACATCTTGAATCAAATCAATTTGAGTCGGTTGGCCCGAGATATTTCTTCGGTGCTGTATCACAATGGTTTTTTATGGTTGCTCAGCGATGAAGACAGAACGCTTTTTAAACTTGACCCCAAAGATTATAGAATCCTTCAAAGTTGGATTTTACCGATCGTTAATCCGGAAGGTTTTTGCTTTGATGAAAATCAACAATTACGGGTGATTTCAGACGATATGCAGCGAATGTATTACTTCAATCAATTGGATCAAAAATAAAATGAGGCCAAACTACTTTTTAATTTTAATGGCTGCTTATTCACCATTTTCTTGGGCGCAGCTCACCCTGAGCAACGGCAACCATATGCTTGAAATCACCGGAAACGTATCTACTTATTTCAATCAAAGAACTTTAAAGTCTGACCAAAGAGATCATTCTAAAGACCGATTCAAACTGCGCGATGCCCAAATTGAGTTAGAAGGTCGTGTGGGCGGAGATTTTGAATATGAGCTCAAATTTGATTTAGCCGACATGGCCGACAACAACGGAACCACGCAGATTGACCCCGAAAATCCGGGGCTCATGGAAGCTAGTGTAACCTATAAAGGCTTGGGCTGGTTTGATATTCAAACAGGTTATGGCAAACTTTATTACTCTAGAAGTGCTTTGGTTCCTTTTGGCTACAGTCCGTATTGGCAAAGAGCTGAACTCACAAGAGGTTCTGTTTTTTCAACACGCGATGTAGGAGTAACACTGATGAAAAATTTCTGGCGTCAACGGGCCAATATTTATTTAGGCGCCTATACTGGTTTAGGCGAATGGTCGCTCAACGGAGACAACGATGCCAGTGGACAACTGGAATATGTGGGCAGAGTTGATGTTTCGTATCCGGCGCGCTATCGCTACCGCGAAATTGACGATCATCTTTCGCCTACGCCCATGTTTTCATTGGGATTAAATGCCCGATACACCAATAAATCACAACCTGACGGCGAAACACTTCCGGCAGAGGCATTGGGCGAATACGGAATTAAAGTCATTGACGGAAAACGAACCGCCTACGGATTAGATGCTTCTTTTCAGTACATGGGATTTTCAGCGCAATTTGAGCTGCATCAACTCAAGTTTGAACCCAGAAAAGAGAACGATCCCCTATTTTTAAATTTCAATCCAAGTCAAACCCGAGGTTATGTTTTGGCCGGCGGCTACATAGCGCAACTGAATTATTTTGTCAAAAAATGGCATACAATTGTCTCTGCGCGATATGAAGAATTAGACCTCAATGATTTAGCGCCCGGCAACAGTCAGCGTTTTTCATCAGCTTTGGCTTATCAAATACACGGATACAATGCCATGGTTAAGTTTCAATACTTCAATATTATTCATGAAGAAAGCATCGACCCGCTCAAATGGACCGAACAATTCAGGCTGGGGATGCAATTTCAATTCAAATAAAAGTGGGTTAATAAATTGAGTTTTTTACTAAGGGGAAAGTCTGAAGATTTTGTTTTCAGTTTTCCCCTTTAAAAAATCTTTTCATATTTAGGATTTCACAGAACATCAATTGCAAGAAACAGAGAATTAGCTTTTTAAAAACATGTGTTTGAAAAAATAAAGGTATCTTTAGGTGAAAGTTTGATTCTATAAAACCTAATGAGCCGTATTCGCTTTTTCATGCTTTTTTTACTCCTAGGCTGTACCAAAGAAGCCGTCAAAAGTAAATCATCTATTTCTTTTGGACCTGAACTTCCGGTCACAATCAGCGGCTTGACTACAGCTGCCATGGAGCCGTTTATTTCGCCCGATGGCAACACTTTGTTTTTTAACAACCTCAATGATGGGATCAATACACAATTGTTTTATGCCACGCGGGTGGATGAGCAGCATTTTGTGTTCGTGGGAGCGCTTTCGGGGGCCAATCAACCGGCTTCGCCTAGGCTAGATGCCGTGGCCGACCTAGATGGTCAGGGTAATTTTTACTGGACATCAACTCGTGATTATCCTGCTGAATTAGACAATCTTTTTCGCGGAGATTTTTCGGCGGGCGTTTTATCTAACCTCGAGCGCGTACACGGTAATTTTAATAAAAACACTCCGGGTTGGCTTGTGATGGATCATGGCATAAGCGCTGATGGGCAATTTTTATACTTCAACAATGCGCGTTTTGACGATGCCCACTGTATAGGGCCGTGTGAAACTGAAATTGGCTTGGCACAAAAAGTCAATGCAACTACTTTTAATCGGGTGGCCAATTCAGAGGTTTTGTTGGCGCAAGTGAATCAGACGCAATACATCAATTATGCGCCTTGCATCAGTGCTGATCAACGCGAACTGTATTTTACGAGATATTTAAAAGGCAGTTTGCCCTCGGTGCCGTTGTTTGAAGTTTGTGTGGCACTCAGAGGCAGCACCCAAGAGGCTTTTGCAGCGCCGAAGGTATTGTTTTCAGACGCGCAATTTATTGAAGCTCCGTCGCTTACTGCTGATGGGCAAGTAATGTATTACCACAAAAAAGTGGGTGATGTTTACCGGATTATGATGCGTAAGCGCCAATAAGGTATATTTTTTTGGTCGCATTTTTCTGTCGGTAGGATTCTATGTCTTATGTTTGCACTCAATTGGCAAAAATGCATCAAACGTATTTTTGCGGATCATTACAAATTGCTATAATACTAACAAACAAAAAATGAAAAAGAAATTACTCTTGCTCATGAGCCTGATCAGCTTGATGAGTTTTGCCCAGAATTATGATTACACGGTGTACAATCCTGCAAATTCGGGTATTGCCTCGTACAACATCAACGATATTAAATTAGATGGCAACGCCAATTTGTGGATAGCTACCTCTGATGCTTTAATCCTATTTAACGGAACTGCTTTTACCAACTACACCACTGATAATGCAGGGGTCGAATTGGGTGCTTTGCAAAAAATAGCCATTGACGGACTCAACCGCAAGTGGGTAACAACGGTACAGAACGGTTTGATTATGTACAACGGAACCACTTGGTTACATTATCGTATGGACAACTCCGGGCTTCCAACCAACGTGATTAATGATGTTGCAGTAGATGCGTCGAACAACGTTTGGCTTGCTACCTATTCGGGCTTGGTGAAATACAACGGCAGCACCTGGACGGTATACAATGCTGGGAATTCTCCTATTACCGGAAGCTCAGTAAATTCTGTTGCCACCATTGGTAACAACGTATACCTGACCAACGAAGGGATTTTGCGCAAATTGAGCGGAACCACTTTTTCGATTGTGGGCGACCAGGCGCAAAAAATCCGCAGGGTTATAGGTAACGATATGTATGTAGAATCTTATGGCGGTTACCTCAAATACACCAATGATCAGGTAGTGGCTGCCGCCGATTTCCAAACCACGTGTATGCTTGATTGCCAGTTTGGCGGAATAGATGTAGACCAGAACGGTAAAGTCTGGGTTGGCTACTCGCGCGAATGTAGAACCGGCGGTGTGCAGAATCTTACCGATTGCCAAGCCTATTTCCCGGCGGCTCCGGGAGCAAGTTTTGAATACACGAGCTGTCTCGAGGTCATTAACTCAAACACCATCTGGGTCGGGACCTACGAAATGGGACTGGTGAAAATGACCTTGACCTCAGAACCTTGTAGTGCGCCCACCAATTTAGCGGTAGGAACCACTACTGCTACCACGGCTTCTTTCAGTTGGACGGCTTCATCGCCAGCACCCAATGGTTATACGATAATGATCAACAATTTACCGGTACTTGGCGGAACGCCTTATTATACCAACGGAACGTCGATCACCATCGATGGCTTGTCTCCAAACTCTGATTACTACTGGTGGCTTGCTGCCGATTGCGGCAATGCGCAAAGCCAATGGGTTAGCGGAGGATTTTTCAATACACCGGTTCCACCGCCGTGTTTTACGAAAATGTCTAATAGTGACAACCACACACTGGCCATCAAAGCCGACGGATCGCTTTGGGGCTGGGGAGAAAACGGATATTATCAAATTGGTGTTGGTGATACCGTTGATAAAAAATTCCCGACCCGTATCGGGAACGATACAGACTGGGTAGCTGTTGCAGCCTCAGGCTTTCATAGCCTTGCGATAAAAGCCGACGGTTCTTTATGGGCTTGGGGACTTAACTCGAATGGCGAATTGGGAGACAACACCACGATCGACAGATCTACTCCGACGCGCGTGGGGACAGCCAATAACTGGGCTAAAATTTCAGCAGCCCAAGGTACTTCTATGGCCATCAAAACCGATGGAACTTTATGGGTATGGGGTGGAACCCTTTTAGGTTTTGGCGATTTCAGCAACCGATATGTACCTACACAGCTGGGTACGGCAACTTACAAAGAAGTGTCAACTGCGGGTCAGCATACGCTTGCCATCAGGACCAATAATACCTTGTGGGCTTGGGGATGGAACAATACCGGATCAGTTGGTAACGGTTCGAACACCACTGTAATCTATACACCTGTGCAAATCGGAACGGCTTCATGGAAGTTGGTAGAAGCTAATCAAGGCGTGAGTCATGCCATCAAAACCGACGGTACACTTTGGGTTTGGGGTGTCAATACCGACGGACGTTTGGGGCTGGGCACCACCACCAACGTACTTGTTCCAACACAGCTAGGGTCATCTAACATCTGGTCTAAAATGGAAATTGGGCTCGGATTCACCACTGCAATCCGAACCGATGGTTCACTTTGGGCTTGGGGCTATAATACGCAAGGACAATTGGGCACAGGAGACAGTAACTTCCGTCCAACACCGGTTCGCCTGGGGTTTGCCAATGACTGGGCGCATGCCGGCGGCGGAGACCGTTATGCCATTTATCTTAAAACAAACGGTGACGCATACACAGCAGGCTGGAGTCCGCAAGGACAAATGGGTCTGGGCCCGAATGTAATCCACAACACGATGGTACAAATAGCTTGTCCGACAAGTTCGTTGTCAAATTCTGATTTTCTAAACACGGCTGATGAAATCACCGCTTATCCGAATCCGGTAACCGATGTGTTGAACATTGATTTTGAACTTGTAGTTGATACGGTGGCCATTTATAACTTGATGGGACAAGAAGTAATGACGGCTATGCCCAATGCTCAAGATTTTAAATTAAATCTGAGCTCTTTATCCTCTGGTGCATATATGGTAAAATGTGTTTTTGGCGAACAAATCAAAACCTTCAAAATCATCAAGCAATAAACATGGATTAAAAACATCCGTTTAAATAGTTCTGAACATAAAAAATCCTCAAGAATCAAAGCTTGAGGATTTTTTATTTAGGCTATTTCAAGCGACCGAAGATGTAGCGATAAGCCCGAGTTCTGACAGCATGCACATTGATGGATATGTTGCAGTAAGCCGCACAGTTCAGGCTCATTTTTTGTTTTTTCTCGCGCTTCAGCATAGAGTTTATCCAGCGGGCTGTAGGGTTTGCGTCGTTCGTAATGCGCCACATGCAAATACACCAAAGTGGTCTCGATTCTGGCATGACCGAGCAAATCTTTAATGCTTACGATGTCAAGCCCGTCTTCGAGCAAATGCGTGGCAAAAGTATGCCGCAGCGTATGGGCCGTTACCGATTTTTTGATTTTGGCCTTGCGCGCCGCTTGGAGAATTACCCATGAAGCACCTTTTTGCGAATAAATTTGTCCTTTGTTTTTTACCAAACTTCGCCCTCCGTTGAATAAATAAGTTTCAGGTTTGTATTGTTTGAGATATTGTTCAATCCAACCCAATAGCACCTGACTCACCGGAACATAACGATCCTTCTTGCCTTTGCCTTGACGAACGTGCAACATTTTTCGGTCAAAATCAATATCGCTGAGTTGTACCATGCGCGCTTCAGCCGAGCGCAATCCGCAGCCATACAGCAAACCAATGAGCACTTTGTGTTTGAGGTTTCCGGCAGAAGCAATCAGTCGTTTGGTTTCGTTTCTGCTCAAAACAATCGGTAATTTTTTCTCGGCTTTGATCATCGGCAGTTGATGACTTCGATGCGCCATATCTTCCATTTTGTAGGCAAACCGAAGCCCGTAAATGGTATGCTTAAAATAAGACAGCGAAGCGTTTGGAGCGTTCTGACACAGATGAAATAAATATTTTTCAATGGCTGTATGCTCGGCCAAAGTGGGCACACAATCTAAATAAATAGCAGCATGAGCCAAGTGTCGGCCGTAGTTTTCAAAAGTGCTTTTGCTGCGGCCCATGATGGTGGTTTTGACGTGTAATCGGTGGTGGAAATCCGCAAAGCCTGCTACATTTTCACAGGCAATTTCAATGATGTTTTTTTTGCATGATGTTATTTTATGAAGCCCGAAAGTAGTCAATGTCGCGATAGTCTTCAAAAAAAAGAGCCGGCTTTCACCGACTCTTCAACCCAATTTATTTCCAACCACCGCCCAGGTTTCGGTACATACGCACCGTAGCACTGAGCTGTTCTTTCTTGGTTTCGTTGAGCTCCAACTTGGCTTCAAGCGCATCGCGTTGGGTCATCAGAACCTCTAAGTAATCGGCTCGGGCCGCTTTGAACAAATCGGCAGAAATGTCTATAGAACGATTGAGCGCGTCTACTTGTTGTGATTTGAGTGTATAACTTTTTTGTAGGTTTTCGATTTTTGACAACTGCGTTGCTACTTCGATATAACCATTCAAAATGGCGCGCTCGTAATTGTACAGGGCTTGAATTTGTCGTGCATTGGCGTTTTTGTATTCGGCTTTAATGGCGTTTCGGTTGATCAGCGGAGCAGCTAAATCACCAGCCAAACTATACAACAATGATTCGGGCATGGTAAACAAATACGACGGTTTAAACGCCTGAAAGCCCAGCGATGCCGAAATACCCAACGACGGGTAAAATTCGGCACGCGCGGCTTTGACATCTAACTTGGCGGCGGCTAACTCAAATTCTGCCTGTTTGATGTCGGGTCTATTAGCGAGTAATTGTGATGGAATTCCGGCTTGTGTATTGAGAAGCGGCTCATCAAAGAAATTGCTTTGCGCTCTAGCAATCGGTTGCGGCATACGACCGAGCAAGAAGTTGATGCGGTTTTCGGTCTCAACAATTTGCTGGCGGATGTCAAACTCCATGCTTTCAGATTTGCGCACTTCGGCTTCAAATTTCTGAACGGCCAGTTCGTTGGCGCGCGCGGCTTGTTTTTGAATCTTGACAATCTCGAGTCCGTTTTGTTGTAAACCAATACTTTGTTTGACAATCGCCAATTGATTATCCAGCGACAAAAGCTCATAATACGATTCGGCAATCTCTGCAATGAGGTTGGTCATGACAAAGTTTTTGCCTTCGGTGGTGGCCAAATATCTATTGACTGCGGCTTTTTTGCTGTTGCGCAGTTTTTTCCAGATATCGACTTCCCAGTTGGCATAAGCGGCAATCGTATAATCGTGTAATGGGTCAGGAACTTCATGCCCCGGTGTGATTTCGGTAGAGGCATCACCGGCGCCTTGGCTGGTATAACGGCCTACTTTTTCAACACCTGTTCCGGCTTTGACACCCACGCTCGGCAACAAAGCGCCTTTGCGGATGCGAATGTCATTGCGCGCCATCTCGACCTCTTGCAAGGTAATTTGCAGTTCTTGGTTGTTTTTGAGCGCGGTGTCAATGAGGTCAACCAGATGTTGATCTTTAAAAAAGTTTTTCCATTGCACGGTGGCCGAATTCACGGTGTCTTGAGCTGACATAGCCGTATAATTTTCGGGTAGTTTTCCCTTTTGCTCCGGAGTGACCAGCGCCGGTGTTTTACATCCGACGGCCAATAAAACTACAGCCAATACAGTCGGACGAATGATGGATTTTATTTTAGTATACATGATCGTTTAAGTCTTCGGTTAACGGATTTTCGTCTTCATCTTTAATAAACTGGCGCTTGGCAGCCATGGTTCCGAATATGAAATACAAGCCCGGAATAATAATGACCCCGCAAATGGTTCCGACAAGCATACCTCCGGCAGCTGCGGTTCCGATGGTTCGGTTGCCCAGTGCGCCCGGCCCTGTTGCAAATACCAGTGGAATAAGCCCAGCAATGAACGCAAACGAAGTCATCAAAATTGGACGGAAACGCACCTTGGCACCGTCTAAAGCCGATTCGAGTACCGACAAACCGGTGCTGTGTCGTTGCGCGGCAAACTCAACAATCAATACGGCATTTTTACCGAGCAATCCGATGAGCATCACCATGGCTACTTGTGCGTAGATGTTGTTTTCGAGTCCCATCAAACTCAAGAGCAAAAAGGCTCCGAAGATTCCGGCCGGCAATGATAAGATAACAGCCAGCGGCAAGATGAAACTTTCGTATTGCGCCGAAAGGATCAAATACACAAAGCCCAAACAAATCAAGAAAATGTAAATGGCCTGATTGCCTTGGTTGACCTCGTCTTTTGAAATTCCCGCCCAGTCAATGCCATAGCCACGCGGCAAGGTTTTTTCGGCCACTTCGTTGATGGCTTTGATGGCTTCACCACTACTGTAGCCAGGAGCTGCCGAACCACTGATTTCAGAGGCGTTGTACATGTTGTGGCGCGTGATTTCAGAAAGTCCGTATACTTTTTCCATGCGCATAAAGGCCGAAAACGGCACCATCTCGTCGCGGTTGTTTTTGACGTAGAGTTTTAAAATATCATCGGGCAAAGCGCGGTATTCAGGTGCGGCTTCAACGATGACTTTATACTGACGACCAAATTTGATAAAACTGATTTCGTAGTTACTACCCACCAAAGTTGAGAGCGTGTTCATGGCGTTTTCAATGCTCACGCCTTTTTGCTGGGCGATGTCGTTGTCAACACGCAACATAAATTGCGGGAAACTCGCGCTGTAGAAACTAAACACCGAAGTGAGCTCAGGACGTTTTTTGAGCGCGGCTACAAAATCGTTGTTGATTTGCTCCATTTTTTTGTAGTCGTTGGTTCCGGCTTTATCGAGCATGCGCAACTCAAATCCACCCGCGGCACCATAACCCGGAACGGCAGGTGGTTGGAAGAACTCAATGGTTGCACCCGTGATGTTTTTTGATTTTTCTTCGAGCTCTTGCATGATTTCTTGCACCGAATGTTTGCGCTCTTTCCAGTCTTTGAGGTTGATGAGACAAGTTCCTGAGTTGGAACCGGTTCCTTCAGTGAGGATTTCATAACCCGCCAACGACGATACTGATTGCACGCCATCAACCGTTTCGGAGATTTTTTGCAAACGCTCAGAAATTTCATTCGTACGTTCCAGCGATGAGCCCGGCGGCGTTTGAATAATGGCGTAGAACATTCCTTGGTCTTCATTCGGAATAAAGCCCGATGGTACCTGAGAATTGATTAAATAGGTTCCGATACAAAAAGCAATGAGCAAGCCGAAAGTCAAACTGCGGCGGTTGACCATTTTACCTAGAAGGACTATGTATCGATGGGTGATTTTATTGAATCGGCTGTTGAAGGCATCAATAAAACGATCTACGGGTGTTTTCTTTTTGGGTTTTCCGTGGTGGTTTTTTAGGATGATGGCACAGAGCGCCGGAGTGAGCGTCAACGCTACAATCCCCGAAAGGATAATCGACGTAGCCATGGTAATGGAGAATTGTCGGTAGAAAATCCCCACCGGTCCGGACATAAATGCCACCGGAATAAATACCGCTGCCATCAAAAACGTAATGGCTACAATGGCTCCGGCAATTTCAACCATGGCTTTTTTGGTGGCCTTCCGCGCAGATAGGTGTTCGGTTTCCATCTTGGCATGCACGGCTTCAATCACCACAATCGCATCATCAACCACAATACCAATGGCCAATACCAAGGCAAAAAGCGTGATGAGGTTGAGCGTGATGCCAAAGATTTGCATGAACATAAAAGTTCCGATGAGCGATACCGGCACCGCAATGGTCGGAATGAGTGTTGAACGCCAATCGCCCAAGAAAATAAACACCACCAATCCTACCAAAATAAAGGCTTCAACAAGCGTGTGTAATACTTTTTCAATGGAGGCATCGAGGAATTTTGATACGTCGTAACTGATTTCATAATCCATGCCTTTCGGGAATGAATTTGATTTGATTTCGGCCAATTTAGCTTTGACATTTTCAATGACCTGACTGGCATTACTTCCGTAGGATTGTTTGAGGACAAGTGCTGCTGAAGGTCGACCGTTGAGGTTGGAGTAAATATCATACATCGAGCTGCCGAATTCAATTTTGGCCACGTCTTTCAGGCGCAAGATTTCACCGTCTGCCGATGAGCGCAAAATGACGTTTTCATATTGTTCTTTGGTGGTAAAACGACCTGAATATTTCAGTACGTATTCAAACGATTGGGAGCGTTTACCCGAGCTTTCGCCGGTTTTCCCCGGTGAGGCTTCTAAGCTTTGCGCACTCAGGGCTTCCATGACTTCATCTGCCGAGATTTTATACGCCAGCATACGGTCGGGTTTGAGCCAGATACGCATGGCATATTCACGGTTTCCAAGGATGTCAGCATAACCTACACCGTCAACCCTTTTGAGCTCAGGCAATAAGTTGATGTCGGCAAAGTTGAACAAGAATTTCTGATCGGTGTGCGGATCTTTACTGTACAAGTTGACGTACATGAGCATGTTGGATTCTTCACGTGAGATTTTGACGCCTTCGCGGATAACCAGCGGCGGAAGTTTATTGGTGACCGAAGCCACGCGGTTTTGCACGTTGAGCGAGGCTACGTTCGGGTCGGTTCCGAGGTTGAAGATCACTTGAATGGTTCCTTCGCCGTCGTTACCGGCATCGGATGCCATATATTTCATGCCCGGCACACCGTTGATGGCGCGCTCGAGTGGAATAATGGCCGATTTGATGAGAAGTTCATTGTTGGCTCCGGGATATTCCACAGTTACATTTACCTTGGGTGGAGAAATGGTTGGGAACTGCGTTACCGGTAACTGAACCAAGGCCAAAACACCCAAAAATACAATGATGAGTGAGATAACAATAGACAGTACGGGTCTTTGTATGAATTTATTAAACATGATTTTAGGGCTTAGGTTATTCGGCTTTGAGTCTTAAATGAGCAAGCACTTCTTGCGGTTTGTGGAATACATACTCGATTTTGTCATCGTCGTTGACTTTTTGAACGCCCTCGAGTAGAATTTTGTCGTTGGTTTTCAAACCGGATGAAACCACGTAAATGTCAGGTAATTCTCCAGAGATGGTAATCTCACGTGAATGTACTTTGTTGGCCGCGTCTACTACGAAAACATATTTTTTATCCTGAATTTCGTAGGTAGCTTTCTGCGGAATAATGAGCGCATTTTTCATCGGGAAAGCCATCACGACTTTTCCGGTTTCGCCGTGGCGCAAGAGTTTGGTCGGGTTCGGGAACCGCGCTCTAAAGGCAATATTTCCGGTTTCGTTGTCAAACTCTCCTTCAACCACTTCAACAGTTCCTTTGTCTTTTAAAAATGCACCATTGGCCAGCATCAGTTGTACATGTTGATCACCGCGCCCTTTGATGTTGGTTTGATAATCGAGATATTCAGGTTCAGAAACGTTGAAATACGCATACATCTGGCTGTTGTCAGAAAGGCTGGTGAGCAATTCGCCTTCGTCAATCAAACTTCCGAGCTTCATGGGTAAGCGGTCAATGGTTCCGGCAAACGGCGCGTGAATTTCGGTAAACGACAAATGCAATTTGGCCAGCGACATTTCAGCTTTGGCTTGGTCTAATCGCGCTTGGGCAACGGCCAATTCATTTTTTGAAATGATGTTTTTGTCGGATAGCGTTTTGGTATTTTGAAGCTCAATTTCGGCCGCTTTGGTTTCGGCTTTGGCTTTTAAGAATTCGGCTTCGTAGGCTTTGGGCATGATGCGGAACAACAATTGTCCGGCTTGTACATTTTGGCCTTCGTCTACATAAATGTTTTGTAAATAACCTTTTTCTTGTGAGCGGAGCTCAATGTTGCGCAGCGATCTGATTTGCGCCACGTATTCTTTGGTGAGTGTAGTGTCAAGAACGACCGGTTCGGTAACGGCATATTTTCCGGCTTCTTCTTTTTCTTCGACTTTTTTGGAGCAGCTTGTAAGTACGGCTAATGATAGCAACAAGCCTGCGCACAGGGCATTTCTGTTCATGGGATAAATAAATAAGGGTTGAAATAATTTTGGTCAAATCAAACAACGCGATTGCCTTCGGAGCATCCGAGGCTTTTTATCCTTATAAAACAGAAATAGATAAAACTAAGGCAATCGCTGGCTAGAGAATCAAATTCTCAGGTTGCGATGCTTTAGATAAATAGGTGATGTACCGCTATTGGGCGGAACAACAGTGTAGCGTATAGAAGTTTGAGCACACATCCATTGGGCCGGAGGTGCTTTGAGCCATGGGATGTGCACAAAGTGCGGTATGGCAGATGTTTTTTCAAAGCTGTAGTTAGAGTTGTCGTTGTTGAGGTTGTTCTCGTCAGCTGAATCAACATCGGTGTCTTCAAAAAAAGTAATCAGCGAATCTAAATTGTCCAGTTGTGAAGACGGAGTTGTAAGATGTTGTTGTTGCTCATAAGTCAAAGTTTGGCTTGAAGCCAATACAGGGTATCCGCCAGTAAGCAGGTACGAAAAAAGACTGATGACAAATAACAATACTCTCATTTGGGGCTCAAAATTAAGCAAACTCTAGTTTGGTAAAAGCGAATTAAAGTTTCTTTAAGAAAAAATAATATCGAAAACGATTGCAGGGAATAAATGGCTTAAATTAATAAAGGCCTGCTATGAACAGGCCTTTTGTTTTATTTTGCTTTGTTGACTTCAGCAATGTACTTTTCTAAAGCCATCGTCATAGATGGTGTTTCTGGCGTTGGTGCCAAAATATCAATTCGCAATCCGTGCTCTAAGGCTTCTTTTTGCGTGGTGCTTCCGAAAACAGCAATACGGGTATTGTTTTGCTGAAAATCAGGAAAATTCATAAACAATGATTTAATTCCCGTCGGACTAAAGAACGCCAATATATCGTAATACACATCGGCCAAATCAGATAAATCGCTCATCACGGTTTTGTAGAAAGTGCCTTGTGTCCAATTGACTTTGAGGTTGTTTAAAGTTTGAGGCGCATCGGCATTGAGCTGGTCAGAAGCCGGTAACAAAAACTTTTCGTCTTTGTATTTTTTGATCAGCGGAGCCATATCGGCAAAATCTTTTTGCCCCACATATATCTTGCGTTTGCGGTATACTACATACTTCTGCAAGTAAAAAGCAATGGCTTCAGATTGGCAAAAATATTTAAGGGTTTCAGGAACTTTATAACGCATTTCTTCGGCTACCCTAAAAAAGTGATCTACCGAATTCTTACTCGTTAAGATGATGGCCGTGAAATTATTGAGGTCGATTTTTTGTTGTCTAACGTCTTTCGCGCTAACACCTTCAACGTGAATGAAAGGTCTGAAATCTATTTTGACTTTGTGTTTTTGTTGCAACTCAAAGTATGGAGAATTCTCTACTTTAGGCTCTGGTTGCGACACCAAAATCGTTTTCACTTTCATGTTTGACATAATCTGTATGCTAACTTTTTGTAAACCAATAATAGATGAAATAGTAGGGCGCTATTTCGAGTGCGCAAAGATATAAAATAAAATAGAACAACTTGCTTAACAGTAAATTTTGATAATTCTTTAAAGATAAGGCGTATGTTAACAGATTAATCAGCAATATCACAACAATTAAGAAGTATATCAGAAAATTTGATGGATTGGAATTGTAAAACAAGATCAAGTTTACCGGAAGCAAGAGCAATCCTACATAGGTTCGGTAGCTTACTTTTTGCAAATTATACTGATCGGTAAACTCTTCGATGTTAAAAGCAGTGCCTATTATTTTTTCAATTAAAAACTTCGATAAGACAAAAACACTCAAAAAAGTGAGTATTTGAATATAAAGGATGCCGTCGGTTTTTGAGGTCTGAAAAAAATGATGCAGCATGAGTTGTACAAAAAAGGCCAAAGAAGCCAATTGAACCACAAACAAAAAAATGGTAAATCCGCTCATTAAATATGATGAATCACGGTATACTTTGATATATTTTTCAGAAAAAGCCAATCGCATAAACTCTTGAAAACGTGTTTCAAAAACCGATTTGACTACTACGACAATTGTCATTAGCAGCACAAAAATAAGGGTGGCCCAATCGCGGGCGCCTATGGTTCGCGGCTCAAAAAGAATATCCATCATAACTGCCGCAAAATTAAGAAAATTAGCTGGCGCTTTGCAAAGCACGACTTTTTTTCAATTGGTTTTATAATTATCGTTTTCTTAAGAACCAACTCCTGCAAAAAGTTTATTTTTGCCGCATCAGAAACACACAAAATGCATCAAGCACTGGTTATTATTCCTACCTACAACGAAAACGAAAACATCGAAGCAATTATTCGTGCGGTGTTTGCACTAGCTGAGCCGTTTGATGTGTTGGTTGTTGATGATAATTCTCCTGATGGAACTGCTCAAATTGTCAACCAATTGCAGCAAGAATTTCCGAATAGATTACACCTTGAAAAGCGCCTGCAAAAGTCAGGTTTAGGAACCGCTTATGTTCATGGTTTTCGCTGGGCATTGGCTCGTAACTATGCATTTGTTTTTGAAATGGACGCTGATTTCTCACACAATCCGGCCGATTTGGTCAAACTTTATAACGCTTGTGCTCAAGACGGAGCAGAAGTGGCTATTGGATCGCGCTACATTTCAGGTGTAAACGTAGTCAATTGGCCGCTAAGCCGGGTGTTGATGTCGTATTTTGCCTCTATATATGTCAAAGTTATTACCGGCATGAAAGTTCATGATGCTACAGCCGGTTTTATTTGCTACCGCAGCAGTGCGCTTGAAAAAATCAATATAGACCGCATTAAGTTTATCGGTTATGCTTTTCAGATTGAGATGAAATACCGAGCTTATGTGCAAAAATGCAAAATGGTTGAAGTGCCCATTATCTTTACCGACCGAACCAAAGGACAATCTAAAATGAGCAATGCGATTATTCAAGAAGCCGTTTGGGGCGTAGTAGCGCTCAGAATTCGACAACTTTTCAAACAATTATAATGGCTACAACGCTGATTAAAAATGCGCGCATCGTCAATGAAGGTAAAACCTTTGAAGGCGATGTTTTGCTTTCCGGCGAACGTATTGAACAAATAGCAGCTTCCATTTCGGCGTCTAATCATGCCAAAATAATTGACATTCAAGGCTCGTACCTGATTCCGGGCATGATTGACGATCAGGTGCATTTTCGCGAACCGGGCTTGACACACAAAGGCAACATTTCCTCAGAATCTAAAGCTGCTGTTGCCGGTGGTGTTACCTCATTTATTGAGCAACCCAACACGGTTCCGAATGCCGTTACCCAAGAATTACTCGAACAAAAATATCAGATAGCCGCGCAGAGTTCGTATGCCAATTATTCGTTTATGATGGGCGCCACCAATGATAATCTTGAAGAAGTACTCAAAACCGATCGGCACAATGTGGCCGGAGTCAAGATTTTTATGGGGTCATCTACCGGTAATATGCTCGTGGATAACTTACAGTCGCTCGAAGCTATTTTTTCATCGACGCCTTTGCTTATTGCTGTGCATTGTGAAGATGAGCAAACCATCAAAAACAATTTAGCACATTATAAAGAAATTTACGGCGATGCAGTTCCGGCCACCGCGCATCATTTGATTCGCAGTGCTGAGGCTTGTTATTTGTCGTCGTCCAAAGCCATTGAATTGGCCAAAAAAACGGGAGCTAGGTTGCACGTTTTTCATTTGTCGACGGCGGTTGAAATGGATTTGTTTACCCGTCAAATTCCGCTTGAACAAAAGCAAATTACTGCCGAGGTTTGTTTGCATCATTTGTGGTTTTCAAGTGATGATTACGCGCGAAAAGGCAATTTTATCAAGTGGAATCCGGCCGTAAAAACCGCCGCTGATCGCGATGCCCTTTGGAAAGCTTTATTGGACGACCGCATTGATGTAATTGCTACAGACCATGCACCGCATACTTTTGATGAGAAAAGCCAACTGTATTTACAAGCGCCTTCGGGTGGGCCGCTCGTGCAACACGTATTGCCGGCTTTGTTTGAAAAACAACGTGAAGGCATGATTTCAGTAGAGAAAATCGTTGAAAAAACAGCACACAATCCGGCAGTAGTTTTTAAAATTAGAGAACGCGGGTTTATTCGCGAAGGATATTTTGCTGATTTGGCGGTGATTGATCCGAATTCGCCTTGGACCGTATCGCGTGAAAATATTTTGTATCATTGCGGATGGTCACCGTTTGAAGGCCAGACTTTTGGAGCGTCGGTTTCGCATACATTTGTCAATGGCATTTTGATGTATGAAAACCAGAAAGTAAATGCACTTCGCGCCGGTCAGCGATTGTTGTTTAATCGATAAAGAATGAAAAGATTTCTCTTACTGCTAATTATATTTCTTGGTCTTATGGCTTGTAACAACCAACCGGTTGATAAGCCGAAGAATCTTATTTCTGAAAAAAAGATGACCGAGATTTTATACGATATGGCTCTGCTTGATGCTATTCGTACCCAAGCGCCTTATTCGCCCGACAAACCTTCGGTTGATGCGCGTCAGTTTATTTACCAAAAATATCAAGTTGATAGCGTGCAGTTGGTTCAGAGCAATCGCTATTATATTGCACAAGTTGAAATTTACAAAAAGATGTATGACCAAGTCAATGAAAGACTGACGCAAGAAAAACAAAAGGCAGAAAAGGCAAGCGGAAAAGAAGAGCCGCTTCCGCTGATGGATTTGCCTAAAGTTGAATAGTTTTATTTTTGACTGCTTCGGTAATATTGGCAAAGGCGCTCAAGAGTTTGTTCAATCGGTTCAAATTGAATTCCCAATACATCTTGTGCCTTTTGGTTGTCATAAACATCATGACTGTGTAAACTTCTGGCCATGCTGCTGCTTAATTTTATTCTTTTTCCGAACCAACACAACAATTCATCTATTTTGGCAACCATAAGAGTCAAAGAAAGCGGCGCATAAAAACGGGCTGAGCGTACATTGAGTTTTGATGCCAGGGTTTTGATTACCCATTCATAAGAAGGGTTTTCGGCCACAGCAATGAATTGTTCGGCTGTGCCGGGATATTCCATGCTCAACAACATACATTTGATGACATCGTCTATGCCCACAAATCCGGTAGTTCCTCGTGTGTAAAACAACAGTCCTTGGCGAACCCGCTCTATGATTATTCCGCTGCTTTGATGCCAAAAACCAGGTCCCAAAATGACACCCGGATTCACGATTCTGACTGACAACCCTTCTTGTTGCGCGCGCCAGACTTCCATTTCACCGCCGTGTTTTGAAATGGCGTAATCGCTGTGGTCAAATTCCGGATTCCAATCGGTGGCTTCACTAATTGGTAACCCTTCAACAATAGATGGCCCTAAAGCGGCAATCGAGCTTACATAACACAGTTTTTTTACTTGAAAATCAAGACACAAATTCACGATGTTGGCCGTGCCCTCGATATTGATTTTGCGCAGTTTTTTTTCATCAGACGGATCAAATGAAATCAGCGCCGCGCAGTGGTATACTTCTTGAATGTTGTCAAAAAGAGGTTCTAATGACGGAACATCGGTAATATCTGCCTTGAGCCATTGAGCCTTTTCAAACAAAGCTTCTTGCTCATATAGTGCGAATAGTTTTTGAACTTTTTTGAGTGATTTCTCACTGTGGTATAACGCTCGAACCGTTTGCCCGCGTTTGAGCAGTTCAAGGGTTAAGTGTGATCCGACCAATCCGGAGGCTCCTGTGATGAGTATCATTTTGTAAAGATAAATAGTTTGTTCGATTTTTAAATAAAACTATCTTTGCGCTCGCTAATCATCAAACGGCAATAAAAACATCCATATGAAAAATCTAGTAGCAGAATTGCAATGGCGTGGGCTGGTGCACGATATGATGCCCGGTACAGAAGAACAATTGTTAAAGGAGATGACCACTGCTTATATCGGTTTTGATCCGACTTCTGACTCGTTGCATATTGGTAGTTTGGTGCCGATTATTTTGCTCGTGCATTTAGAGCGTTTCGGCCATAAACCCATTGCTTTGGTGGGCGGTGCTACAGGTATGATTGGCGATCCATCCGGAAAATCAGACGAGCGCAATTTGCTTGATGAAGCCACTTTGACCCATAATGTTGAAGGCATCAAACGCGTACTGTCGCGCTTTATCAATTTTGAATCGACTGCGGCCAATGCTCCGATTCTGGTGAACAACTACGATTGGATGAAAAACTTCACTTTCATTGATTTTGCGCGTGAAGTGGGTAAACGCATCACCGTTAATTATATGATGGCCAAAGATTCGGTCAAGAAACGTCTCTCGGGCGAAGGCGAAGGCATGTCGTTTACAGAATTTACGTATCAACTCATTCAGGGTTACGATTTTTATCATTTACACAAACATTATCATTGCGTTTTGCAGATGGGCGGAAGTGATCAGTGGGGCAACATTACCACCGGAACCGAGCTCGTGCGCCGCATGAATGCTGAAGGAGCCAAAGAAGCTTTTGCCATGACTTGTCCGCTGATTACAAAATCGGACGGTTCAAAATTCGGCAAATCTGAAGGTGGAAATATTTGGTTGGATGCCGATAAAACTTCGGTGTACAAATTCTATCAATTCTGGCTCAACACGACTGATGTAGATGCCGAAAAATACATTAAGATTTTTACCTTTTTGGATGAACCTACCATCAATGCTTTGATTCAAGAACATCAACAAGCGCCGCATCTGCGTGTTTTACAACGTAAATTGGCCGAAGAAGTGACGGTATTTGTACATTCAAAAGCAGATTATGACAAAGCGGTTGAGGCTTCAAATATTTTGTTTGGCAACGCCACGGCAGATGATTTAAAAAAATTAGATGCCGCTACTTTCTTAGAAGTTTTTGACGGAGTTCCGCAAGCTGAAGTGGCTAAATCTGAAGTACAATCCGGAATTGACATTGTGGTTTTACTCAATGAAAAATCAGGGTTTTTAAAATCAAACGGAGAGGCCAGAAGAGCTTTACAAGAAAACTCAATAGCGGTTAATCGTGAAAAAGTAGCCGAAGGTTATACGCTTACTGCTGCTGATTTGATCAACGATGAGTTTGTGCTTTTGCAACGCGGAAAGAAAAATTATTTCGTGATCAGAGCCGTATAGTTCAGGCTACATTACCATCAAATTACAGCCGCGAATATCGCTGTGGTCAAAACGGCCGAGTACTTCAAAACTTCCGTTTTCATACTGTTTGCCCAAGTCTTGAGTGGCTATAAATGCGCATGAATTCAGGTTGGCCAAATCAATGACGTTGAGCCCGCCGGTTTTTCCGGAATCAATATATTGCAAAGGATCTTCAGTGTCGCGTACCAGAACATGCATCCAAGGTGGACATTCAAAAATACCTTCGCCCAATGAATAAGCTTGTGAGAGCAACTCGGTCATGCCGTATTCTGAGTGAATTGATGGCACACCAAAGCCTTGACACAAAACTTGATGTAATTCTTCGCGAATCATCTCGCGTCTGCGGCCTTTCATACCGCCGGTTTCCATGATGATGGTGTTTTGTAGCGCAAACGAATGTTGTTCTACCAAATCAAGTAGCGCATAAGTCACGCCTATGAGCAAAACGTTTTGACCCGAAGCATCGAGTTTTTTTAATTTCTGGGCCAATTCATCGGTGTTGTGCAAGTAGAATCCGCTTTCGGGATGTTCGCTGCGTTTGATGAGGTCATCGACCATATAAATCAACGATGAACCTTCGCGCTCGAGATAGGAGGGAAGCAAAGCCAAAACCACATAATCTTGAATATTGCCGTAAAACGCTGAAAACCCCAGACGATAGCTTTGCTCGTACATCGAAACATCGCTCACCAAATGCCGGCTGGTGCTCATACCGGTGGTTCCGCTGCTGGTAAAAATTTGTTCTACTACAGGCTCGCCACAAATCACCTCATGGGTTTTAAAAAACTGTATGGGTAAAAACGGAATTTTCGCAATGGTTTTTACTTGCTGAACATCTGTGTTTAAATAGTCACAAAACGCGCGATATACCGCATTGTGCTCGTGCTGATAGCGAAACACTTTGAGCGCAAGTTTGTCAAAAGCTTTGCGGCTGCTCAGAGTAAATATGTCGTCTGCGGTAATCAATGAAAAACGTTTTTTGAGTGGGCAAAAGTACCAATAAAAAAAACGCCAACGGGAAGGTTGGCGTTTTTTGTTATGAGTTGGTAATGATTACTTAATCACCAATTTGCTCGTTGCAGTTTTACCAGCCTCAGTGATTTTTAAGATATACATACCTGATTTCAATGAAGCAACATTTACTGAATTGTTTGCAGTTGTGTTTAACACTTGTTTTCCTAAAACATCATAAACCACAACGTTTTTCTCAAGGTTAGCAGCAGTATTGATGTATAACATACCATTGGTAACTGGGTTTGGATAAACCTCTAAACCAGCAATATTGTTTTGCTTAACGGTCAACAATGAAGCAATATCAGTAGCAATAGTCAACTGATCTAAAACCATGCTTGGTGTTCTGTTATCTGCATCTTGACGGATGATAAAACCACCTAAATCAAGAATAGCTGTAGCAGGAACTGCTGTTAAGCTGGCAGGAGTTGAAGCACTAAAAGTTGTTAAATCAGGGTTTAACCAAGCGCTTAATGTATTGGTTCCAAAGTCGTAACCCATAACCACAAATACTACATCACCAACATTTCTTAAAGTTGCATCATAGTTAGTTGTTATTGAGCCTGCATCAAAGCCTAATTGATATTGTGTACCGTTTTTCTTGAAAAACATTCTGGCTTTGAATGATCTAGTAGCATCAGTAAAAGCAGCAAAATAAGTTTCTGATAAATCGGTTGTTACATTGGTCATATCAGCCACATTCATCATAAATGATGCATATACAGTACCTGAAGTGGTAGTGGTGAATGGAGAGAAACAATCAATTCCGGCACCTGTAAAGCTAACTGAGTTTCCAGCAGCTACGGCATTAGGATATGACAAGCTGCCCGAAGCAACAACAATGTTGTCACCAGAGTTAATGTTCGTCCATGATTCTTGAGCACCCAATGATGCACCTACACCGTAGTTGAATGATTCGCGGAATGGTAGCGGGTTTACCGGTTTACACTCTGGAGAATTCAAAGTAGCTGATGCATTACAAGTACCACCTACTACAGTAAGTGAAAGATTAGTTCCTTCAGGAATACCAGTAATAACAATATTTCCTGCAGCTACAGTCGAAACATCATCACCACCAACAGTTCCTGCATTAGGGGTAACTACATAGGTAGCATTTCCGCCACCTGTATAAGGAATAGTCGCAGTGTATGTGTCGGTTCCGAAGTTGAAAGCATCACAAACACCTGTAGCAGCTCCTAATGATAAAGTACACGAAGCAGAAACATTACTCAATTTAACATCATCCAAGCGAATTTGGGTAGCCGCAGGCTGAGTAAAACGCAATGATAAAGTAGCTGATGAAGGAATTTGTCCACCAGTAACAGTAACTAAACTCCAACCGGTAGCACCTGGTGTGTAAGTAATAGGAGACCAGCTTGCGCCGTCAGTACTGGTTTCAATGGTCAACAAATTGGCAACATTTCCTCCGGCATTATAACCAAATGAAAGTTGAATGTCGGCAACATTATACGCTGAAGTATTTAATCCATCAATTTGGAAATACTCAGTTGCAGCGTTTAAGAAAACGTTTCCGCCTCCTGATGCACCGTTATAACCAGTTGAAACTGAAGTAGCGCGTACGTCACCAGTACCGGTGTAAACAATTGGAGCTGGGTTTTGAAAGACGTTGGCACTAATGGCCGTTGTTGCAGATGGTGTACCCATGTTTTCAGAATAAAAAGTCTGGGCAAAAGACGCTGAACTCACCACAGCGCATAGCAAAATGTAAAGTTTTTTCATTTTCGAGTTTTTAATATTTCGGACTACAAATATAGAAAGTAAATTCCTTTACAGAAAAGAATTTTAAGTAAAATAAAATTTAAGAAAAGATAAAGTGTTAAAACAACTACTTGACTATCAATTTTCTAGTGGTTGTAGCTTCGCCTTCGCGTATTTTGATGATATAAACACCCGGCAATAAATTAGCTATAGAAAGCTCTTTGGAGTTGATGGTGGTTTGTAAAACCTTTTTACCCAACACATCAAAGATGGTGATGTCTTTGTCGAGTGAAGTTTTAGAGGTGATGAAAATTTTTCCGTTACTAACAGGGTTAGGATAAAAACCTAAACCATCAGTAGTGTTAGCTTGTTTGTTGTCTTGAGCCAAAACAGCCGTTGAACAAAACAAAGCAAAAAACAGGGCGATATGTAGTAGGTTCGTTTTCATATATTTCACCGCGGTAAAGATAGAAATAAATTTCATAAATGAATCATAAAAAAAGCACCCCAAAATGAAGTGCTCTTTTTCAAAAGATATAGTGTAATTATTGGGTTCTATTGCACCAAATTGGTTCCGTCTACATTGGACCAATTTCCGTTGTTCATGCTAGTTCCTGAAGCCCCACTTGCGTTGTTGTTGGTTGTAAAATTAGTTGAAGAAAACAACACGCTGATAGCATCTGTAGCCCCTATAGGTGTAGTTACCGATGTATTGATGATTTTTACGTTAGTTAATTTTAATTTACCACCATTAACTTGATTCACATTGGTATTGTTGTCTTGGATCTTTACTGCAGCTCCGTGATAAGTGGTTGCGCCAACGGTGTAATCTCCGTAACCGTCAATGATGATGTTGTCGTATTCACCGTTGCCTTCTTTTTTGAATTGAAACGCATCTAATTGAATATCAGTATCTGATTCAGGGGTAGTTCCGGTGGCTCTTTTTAATGTGATTTTACTAATCTTTGGACCAAAAGCATTATTGTTGTTTGAAGCTTCGATTTCCATTCCGAAGTTGCCTTTACCGGTTTGGTAAGCATACCAATTTTCATTGTTTTGACCTCTCCAACCATCTTGCCAGTCAAAAGCATCATCAAAGTTTCCGAATGATACCAAGTTGGTGGCACTCACGGTTCCGCCAAAAAATTCAAAGCCGTCATCAGCTCCTTTATAAGCAACCAGATGATCTAAAACAGTTCCTGATCCGCATGAATAAAAAGTAAATGCATTGTTTTCTTTTTGCCCATCACCTAATTTTTTTCCGGCATATTCAACACGTACGTAATGCAAGCTTCCGCCATTGTGCGCTGCGTTGGTTCCTCCGTAAGTTTGCACGTTTCCGTCTTCAGATAAAGCAGTTGTTGCACCTGAAGCAGCAGTAATAGGCGCATCACCATACATAATGATTCCGCCCCAGTTGCCCGATATTTTGTTTTTTTCGGTAAAAACAACCGGTTGTGAAGCTGTTCCGTTAATGATAAGTTTTCCTCCATTTAAAACCACCAAGGCATTGTCTCCGGTAGCTATGTCACAAGTAATGGTTGAACCGGCTTCAAAAGTAAGGGTAGCGCCCGGCTTTACTTTTACAATTCCTTTGAGCGTATAGTTTCCGGTTGCATAGGTTTTGTCTGAAGTGATTTCTCCGGTGATTTCTCCGGTTTGCGGAGTTGGAGTTGTTACTTCATCGTCGTCGTTAGTTGTGCACGAGGTAAACAATCCGGCAAATAATAATAGGGTAAAGAATGATTTTTTCATGTTGTTTTTCTAGTTTTTTGTTGATACAAAGCTAGCGGCCATCAATTTAAAAGCAGTTAGATTATCGTTACAAAAAAGTTATTTAAATCAAAGTTTATGGTAAATTTAATGTTACCAATCAGGGCTTTGTGTTTCTAAAAGGTATAGCCCACACTCATTGAGAAACCAACGCCGCGTTTGTAATCTTGCACGTAGCGGCTGTCAGCGTATATGGTTGTTTTGTTGTTGTCGCCCAACTGATAATATTCTTTAGGATTCAACAAGTTATCAGCTGAAAATTTTAGATTCCAATGTTCGCCAATTTTGCTGCCCCAAACCAAATCCAATCGGCTTACCGGCAATTCATAAATGTGATCCAAATTGGCTGTCCCGACACTGTAGATGCGTTTGCCAAATACTGAATAGACCAAAGTCAAGGTGTTGCTCCAATCTTTTCTAAAGTTGAATTGATATTTTAAATCTGAATTGATGAGCCATTTTGAAGCGCCTTGCAGCTCTCTGCTTTTGTGTGTCTCAATTGATGTGCTGGTCATGCCGTCCGGATTCACGGTTTTATCGGCTACATTAACTTTGGTTTGCATGATTGAGGTGTTGAAGCCCCACGAAAAAGCCGACAAACTTTGGCTCAAACGGCTCAGCTCAACGCCCCATTCCAATTCAACACCATATAAAGTAGCGTTGTCTGAATTTAAAAAAGTGGTGATTTGTCCGCCGGCATCGGCTTTATAAGTGCGTTCAATTGGGTTGTCGATTTTTTTACCAAAAACACCCACGGCAAACATTTCTTTTGAAGTCGGAAAAAGCTCATACTTCAAATCAGCATTTAAATTGTCGCTGTTCACCGCAAACGGATTTCCTTGCTGGCTCGTGTTGTCGGCATTGATGATGGTAATCGGCAAAGCTTCCATGAGCACCGGTTTGGTGTAGGTTTTGGATACGGCCAAACGCAAATTGCTCTTTTCGTTGAGCGCATATTTTACGTTGACCGATGGCAAAATATAGTTTTTGTCGATGGTTTTTTTGCTGTACGGATCGGTAAATGCTCCGTTGTAACGATATTTAATTTCACGCGAATATTTTTCAAAACGCAAACCTCCGTTGATTTCAAAAGCGCCAAAATTCAAAAGCAAATTCGCATAACCCGCGTTGGTAAATTCGTTGAGTTTGGTTTTGTATGAAGCGTTCGAACCTTCGGCATAATAAATATTGTTGAGCGTAAAATCGTCATTCAAATAACTGTCGAGGCTATTAACAGGAACACTAAAAGCACCTTGGCTCGGTTGATTTTCTCTTATGAACACAAATCGGTACGAAGTTTTGGCGTTGTTGCCATTACCGTTGTAACCAACCGTTAAGCGGTTTTTCTTTTCATCACCCGAACCAAATTTCAAATTGTATTCAAGCAAATGAGCATAAAAGAAATTTCCGGTAATGTCTAAATATTGTTTGATGAAATTGTTTCCGCCATAATTGATAATGCCCGTTCCATCGCCTCGCGGAGCCGCGCTAAAAAACTTGCGGTCAGGCTGCTGATATGATGTTTTGGCAAACGAACCGCCCGCTTTGATGGTTTGGTTTTTATCTTCGGTCAAGTTGTATTGTGCGAAGATTTGTCCGTTTAAATAATCAGAAACCTCTAATTGGTTGGTGCGTTTTAAGATATAACTCGCGGTGTTTCCGTCAAAAATTCCGGTTTGATCCAGTATCAAACTTTCGGTTGAGCGTAAAAACATCGTATTGCCCCAAAACTTCCAGCGATTGGTTTTGAATTCCATTGCCAATAACGATGAAACGTTGGTTTTGTAGGCACTTTCACGTGCTTGCAAGTGATTGTTGAATTCGCCATTGGCATTGATGGTATTATTTACACCTTGGCGAACTTTATAAGCATTGTCAAAGTTGAGTGAGAATAAATAGGAAAGTTTCTTGTTATTTGAAAAATCAAACTTCTCAGAATGCATAATGCCCACGCTGGTGTTGAGCGGACTGAATCTGTCGTTCACATTCCAGCCGTTTTTGACTTTGTTTTTAGAATCTTCAGATGATAAACTTGCATTAGACGGAATAGTTCCAAAAGCGCTTGGCAATTGACGGTCGCTGCCAATGAGCCCGAAAAATCCTTTGGTGGTATTCGTGTCATCGGCCATTAAAAAACGGCTCAAATTATTATCAGTCGTATAACCTACGCCAAAGCTAATTTTGGTCTGGCTTTTTCCGGTGGCCGAAGTGGCGATGTTAAAAGTTCCACCGGCAAAATCTCCGTAAATATTTGGGTTAAAGGTTTTGAAAACCTCAATCACACTTACAATATCGGTCGGAAACAAATCCAGCGGCACAATCTTTTTAAACGGATTATTGGTTGGCGCCGCCAAATCATTAATCAACAAATTGTTGTATCGGTCTTCAAGCCCGCGCACAAACAATCCGCGCGAACCTACTTTGGTAATTCCGGTAATTTTGGTCAAACCTTCTTCAACATCGCTCACACCTTTGCGCGCCATTTCCTGAGCGCCGATGCTTTGTTTGATTTCAACCGCTTTTTTTTGATCGAGCATCGTAGCGGTTTCTTTTTCGCGTCCGCCAGAGGCTTTGACCACCACATCTTGTAGTTTGTAGCTGCCCGAACCCAGTGCCCGATTCACGGTTACCGTTTGTCCGGCCTCAACATTGACGGTCGCTTCCACATTTTCATAGCCCAAAAAACTAAAAACCAAAGTATAATTGCCCGGAGCAACCGGCAAAGTGTAAACTCCTTTTTCGTTGGTGGTTGTGCCTATTTGCGTTCCTTTGATGAGCGCATTGGCAAATGGCAAAGGTGCATTGTTGGCATCTTTATCGGTAAGTGTTCCGGTAATGGTTCCTTTGTTTTGTGCAAAAGTCAGTAGTCCAATGAAAAGCAGGGTAAAAACCAATTTAGATTTCATCTGTTGTGTGTTAAATTTTGGTGCAAAGAAACGCTCGATTTGTAAAGTTGATGTTACTCTCGGGTTACCATTAAGTTGGGTTATGATTACCGAATTGTTAACATATTAAATTACGGTTAATGCCGTAAGGGCTATTATTTTATCTTTACATTTACAACCGCTAAACCAACTCTTGCCCAGACATGAAAAAAAAGGACATTAGGATTTTATTGGTCGATGACGAACCGGATATTTTAGAAATTGTCGGATACAATCTATCGCAAGAAGGTTATCAAATCATCACTGCTGTGAATGGTAAAGAAGCCATCGCCAAAGCCAAAAAAGAACTCCCGCATCTGATTATTATGGATGTAATGATGCCAGAAATGGATGGTATGGAAGCCTGTGAACAAATCCGTAAAATGCCTGAGCTTAGCCAAGTAATCATTACATTTCTCACAGCGCGTAGCGAAGATTATTCGCAAGTAGCCGGATTTGATGCCGGCGCCGATGATTATATTACCAAGCCCATCAAACCGAAATTGTTGGTGAGCAAAGTCAAAGCTTTGTTGCGTCGTTTGAAAGACGATGAAAAAACCACTGCTGAAAGCATTCGTGTAGGCAGCATCGAGATCAACCGCGAAGAATACAAAATCATCAAAGACGAGCAAGAAATCTTTTTGCCGCGCAAAGAGTTTGAGTTGTTTTATCTGTTGGCCTCAAAACCCGGAAAGGTTTTTAAACGCGATGAAATTCTTGATAAAGTTTGGGGCAATGAAGTCATCGTGGGTGGCCGAACCATTGATGTACACATTCGTAAATTGCGCGAAAAAATCGGCGACGATTACTTTAAAACCATCAAAGGCGTTGGCTATAAGTTTGAAGTTTAATGGGCATCAAGTTTAAAAAGACATACACTTTTGCCGCCGTTTCAGCTGCTTATGTCGCCTTGTTTTGTACAGCGGTGCTCGGCGTTGTTTTGTATGCTTTTTTTACCTTTTCAATCAAGATATGCCTCGGTTTTGCATTTGCCGTGGGTGCATTTTCATTTTTTGTCATCCAACACCGCGTAGAACATTTTATTTATCGCCGCATTCAGAAAATCTACGATGATGTTTCGCTTTTAGACGCCTCAACTTTGCGCAATCAGCCCATTACTACTGATATGGCTACACTCACGCGCGAAGTTCAAAAATTTGCCACCGACAAAAAGCTTGAAATTGAAATGCTCAAAGTACGCGAAGAGTACCGACGAGAATTTTTAGGCAATGTATCACACGAACTCAAAACACCTTTGTTTACGGTTCAGGGTTATCTTTCCACTTTGCTTGATGGCGCGATGAATGATAAAACCATTCGCAAAAAATACTTGCAACGCGCTGAGAAAGGTGTTGAACGACTCATTTATATCGTCCAAGATTTAGATATGATTTCTAAACTTGAAATGGGCGATTTGAATCTTGAAATCAACCGTTTTGACATTGTTGCTTTGGTGCAAAATGTCTTTGATTTGCTCGAAATGGAAGCTGCCAAAAAAGACATCATGCTCTTATTTGACATGAAATATCCCAAGCCGATTTATGTCATGGCCGATCGCGAAAAAATTGAGCAAGTGCTTATCAATCTCATCATGAATTCGATCAAATACGGTAAAGAAAAAGGTTCTACTGAAGTCAGTATTGAAAATCTTACCGCCGGCAAAGTAATCGTGCGTATCAATGACAACGGCGAAGGCATCGAAGCGCAGTATATTCCGCGTTTGTTTGAGCGATTTTTCAGAGTCGATAAAAGCGGTGCGCGCAGCGAAGGTGGTTCTGGATTAGGCTTGTCGATTGTGAAACACATTATTGAAGTTCACCAGGAAAAAATATATGTTGAAAGCGAATTTGGCAAAGGCTCAGAATTTTCTTTTACACTTCAAAAAGCTAAATAAGCCCATACTTCGGGCCGTTGTTATTTTTCAAACAAGCAAAATAAATTTTTCCAATGCACGGGTTCTTCAACCAATTTAGGCGGGTGATACAATTGACCTTGTGTTAAATCCGAAAACCTAAAGTCATCTTGTTTAGAAAACAAAAACCAACCGTTTTTACGCATTCTTTTGGCCAAATATTCTTGTTCGTATTGCCCGGGTGTTGGTATAAAAAACGCTTTCTTCTCCAGCTTGACCAAATCCATTAACGTTGTGTAGCCCGAGCGCACCAGCACAAAAGCACTTTCGTTAAAGGTTTTTTCAAGCTGGCCTGAAGTCATAAAATTATAGTACGTCACATCATCCACTTGGGTTGTTTTTTGTTCTTCTTCGACGCTTCCGCAGATGAAAATCACACGGCCTTTATATTTTGAAATTTGCTGGCGTAATCGCTCTTCCAGAATGCTTCGCTGGGGTTCCGGTCCGGATAACAACACCATCAAATCGTATTGTATTTCTGCAGATTGTTTTTCAAATCGGCTCAGCGGCCCTATGTATTTGATTTTGTCATCGGGCTTTTTAAGATGTCCGAGTTTACCACTCAAATTGTGCGACGATTCAAAATCAGGAACCCAACATTCATCAAATTTCTTAATGACGTGTTGGTGCAATTTACTGCTGATCCAAGTGGTGTTGCCCGAAAGCACCCTGAGTTGATGCGTCATAAAAACCGACGGAATCTTTTTGCTGTAAACCCCCGGACGATTGTCAGAAATAATTCCGCACAGATTCAAATCTTTGACCCAGCCGCGCACGATTTTCTTTTCAAGCCGGATCGCATCGACCATTTTGGGTAGATTTTTAATCATCTTCCATTTAAAATCGGCACCATCGCGGGCATATTCAATGTTGTACGATGGCAATTCGAGTGCAGTCAATTCCGGGAATTCTTTATTGAGCAAAGCCAAAGCCGCTCCGTCTGAAGCTAAAATCGGCGTATAGCCACAAGCCATCAAAGCCCGAATAATCGGAATACAGCGCGTGGCGTGACCGAGCCCCCAATTGAGCGGAGCAACGAGAATATTTTGATTCGAATCAGACATTTTTGTGGGCGGTTTTGCATCGGCAAGATAAAAAGATTTCAAATGCGGCATATTTATTTAATTTTGCCAAAACATTAAGATACTATTGTGGGCAGTAAAAACAAACTCAAGAGATTTAGAGAAAACGATACATTTGGCAACGTCATTCAACCTTCGCGAGAACAACTCATGCAAGGCGATTTTGCGCTCAAAGGAAATTGGGCGCGCGATTTTTTTAAAAACAACCATCCGATTGTATTGGAACTCGGCTGCGGTAAAGGTGAATATTCGGTAAGTTTGGCCGAGCGATTCCCGGAAAAAAACTTCATCGGAATTGACATCAAAGGCGCTCGTTTCTGGCGCGGAGCTAAAACTGCTGTTGAGTCAGGCATTGACAATGTTGGTTTTTTACGCACACAAATAGAACTTATTGAATATGCTTTTGCCGCCGATGAAGTCGACGAAATCTGGATTACTTTTCCGGATCCGCAAATCAAATACAAACGCACCAAACACCGCATGACCAATGCTGACTTTTTGGATCGCTATAAAAAAATCCTCAAAAAAGACGGCCTAATGCACCTCAAAACCGATAGCGAATTTATGCACGGTTATACTTTGGGCTTGTTGCACGGTTTGGGTCACGAGGTTTTGTATGCCAATCACAACATCTATCACAACGAGGGCAGCCCGACGGAAGTTCTTGAAATTCAAACGCATTACGAAAAACTATATTTGGAAAAGAACAAGCCAATTACGTATATTCGTTTTAAAATCAAGTAGATGGCTTTTTTGTTTTCGTTCCTTTTGGGTTGTGTTATTTCGGTGATGGCAGTAATTTTGCCGGGTCTGATCAACATGACCGTAGCCAAAATCGGCCTTCAGGAAGGAAGACGCGAGGCGATACATTTTACGTTTGGTGCTTCAACAATCGTATTTATTCAGACCTATATTGCAGTTTTATTTGCGCGATTCATCAACATACATACTGAAATCATTGCATTATTGCAAGAAATTGGCGTGCTCATTTTTTCGGGGTTGAGCATTTACTTTTTCTGGATTGCCAAAAAGCCCAAAAACACGCCTAAAGAAGTTTCGCTCAAAAAGAAAATGCATCGTTATTTCTTCGGGATGTTGCTCTCAGGGCTTAATTTTTTACCTATTCCATTTTATGTTTTTGCCAGTATCAGCTTGGCCACTTCGGGTTATTTTAAATTTGAAGTCGCTTCGATTTTAGGCTTTGTACTCGGCGTTACAGCCGGCTCTTTTTCGGTTTTTTACGCCTATCTCGCAGCCTTTAAAAAGGTGGAACAAAAAACGCGTTTCTTGATGGAAAACATCAATAAAATTATTGGCTCTATAGCTGCTTTAATGGCCGTTTTAACTGTAGTGAAACTTTGTTGCCGATAATATGGAAGACAATTTCTTCGAACGTGTTTACAGCGTTGCCCGACAAATTCCTTACGGGCGTGTTACCTCATACGGAGCCATTGCCAAAGCACTCGGAACCGCTCGCTCGGCGCGCATGGTAGGCTGGGCCATGAATGCTTGTCACAACCGCGATGATGTTCCGGCGCATCGGGTAGTCAATCGGGTGGGTGTGCTCAGTGGGAAACATCATTTTCCGGGCACGAATCTCATGCAACAATTACTCGAAAGCGAAGGCATAGAAGTAATCGATAACCAAATTGTCGATTTTCAAAAACACTTTTGGCAACCCGGAGTTCAAGGTTAGTTTATTCTAACAAACAAACGGTAAACGAAGTTTTCTCGGGCGTACTTTCAAAAGCCAAATAACCGCCGTGCGCCTCAACAATATTTTTGGACAAGGTCAAACCAATGCCCGCTCCGTCTTTGCGCGTGGTAAAGAACGGCAAAAAGATTTTGTCTTCAATGGCCGGATCAATGCCCAAACCATTGTCAGAAATGGTCAGGTAAATGCGTTTTTCGCGCAAGGCACAACTGATAAAAACCGCTCCGCTTGGTTTGTCTTCCAATGAATACATACTGTTTGTGAGCAGGTTGATGAGCACTTGTTCCATCTGATTTTTATCGACCCAAATCCAGCGTTTAAAACCGACTTCGTTGTGCGCGGTGATATTTCTAGATTTATAAAGCGGTTGCATGATTTGCAAACAACTTTCAACCAGTTCAGATAATTCAACTTTTTCTTTTTGAGGCGACGGAAGCATGGCGAGTTTGCGGTAGCTTTCAACAAATTCCTGCAAGTGATTGCTGCGGTTGAGCATGGTGCGCACGCTTAGGCGAATGTCTTGTATATCTTCGGACGATAGTTGTTCTTGATCAACCAGTTCGTTGAGGTTTTGCGAAAGCGAACGAATCGGCGTCAGCGAATTCAATAGTTCGTGCGAGATGACTTTCATCAAATTGATCCAAGCTTCTTTTTCTTTGCGCTCGACCACTTTCTGAATGCTGTCGAGCATGATGATGTAATAATCTTGCTCAAAAGCTTTGGTGGCCGAGGTTTGTAACATAAAAGTTTGGGTATCTTCTTTGTTGACCCGAATTTGCAAAGCCGTTTTAAGCTCACCAAATTCAGCTTTTTCAATGAGTTCACACAAGGCCGGAATCTTTTCTCTGAGGTATTTCCAATGACTGACTTTGGGCGCTTGAAAATGTTCCGAAAAATAGTCGTTCATCAAAAATACGCGCCAACTTTCAGTGTCTTTTTGCAGAATCAAAATGCCCGATTCTATATTGTTTAAAATCGATTGATAAATCAAGTCACGCGAGAGTTGTTCGTGCTGCGTATCGCGTAATCGGTGGTATAATTCAAACAAGCGCGCATAGTTGTGTTGGCCTTTATGCTTGCTGAAATCTGATGAAAAATCGCCCTGTAATATCGATGCGATGGTTCGGTCGTAGAACAAAAAAGCTTCTCGTAAAGCTGCGTACATTTCATACAAAAGCAACAAACCCACAAAACCCACAAAAGCACTGCTGTAGGTGAGTTTTTGACCATATAAATAAGCGCTTAAGCCTAAGGTCGCCAAAATCAGCAACAAGCGCAAAAACAACAACTGATCAATTTTTTGCTTGCGCATTTTACGGTGTGTTGAGGTTGTATTTTTCCATGCGACGGTACAAAGCTGCGCGTGACAAGCCCAATTCTTCAGCTGATTTGCTGATGTTGAAATGATGTTTGCGCAAGACTTTTTCAATGGTGTGGCGCTCTAGGTCAGAAAGAGCCAAATCTTCGGGCATTTCATAGGCATGAACGTTCTCTAAATCTAAATCGGTGGCCGAAATCTCGTTTTGTTCAGACAGAATCACGGCGCGTTCAATGCGGTTTTCCATCTCGCGCACATTGCCGTTCCAAGCGTGTTTTTGTATCTGATCAAGCGCATGCTTAGAAAACTGCATTGCACTACGTTCGTATTTTTCGACCATTTTGTCGAGTAAAAACTGCGCCAGCGGAACTTTGTCTTCTAATCGTTCGCGCAGCGGTGGTAAAGTAATTTCCATGGTGTTGATGCGGTAATAC
Source organism: Flavobacterium sp. CYK-55 (assembly GCF_018413465.1). Taxonomy (GTDB): domain Bacteria; phylum Bacteroidota; class Bacteroidia; order Flavobacteriales; family Flavobacteriaceae; genus Flavobacterium. The sequence continues at coordinate 44,464 of NZ_JAHCDK010000005.1, forward strand.
AAATCTTCGCGAAAGTTCTTGGCAGAAACTTGTTCTTTTAAATTCAAATTGGTCGCGGTAATCATGCGCACATTGAGCGCGCGCGGTTTGGATTCACCCAACCTAATAACCGTTTTGGTTTGAATAACTTGCAGCAATTTTGACTGCAAATGCAGCGGAAGATTTCCGATTTCATCCAGAAAAATGGTCCCGTTTTGCGCATTTTCAAAACGTCCGGCGGTATCGGTTTTGGCATCGGTAAAAGCGCCTTTGGCATAACCAAAAAGTTCGCTTTCAAAAATATTTTCATTGAGCGAACCTAAATCAACATGCACAAAAGCTTGTTCTTTGCGCTGAGATTTTTGATGAATGTGCTGCGCCATAACGTATTTTCCGGTTCCGTTTTCGCCCAAAATAAGCACATTGGCATCGGTTTGAGCCACCTTATCGGCCATGGCATATACTTTTTTGACCACTTCAGAAGTGCCGGTAAAAAAACTTTGCAGCGGGTTTGTATTTTGATTTTTCTTTTTGAATTTGCGGCTCTGATCTACCGCGCTGCTCACTACATCCAGTAATTTTTGGTTTTCCCAGGGTTTGAGGACATAATCAAAAGCGCCTGATTTGAGGCCTTCAACGGCGGTTTCGACTTTGCCGAAAGCGGTCATCAAAATCACCACAGTTTTGGGTGAGAACGCTTTGATTTCTTTCATAAAATACAAACCCTCGCGACCGTCTTCAAAACCAATGCGATAATTCATGTCGAGCAATACCACATCAATATCATTTTCGGATAAAAAATGAACCACATTTTTGGGGTTTGTTGCCGTGAAAATATGCTCGAAATGTTTTTTCAAAAGCATTTTGGCCGCCAAAAGAATGTCTTCTTGATCATCAATAATCAAAAGTGAGGCTTGCGTTTTTTTCATGCACTGTTCGGTTTCGTACAAAAAGTGTCCGATAGCGAACACTCAAGAAATTAGTTTGTCTGTTATTTAATTGATTTTTAGTGATTTAAAAATTTTAAAATCGTGGCACAATTTTGCAAATGTCCGTGCCAAACAAATCAATTATGGACACTCTGATCCTTCGTAAAAATAACAAAAAAAAGTATCTGGCTATGGGCGCGCTGGCTTTCCTGTTTGTTGGTTTTTCGGCTTACACGGTTCTGAACAAAAAGCGCAATCTGAATGTTTCAAAATCTGAACTCAGCATTCAAGAGGTTACCGAAGATTACTTTGAAGATTTTATGACTTTTCAGGCGCAGGTTGAACCGCTCAACTCGGTTTTGGTTAATGTGGTCGAAGGCGGTTCAGTACAGGAAATCTATGTCAACAATGGCGATCAAGTGCGTAAAGGGCAACCATTGGTGCGTTTGTATAATCCGAATACCGAGCTTAATTATATGCAACAAGAAACGGCTATTATTGAACAAATCAACAATCTCAATAAAGCCAAACTCGATTTGCGCAATCAAGAACTCGGCATGGCCAAAGATTTAATCGGAATTGAGCATGATTATCAAGATGCGCATCAGTTGTATGAACTCAATAAGAAACTCTACGCGCAAGAAATCATCGCCAAAAATGAATGGGAACGCACCCAAGAAAATTACCGTTTTCAAAAAGAGCGCATAGACATCATCAAACAAAGTATAGCCAAAGAAAAACAAGCCAACCGCATACAAATTTCTCAAATGGGACAATCGGTAAGCATCATGCAAAAAAGCTTGGAAGCTTTGCGCAAAAACAAACAAAACTTTTTGATCGTAGCGCCTGAAACCGGCCGATTAACTTCGTTTGAGCCTGTAATCGGAAAAACCTACGAGCAAGGACAGCCGTTGGCCAAGATTGATGTGATGAAAGGCTACAAACTCATCGCGCAAGTAGATGAATTTTATCTTGAAAAATTAGCCGAAGGCCAAAAAGGAACCGTTGAATTTGGCGGAAAAAACCTTGAAGTACAAATCAGCAAAGTCATTGCCGAGGTCAAAAGCGGGCGTTTTCAGGTTGAGTTGAATTTTCTTTCGCCCGACATTTCAGGTCTGAGACAAGGTTTGAGTTTTGGTGTTCGTCTGAATTTATCGGCCAAAACGCGTTCGTTGGTTTTGCCTAAAGGTGCCTTTTATGCCGAAACTTCAGGACAATGGATTTTTGTGGTTCACGATGACAAAGCCGAGCGCAGAAACATCAAACTCGGCCGCGAGAATCCGCTGTATTATGAAGTTATATCAGGGCTCAAAGCCGGTGAACAAGTCATCACTTCATCTTATAAAGACTACATCAGCAAAGACGAACTAACTATACAAAATTAAAGCAATCATCAAAAAACGACTATATGATACAAATTTCAAATCTTTCAAAAATCTTCAGAACCGAAGAAGTTGAAACCCGCGCTCTCAGCGGAGTCAACATGACCATCAACCAAGGCGAATTTGTGACCATCATGGGCGCTTCGGGCAGCGGAAAATCAACCTTGCTGAACATCGTGGGTTTGCTCGACAGCGCTTCAGAAGGAAGTTACCAATTGCTCGGACAAGAAATGACAACGTTAAGCGAGGGCGAAAAATCAAAATTCCGGAAGCAGAACATTGGTTTTATTTTTCAGAATTTTAATCTGATTGATGAGCTTTCGGTGTATGATAACATTGAGCTTCCGCTGATTTACAACAACGTTCCGGCGGCTGAGCGCAAACAAAAAGTGGCTGTGATTTCCGAGCGTTTGGGCATATCCCACCGACTCAAACACTATCCGCAACAACTCTCAGGCGGACAACAACAAAGAGTTGCAGTGGCGCGTGCGCTGATCAATGATCCGAAGATTATTCTAGCCGATGAACCCACCGGAAACCTCGACAGCAAAAATGGCAACGAGGTGATGGAGCTGCTCACCGATTTGCACGCGCAAGGCGCCACAATCTTGATGGTCACCCACTCAAATTACGACGCGTCGTTCTCGCAAAAAACCATTCAAATGAAAGATGGATTGATTCTTTCAGAAAAAATCAACCAAAGAAATGTAGACGTATTTGTTTCCTAATTTAAATAAAAGAGCATGATTAAATTGATAATGACCCTTACCGCTGCGCTCGTGAGCATGGTGGTATTTTCGCAGGCTTCTGAAAACAGAACTGTTGGTTCGTTCAACAAATTAAAAGCCTCAACTCAGGTGCAGGTTTTTTACACCGTTTCTGACCAAATCAAAGTAGAAGTTTCGTGTGAAGACCAACAAAAATTGGCTTATGTTAAAACCGAAGTTAAAGGATCGACTTTAGAAATCTACATCGATTCATACAACAGAAAAAGTAAAAAAGACAAAGAAAATTACATGCATTTCAAGAATGTACAAGTGTTGGTCAGCGGCCCGAATTTGCAATCCATTAAAGCCAGCGCTTCAGCTTCGGTACATATTAAAAACCAGATGCAAGCCCAACAACTCAGTCTGGAAGTCGGATCATCGGCTGATATCATCGGTAACTTCAAAGGCGATTCACTGACGATTCAAGCTTCATCAAGCGGCGATGTAAAAGCGCAAGTTGATTTCAAAAACCTATCTGTTGATGCCAGCAGCTCAGCCGATGTTCAACTCGAAGGGAATGCACAAACGCTCATCGTTGAAGCCAGCAGCTCAGCCGATTGTTTGTTACGCAATTTAAAAGCTCAATCGGCAGAAATATTGGCCAGCAGCTCGGCCGATGTTACGGTGCAAGCTACAGCATCACTCCACATAAAAGCGAGTTCAAGTGCCGATGTTGTGTATTACGGAAACCCGGCCAAAACAAGCTTTGACAAAAACTCATCGGGCAGCATCACCCACAAATAATCATCATCATCAAAAAACGAACAGTCATGATCAAGAATTGGCTACACTTATTTGTTTTCAACTTAAAACAAAACAAACTTTTCACCACGCTCAACGTCTTGGGTTTATCCATCGGAATGGCCGGACTTATTTTTGCCATTTTGTATTGGAATGACGAACAAAGCTACGATGCTTGGAATCCGGCAAAAGATCAGGTTTTTGTGTCGATCAATGCTGTGGCCAAAGACGAATATTGGTCAACCAATGTGGCGCCGCTCGACAGTTATTTTAAAAAAGATTTCCCGGAGTTAGAAACGCATTGCTATTTTGACAATTGGTATAACAATGAAATGGTGCATTATCAAGGCAAAAAAGAATTGCTTAAAATTATCGATGCTCAAGGAACCTTTTTTGCGTGTTTTCCGTTTCAATTTATCTACGGAACTCCACAGTCGGCGATTAAAGATGCATCGTGTATTGCGCTGTCAGAAAAAGCGGCAAAAAAGCTTTTCGGTGCTCAAAATCCCATGGGTAAAGAAGTGGTTTATTCCGGAAAAAAGCTCACAGTCAGCGGCGTCTATAATATCCCCGGAAAATCTTCGATGGCGCCTGAAGCTGTGACGCATCTGATTGAAAACCGCATGGAAAGCGATCAAGACAACTGGGGCAATTTCAGTTACGGGCTCATGCTCAAACTCAAAAATCCGGCTGATAAAAACCAAGTGATGCAGCGCATTGAAAAACTCATGTACGAACACCGCGTGCTGAAATGGGCCAAAGAAGAAGGCATCACGCCCGAAGAATGGCTCAAGAAAAACGGAGGTGATTTATTTCACAGTCAGCTTCAGCCGCTTTCTGAAATCAGATTGCACGCTATTGCCGAATGCATGGCCGAAGGCAAAGGAAACTATCAGTTTCTGCTCATCATGGTTGGGCTGTCGGTGTTGATTTTGGTTTTATCGATTGTCAATTATGTCAATATGGCCACCGCAAGCGCCATCAAACGCGCCAAAGAAGTCGGCGTGCGCAAAATCATCGGAGCCAGCAAAGCCAATATTATCGGGCAATTTATTTTTGAAACTTCGCTCATCACAGCTTTCTCTCTGTTGATGTCGCTGGTCATTGTTGAGCTTTCATTGCCTTATTACAACGAATTTTTAGGAAAAGAACTCATCATTCACGGAAGTCAATTTTACGGGCAATTGCTCTTGGTTTTTTTGGTTACTATTGCGGTTTCGGGCATTTTTCCGGCTTTGTATGTATCCAATTTTGAAACGCTCAAAGTGCTCAAAGGCAATTTTGGTCGAAGCAAAAGCGGCGTTTGGTTGCGCAACAGTATGCTCGTGCTTCAGTTTGCTATTGCAACTTTTTTTATCATTGGTTCATACATTGTTTACGAGCAAATCAAATTCATCAGCGCGCGCGATTTGGGCTTCAAAGGCGGTCAGGTTTTGGTGATTGATTACCGAAACAAATACGATTGGCACGAACCCGATTACCAACAAAAAATGTTCAATCGTTACCAATTGGTCAGTAGTGAATTGAGAAAAATAAAAGGTGTCAGCCAAGTAGCTTCGGGTGCGTTTAATTTTGGCTCGGCCAATGGTTCTACTTCAAGTTTTGCCTACCACGACAACAATATTCAAGGGCGCAATATGGGCGTTGATTTCGGGATGCTTGAAATGATGAATATTCAAATTAAACAAGGTCGAGGCTTGTCTAATCAATTTGCTTCAGATACGATTAATTCAATGCTCATCAATGAGACTGCTTTAAAAATGATGAACGAACCAAACCCGATTGGCAAAGAAATTCAATGGAATGGCCACCAACTCAAAATTGTGGGTGTGGTCAAAGATTTTAATTTGTTCGGTCCGCAAGAAGAAGTTCCGCCGATGGTGTTTTTTCACTTCAAAACCATTGATTGGATGATCAACAACGTCAACAAAATGTACGTTAAAATCGATGCCGATCATCCGGAAGAAACCATTGAGCGCCTCAGAAAATTCTGGTCTAAAAACGTCGATACCGAATATCCATTTACCTACGATTTTGTAGATAAAGCCTATGCGCGCACGTATGAAAACTATGTCAAACAACGCAATTTGTTTTCGTTACTCAATGTAATTGTTATTCTGATTGCCTTGTTCGGATTGTTTGCTTTGGCCACGTTCTCAATTGAACGACGTATGAAAGAAATTGCCATCCGCAAAACGTTGGGCGCTGACACATCGGTATTACTCAAAACGCTTTCAAAGCAATATGTTGTTTTTTGTTTGACGGGCTTTGCTTTGGCGCTGTTTCCGGTGTATTACTTGCTGGATATGTGGCTCGATAATTTTGCATTTCGCATTGAAATTTCACTCGTGCCGTTTGTAGTTGGTTTTGTGGTTTTGCTCATTTTAACCTTGCTCGTGGTGCTTTCAAGAGCCTATCAAGCCACGCGTGTCGATGTTTTAAAATACCTCAAATATGAATAAGCTGGTTTTGTTTTTAGTGTTTTTGGGTACAACGCTGGGTTGGTCGCAAACCGAAGTCTGGACGTTGCAAAGCTGCCTTGAGCAAGGCTTGAAAAACAGCCTCGAAGCCAAAATCAAAAGTTTGCAGTTAAAAAAAGCACAGAAGCTGCATCAGCCTTTGGTTTTGACATGGCTTCCGGAGGTTTCACTAGGCGGAACGCAGAGTTATAATTTTGGATCCACGATTGATCCGGCCACCAACGGTCGGGTCAGTTCGAACATCCAAAACGACAATTTTTACCTGAATGCGCAGATGAACCTAATTAATTTTGAAGTTTGGGCCAATCGTTCGCGCTCGGGTATCGACCCAAAAATAGCACAAGCCGATTTGGCTGTTTTTGAAAACGAATACCAATGGCAAATCCTCGAAAGTTATGGGCAAGCGCTGTTGGCTCAGTCGTTGCAAAACATCCAACAAGAACAGCTCAAGAACGCCGCTTTTAATCTAGATCGCGTGACTCAAGAAGTTGCCTTGGGCAGTAAACCCACGAGCGATTTATACGATATGCAACTCAGTCATGGGCAAGAAAAAATCCGCTGTACTGAAACCCAACAACTCGCCGCTTTGCGCAAACGCGAATTGTTGCAACTCATCAATGCTACTGAGGTTCAGCCCGATCAAATAACACTCGAACAACCACAGAATATTTCAGCGTTGGAAGTTCAAACCAAATCATTTTCGAACCCAAAAATTGCCTTTGCCGAACTCAATTGGCAAGCCAGTCAAGCCGAGAAACGCCGACTTCGAGCACGAAATTTACCGGTTTTATCCACCTATTACAGCGCTTCGACTTTTTACTACAAACCGCTCAATCAGCCCAGTGTGGTGGTCGATGATTTTCAGACGCAGTTCAAAAACAACAAAAATCAACAAGTCGGTTTACAATTGTATGTGCCGGTTTTTAACGGATTCAGAAACAACCGAAACGTTTCGGCCGCGCGCATCGAAGAACAAAAAAGCAAATGCGCGCTGGATTTAGCCAAACGTCAAGTTGAAAATCAGTTGCAGACTGAAACCCAAAAGATGGGTCATTATCAATTACTCAGTGAGCAATATGAGCAAGTAGTTCAATGGGCCGAATCATCCTTCAAAACTTCGCAAGCCAAATTCAGCGCCGGAAAAATCGATGCCGTGGTGTTTTCATCGGTCAAGAATCAATGGCTCAACGCACAATTTGACCAGCTTAAAAACCAGCTCATGATTCAATTAACCGATTTTAAAATCAAGCTCATTCAAGGGCAGATGCTCTAAAGTTTTTCGCGAAAGTGCTATAAAGATTTTCAATTCATTAACCCTTGTTTCAAAACATTTCATATTATCTTTGCCGTCTAAAATCAGTTTAAATAAAAATTAATCTGATTCCTATTTTTAAGACAGCAAAAATGAAATTAGACAGAAAAGCCATCTTGGCCGCCCTTGAAACCATCACGGTGGCCGGTGAAGGGAAAAATATGGTCGAAAGCGGAGCCGTGGCCAACGTGCTTACTTTTGGCAATGAAGTAGTGGTTGAATTGGTATTAAACAGTCCGGCGATGCACATTAAAAAGCGCGCCGAAGACGATATTCGCAAAACCATTCACAACCTGGTTTCGGCCGAGGCACAGGTAAAAGTCAACATCAAAGTTGAAACCCCAGAAAAAGCAGACGATCCGATCAAAGGAAAAGCCATTCCGGGCATCAGCAACATTATTGCGGTAGCTTCGGGCAAAGGTGGCGTAGGTAAATCAACCGTGACGGCCAATTTAGCTGTTACCTTGGCTAAAATGGGCTTTTCAGTAGGTGTGCTCGATGCCGATATTTACGGTCCGTCGATGCCGATTATGTTTGATGTTGAAAACGAAAAACCACTTTCAGTAACCGTGGACGGTCGTTCAAAAATGAAACCGATAGAAAGCTATGAAGTCAAAATGCTTTCGATTGGGTTTTTTACAGCTCCGGGTCAAGCCGTTATTTGGCGCGGGCCGATGGCAGCCAAAGCGCTCAACCAAATGATTTTTGATGCCGATTGGGGTCCACTTGATTTCTTATTGATTGATTTGCCTCCGGGCACCGGCGATATTCATTTATCCATCATGCAATCATTGCCGATTACCGGCGCAGTAGTAGTGAGTACGCCGCAAGCTGTGGCACTCGCCGATGCCAAAAAAGGCGTTTCGATGTTTTTATCCGACAGCATCAAAGTTCCGGTGTTGGGCATCATTGAAAACATGGCTTATTTTACGCCTGAAGAACTTCCGGAAAACAAATATTACATCTTCGGAAAAGAAGGCGCGCGCAACTTGGCCGAAGATCTTCAAGTGCCGTTTTTGGGTGAAGTGCCCATCGTACAAAGCATTCGCGAAGCTGGTGATTACGGCCGACCTGCAGCCATGCAAACCGCTTCAGTAACTGAAAAAGTATTTGAAGAAATCACCCGCAGCGTGGTACAAGAAGTGGTGAGCCGAAACGAAAGTTTGCCGCCTACCGAGGCCATCAAAATCACCACGATGGCAGGTTGCTCGGCTGTAAAAAAATAGATTATAAGACGGTAAGATTTCAAGACTGTAGGACGCTTTCTTACAATCCTAAAATCTTATAGTCTTACAATCCAATAATCTAATAATACAAAAAATGACTACAGAAGAATTAACCCAAAATGTTGAAAAAGCGCTCGAAGAAATTCGTCCGTTTTTGAATTCTGACGGCGGCGACATCACCTTGGTATCGATTGAAGAAGGCAAGCACGTCAAGGTCAGACTCGAAGGCGCTTGCACCAGTTGCAGTGTCAACCAAATGACGCTCAAAGCCGGTGTTGAAACCACCATCAAAAAGTTTGCTCCGCAGATTGAAACCGTAGTCAACATAGCCTAATTTGTTGAGGGCGTGCCCCTGCGGGTCGGGTTTTTCGCTGCTATCTCCCGATGCATCGGGAGGATATCCGCTGCAACCCCTCACGCAAATAAAAACGCGTAGAATGTGACATTTGTCATTTTTAATTCAACTGTACTTGTTGAATTTTGCGCGAAATAAACCCGATATCCAGAATAAAATCATGATCAAAACCGATATTCTCATCATAGGCGCCGGCCCAACCGGATTGTTTGCTGTTTTTGAAGCAGGTTTGCTCCAACTCAAATGTCACTTGATAGATGCCTTACCGCAACCCGGAGGCCAATTGGCAGAATTGTACCCCAAAAAACCCATCTTTGATATTCCGGGTTACCCTGAAGTATTGGCGGGCGATTTGGTCAACAATCTGATGGAACAAATCAAGCAATTTCAACCCGGATTTACCTTAGGAGAAACGGCTGAAACCATTGAAAAATTAGAAGACGACAGTTTTGTAGTTACCACCAATAAAGGCACAAAACACCAAGCCAAAGCCATTGCTATTGCGGGCGGTTTGGGCACTTTTGAGCCGCGCAAACCACTCATTGAAAACATTGCTGGGTACGAAGAAAAAGGCGTAGAATATTTTGTAAAAGATCCGGAATTGTTTCGCGATAAGCGCATTGTGATTGCCGGAGGCGGTGACTCGGCGCTTGATTGGAGCATCTTTCTCTCAAATGTAGCCTCTGAAGTTACTTTGGTACACCGACGCAATGAGTTTCGCGGTGCTTTGGACTCAGTTGAGAAAGTACAAGAACTCAAAAAGCTTGGCAAAATCAATTTGATTACGCCGGCAGAGGTGGTGGCTATTGCCGGAAACGGTCATGTAGAACAATTGACTTTAGATATCAACGGCGAAATGCAAACGATTGATACCGATTTCTTTATTCCGTTGTTTGGATTAACGCCCAAACTCGGGGCGATTGCCAACTGGGGTTTAGAGATTGAGAAAAATGCCATCAAAGTCAATAATGCGCTGGATTATCAAACTAATATTCCGGGGATTTATGCTATTGGCGATGTAAACACGTATCCGGGCAAACTCAAACTGATTTTGTGCGGATTTCACGAGGCGACCTTGATGTGTCAGAGCGTGTATCAGCGTTTGAATCCTGGGAAGAAATATGTATTGAAATACACCACCGTTTCAGGCGTAGACGGTTTTGACGGCAGCCGAAAAGAAGCCGAAAAAGCGGTCGTGAAATCAATTGACTAATCGGAGCGAAGCCTAGCCCGTATGGCAGCGGCATCCTTTTGCTCTGGGGTTCAGAGCAAAAGATATAGCGAACAGCCGGAACAGCTTCTGAAAAAATAAAAAAGCATGGATATTACCCTACACATCACCGACCGCGAAGGTGTGACACACAGTGTGCAAGCGCCCACCGATATGAACATGAACGTTATGGAACTGGTGCGCGCTTATGAATTGGCGCCCGAGGGAACCATTGGTATTTGTGGCGGAATGGCGATGTGCGCTTCTTGCCAATGTTATGTTTTGAACGATGTGGCTTTACCTGAGAAAAACCCCGATGAAGAGGCGATGCTCTGGGAGGCTTTTAACGTAAAAGACAACAGCCGATTGGGTTGTCAGATTCACCTGACCGAGGATTTAGACGGTTTGGCGATAGCGTTGGCGCCTGAGGTGTAAAAAAAAAGCGAGAATTTCTCCCCGCTTTCTTCACTAAACTACTCACAAAAACAATCCTATTTATTTAACGAGCATTCTCTTGTTTTCGGTGAATGTTCCTTGGTTATTGCTAATGGTTACTTTATAAATGTAATAACCACTGCTCAAAGAATAATCCCCGCGATTTAAATGAATCTGATGAGTACCGGCGGTCAATTTTTCGTTCGTGATTACCGCAATCGAACGCCCGGTTAAGTCAAAAATTTCAATATGAACATCAGACGATGAGGCTAATTGAACCGGAATCGTTGTGCTATCAGTAAACGGATTCGGGAAGTTTTGACCAATTTGATTTTGTTGTATGCCAATTTCATCTAATCCTAAAGTAGGTCCGGCCACAAAAATAGTGTGGTTCAGCGTATAACCTGCAGCAATACTGCCGCTGATGGTGCTGAGCTCATTGGTTACTCCGTCGCTGAATACATTGTCATTGGCGTTGTAAGTATATCCGCTCATGCCTTTGGTATAACCGTTTGCGGTTGAGGCATTGACCAAAGCAACTGCACTGTTGGTTCCTTCAGGAAAAGCAATTTGGGTAACCAGCAGTGAAGTTCCGCTGGCGTTGTAAATGTGTACGTGAATATGCGTAGCACGACTGGTATACCAACCCGGAAAAATAGACTGAAAAGTGACCAATCCGTTGGCGTTGGTTACTTGTCTGCCGCGTAAAAAGTGCACAGCAGTATAGTTGACACTTTGCATACCGCTGCCCCCATATTCTGAATAATAACCGTCTTTATCGCAATGCCAAATGTCTACCAAAGCACCTTGAAGCGCTGCGCAATTAGCATTGGTGTTGTTGATGGTAATGTTGATGGTGAGCGGAACTCCGGTTCGATCGCTTACAATATTTGCATTGGTCAATGATGAAGGATTAATTGTAGGGAACGGGCCTGCCGTTTCAGAGTTGGTTACTGAGCAGACCAAAGCATCGTTTGGATTTTCGGCTTTGATCAGTGAGGGCGCTACGAAGGCCAGTCCGAGTAAACTAACTCCTTTTTTTAAGAATTCTTTTCTTTCCATAATTTTAGCCGTTAAGTTAATCAAGCCAAACCTAGCTTTTTTTGATTACGGCCAAAAACAAAAGAGGTAAACGATTATTTTTTTGCGGTAAAGTTTTCAATAAAAAGCAATAAAGCATTGTTTGAAAGCGCTTCAAATTCAGCTTCATACGTTTGGTTGAGCAGTAAAGTGTCGCCCGCTTCTAGCAATCGGTTGTGCAATTCAAAGGCGCCACGCACAACAAAAACCATCAAACTATTTTGATCAGAAAGCAATCGGTAAACCTCTTCAGCGCGACCTTCAAATTGTCCGATGGATATTTGGTAATCATCTGTTTTTAAAATCTGAATAATTTGATTTGTTTGTGATAAATCAAACTCATAAAGTTCATTTTTGTTAAAGTTTATCAGGCGTTGAATCGCTAAAAAATGAACTACATCATTGGTGTACGGATTTGAAATGATACAATGGCTCGATGTTTCAGTTGCCATATTTTGTAATTGACCAATATGAACGAATCCTTCGACTTCAGGGTGAATAAAATCGATAGCTCCTGCCAAAGGCAACAGCCAGCATTCACTTTTTTCAGCTAGACCATAGGTGTATTTTGCTTGTGGCCGAAGAAATATTTCATCCAATTGGGTAATGTTGATGGGAATCTCGGCTAAATCAAGTGGCAGCGATTGCCTTAAACTTTCGTCAGATTGAGTTGTGGTTCGCCATGCGGATTTAAAAATTTGCGCCCCCATATTTATTTTTTTCCGGAAATGGCTTCTTGAAAGGCTGCTTCATAACTGGCGCTCACCGGAATTTCTTCATCGCCGATGTATATGATTTTGTTGCGCACTTTATCAATGCCCGACAGCGGCACTATAAATGAACGATGCACCCGCATGAATTCAGGCGCCGGCAATTTTTCTAGAATTGATTTCATGGTCATGCGCGCCACTATGGTTTTTTGGTTGCGGATGTGAATTTTGAGGTAATCGTCTAAACCTTCTACAAACAAAATGTCTGAAATCAGTATTTTATTCAAGCTATAATCGGCGCGAATGAATAGATATTGAGCTTCAGTATTCGAAAATTTGTTGCGCGTGTCAAAAGCTTGTTTGGCTTTTTCGGTGGCTTGAACAAAGCGTTCAAACGAAAAGGGTTTGAGCAGATAATCGGTTGCGTTTACATTAAAACCTTCAACGGCATATTCGCTAAAGGCAGTAGTGAAAATCACTTGGCAATTTTGTTCAATGTCAGCATAAAAACTCAAGCCGTTTTGCATGGGCATTTGAATGTCGAGAAAAATCAAATCAACGGGTTGTTTGCGCAAATACTTGTGCGCTTCAGAGGTTTTGGTAAACGTTTTCTCGAGCTGAATATAATCTAGTCGCGCACAAAAACTTTCAATGACTTGAAGCGCCAAAGGCTCGTCATCTATGGCAATAGCTCTAATCATGACCAGTGAATTTTTAAATCAACTTCATAACGGTCGGGCAAGTCGGCTAGTTGTAGGCTGTGTTTGTTGGGATAAATCAAGTCGAGTCGTTTTGATGTGTTTTCAATGCCTTGTTCGGTGCTTCCGTCTTCATGAATGGGTATGGACACTTTTTGATTGCCCACAAACATGCTGAAATCATCGTCGGTAATCTTAATGCGGATGTCAATATGCCAATTTTGCTCGCTGTTCACGCCGTATTTAAAGGCATTTTCAATAAACGGAATCAGCAGTAAAGGCGCGATGAATTTATCAGAGGTATTGCCGGTTACTTCAAAAATCAAGTTGTTGGGTTCTGAAATTCTGAGGCGTTGCAGTGCGATGTAATCGGCGATATAATCAATTTCACTTTGCAGCGGAACACGATCAGAATCACTGTGCGTGACCACATAACGCATCATGTTTGAGAGTTTGATGACAGCATCGGGCGCGGCGTCAGATTTTTGTATCGTCAGCGCATACAAACTGTTGAGTGTATTGAACAAAAAATGAGGATTGATTTGTGCTTTAAGATACGATACTTCGGCTTTGAGTTTTTCTTCATAAATATCGGTGAGTCGGTTGTTGATGCGAAACAAAAATGACAGTAAAAACACCAAAAGAAATTTAAAGAAGTCGCTACCGATGGGCATGTTCAGCGGTTGATGTCGAAACGGGAAATGGCTGTGCGGCGAATGTATTGGTAAATGATGTGGCTCGAAGCTAAAAAACAAAAGTTTGTTGATTCCGCTCAAAGCCAGGTAAGACAAAACAACACACAAGAAATACATTTTTTTTCGGTCGGTAAAGTATAATCGCGGAATAAGCTGGTAGTAATTGACATAAAAAAAGAGCACAAACAAAACATAACTCGTAAAATCTCTTTGAAAACCTCGGATGTGCAAAAAGTCAAAAGCCCAGCTAAAATCAGGTGAAGAGAAAATCGGAATGCATAAAAAGGCCAAAATGCCAAAAAAATGCAACAGTATAGTTAGGGTTTTCTGATTCATATTTGTTTTAAGTTGGTCAAAGCTAATTATAATATAATTGCTTCTGAAAAAATTGCGGCCATTCCAGCGTTTTTATCGGTAAAAGCGATGCTATTCTTGTGAAAATCAGCTAAATGTTTACCTACAAAATCAAGTTAAATACCGCAATAATTTTCAAGAAAACAAGCGAATATATAGTTTTGAATCAGAAAATAATCGTTCTTAAAATTTTGCTGTAAGCCTCGGTTCAAGGAATTAATTTGGGACATAAAACCAGAGCCTGCTTACAGCATACATACTCAATCTTTTTAGGTTCTGTATCGCAGGCTAAAACGATTAAACGATAGTTCTATTTGTTATGGGGAAAAAGGGGAGTTGCTTTTTACAGGCGCTCCCTTTTTTATTGGGTACAAAAAAAGCTTCCCGTTGTGAGAAGCTTTCTTTTTGAATATTTGTTTGTATTATTTGAATGCCGGATAACCCGTAATATCTGCTCCGGTAATGAGCAAGTGAATATCGTGGGTTCCTTCATAAGTAATGACCGATTCAAGGTTCATACTGTGACGCATGATAGAGTATTCACCGGTAATGCCCATTCCGCCTAAAATTTGACGCGCTTCACGTGCGATGTTGATGGCCATATCTACGTTGTTGCGTTTGGCCATTGAAATCTGAGCGGTAGTGGCTTTACCTTCGTTTCTTAGAACTCCTAATCTCCAAGTAAGCAATTGTGCTTTGGTGATTTCGGTGATCATTTCGGCTAATTTTTTCTGTTGCAATTGTGTGGCAGCAATCGGTTTTCCGAATTGTGTGCGCTCTTTGGCATAACGAAGCGCCGTGTCATAACAATCCATCGCAGCACCAATCGCGCCCCAAGCAATACCAAAACG
The DNA here is from genome assembly GCF_018413465.1 of Flavobacterium sp. CYK-55. GTDB lineage: Bacteria > Bacteroidota > Bacteroidia > Flavobacteriales > Flavobacteriaceae > Flavobacterium. Next base: position 59,668 of record NZ_JAHCDK010000005.1, read on the forward strand.
AGCTGAATCTAAACAACCCAGTGGAGCGCCCAAACCTGATTTGTTCGGCAGCAAGTTTTCTTTAGGAACTTTTACGTTGTCAAAAATAAGTTCACCGGTAGCCGAAGCACGTAATGACCATTTGTTGTGCGTTTCAGGTGTGGTAAAACCTTCCATACCGCGTTCTACGATTAATCCGTGAATACGACCTTCTTCGTTTTTAGCCCAAACAACGGCTACTTGTGCAAACGGAGCGTTCGAAATCCACATTTTGGCACCATTCAATAAGTAATGATCGCCCATGTCTTTAAAGTTGGTAATCATACTGCCCGGATCAGAACCGTGGTTGGGTTCGGTCAGTCCGAAACAGCCCATCCATTCGCCAGAAGCCAATTTCGGGAGGTATTTTTTGCGTTGCTCTTCGTTTCCGTATTTCCAGATTGGGTACATGACTAATGACGATTGTACCGAAGCTGTTGAACGAACGCCTGAATCGCCACGCTCAATTTCTTGCATGATGAGTCCGTATGAAATTTGATCTAAACCGGCACCGCCATATTCTTCGGGAATATATGGTCCGAAGGCTCCAATCTCGGCCAATCCGCCAATAATTTGGGTTGGGAATTCGGCGCGTTGTGCATAATCTTCAATGATTGGAGAAACATCTCTTTTGACCCATTCGCGGGCTGCATCGCGCACCAATTTGTGTTCTTCGGTAAGCAATTCATCTAAAAGATAATAATCTGGAGCTTGAAATAAATCTGGTTTCATATCGGTTGATATTTATTTTTTATCGGCGCAAATGTACGCAGAAAAATACTTTCTGCAAGGCTACGAAAGCGATTTCGCTATAACTTTTTCAGGTTTTATCAACGGATTTAAAAAATTTATAAACTGTTTAAGATGTTGATTTGCAGGTTTGTAAATAATATTTTACTTTTTTATCGAATAAAAATTTATGCATAAATGTTTAATGCATAATATTCTTATGTATATTTGCGTTGTACAAAACAAATGCCCGTTATGATATTTTCTTCAGAACTCATTAAAGGAACCTTAAAAACCATTGTGCTCAAGCAGCTCGAAGCCAACCATCGGATGTATGGCTACGAGATTACCCAACGTGTAAAAGAGCTTACTTCGGATAGAATTCAAATTACCGAAGGCGCGCTTTATCCGACTTTACACGCCCTGGAAGCTGAAGGCCTGGTCACCGTAGAAACTGAATTTGTTGGCAAACGCATCCGAAAGTATTACAGTTTGAGCCCAAAAGGGAAATCTAAAATCGATGAAAAAATCAGCGAAATGGCTGAGTTCATTGAAACGATGAAATTTCTTTTAGACCTCAGACCACAAACGCTTTAAGCTATGTACTTATTGTCAGACGATCAAATTGAGTTTGTTCGGCGGGATATCCTGGCGCAAGGAATCCGGAACGAAGGTTTGCAGCAAGATCTGCTCGATCACATTTGTTGTGTGGTTGAGCACGAACTTGCCGCAGAGGATGATTTTGAAGCTTTTTATCAGCAGCGGATCAAGCATTTTTACAAACGGGAACTTAAGGAGATTGAAGAAGAAACAATCGCCCTGCTCACCTTTAAAAATTTTTATGTCATGAAAAAAATAATGTTGCTCTCAGGCGGAGTGCTCACCGCATTGTTGGTGGTTGGACTCACACTAAAATTTATGCATTTACCCGGTGCAGCTGTTATGTTGGTCTTGGGTGTTGCTTTGCTGAATTTTGTTTTTCTGCCGTTGCTTTTCACGCTTAAAATCAAAGAAAACAAAACGCTGCGCGAAAAGGCTATTTCCGGAATTGCTACCCTTTGCGGGATGCTCATGAGTATTGGGCTCATCTTTAAAGTCATGCATTGGCCGGGTGCCAACATGCTCATTATAACCGGATTTGGCGCTTTGTTGCTGGTTTTTTTACCGGTGTATTTCTTTACCGGAATTCGTCAGGCCGAAACCAAAGTCAATACCATTGTTTCATCGGTGATTATCTTAAGTGCGGCCTCGCTGATTCTGATATTGGTACGTTCGCCTAAAGCTTCACAAGATGTTTATGCTGCCACCACCGAATCTATTTTGCGCAGCGAACAAATTCTGCAAACACAAAAACAGCAAAATCAAAAATGGGTCATCAGCGATACGGCCGATGTTACCGGTAATGAAATTTACGATGTGTGTCAAGACCTTAAAAAATACCTGATTGAATGTGAAACCGGAGGCGCCGAGTTAGATACAGCCCAAGGGAAATACATTACAGAAGGTTCGGCTGAAGATTATTTTGGCGCTGAATCAAAAGCAGCGCTCAATTTGCAAAAAGTACAAAAGGCCATTGCTCAATACAATGCTACAGCGCCTAGTGGAAGTCTAAAACTCGACGATTTATCAGAGGTTCAAAAACAACGCTTACCGGATGTGCTCAATCGCTTGATTCAAACGCAGATCATGGTTTTGCAAAACAAAATACTTCAGCAAAAAGTGCAGTAAACAAGGGTTGATAAAGCTTTTTTAATGCCGATTGAATATAGCCTCTCTGAAGTGGGAGGCTATTTTATTACGCGCAATGGCGTATTTCACAATAAAAAATCTATCTTTAATATTGCTGAAAAATAAACAAATGAAACGTCCGATTGCTCTGGTTGAAGATGACCGCGATTTACGCGAAGCTTTGTCGCTCATGATTCAGTATACCGATCACTATGAATTAATTGCTGCTTTTCAAAATGCTGAAGAGGCAATTCAAGGCATTCCTGACTTAGCCATTGATGCTGTTTTGATGGATATTAATTTGCCCGGTAGCAGCGGAATTGAATGCGTGCGCAAACTCAAATTTGATCATCCGAAACTTTTGTTTTTGATGTGTACCTCGTTTGAAGAAGACGAAGTGATTTTTCAGAGCCTTAAAGCCGGTGCCAGCGGATATATTCTCAAAACCGACGGTCCGGCCAAAATCATTAAAGCTTTAGACGAACTTTTTGATGGCGGAAGCCCGATGACTGGGAGCATCGCCCGAAAAGTAGTGGCCAGTTTCTCGCAGTCGGCAGCCAAAAACTTATCGGTGGAAGAACTCACCCGCCGTGAGAAAGAAATTCTCGATTCTTTGGCCCAAGGCAAAATGAACAAAGAAGTCGCTCGCGAAATGGACATCAGTTTAGGAACTGTGCGCAAACACATACAACATATTTATGAAAAACTCCATGTCAATACGCGGGTTGAAGCAGTTAATCTATATCTGAAACGATAAATGAAAAGTTTTTTTGCGTGTTTATTGAGCTTGTTTTTTCTGTCACTTTGGAGTCAGAAGACAAACCATACACAGCAGCAAAAAATCAAAGAAGCGTTTTTAAAAGCCGAACTTTTTTTAGAAAAAGATGAGATGGATGTGGCGCAGAAATGGCTTAATCATTCCCAAGATTTGATTGATTTTCAAGCAACCGATACCATGACTTGTTACATCAGCAGCCTGCAATCGGAAGTTTTTTATTATACCGGATTGTATGAGTTCGGAAAAAGTCAAGCGCAAAAAAGCATTGATGCCGCGCGCAAAATCAACGATCCTTTACTCATGGCTGATGGTTATTTCTTTAGAGCCATTAATCAAATTGAATTAAAAGAATACACCCGGGCAGAACACAGTTTGCATTTGGCCAAAAACAATTATCCGAATCAGCCGCGCAAAGTACTCAAAACAATCATTAAACCCGATCATATTGCCAATAATTTAGCACAGGTAAAACTCAAAATTCACCAATCTGATTCGGCGTTATATTATAATCAGAAAGCCTATTTATACGCGCAAAAAACCAACAGCCGTCGCGGAATTCCTAATTGTGAACAAACCTTTGGCGAGATTTATTTACACCAAAATAAGCCCGATAGCGCTCGATATTATTTTAGCAAAAGTATAGCTTCGGCACGCAACAGCGCCTATTTTGACATTGAACTCATTGGTTACGGATTTTTAATGCAATGCAATGCCGAATCGGCGATGACCGATGATTATTACTATCAACTCGGATTGCAACTCATGCAAACCAAGACCATCAATTTGGCTTTTAGAAGATTGTTTTTTGAAAAAGCTTTGCTCGTTTACAAAGGCCATCAGCCTGAAAAAGAAAATTATATTCTCAATCAAATTATTCGACTCAATCAGCAAACGTCTGATTTGAACAACTATTTTTTGCAAAGCATTACCAAAGATTACATCAAAAACGAACGCAAAATTCTTTCGCTTGAAGTGCAAAGGCTTAAGAAAGAAAAAGATATTGTTTTGTTTCAGCTTTTGATGGCGATTTTCTTTGTTTTGGCGCTGATTTTAATCGTGGTGATTATTCGCCGACGCAACAAAGTCAACCTCACTTTATTACATCAGAAAAATGAAATCAGCAAAGATCTGCACGACGATATCGGTAGCGGTTTATCGAGCATATTGATTCACTCAGATTTGCTGCAAAAGCAAACAGCGCATGAGCCGAATCTCAAATTGCTTTCAGAGAAAATCAACCAAACGGCCTCTGATATTTCACAGCGCGTGAGCACTTTTGTTTGGTCGCTTAATGAACAGCAAAACACGCTGGGTAATTTCACGGATTACTTTGTACAGTTTGCCGAAAATTGGTTTGAAGGCACCGAAGTTGATTTTGATTTTCAGCAACAACTAGGCGCTTTGGCCGATCATAAAATAGACGGAAAAACACGTAAGAATTTGTTTTTGGCGCTCAAAGAAATCCTCAACAATTCGCTCAAACATGCGCAATGTTCGCATGTTGAAGTGGTTTTTTCGGCACAGCGCAATAAACTATCAATTGCTATTTCTGACAACGGAAAAGGCATTACGCGTGAAAACCAATTTGGCAACGGATTGCAAAACATTCAAAACCGCATCGAAGATTTGGGTGGAAAAGTAACCTACGTTCAAAGATCAGGTTTTCAAGTATCCATAGAACTTCTTTTGTAGTTGTATACGCGCTTTGGCGTATGTTTTTATTTAATTATCGGTCAATAGCTCAAAAAATCAGTTGAACAACACTTTTGTGTACGCTCAATATCGTATTGTGTCAAAGCCCTGAAAAAGAGAATTTTACTTCATTCTCAAAACAGGACACAATTAGGTATGAACTTTAGAATTTTGCTCTCCGTATGTGCGCTTTTGTGTGCGTTTTCCCTTCGTGCACAAGTGGGTGTTAATACCACCACACCCAACGCCCAATTAGAAATCAAATCCAGCAACGAAGCTGCTCCGGCCAATATCGACGGATTAATCATTCCCAAAGTCAACGTTTTTCCGGCTACGAATCCTACGGCGGCACAACAAGGAATGATGGTTTATTTAACCACTGCATCAGGAACTGATTTGCCCGGATTTTATTATTGGGATAACACAACAATTGATTGGAAGCCAATCATGGGAGCTAATGTCGGAACGCTCGATCAAGCCTATGATTTTGGCGGTGCCGGAAACGGAAAAACCATCACGGCCGATGCCGGAGCTGTAACCATTAACGGAACTGACGGTTTGGTGGTAAACGGTACCTATAACTCAGGAACATTGGCGCCAACTGGTGCCGGAACCAAAATGTTTTGGAATCCTAGAAAAGCAGCCTTTAGAGCTGGTAGAGTGACTGCCAACGAATGGGATGATGTGAATTTAGGATTTGAATCTGTTGCTTTTGGAAATCAAACTACTGCAAGCGGTTCGTATTCATCGGCTTTTGGTTGGTCTTCTGAAGCCAGCGGATCTGATGCTACCGCGTTTGGATTAGGTACTAAATCAGCCAATGCCCACACCTTTGCTGCTGGTTTCATTACCCAAGCTAATGGATATCTTTCAACCGCTTTTGGGGATTCGGGTATCGCCTCTAGTTACGGAGAAACTGTTTTTGGAATTGGTGCCACCACCTATACTCCTTCAACGAATGGAGTCAATCAATTTAGAGCAGCCAACAGCACCGATCGACTTTTTGTCATCGGAAATGCCATTGACACCAACGCCAATTTTTTTGTGGATACTGCCGAACGCAGTGACGCCATGATTGTTTTAAAAAACGGACTTACACGTTTGCCATCTACCACCAACGCGATGATTTCTGCTGCTGATGGAAAGGCAGTGGTGACCAAAGAGTATGTGCAGTCAAACAGTTGGTCGCTCACCGGAAATTCTGGAACCAACCCAGCCACCAATTACATCGGAACCGCAGATAATCAAGATTTGGTCTTTAAACGAAATAATTCTGTTTCGGGAAGAATTTCTAGCCTCAATACTTCTTTTGGTCTTCTTTCATTGGTGTCGCCTAATCCTGGCGCCACCCAAAACACTGCTTTTGGAAATAGTTCGTTGAGTGTAATTACTGATGGTATCCAGAATGCCAGTTTTGGATATAATAGTCTTGATGCCAACACTATTGGTTTTGGGAACTCTGCTTTTGGTTGTTTTTCATTGACACAGAACAGCACCGGAGGAAGAAACTCGGGCTTTGGTCGAGCATCTCTGATTACAAATACGACCGGTATACATAATTCAGCGTTTGGTTTTCAAGCAGATGTTTTGAGTGGCAACCTTGATAACGCCACAGCCATAGGTGCTTATGCCGCTGTGGGGGCCAGTAATTCAATGGTTTTGGGGAGTATCAACGGTGTCAACTTTGCTACTGCCTCTACCAATGTGGGTATCGGAACCACCACGCCAGCTAGCCGTCTTCACGTAGTAGGCAACATCCGTATGGTCGATGGTAACCAAGCGGCAGGTAAAGTTTTAACTTCTGATGTTAATGGAACCGCAACTTGGCAAAATGCCTCGAACAATGCTTGGGGATTGCTTGGGAATACAGGTACGAACGCTACCACTAATTTCTTAGGAACTATTGATAATGTAGATTTGGTTTTCAGAAGGAATAATATTTCATCTGGTAAAATAGGGCTAAACAATACTTTTTTTGGCGTCAATAGTGGAGTAGTAAACACAGGCGATTACAATACTTTTATCGGGGAACGTGCCGGTTTCGCCAATGCAACGGGGCAAGACAACACTTTTCTGGGAAGATTGGCCGGCGCCAATGGCACATTTGGAGATGACAATTCCTATATAGGTTATGCCGCAGGATTAAACAGCACCGGAAATAGCAATATTATTTTTGGTGCTTTTGCCAGTCAGAATACTACTGGGAATTTTAATGTATTTGTCGGAAATCAATCGGGAAGCACTAACACCACTGGAGCTCGAAATACACTGCTTGGGTTTAACGCCGATGTAGGTGCAGCGAATTTGACTAATGCCACAGCAATAGGAAATCTAGCACAAGTTAATACCAGTAATTCGCTAGTTTTGGGTAGCATAAATGGCGTTAACGGATCTTTGGTGTCTACTAATGTAGGCATTGGAACTACCGCGCCAATTCGCGCTTTGCATGTTTCTACCGGAAGCAGCGGCGGCACACCACTGGGCAGTTCTGATATTGTTTTGGAAAGCAACGGTCCAACGTACCAACATTTTTTAACGCCATCCACGAGTGAAACCGGCATTTTGTTTGGCTCTAATCTCAATGCCATACATTCAGGCATCATAGCCAATAACGTAGGAAGCACACTCGGTTTACAGTTTAGAGCCGGAGGAAATACTACGCGCATGACCATCACTTCGGCAGGTGACGTTGGCATCGGAACCGCAGCACCGGGCGGACAGTTTGAACTTTCGCTTAACGAAGGTCGCAAACCCACTTCAAATACCTGGACAATTCCTTCAGATGCGCGGCTCAAAGAAGTACATGGTACCTATCAAAAAGGGTTGTCAGAGATTCGTCAGTTGAGAACTGTTCGCTATCATTATAAAAATACCGATAAAAAAACATTTGATCCCAAAGTACTCAGCAAAGAGGCGTTCGGGTTCTTGGCACAAGAAGTTCAGCCGTTATTCCCGGAAGCTGTCGGTACTGATGCTGATGGTTATTTGAACTTTGATTTGCATCCGATTCTCATAGCTTCCATCAATGCTCTTCAGGAACTCGACATGCAAAACCAAAAGCTGCAACAAGAAAACGAATTGTTGAAAACCCAACTTGCGGTGCAACAAGAAAAGTTAGATTACATTCTTTCAGAGATTGAAAAAATAAAAAAATAAGTAGTTAATGTTTGAGAAGGAAATCCCGGGTCAGCTGTATATATTCATTGGTATAAAGCTGTCTCCGGGTTTCTAAAACCAGTTCATCAACTTCAGGAATTCTCTGCGCATCGCGACCCAAAGCCAATAAACTGCGTTTGGTTTCGCTTTCGGGTGTTCCTTTGACGCGGGTTATTTGATACGGATACAACGCATTTTCAGCCGCCAATTGCAAAAACTTTTCTTCTTCTTTAAACGGAATAACCACCGCCAAGATGCCCACTTCTGAGAGCAAAATTCCCGAAGCTTCGCACAAATCTTCAAACGGCAACGAAGCATTTTGACGGGCCAAGTCACGGCTGGCATTGCCCGACGAAACTTGCTCGGTATAAAACGGCGGATTCGAAACAATCAAGTCATATGCTTCGTCTTGCAAGTCGTCCATAAAATCATCGAGCGACGCATGAAAACAAAACAAACGATCATTCCACGGTGATTGCTCAAAATTTTCTACCGCTTGTTCAAAAGCGTCGGCATCAATTTCGAGCGCATCAATTTGTTCAGCATCGCAGCGTTGGGCCAGCATCAGCGCAATGAGTCCGGTGCCGGTGCCAATGTCGAGAATGTTGTAAGGTTGGTGCTCCAGCGGAGTCCACGCGCCGAGTAAAACGCCGTCGGTACCCACTTTCATGGCGCAGCGGTCCTGTTCTATGCTGAATTTTTTAAACTGAAATGTACTCATGGTTTTATTTTTTTTGGGCGTGCCCCTGCGGGTCGGGCGCTACGCGATAAGTCCTCGTTGCACTGCGGGCTTACTGCTGCGATCCCTCACGCGGGCTCGTCTTAAAGTCAAATTTTTGTGGTGAACAGGAAGCCCTAGCCCTGATGATTTAGCTTCGCTCAGTTCGGCCTTGCCTCGGGTGATATTAAGAGGAGCAAGTCCAGTGGACTTGAGGTATCTTCAAAATGTATCATTTTAAACAAATATTTCAGGTTACACTAAACCCCTAGCCCTGATGGTAGCGGCAGCCCGCAGCGCAGCGAGGACTACAGCGAACAGCAGGTTCCCGGCTTCTGAAAAATCTTAAAATCCTAAAGTCTTGGAGTCTTAAAATCCATTAAAGATACATCTCAATGAGGCCTTCGGGAACATCGAGCAGGATGTTTTTGGCCGAGCGATCAACCTTGATGATGAAGTGATCGACCATCGGAATCAAAATCTCTTGGCCTTCGTGCTCAATTTGAAATAGCGGTTGGGCGGTATTGTCGAGAATTTTCTGAATCGTGCCTACTTTTCCCAGGCGCTGATCGGTAACGGTAAAACCAATCACTTCGTGAAAATAAAACTTGTTGCCGGTGAGTTTGGGCAACATCTTAAGCGGAAGGTAAACCTCGGCGCCCACCAATTCATCGGCTTCTTGCTCGTTTTTTACGTCTTCAAAACGCACGCGCAACAAATCGTTTTTATGCAACAAACTATGCTCAATAAAAAATGGAACCAGATGGTTGTTGAGTTCAACAAACACTGATTCCATGTTTTCGTATAGCTCGGGCTCGTCGGTATCCAAATAGATTAAGACTTCGCCTTTGAAACTAAATTTTTTCGCGATTTTACCTAAATAGAAACAATCTTCTTTACGCATTATCGCAGCAATAATTACGCTTCAGCTTCTTCAGAAGTTTCTTCTGCAGCAGCAGGAGCCTCTTCAGCAGCAGTTTCTTCTGCAACTACTTCAGCAGCTTCTTCAGCAACCGCTTCAACAGCAACTTCCTCAGCAGCCTCTTCAGCTACAGCAGCAGCGGCAGCTTCAACAGCAGCATTAGCGCGTTTTTCATTTACTTCTTTTTCTGCTTTCAAAGCTTTGGCTCTAGCATCGGCTTTCGCTTTTGACAAACCATCTTTTTTAGCATCCACTTTAGCTACTTTTGACTCTAACCAAGCCGCCAATTTAGCATCAGCTTGCTCTTGTGTTAAAGCTCCTTTGCGAACGCCTCCGTCAAGGTGGTGTTTCAACAAAGCACCTTTGTAAGAAAGGATGGCTCTGGCAGTATCAGTTGGCTGAGCACCATTGTGTAGCCATTGTACTGCGCTTTCCAAATTCAAATCAATGGTGGCAGGGTTGGTGTTCGGATTGTAAGTACCCAATTTTTCAAGGTATTTACCATCTCTTTTTGAGCGGGAATCAGCCGCTACTACCCAGTAAAAAGGTTTTCCTTTTTTACCGTGTCTTTGTAATCTAATTTTTACTGACATAATCTTAAGTGATTAAAATTGAGGTACTCGACCTCGGTTAAATGAGGGCGCAAAGATAAAATTATTATTCAATAAATCTAATGGTTTTTTGTTTTTTATTTTGCTCAATGTTGGAGGCTTTTTGCCTGAATTTGAGCTTGCTTATTATTTTTTTAAAATAAAAGTCGGTTGTATAACTTAAAAAGCTATTTTTGTTTTTCAAAATTCAAAATCAATAATGAAAAAATTTCTTTTTTTATTCACCATAATTGCCTCGATGGTGTCTTGCGGAGAAGATATTAGTGTCAGTAATTACGCGGTTTTCCGAGGAGATAAAGACAACGGAGCTTGGCAAGGAGGAAACGCAAAAGCCATACTTGAAATCGGAAATAAGCTCACCATTCAAGCTTCGACTTTGAACGAAACCGTAGCGATTAAAATCCCGGCGCCTACTACGCCCATCAACCCAAAAAATGCTGCTACTTTTGTTAAATATCCATTGGGAACTACTTTGACAAGAAAGGCAATTTATACCTTTACAGACAATTCAAACTTATATACTTATGAAACCGGTATTGGTTCGGGTGACGGAGAAGTAGTTATTTCACAATACGATGGAAATACCATTTCAGGAACATTTCGTTTTAATGCGGTCAATACCGATCCCGATTCATTAGAGCCGGAAATGGTCAATTTTCAGAACGGAGTTTTTTATAAAGTTCCGCTAGAATAACAAGTCTTAGAATACAAAACAAGAACCATCATAAAAGTGATGGTTTTTTTTATGTTTGTTTCCCGAGAATTCCAATGTAAATAGGCTATCTTTGCCCTTGAAATAAATTCTAATCTCTATGACTATTTTTGTCGCCAGCCTTCCGTTTAGTATTCAAGAATCAGATTTGCGCGCTTCATTTGAAGCTTTTGGAGTTGTCGAGTCAGTTCGCATTGTTACGGATAAACTCACGGGTCGAAGCAAAGGATTTGGTTTTGTTGAAATGCCCAACGAAGAACAAGCTGCTCAGGCCATAGAACAGCTTAACGGCGCCACGGTTCAAGGTCGTTCAATTGTTGTAAACCCTTCAGTTGCCAAAAATTCATAAGGCAATAAACCTAAATAACCCTCAAAGTCCGAGTAGCTGACACGTCAATTACTCGGACTTTTTGTTGATAACTTGCGCTCTTTTTTTAGATTGAATCGACTAAATTTGAAGTCCGTTTTTTGATTAAATCAGCGCTGCATGTACCTAATATTTGATACCGAAACTACCGGACTTCCCAAGCGTTGGGACGCGCCTATTTCTGATGTAAACAATTGGCCGCGTTGTGTGCAAATTGCTTGGCAACTGCATGATGAAAACGGAAAAATCATCTCGCATGAAGATTACCTCATTCAGCCGGAAGGTTTCAACATTCCGTATGATGCCGAACGCGTGCACGGAATCTCTACCGAACTCGCACAAGCGCAAGGAGTACCGCTTGTTGAAGTTTTAGAAAAATTCAACATCGCATTAACACAAGCCAAATTTATTGTGGGTCAGAACCTGGGTTTTGATGTCAACATTATGGGTTGCGAATTTTATCGCATGGGTGTAAGCTCACCCATGGCGCAAATGCCGGTGCTTGATACTTGTACCGAAGTCACGGCCAATTTGCTCAAATTACCCGGTGGGCGTGGTGGTAAATTCAAATTGCCAACCCTCACAGAGTTACACGATTATTTATTTGGTGTTCCGTTTTCAGAAGCGCATAATGCTACTGCCGATGTTGAGGCAACCTCACGTTGTTTTTTAGAATTGGTTCGTCAAGGTATTTTTACGACCAAAGAACTCGATGTTTCTGATGATTATCTCGAGCAATTCAAACTCAAAAATCCGCGACCTATTGAAGCCATTGGCCTCAAACATCTCAACTTAAAACAAGCGTCAGATGTTTTGCGTCAAAAAATGGGCGGCGCTTCAGTGGCTCCGGTTACGCCCAAAGATGTTTCTCAAAATAAGCAATTGCTGGCTGACACGGCCTTTGCACATTTGCACAACCACACCCAGTTTTCGGTTTTGCAATCTACCATCAGTGTGCCTGCGCTGGTCAAAGCGGCCATTGAACAAAAAATGCCTGCAGTGGCCATTACCGATCACGCCAACTTGATGGGCGTTTTTCACTTTGTGCGCGATATCATCAACCACAACAAATCAGCCGAAGCCAAAAATGCTGCGGCGGTTGAAAAAGGCGAAGAACCGACTGAGCAAACCATCAAACCTATTGTGGGTTGTGAGTTTTATGTGTGTGATGATCACCGAGATAAATCCAGAAAAGACAATGGCTACCAAATTGTTTTCTTGGCCAAAAACAAACAGGGCTACCACAATTTGGCCAAAATGTCGTCAATTGCTTATACCGATGGTTTTTATTATGTGCCCCGTATTGATCGTTCTGTCATAGAAAAATACAAATCAGATTTAATGGTGCTCACCGGAAATTTATTCGGTGAAGTGCCCAACAAATTGCTCAATTTAGGCGAAAACCAAGCCGAAGAAGCTTTGCTTTGGTGGAAGCAACAATTTGGCGATGATTTGTATGTTGAACTCATGCGCCACCAACAAGAAGATGAAAACCGCGTCAATGAAGGATTGATAGCTTTGGCCAGAAAACATGAGATCAAATTAGTAGCTACCAACAATACTTTTTACATCAAAAAAGAAGACGCCAATGCGCACGATATTTTATTGTGTGTGCGCGATGGTGAAAAACAAAACACCCCAATTGGCCGTGGCCGTGGCTATCGCTATGGTTTGCCCAATCAGGAATATTATTTTAAATCGGCCGATGAAATGAAGTCGCTTTTTAGCGATTTGCCCGAGGCGATTACCAACATCACTGAAATCATTGACAAAACCGAAATCTACAATTTGGCCCGCGAGGTTTTGTTGCCCAAATTTGAGATTCCCGATGATTTTCGTGTGGCCGAAGACGAGCAAGACGGAGGCAAGCGCGGCGAAAATAAATACCTGCATCATCTGACTTATGTCGGTGCGAAACGTCGCTATACAGAGATAACTTCTGAAATTCAAGAGCGCATTGACTTTGAATTGGCAACCATTGAAAACTCGGGTTATCCCGGTTACTTTTTGATTGTGCAAGACTTCATTGCCGCAGCGCGCCATATGGGCGTTTCGGTAGGGCCGGGTCGTGGTTCGGCCGCAGGCTCGGTGGTGGCTTATTGTTTGGGCATTACCAATATTGACCCAATGATGTACAACTTGCTTTTTGAGCGTTTCTTGAATCCGGATCGTGTGTCGTTGCCCGATATTGATATTGACTTTGACGATGAAGGTCGCAGCAAAGTCATGGATTATGTGATCGACAAATACGGTTCAACCCAAGTAGCACAAATCATCACTTACGGAACCATGGCGGCTAAATCTGCCATCCGCGATACAGCACGTGTACTTGATTTACCGTTGTTTGAAGCCGATAAAATTGCTAAGTTGTTGCCGGGGATGATTCCGTCGAAATGGAGTTTATCGAGGTTTCTCAAAGAAGAAGAACCCGAGATCAAAAAGGTTTTGCGCCCCGAAGATTTTGACCGAGTCAAAGAACTAATTTCGCTGTCTTATGAAGGAAATCTGAGCAGCGAAACCATTCAACAGGCACGCATGCTCGAAGGCAATTTGCGCAACACCGGAATCCACGCTTGCGGCGTCATCATTACCCCTAGTGATATTACCAACTTTGTTCCGGTGGCTACCGCCAAAGATTCAGATTTGTTCGTGACGCAGTTTGACAACTCGGTGGTTGAAAGTGCCGGATTGCTCAAAATGGACTTCTTGGGACTCAAAACCCTAACGCTGATCAAAGACACGGTAAAACTGGTTAAATACCGCACGGGTGTTGAGCTCAATCCGGATGAATTTCCGATAGATGATGTCAAAACCTATGAGCTTTTTCAGCGTGGTGAAACGGTTGGGATTTTTCAATACGAAAGCCCCGGAATGCAAAAATACATGAAGGAACTCAAGCCAACGGTGTTCAATGATTTGATTGCGATGAACGCGCTTTATCGTCCGGGGCCGATTGCTTATATTCCGAGTTTTATCCGCAGAAAAAACGGCGAAGAACCTATTGAATATGATCTGGAAGCCTGCGAGGAATTGCTCAAAGACACCTACGGGATTACCGTTTATCAAGAACAAGTAATGCTTTTGTCGCAAAAACTGGCGGATTTCTCCAAAGGCGATGCCGACGTTTTGCGTAAAGCGATGGGAAAAAAGCAGCGTGACGTTCTTGATAAAATGAAGCCCAAATTCATTGGCCAAGCCGCAGCCAAAGGGCATCCCGAAGAAAAACTCGAAAAAATCTGGAAAGACTGGGAAGCTTTTGCCGAATATGCCTTCAACAAATCACACTCAACTTGTTATGCTTGGGTGGCCTACCAAACCGCTTATTTAAAAGCCAATTATCCGGCCGAATATATGGCGGCGGTGCTTTCGAACAACATGAGCGATATCAAACAAGTTTCGTTCTTTATGGAAGAATGTAAACGCATGGGGCTCGCGGTTTTGGGGCCAGATGTCAATGAGTCGTTCTATAAATTTACGGTTAACGAAAACTACGCGATTCGCTTTGGCATGGGCGCTGTGAAAGGCGTCGGGCTCAATGCTGTTGAAACCATTGTTGAGCACCGCAAAAAAGGCAAATACAAATCTATTTTTGATTTGGCCAAACGTATTGACTTGCGCGCTGCCAACAAAAAAACCTTTGAAAACTTGGCTTTGGCCGGAGGTTTTGATTCATTTGATGGTGTGTTGCGCGCGCAGTATTTTCATATAGATACCGATGGCGTGACGTTTTTAGAAAAGGCAATGCGCTATGGCTCAAAATTTCAAGAAAATGAGAATTCATCGCAGGTGAGTTTGTTTGGCGAAAGCAGCGATGTGCAAATTCCAGAGCCTGTAGTTCCAGCTACCGATGATTGGACGACCATGGAAAAACTCGCCCGCGAAAAAGAAGTTGTGGGTATGTATATATCGGGTCATCCGCTAGATGATTACATGTATGAAATGCGCTATTTCTGTAATGTTCGTCTGAATCAGCTCAAAAGTCTTGAACCTTATGTGGGTAAAAATCTAACTTTTGCAGGCATTGTTACCGGCGTGCAATACCGCACCGGAAAAAACGGAAAAGACTGGGCTATTTTTAACCTCGAAGGATACGATGAGAGTTTTGAATTCAAGATTTTTGATGAAGATTACCTCAAGTTCAGGCATTTCTTGGTGAACAATCAGTTTTTGTTTTTCAGAATCAACGTGCGCGAAGGCTGGCTCAACCGTGAAACCGGCAAGAAATCTGATCCGCGCATATCATTTCAAGAAGTCAAATTGTTGGCCGATGTCTTGCCGACGTTTGCCAAGAAATTATCGATTCAGCTCAATATTCACGAATTGCAACAAGATATGATCGGTTTGCTTGGAAATTTGTTTCAAGCCAACAAAGGGGAACATCAAGTGAGTTTTGAAGTGCTTGAAATCGAGAAAGTAAAAACCAAAATAGAACAACCTGTGCCAACTGCTGTAGTTGCGGTTTCAGCGGTAAGTGTTGAAAGTGATGATCCTGATAATCCAGAGGCAGAAATGCTCATTGAAGAAGAAATCGAAGAATCAACACCACAAGAAATTGAGCAATTTAAAGTAGTGACCAAACTTTCAATGCCGAGCAGAAAACTCAAAATCAAAATATCTAAAGAATTGTTGCAAGAGCTCGATCAGATGCAATTGAGCTACAAGTTGAATTAGGTGTTTTTTGGGATTTGTATTTTAGCATGAATCAGTTTTGGACTTACGGCTGATTCTTGTAAGAGCCAAAGCATAGGCAAAGGCAGGTGCTGCTGTTCGCATAGCAGAATGGTTGATTGTTAACAACCAAAAAGCTAAAAAAACAAACCAGTATGTATTCTGTTTTGATTTTAGAAATAAAAAAAAGGGTGTTGCGATTAAAATTACAATATTCATCAACCCAATGATGCCATGATTGGCCAGAAGCCGAGTTAGTTCGTTATGAGATCTAAACGCGCGAATCTTTTTTTCTTCTTTTATGACAATTCCTTTGCCAAGCCCAGTTCCTAAAATTGGATTTTCGGTAAACATGTTGATTTGTTTTTCAGCAAGACCTTTTCGGTCAAAAACACGCTCTTTTCTGACAATGCCGCGATGATTTTTATTGGTGTAACGCTTGAGCAAAAGGCCATTGGTTTGGATGTTTACCAAAACCGAAGTAAAAATTAAAACTGCCATAAAGTAAATCAATCCTTTTTTGGCTTTTTGTCGCGAGTTATGTCTTGACCCCAAAAAAAGAACCAATAGAAAAACAAGGCTGACTGCACAAGCTGTAATTAATCCACCTCGCGAAAAAGTCATCAGACACAGATAGGTCAAGAACATAAAAATACACAGGTGAACCACTAAAAGTTGTTTGTTGAAATCGAAAATGATAAGCCTGACAAAAAAGACAACCATGCCTAAGCCCAATACGGTTGATACTTGATTTGAGCCAAATCCACCCGAAAACAAAGGATTTGCGCATACTCCTCGGAGGTATATGTCAATGTCAGGGCTAAACAAAAAAACATAAATTCCACAGCTGAGAATAGGTAGCCCAAGCGCAAGTATGATTTTGTTTAAATGTCTTAATGACAGTGACTTGCAGCAAGTGTAAATAGATATAAAACCAAGGCAAATGGGTCCTGATAAATCAAAGACTAATCTGTTGAAATCATATCTGGAAATAGTTAATAAGTTATGATTTACGAACAGACTCGGAAGAAACCCTAAAAGATAAATCCAATACGGAAATGATTTTGTTGACAAACCATCATAAAAAATACCCAAAGCGGCCAATAGTATCAGAGCCCATTTTACAAATTCATACCCCAAAAAGCCATAGGTCATACGCAGCAATACTTCACATCCGACCAAATAGCCTGCAACTTGAAGTATCTCATTGTTTTTATTTCTATTTCTAAAAATATAGGTTAAGCCTAAAGCAACTACAACTATTCCGTAAAATGATCCCAAAAACCTATAACGGAAAAGTAAACCACCCAAGAAAATGTGTGCCAGCAGTAAAAAGTAATAATTGATTTTGTCTGGGAAATAACTTTTTATAAAAGTTTGAATTTGAATCATAGAAACCCAATAGCTCTTTGGTTCAAATATAACCAAACATTCCAAGAATTTAAATTTGCTTAGTGTTTTATGAAGACATTTCTTTTTAGATTCGTTGAGTTCATAAAAAAACCGGACTTTAAATCCGGTTTTCGTTTATTGCAATTTAGCTAGCCAATAAGAGGCATTCAAATGAAGTCGGGCGTGGTTTCCGCCAACTTCAGTCCAGCCAGCATAAAGCGTGTCGCTTGGGTTTCCGGTCCCGTCATCGGCAGGAGAACTATCGGCCAACAAAAATACTCGTCCGTTAAAATAAGTTGCACTTGCAGCCATAATTCCGGTGGTGCTGGTTTTGGCGAGTCCGGTCTTCCAAATCAAACCTTTGGCCGAACTGTTTGCGCTGGTTGTTACTTTGATCGAAGCCCCTGCGCTGTATTTAAGTTGTGTTACCGAACCAGCCATTCCATTCAAAATTGTGTTTGTTGCATCGTTTAACACATTAGAAGATGTCTGAGAATAATTGGTTAATTCAACAGCCAAACCAAACGGATTGACTTGAACAGAATTATTGGTAAACAAATCATTGATAATTACAGGTGAATCTTTACCATCATTATTACGATCTGAATTGGTATGGTCAGCAATTAAAAATAACCCGCCTCCGTTTTTCACAAAGTTAATTATAGCCGTTTTTTGTGCCGCGGTAAAAGCGATGTTGGGTTCGTCAATAACATAAACATCAAACTTTGATAAATCTTGCGCATTGGTGGTACTTCCGTAGGTAATGGCAGCACCCGGAGCTAAGGTTTCTACATAATGCCCTTCAGCAGCTAAGGCAACGCCCCAAGCTGAAATTCCACCACGCCAGTAACTTTCAGGGGTTGATGTTGTAATTGAAGTTTGCGTCGGACTCGGGAATCTTATGGGAGTTCCGCTGGTGTTTTCACAAATCACCCAGTCAGCATTTCCGGCGGTTTGCGCTTTGGTAGCATCAAACAAATAACGTTTAGGTGTTGTTGTTCGAGCGAGTGCTTTTGCATTAGTTGTGTTTTGAGTTTGTTCGGTAGCATCATTGTTACACGAGAACATTAGCCCTGAGAGAGCAATCAAGGCGGCCATTTTTTTTGCTAAATTCATCGTTCTATTTATTATTTGAGGTTATCATTTTTGGGAAAATCCCACCAAATTGTTTAACAGTTTCGCATAAAAAAACCCCACACCAAATCATCTTATTTTTAAATAAATAAAGAAAAATTTGGATTGGGATTACCCAAATATATAAAAATAGTCTGAGTTAATGTCAGAATAATTAAAAGTAATTTTAGAGGCTTTTCTTTTGAAAATAAATCTCTAATTTTGGCAGACAATTCACTAAAAATAATTTTATGGCATTAGCAATAACCGATGCTACTTTTGAAGAAGTAGTATTAAAATCAGATAAACCCGTAATGGTAGATTTTTGGGCAGCTTGGTGTGGCCCGTGCAGAATGGTTGGTCCCATCATTGACGAACTCAGCGAAGAATTTTCAGGAAAAGCTGTAGTCGGAAAAGTTGACGTAGACGCGAACCAAGAATTTGCCGCCAAATACGGTGTGCGAAATATTCCAACGGTTTTGGTTTTTCAAAATGGTGAAGTAGTCGGTCGTCAAGTTGGTGTTGCGCCAAAACAAACCTATGCAGATAGCTTGAACGCATTGATTTAATCAATTCTAAATGACAATTAACCCGGTAAATGCCGGGTTTTTTTATATCAAAATGCTGATGGTTGTTCCATGACCGACGATGCTTTGCACCTCAATCTGAGCGTTGATGGCTTTGGCTAAATCGCGGATAACGTGTAATCCCAAACCAGATTTAATTCCAATAACTTCAGAATCATCATACAAAGCCCTGAATTGGCTATGCTCAGCACCCGGACCATTATCGGTAATGGATATAAACGTTTGGTTATTCTCTTGCCAAGCTTTCCAATGAATGGTCGGATTCTCGGTGTCAACCAGTACTTTGATGGCATTTTCAGTCAAATTGCGAAAAATGGTTTTGAGGTAATTTTCGTCGGTATAAATATAAATCTTGTTGCGATTATCGAATGTGATTGCTACATTTTCTTGGTTGACGAAGTGCTTTTGAATGTCATCAAAAACCGATTCTACAGCAATGATTTTAAGTTGCGGCGCGAAATTTTGCATTTGATCTTTCGTCCATAACAAAATATCTTCCATCGTATTTAACAGATTTTTTGCCGAAGCAATCGTGGTATTTTCGATGCGCTCCTTGGTGGTGGTATCGAGCATTTCAGGATTGTTCTTTTGGAATTCGATAAAGTGAATAAAGCTATTAACCGGGCTTCTTAGATCGTGGTTTAAAATCCCGAGCATTCTCGTTTTTATGTTGTTTGATTCATCTAAATTGGCATTGAGTTCTTGCAGCTTTCGATTTGTTTTTTTGCGATTCCAATTCTGATACCACAACAAGCCTCCAATAATGCCCAACAAGAGTAGCCCTAAAATCAAGAATTGTTTTTGCCTTTCTTTGGATTCGAGTTGCAATTTGTTGATTTTAATTTGTTTGTCGCGGAGTTCAATGGCCCTTTTGTCTTCCAGGTTTTTGATGGTTTCTTTATTCTTTGAATTGAATATGGAATCTTTATACAGCATGGAAGTTTCATAAGAAACTAAAGCACTTTTAAAATCACCTTTTAGTTTGTGCAATTGGGTGAGGCTTGTATAATCATACACCAAATCTCTAGTACTGTTGAGTTGTTTGTGAAATCTAATGGATTCGTTCAAATGGAAAAGCGCACTGTCTAAAAGCGTTTTATCGTTCTGCTTCATCTTGGCTTTTTCAATATAGGAATCACCTAAAAGCCCGCTGCAAAAAGCGATCGTAAGTAAACCTTCTTTTCCGCTGACTGCTGCTTGTAGTGATAATCTACTATAATAAATTGATTTTTCATAATCATCTAAATTATAGTAAACCAGCGCAATCCCAGAAAGTATGCGCGCTTGCAAAGCTTTGTTTTTTGATTTTTTGCTTAAAGCTTCTGCTTTCTTATAATAGAATAATGCTTTTTGTAGTTGGTCTAAGCTGTTGTAAACCGCGGCCGTATTTCTATACACCCAAGCTAGTTCGTTGGTGTTTGCTATTTCTTGGTAAATCTTCGCAGCCTTATTAAAATAATGTAGTGCTTTCGAATAATCTTTCATTCCATAATAAATCGACCCTAAATTGGTCGAAATTTTTGCTATGCCTGCTTTGTTGCCAAATGCTTCATCAATTTTAAGGGCGCGGAAACCGTAATCTAAAGCTTTGGAATAATTGCTAATATTGGTATAAATGGCACTAATACTCTGCAAGGATTTGCTAACAATTTCTGGGTTCTTGGTTTTTAAAGATTGATTATAGTAAAGCAAGGCTTTGTCATACTTTAAATGGGCATTATAAAAAGTTCCCAGATGAAAATAAGCGTTGGCAATTCCATCGTTCCATTTTAATTTCTTGGAAAGCTCAAGTGCCTTGGTCGCATAGTGTAATGATTTTGTAGAATCCGTATCTATGAAATGAAGGCTGATCTTGTTGAGTTGATTCACTTTTGCCGTATCGTTTTTCATTTTGGGCAAGGCCTTCAATAAAGAATCAGCCCAGAACTGTTGCTCTTTTTGGCCGAAAGCAAGCAGGGGAAAGAGCAATAGCCAAAAGTAAAATCTGCTTCTCATAAAAATAATCGGACTTGCTCTTTGTAACTTCTGCCAATCGGCACCAAAGCACCGTTTATCAATTCGAGTTCTAGTGCGTGAATTTTTGTGACAAAATGTTTTTGAACCGCAAAACCGCGATGGATTCTAACAAACGTTTGAAAATCGGGTTCTTTTAGTAAGCTTCCAATATTGAGTAAAACCCGAAATTTCTTCTCTTTGGTAACAATAAGCGTGTAATTCTTTAAGGCTTCTAGGTACAAAATATCGGTCAGGTTTACTTTGGTTTTGGTATGTCCTTCTTTGATAAAAATGGCCCCTTCGCCAATTGTTGCTTCAAAAAGCGCGGCCTTAGCTTTTAATTCTAAATACGCATCAATGCGATGGGCTGTTTGAGAAAACCGTTCAAAAGTTAGTGGTTTTACTATGTAATCTATGGCGTCAAGTTCAAAGCCTTCAACCGCATATTCGGTATGTGAAGTAATAAAAACGCAAGCCGGAATTTCAAGTGCTTTTTTTCTTAAATCGATACCCGAATAGTGTGGCATATCGATATCAAAAAAAGCAACGTCAATCCTCTCGTTCATTAAGGCATTCAAGGCGTCTTTTGATGATCCAAAAACACCCACAACTTCAAAAAAAGGAAATCTCTTCACGTAGGAAAGCACCGTCAATCGGTCGATTTCTATATCATCAACAATAATGCATCTTCTGGATTCCATAAAGCGAGCTATTCCAACAAATTTAACACTTTTTTTAAACCAAATGCGGTTCTATATCCTTTTAAAATGCTGTTGGTGTATCGCCTCAATCTTTGTATTGTTTGCCGAACTAATTTTGAAAAACTTAATACAATCACCTATGGAATTATGATACGTTTTATACTGCTGATCACTTTACTGGCCTATGTGCAATTTGGTTTTTCACAAGTTGGAATTAGCACTACAACACCACAAGCGCAATTGGATATTCGCTCAAGCAACCAAGGGTCACCGTCTAATACGGATGGTCTTTTAATTCCAAAAATCGATGTGTTTCCTGCCACCAATCCGACCGCCAATCAACAAGGCATGATGGTTTATTTGACAACAGCATCCGGCACACAACTTCCTGGTTTTTATTATTGGGACAACATAACAACCAGTTGGATAAGCGTTGGAGCGGAGCAAAATTGGGGTTTGAATGGAAACTCTGCCACCAATGCCACGAACCATTTTATCGGCACCAAAGACAACCAATCGTTGGTCATCCGAACCAACAATACCGAGCGCGTAAAAATCGACAACACCGGAAATATCGGAATCGGGGGCGTGAATCCGGTATATCCTTTAGAATTCAAATCTGTTACGGGTGATAAAATTTGTTTGTACAACACCGGACCGTCAAAGAGTTACGGATTGGGCATTAGCAATAGTTTGCTGCAAATTTTTAGCTCTAATATTGGAAGTAGTATTGGCTTCGGCTACGGAAACAGTGCCTCTTTTACTGAAAACGTTAGGTTTACCGGCGCTGGAAATGTCGGCATCGGAACGTCCAGTCCATTTTCGAAATTGCATATTAAAACCAATGCTACTGGAATGACGCCCAATATCAATGCCTCGGCAGTCATTGAAGACAACCAATACACTTTTTTAAATTTATTGTCTAATCAAGAATCTGGTGTTTTATTCGGCTCGAATGGGGTTTCGACCAGCGGCGGCATCATCTACAGCCCGGCAAGCATGCCCAACTCATTGCAGTTTAGAACAGACAACAATGCGACGCGAATGACCATTTCTGAAGTTGGCAATGTCGCAATAGGTGCATTTAAATCAGCTTACCCGCTACAATTTGCAACCACTTTTGGCGATAAAATATCATTACATGGAGGCGCCGGAACCCATTATGGATTTGGGATTCAAGGAAACTTACTTCAAATTCATTCTGATATAGCCGCTAGCGATATTGCCTTTGGACATGGATCCAGCAGCGCATTCACCGAAAATGTTCGTTTCACTGGCTCAGGAAATGTTGGCATTGGAACACCCAATCCGTTTTCGAAATTGCATATTCAAATTAATGCTACCGGTATGACGCCCAATATCTACGCGCCGGCCATCATCGAAAACAATCAATACACCTTTTTAAATTTATTATCAAATCAAGAATCAGGAATTGTTTTTGGCTCCAATGGCGTATCAACCAGCGGTGGCATCATCTACAACCCTGTAAGTATGCCCAATTCACTACATTTTAGAACAGACAACAATACGACGCGCATGACCATTTCTGAGGTAGGGAATGTCGGCATTGGATCGTTTAAATCAGATTACCCACTTCAATTTGCTACCACTTTAGGCGATAAAATATCCTTATACGGAGGTGCCGGAACCCATTACGGATTTGGCATTCAAGGAAACTTACTTCAAATTCATTCTGATTTGGTGGCCAGTGATATTGCTTTTGGATACGGAACCAGCGGCACTTTTACCGAAAAAATGCGCATCAAAGGTACCGGAGAAGTTGGCATCGGAACCCCGAATCCAACATCAGAACTCGAAGTCAACGGTTTTACCAAGTTGGGATCAAATGCGCCGGCGATCAAGACAGTCAAGCTCACCGGAACCACCGGAGCCACGCAAGGAAATTCCACTTTTATAGCGCATGGGGTGAACAGCAATAAAATTTTATCCGTGAATGTATTGGTAGAATACGCTGCAGGAAATTTTGTTCCGCCTTCTTATAATGCTTCAATTGGCTACGAATACGACTATTACATTACGCCAACGAGTGTGGTCATTTGGACCAAATCAAGTAATTCAGGAACGATTCTTTCAAAACCGATTCGCGTTTTGGTGACTTACGAAGAGTAAATTTTAGTTATTGGATATCAATGGCAAGTATAAGCTGATGGTTGTTCCTTGTCCGACGATGCTTTGCACTTCAATTTCAGCGTTGATGGCTTTGACCAAATCGCGCACCAAATGCAAGCCCAAACCTGATTTGATACCCAGGGTTTGTTCCGAATCAAACAAAGCGTTGAATTGCGCTTTTTCGGCGCCTGGGCCATTATCGGTGATAGTTAAAATCACTTGGTTGTTTTGCTTTTGAGCGCCCCAATGAATGGATGGTTGCTCCGTAGCAGTCAACGAATTAATGGCGTTGCTAGTTAGATTTCTAATGATGGTCTTTAAACAATTTTCATCGGTGTGAGCCAATAAATTCTCATCAATATCATAACGGAATTCAATATTCATATAGCCCGAAAAAACCTTCTTAGTATCGTTAAAAACTTCTGATAATGCTACCGGTTTTAATTTCGGCTGAAATTGCTCCATCTGACTTTTGCTCCAAAGCAAGATGTCTTCCATTGATGATAATAAGTCTTCAGCGCCACTGATGGTTTTCTTTTCAAGGCGAATTTTGGTTTCGGCATCGAGCATTTCAGGGTTTTCTTTCTGAAGATGTAAGAAATGAATCAAGTTGGAAACCGGCGCCCGAAGGTCATGATTCAGTATGCTGAAAAAGCGCGTTTTATTGTGGTTGGCTTGTTCTAAATCTTGATTGAGCAAACGCAATTGAGCATTGTTTTTCTTGCGTTGCCAACTCTGAAAAAAAAGCAAAAACCCAATGAGTAACAATCCGACTACAACAACATATAAAATGAGTTGTCGTTTTTTCTGGTTCTCAAGTTCTAATTTGCGAATGCGCAGTTGCTTGTTTTTGCTTTCAATAATGTATCGATCTTCAATATTTTTGAGTGATTCTTTGGTTTTTGAACTAAACATT
Source organism: Flavobacterium sp. CYK-55 (assembly GCF_018413465.1). GTDB lineage: Bacteria > Bacteroidota > Bacteroidia > Flavobacteriales > Flavobacteriaceae > Flavobacterium. The sequence goes on from NZ_JAHCDK010000005.1 coordinate 84,601, forward strand.
TGCTCATAGAAAAGCATTGATTTTTCTTGAAAAACATAAGCTTTTTTGTAATCGCCCAGCAAAACATAAGCTAACGAAAGGTTTCTGCTGGCCTCACTGGCATTCAAGTATTGACTGTTTTTTTCAAAAACCTCTATGGACCGCTGATACAATTCTACTGCTTTTTGCTCGCTTTTTCGATCGCGATTTTTCTTACCTATTTCAAGATAAGCATCGGCCAAATGCTTTTCGACATCGGCTATTTTTACAGAGTTATTTAGATTTTGCTCAATTTCTAAAGCTTGTTCAAGTTCTGTTATTGCCTGTTTAAAATGCCCTAAACCAATATCAATCTTAGCTTGTTTGAGCAAGGCCTCAGCTTTTTCAGGTGCGTTTTTTTGTTGATCTGCCCTAACGATTTCTTGTTTGTAAAAATCAGCTTTGTGGTTCAGGTTGGGTTCGAGTTTGACCGCGTTTTCAATCGGAATTGGCGTTGCCGTTTTGGGTGTCGACTCATTTTGTTGTTCAATTAAGTTTTTGAGGGCTAGGGCTTTGTTTTTATACTCGTTGTATTTTTCAACATTGTTGAACTGAATATAGGCGTTTGAAATATTATATAAAGTAATGTACTGTAGCTGTAAATCTTTGGCTGTTTCAAAAGCTTCCAACGATTGAAATAAGTAATTCAACGTTTGCTCAAAGTTTGAAACCTCTGAATAAGTTCTGGCTAAGCTTCCGTAGAGCTGCCCAAGAATTTTAGGGGTTTTGGTGAGTTTTATAGCTTTGTTATAATATCCGAAAGCTTCGTCATAACGCGACTGATTGGTTGCCACAATACCCATGTTTCTGTACGCGATGGCCATGCCGTCAGGGTAATTTTCTTTTTCGGCCAGTTTTAATGCTTTTTCGGCCAGGGCAACCGAGGTCGCGAAATCTTTGGTCTTGTATTGTACAGCATAATCATTGAGCAGATCAATCTGATTTTTCAAGACGATTTCTTTCTGAACCACTAAATACAATGAGTCTGCTGTAGTGGTCTGAGCCCAGAAACCGCAACTTTTAAGTAAGATCAATCCGCAAAGTATTTTCTGTATCATAACAAATCAGTGACAATGTCTTTATAGCTTCGGCCAATGGGGATAATCATTCCGTTTTCAAGTTCGATTTCGAGAGGCTTTTTGTGTTTAACGTATGATTTCTGAACCGCATAACTCCGATGAATTCTAATAAAAGACTGAAAATATGATTCTTTGAGTAAGTTGCCTAAACTAGATAAAACACAGTGTTTTTTATTGGGCGTGATGATTAAAGTGTAATCTTTGAGCGCTTCGAGGTACAAAATTTCCTGAATTTTAATACGGGTTTCTTTGTGTCCTTCTTTGATGAGCACTGTGTCAGTTCCGGCACTTTTTTCAAACAAAGCAGCCTTGTTTCGCACATCAAAGTATTGTTCAATACGCGCTATGGTTTGTGCGAAACGGTCTTGCTTAAGCGGCTTGACAATAAAGTCTAAGGTTTCAAGATTAAAGCTCTCAGCCGCGTGTTCCGGATGTGCTGTGATGAATATACAAACCGGAACTTGGCTCATGATTTTTCTAAACTCCAAACCATTGATGCCCGGCATGTCAATATCTAAAAATAAAACATCAGCATCAGTTGGAATGCCATTTTGCAAAGCTTCATCAGCCGAGCTGTAAACACCGTTGATTTTCAAACAATCATGCTTGCGGGCATGCGCCATAACGGTGAGTCGATCAATTTCGTCGTCATCAATTATCAAGCACTGATATAAGCTCATTTGTAGGTGGTTTGCCCAAAAATACAAAAAAATAAATACGTTAAAAGGGCTTTCTGTCTACGCTCGTCTATTTAAAATGACGCTCGTCTATTGACGGTTTTAGAGCTCGTTTGAAGTACTCAATTTTGCCTGAAATATTAAATTATGAAAACAAGGCTGCAACTTTTATTCATAGTTTGTTTTTGGGCGCAAGCTATCTTTGCACAGGTCGGAATCAACACCACCACACCCAATGCCCAACTTGAAATCAAATCGAGCAATCAAGCCGCGCCGGCTAATACCGATGGCGTTCTTATTCCCAAGATTGATGCTTTTCCGGCTACTAATCCAACGGCTGCCCAACAAGGCATGATGGTGTATTTAACCACCACTTCTGCCGGAAAATCGCCAGGCTTTTACTATTGGAACAATCCAACGGCAACTTGGTTGGCTTTGGGCGGGGTCGATGACGATTGGTCAGGAGCCGGAACCGGTGTGATGAAGTCCAACTACAATACTGATAAAGTAACCATTGGCCCGGGCACAGGAACCGCTTCAAAACTCGATGTAGTTACCGGCAGCGAAGCCGGATTATTCAACGGTTTAAAAGTCAAAAACAACAATACATCTGCTGGAGGAATCACTTATGGAGCAACCATTGAGAACAACGCCGCCGGAACGAATCCAAAGTATGGCGTTTACAGCTCCGTTTCATCAGATGGCACCGGACCCAAAACCGCTTTGTTGAATGCTGTAGAAACCAGTGGTTCACAAACCCAATCTACCATCGGTATTGAAAACATTGTCAATGCGCCCGGAACCGGAGAGCGCACCGGAATTGACAACCAACTTTTTAGTTTGGATCCGCTCAATACAAGTGATGTTGCCGGTGTGAAAAACTATTTTGAAGACAGCAATAATGGTAAAACACTCGGTGTTTCAAATCAGTTTGACGGGGCAGCCGGCGCCAATGTGGCCACGAATGAAGTAACGGGTTTGAAAAACCAATTTGACAATGCAGGTATGTCGCCCAAGTTTGGCAGCCGTAATATTTTTAGTGCCTATTCTGCAGGTGAACAAGTTGGGGTAGAGAATCAGTTTTTGAGCCCCGATGATTCCTTTCAGTACGGCAGCAAAAGTACCTTCAATAGCACAGGAAGCACCGCGCCTAAATTTGGTTCTTTTACTGAATTTCAGCCCAATGTGTCCTCGGTTAAATTTGGTACTTACAACCATTTTCTCAATTCCTCAAATACGAATTATGGCGTGTACAACTACTTTGAGTCTTATGGTAAGAACAATGTTCATTATGGTTTGGTCAATCGTTTTGAAGCAGATAGCGGAGGAGTTGTTGGCATCAGCAATGAGATAGTAGCTTCCGGAACTGCCACAGTAACCGGTTTTTCCAACTATATGAATGCTCCCAATGGGGCGTATGGTATTATCAACGACATTACCGATTCTACTACAGATAATACACAGTATGTGATAGGAAACTTTACCAACATTGTCGGAACCGGCCTGACCAATTGGTATGGCAGCGTTGTGCAGACAGACAATTACGGCAATGCCGCTTCAACCGGAGATTGTTATGGTTATTCAGCCCAAATAGACAATCCTGCGGGCACCGGAACGAACTATGGGATTTACTCGATTGTTCCCAACAATAACAAAAGCTATAGCGGTTATTTCTTGGGAAGGGTTTCCATTGGTCTCGGGGGAGGAGTTTCGGGAGCCAACAATTATATCATGCCGCTACAACGCGGAACCAACGGACAAATCATGCAAACCGACGGTTCGGGCAATGTAACCTGGCAAAATCCAAGTGCAGTTATTGGCAATAATTATTGGTCAACTACCGGAAATTCAGGAACTAATGCTAGTACTAATTTTGTTGGGACTACAGATAATATTGATTTGGTTTTCAAAAGAAATGCAACGGTTTCAGGAAAAATAGGGACAAACGCCACCAGTTTCGGGTTATCAGCCTTGGCTACAGCTAGCACAACTTTATTTAATAGTGCCTTTGGTTCTAATGCGTTAAGTGCCAATACTACAGGTGATAATAATGCGGCATTTGGAAGTAATTCTTTGAACTCTAATACAACGGGCAGTTTAAATTGTGCCTTTGGTGATAGGGCATTGTCATTCAATACAACGGGCCAACAAAACACGGCATTCGGAACTTTATCATTGTATGCTTCATCTACTAATAACGGATTGTCGGCTTTTGGATATTCTGCACTCAACAGTAATACAACTGGCTCAGATAATGCTGCTTTTGGCTTTCGTGCTTTGCGAAATAATACAACAGGAAGTTTAAATTCTGCTTTTGGCTATAATGCACTCAATACCAATACTACAGGAAGTGGGAACTCCGCTTTTGGGCGTTATAGTTTATCTTCCAACATAACAGGAATAGGAAACTCTGCCTTTGGTAGTGGCTCGCAGTTTTATACCTCAACTGGATATAATAATTCTTCTTTTGGGATAAATAGTTTAATGAGCAATACTACAGGAAATTTGAATTCTGCTTATGGTGCTTATGCTATGACAAATAATACAACGGCTTCCGCCAATTCTGCTTTTGGCTCGTATGCCATGTCTGCTAATACAACAGGTAATTTCAATTCTGCTTTTGGTAATTCGTCGCTCAATGCCAATACTACTGGTGCACGAAACTCGGCTTTTGGAAACACTTCATTGAACGCCAACACCACGGCAAATGACAATGCGGCTTTTGGTTATAACTCGTTACTTTCTAATACTACAGGAAATAGTAATTCTGCTTTCGGATCTTATTCTTTACAGACCAATAACGCTGATGGCAATTCAGCTTTTGGTTACAGCGCTTTAACTAATAACACGCTCGGCTCTGAAAATAGTGCATTTGGGTATACGGCACTTCAAAACAATACCACCGGAAACTCGAATTCAGCCTATGGTTATCGTGCACTGGTGAGCAATACAACTGGTAATTTTAATGTGGCTTTTGGTCTCGAAGCGCTCCAGTCGAACACAACTGCAACAGCAAATGTAGCTTTTGGGACGCGTTCCCTATTTTCAAATAGTACCGGAGGGGCTAACATTGCAGTAGGGTCTAGTGCAATGTATTATAACGACACTGGAAGTATTAATGTTGCCATTGGAAGTTCGGCAATGTACTCAAACCGAACCGGAAATCGTAATTCAGCTATTGGGGCTTCTGCTTTGTATCAAAATCTGACAGGTTCAGATAATGTTGCGATAGGTGATTCCTCTATGAATTTAAACACAACAGGTCTCAACAATACAGCTATTGGCTCATCGTCTTTGTACAGTAATTCATCGGGCGGTCTCAATTCAGCTTTGGGGTTTGAATCGTTGCGCAATAATTCAATTGGTACTGAAAATGTCGCGAGCGGTTATCGGGCTTTATACGCAAATACTACCGGAAACTACAACACGGGTATTGGGTCTCAGGCTTTGCGTGACAATACGAGCGGAATCAATAATGCTGCTTTGGGCTATTCTGCACTTGCAGCCAACCTAACCGGAGTTCAAAATACTGCCATCGGTGTTGAGGCTTTGAAAGTTTCCACCGCCAACAACAACACGGCACTCGGATACCGAACCGCTTATCAACAAACCGGCGGAACCCGCAACGTGGCCATCGGTTCACTCGCCTTATCAGGTTTGACCAACAACAGTTTTAATACAGCGGTAGGAAGTTCAACCTACATTACCGGAAATTTCAGCAATTCAATGGCTTTGGGCGATGGGGTAACGATAACGGCCAACAATCAAGTGCGTGTGGGCGATGCCGGAATTGCCAGCATTGGTGGTCAAGTGGGTTGGACTACTTTATCTGACAAGCGTTTTAAAGAGGATGTGAAAGAAAATGTGCCGGGCCTAAGTTTCATCAGCAAACTCAAACCGGTGACTTATCACGTTAATTCGAAAAAAGTCTATGAATTTACCCATAAAGGTCAATCCGGAGACGAAAAAGCAACTTACTTAAATCAACAGCAAAGCGCCGTGTATTCAGGATTTTTGGCACAAGATGTCGAGGCAGTGGCGCTATCTATAGGTTATGAATTCTCTGGTGTTGACAAACCCAAAAATGACAGTGATTATTACGGATTGCGTTACGCAGAGTTTGTCGTTCCGCTGGTCAAAGCTGTTCAGGAACAACAAGAAGTCATTGAACAGCAACAGCATCAAATTAAAAACCTTGAGGCCAGATTAGCCAAATTAGAATCGCTCATAAAACCTTAACAGCCGTTTCATACAGGGTAATGGTTGTTCCCAAGCCTTTTTGAGATTGCACTTGAATCTTATAACCGATAGCCCGGGCCAAATCGCGAATTAGATGCAGCCCTAAACCCGATTTAATGCCAATGACCTCGCTTTCATCATACAAAGCTTTGAACTGTAATTGGTCGGCACCCGGGCCATTATCGGTGATGGAAAAAAAAACTTTTCCGTCTTGCTCAAAAGCCGCCCAAACAATTGAAGGATTTGAGGTTTCGCTGAGCGCTTTCAAAGCATTTCCCGTCAAATTTCGGATGATTGTTTTTAAATAATCTTTGTCGGTAAAAACTTCAAGATTCTGCGGGTTTTTAAATTCGATTTTTATTTTTTCTGAAGCAAAATAACGCTGCGTGTCCTCAAAAATTTCTCGGACCAAAAATTGGGTATGCCTTGGCTCAAAACGCTCCATTTGGCCTTTGCTCCAAAGTAGTAAATCTTCCATAGAGTGCAGCAGATTTTCTGCCGATGTTAATGTGGTTTGCTCAATACGGCTTTTGGTAGCTTCATCCAATAAATCAGGGCTGTCTTTTTGCAAGTGTAAAAAATCAATCAAGTTAGAAACCGGGCTGCGCAAATCGTGATTCAAAATACTGAAAAACCTAGTTTTTATTTGGTTCGCTTGATCTAATTCTGTGTTTAAAGCTAACAGTTTTTGGTTGTTTTTCTTTCGGATGTGGTTCTGATATAACAGCAAACCTCCGATGCAAAGCAGTAGAAAAATTCCACCAAACAAAAACCATTTTTGTTTTTCTTTTTGCTCGATGACCAATTTGTTGACTGCAATTTCCCGGTCTTTCTTGACTAATTTTTCCCGGTTTTCAAGTTCAGCAATTTTGTTTTTGTTGTCTTGTGAATACAAAGAATCGCTTAACTGATGGTATTCTTTTTCGGTTTGATATGCTTTTGGATATTGACCCAGCGCGGCATACACTTGAGCGATTATTTTTTGCGATTCAATTAAATTGGTAATGTTGTCCGAGCGTTTTGATTTTTCAATAGCTTGTTCTAAATAATTTTGGGCTTGCAGCAGATATTTTTTTTTGAGCGCAGAATTGACTTTTTGAGCAATTGATTTTTCAAAATAAATCTTCCCGATTTGCCCCAAATTATTCATCGACATAATGTTGTCCGGGCTGATTTCGTTCCAAAATTTTTGGGCTTTTTCACGAGTCTGTAGCGCATCGTCTCCTTTTTTTATATTGGCCCAATTGGTCAATGTCCAAGCCGAACCAATGCTATAATTGATTTTTTCTGAAAGCACATATGAACGCGCAAAATATTGGTCAGATAAATTATCGATTCCCATCATGCTGTAGGTTTCGCCCAACGTAGCATAGGCTAGACTCAAAATTCTTTCGTCATTGATTTTCTGCGCACTAGCTAGTGATTTTTTGCTAAACTCCAGTGCCTTTTCATAATTCTGCTGATCGAGATACAGCATGGTCATGTTTCGGTAATTCTGCTCTAACAATTTTAAGTCATTGATTTTTTGGCAAATCTCAATTGATTTTAAACAATAGGCTGCTTGTTGTGTAAAATCGGCTTTGTATTGATAAACCAACGATTGATTGAAGTAGAAAAAAGCCAAGTTTTTATATGATTTGCTCGCTTTTGTGCGTTGAATGCCTCGGCTGATAAACATTTGTGCCGAATCAACTTCAGCCAATCCCAAATAAGCAGTAGTGATGGCGCGAAGTGCAGCTTCAGTGGCTTCTTCCGGTTTGCTTTCTGTTGATGAAAGCAGGCTTTTGCATAGTTTTAAAGAGTTTTCAAAATCTGAAACCTTGTTGTATTCAATAGCTTTATTGGCTTGACTGAGCCAATATTCCGTATTTTTTTGGGTTTGCTGCGCCGATGAAAAAAGCGAAAAGGCAAGTAAAAAAAGGGCAAAGTGTTTCATAAATTAAAGCAAACTAAGATTTTCTTTGAAGGCATTGCCCAACGGAAGTTTGATTTGGTTGGTCAAAACCAATTCACTACTGCCAATGCGTTGCACAAATTGTTTTCGAACCGCGTAACTTCGGTGAATACGCACAAATGAACTAAAATGTTCTTCTTTAAGCAAATTACCCATGCCCGAAAAAACACAATATCGCTTTTGTGGCGTCACCAAAATGCAATAATCCTTGAGCGCTTCAATATATAAAATGTCGTAGAGTTTTACTTTTACTTTTTCATAACCGTCTTTGATGTAGATAAAGTCATCGCCAAAACTACTTTCGTACAAATGCGCTTTTTGCTTGATTTCGAGAAATTCCTCAATGCGCGCCACAGTCTGAGCAAACCGTTCTTCGCGCAAAGGTTTTACAATGAAGTCTAAAGTTTCGAGTTCAAAACTCTCAGCGGCATGCTCCGGATGCGAAGTGATGAACACACACACCGGAATATCCATGAGTTTTTTCCGAAGTTCTAATCCGCTCAGCAAAGGCATATCGATGTCTAAAAAAAGAATGTCAATAGGTTGTTTTTCAGCCACAGCAAAAGCAGATTGCGCCGATGAAAAATGACCAATGATGTTCAGAACCGGAAACTTTCGGGCGATAGAAATAACTTTTAGCCGCGCTACTTCGTCGTCGTCAACAATCAGACAATTGAACTTTCTCATGCAACCAAAATAGGAAAAAAAACCAATATTCGTCTATTAGTTGGCCTGTTCGTCTAGATTTTTTAAATGCGTTTTAGTGCAAGAGTAATTTTGAATCACAATAGACAAATCAACTGTCCAATTCAAATTTTAATCAATTCAATCATGAAGAAAATTTTACTCTTTTTAATTTTTATGCTTCCTCAGTGTTTTACAGCTCAGAACAATTTGGGCAAATCGATCACAGCTATATGCGGTAACGGCATTGTTGAGGAAGGTGAAGAATGCGATGGAACGCCCGGTTGTACCAGTAGCTGTACTTTAATTCCCGCCGGAACTTTTTTTGTAGAGCCACAGTACGGTGTTCGTTATGTAGTTCCTCCCGTGAGCACATTAAAAGTTTTTAACAGAAGTATTAAGTTCAACCCAGACACCAATGAGTTTTGGATGGCTTCTAACTATTCCCCTCAAGCTGGGTTGTCATCTTACGGAGGTTCTAGTTTTGTGGATGCCAATGGCGTGAACAGCAATCAAAGTTATGTAGATTATCCGCCGAACACACCTCTCGAAACAGATTTTCCCTTACCTATTGTCGGCGATTATTTCATCGGCAATTTAAAAGGAGGTGGACTAATCAACGGTGCAACAGGTGTTGCCATTAGAAATTTGAACAATCCGGCAGCGTCGGTGAGAAGAATCGAATCCGCCGATGTGGGAGAGAATGATTTGAAAATATTTGCCGCAGCGATGCAGACCGACGGAAAAATTCTCTTAGCTGGAAGATGTTTGTTCTCACAAGGAAGAATTATTGTAATCAGACTCAATCAAGACTTAAGCTTTGACACTAGTTTTTTTACCGTTGGGTATCGCAAATTCAGTTTCGGAACCGACTGTCAGGCCAGAGCCATTGGTCTGCAATCTGATGGAAAAATTGTGGTATCCGGCCATAGAGTAGCACCGGGATCTATAGGTATCATTTTGAGATTAAATACTGACGGCACGCTTGATACAACTTTTGGTGGCGGCGGAACCAAGACCTTTAATTATCAGGTGGAAACACAAAACAATTCATTTCTGCTCACCGATATCACAGAGGTTTATTCGATGTACATTGATATGTTTGATCACATTTATTTATGCGGCAGGGGTAGTGCTCAGAATTTATGGGCCGGTAAATACATTCCGGCAATGTGTGCGATGTTGCCCAATGGTGCAGATTGGTTGGCCATGCGCGACCTTGACCATACAACTGAGAATTCAATTTTGAATGTATCAGGCGTTGCCTATAAAATTAGTTTTTCTGAAACCACCGGGATGATTTATCTGGCGGGTCACTCGTCAAATGGAATTGCAGATATTGGCTTGTATCTACAGCGATTTGACTCTGTTGCTGTGGTTGATTCTAGCTTTAGTTTTCAGTCAGAATCTCAAGTGTCTTATTATAACTTAAGTTCGTCATCAGATGTCATTCATGATATGGCAATTCAAAATGACGGCAAAATAGTACTGGTAGGCACTAGTAATGGCAATGGATTTTATACCAGAATTATGGACACATCTCTAAGCGCGCCATCATTTGAAACCAAAAATGAAAACATTGTTTTGTCGCCCAATCCGGTTTCAAATAGTTTAAATCTTCAATTTGAAAATAACCTAAACCAAGAACTTAAAATTTTGATTATAGATGTTCTTGGCAAAGAAGTGTACTCAAATTCTAATCCGGATTTCAATGCTCAAAATAGCATCACCATAAATAATCTGGATGTCTTATCAAACGGAATATTTTTTATAAAAATAATTTCCAACACCAATACTCAAACTATAAAGTTTATCAAGAGATAATTGTACTGGAAGTAATTTTTCGCAACCATGGCTTATCAATAAAGCCATGGTTGCATTTTTAACAATTGACAATAATGAAAAAAACAACACTTATATTATTCTTGGCAATCACCTCGATTTCATTCGGGCAAAAAAAGTGGTTTTCAACCTATCAAGATTCAATAGCTTTGGTTAAAGATGCTAAGGCCATCACGGAAAAATTCACGAGCGACTTAAAAAAAATTGATCCTACGATAAAATTTGACATCAAAACCATACTCAACACCACACCTTATTTAATATTTTTCTATAAAGATGCAGCCAACATTCCGTTGTGGGAGCAAGTAATTCCTGAGCAAAAACAATTTTTCTACCAATTGGCCGGAAACGAAACCGAGGGCAAAAAAATATTCGGATTATTTTTTAACGGATTTTATTTGCCTCACGAGTTAGGTCATGCTTTTGATTACATTCTTCACGGTGACGTCAAAAATTCTTATGAAAGTGAGTATTTAGCCAACACCATTGGATTTTTATGGTGGAAAAAGCAACATCGCAATCAGGAATTAAAAAAATGTTATGAGTACGCCAAAAAAATGTGGGCACAACTTCCTAATCCTGTTCCAGAAGGAAGCACGGTAGAAAAGTATTTTGCTGAAAATTACGAACAAGCTACTCAAGATCCATTCGTTTATGGCTATTTACAATTCAAACAATTCATTGACCTATACGAAAGTAAAAATCTGCCTGATTTTGATACATTCATCAAAAATGAACTGAATAAAAAATAAAACACAATGATGAAGTTTGTATTTATTTTGGTTGTGTTTGCTTTTACGTCACTCAAAGCGCAAGTAGGCATCAATACAACGGTGCCCAACGCTCAACTTGAAATTAAATCAAGCGACCAAACCAATCCAGCCAATAACGACGGAATATTGATTCCAAAAGTAGATGCTTTTCCGGTGACCAATCCGACCATTGATCAAGAAGGAATGATGGTTTTTTTAACTACAGATGTTGGAGCCAACTTAAAAGGATTTTATTATTGGGATGATGCAATTACAGCTTGGATTCCTATTGCTAAAGACCAGCGCGCTTGGAACATCGCCGGAAATTCAGGCACAAATGCAGCAACACATTTTTTTGGAACTTCAGACGATGTCGATGTGGTTTTTAAACGAAACAATCTTCAATCGGGTTTGCTCTCCAACTCTAATACTTCTTTTGGAGCAAGTTCATTAAATAATGCAATCAACACTGGAGCGTTTAATTCGGCTTTTGGTGTAGGAACTTTATTCAACAATACTTCAGGGTTTCGAAATTCAGCTTTCGGATTTTGGTCGTTGCTCAACAATACAACTGGATATGCCAATACGGCATTTGGTGTGAATACACTTCGCGAAAACACCATCGGTTATGGCAATAGTTCATTCGGGCATGAAGCTTTAAACTCTAATACAACAGGAAATTACAACACCGCTCAAGGATTCCAATCGTTATATCTAAATACAACTGGTTCTCAAAATGTAGCTACTGGTTTATTGACTATGTATTCCAATTTAAGTGGTACCAATAATGTAGCCGCAGGAACATTGGCTTTGTACACTAATACGAATAACAACAACAATGTAGCTATTGGTAATCGTTCGCAATATTCATCAACGGTGAACAACCAGACCAGTGTGGGTTCCTATTCCTTATTTAATACGACAACTGGAATAGAAAATAATGCTTTTGGTTTTGAAGCTTTGTATGCAAATACTACTGGAAATTATAATACCGCTCTGGGGCAAGTGGCTTTACGATCGAATGTGTCCGGAAATGAAAACACAGCCATCGGTAGTTATTCGCTCAATTCAAATACGCTTGGAAGCAATAATACAGCTCTTGGAACGAGTGCGTTGCGCAATAACACCACGGCCAATTCCAATACAGCCATTGGTTGGCGGTCAATGTGGTTGAATACAACTGGTTATAATAATACTGCTGTAGGTTCGGGCTCACTGAATTCCAATACAACCGGTTATGCTAATGTTGGGGTTGGTTTCGATGCTTTACGAAGCAACACAACCGGAGTCAACAATACCGCTTTAGGAACCAATGCATCAGGAAATTCAAATGGCAATTACAACACTGCAATTGGTGATGCCGCTTTGTATTCTAATACTTCTGGAGGCGCCAATACAGTTGTCGGAACTTTTGCTATGTCGGCAGGAACAAATACGGCCAATAATAATGTTGCTGTGGGCTATTTATCGGCACAAAACAATTCGACTGGATACAATAATACAGCAGTCGGAACACTTTGTTTGCGCAATAATACTTCGGGTTTTTTGAATGTTGCGTTAGGAATGAACAGTATGCTTAACAACAATAATGGATGGGCCAATGTGGCTTGCGGAGCTGAAACCTTGCAAAATAATACGGTCGGAATAGGCAATACGGCTATTGGTTATCGTGCCAATTATTCGAATATTTCCGGAAACGACAACACAAGTCTTGGCAATCAAGCGATGTTGAGTTCGACATTAGCCTCAGGGAATACTGCTGTTGGCTCTTTTGCATTACAAGCCAATACCGTAGGCGATTTAAACACCGCCTTAGGTAGAAGCAGTTTGTATTCGAGTACTTCCAACAGAAATACTGCCGTTGGGGTAGCCAGTATGGAAACCAATACAACCGGCGAAGGAAACACCGCGATGGGCGCTTTTGCTTTGCAATTTAATGTCACCGGAAACAACAATACAATTATTGGAAGACAAGCGGGCGGAAGTGCTGGTTTCAATCCATCTAATTTTGGTTCTTTTGGTTATGCTTCAGGTTATGTTGGGATGAATAGCAATACTATAGAAATTGGGAACACGAGCATCAATTGGATAGGCGGACAAGTAGGCTTTTTTAATTACAGTGATGCCCGAATTAAAAAAAACGTTCAAGCCAATGTGCCCGGATTGTCTTTTATTAAAAAACTACGTCCGGTAACCTACTATTTTGACCTCCACAAACAAAATGAAATTGTTTACAAAGGCGTTGAAACAAGTGAATGGGAAGGCAAATACGATCTAGAAAAACAACTACAAACCGGCTTCATTGCTCAAGAAGTTGCCAAAACAGCACAAGGCTTGGGTTATGAATTTAATGGAGTGCAATCGCCCAAACATGAGAAAGATTTATACAGCATTCAATATGCCTCTTTTGTAGTGCCGCTGGTCAAAGCCGTTCAAGAGCAACAAGAAATTATCGAAGAGCAAAATCAAAAAATACAATCACTTGAAAACCGCTTAAAAGCCATTGAGTCGATGCTGAAAAAGTAAACACTATGATAAAGTTGGCTCGTCAAAACCAACTTTTACTATCTTTGGCTTCATGGTAAAAATCGAACAACAAAAAGAGCTTATCTCGGGTTTTAAGCATCTCGAACTTCTGGCGCATCAAGTGGTCGAAGGTTTTATTTCGGGTATGCACAAATCGCCATTTCACGGATTTTCAGCTGAATTTGCCGAGCATAAAGTCTACAACACCGGCGAAAGCACCAAGCACATTGATTGGAAGTTATATGCCAAAACCGATCGCCTCTATACCAAAAATTTTGAAGAAGAAACCAATTTGCGCTGTCATTTAATTGTGGATAATTCTTCGTCGATGCATTACCCAAAACTCAAAGATGGTCAGCCTTTTTTTGAGAGCAAGATTGGGTTTTCAGTATTGGCTTCGGCGGTGCTTATGAACTTGCTCAAAAAGCAACGCGATGCTGTCGGACTCAGTGTTTACTCTGATAACTACGAATATTACGCCCCCGAAAAAGGCAGCGACCGTCACCACCGAATGATCCTGGACAAACTCGAAAATATGTTGCAAAAACCTACCGTAACCAAAACCACCGACACGGTTACTTTTTTGCATCAAATTGCCGAGAAAATCCACCGCCGTTCAATGATTATTTTGTTTACTGATATGTTTCAAGGCGGTGATGATGCGGCTTTGTTTAATGCTTTGCAACATCTCAAGCACAACAAACACCGCGTGGTGCTTTTTCATGTGATTGACAATAAAACCGAAGTTCAGTTTCAGTATGACAACGCTCCGCGCAAGTTTATCGATCTCGAAAGCGGCGAAGAAGTCACTCTATTTTCAAACAACATACAAGAACAATACGAGTCGGGCGTGCATGAATATTTTAAAAAGGTATCCCAAACTTGTGCGCAGAACAAAATAAAATACGTTCCGGTGAATGTGGGTGCTGATTTCGAAAAAATCCTCACAACATACCTAATTGAAAAACAATCTTTTAGGTAGAAATAAATAAATAAGGCAAATATTTTTACCGATTCTCTTGCAGGTTTAGATTTCTGTAGTATATTTGCATCCGCATTACAGCGAGGTCTGGTAGTTCAGTTGGTTAGAATGCCGCCCTGTCACGGCGGAGGTCGCGGGTTCGAGTCCCGTCCAGACCGCTAAATTTGGTTAAAGGTTTTCGGAAACGAAAACCTTTTTTTCCGAAAAAGCATTTAAGACAGTTGTGTTGTTTTCGATACACTTCTAACAGAGTGTATCAGGTTTAGTAGTTAGACCAATGAAAAGCTTTCCACTTTTGTGGATAGCTTTTTTCTTTTTAAGGCCATTGCTAACCGCCACAAAACCCAAACTATTTTTTGAAGTTGTAAACAGAAGTCATTTAAAATAAAATTGTACTTTTAGTCCGGTTTTAAAAAACATGGGCAAACTTTAGGTATGAAAAATAAAGGTTTATCGCTTTTGCTACTCTTGCTGACCTTGGCTTCGTGTCAATACTTCAACCGTCCAGTGCCCGATGCCGATGCTTTGCTAGAAAAAGAACTCAAATCCATCAATTGGAACCAAGTTGACGAATGGCCCGGCTTTGATAACTGTGATTCACTGACTGATAAAACCCAAAAAAATGAGTGTTTTCTCAATCAACTCAACCAACTCGTACAAGAAAAACTCAATACCGATACCCTCGCGATTTTATATCCTGAAATTGATACGCTTCAGCTCAAAGTAACCGTATTGCCCAACGCGAGTTTTGAATTTGCCACACAAACAACGCAAACCAATCCCTATAATACTCAGGCTTTAGACAGCATTTTTAAAGCGCGCTTGGTTGATTTTCCAAAGGTTCATCCGGCCATCAAACGCGGTCTTCCGGTTAAAACGCAGTTTGTTCTTCCGGTAATTCTCAACGTCGAGAAGAAGTAGTTTTTATTTTTTCAGAAGCTATTCCGGCTGTACATTTTATCTTTTGCGCTGAACCCCAGCACAAAAGGATGCCATTCCCATCCGGGCTAGGGCAGCCGTTACACTTTGTAATCTCGGCCTTTCCAGCGGTATGTCCCGGTTAATGAAGCCAAAGCCACCACCGTTGAAAACAGCGGATATATCAAACTGGCCGGCAGCCAAAGCCACATCGTTTTACCCGTCAAAAACCGATGCGCCGGTGTTGTCATCAAGTAATCGGTGACTATTTTGATAAGCCAAAGGGCCGCCGTCATTTCGGGTGATATCCATCCTAAATAGCCTAAAATAACTGCGAGGAGTAAAGCTAAGTTTGCTGCAAAAGTCATCAGTGCCAAATCGCGCCCAAAAAGGCTGGTGTAGTTTGAGGCTTTGGCAGCCCAACGAATTCTCTGACTCAGCAATTGAGCCCAACTTTTTTCGGTTTGTGTTCTCACTATGGCTTGTTTTGCCTTGACATAATGCACTTTTTCAGGAAATTTCTGCGCCACTTTTTGCAACAAAAACACATCGTCGCCACCGGGCTGATGCAGTGAGCCTTCAAAACCACCTAAATCGTTGTATAACTTTTTGGTATAACCCAAATTGGCGGCATTGGCCATAAATGGCAACCCAAAACCAAAACTTCCTATGGTGACGGCTTGTAAACTGGCCAAATCCAATTGCTGAAACTGTCCCAAAAAACCACGCGCTTTTTCATACATCACAGGTGCTGCTATCATCTCGGGTTGGTGTTTCTGAATGTAGGCATCCAAGGTGTTGAGCCATTCTTTCGGGAGTGAACAATCAGCGTCTGTGGTCAAAATCCAACTGCCCACAGCAATCGGAATCGCTCTGGCAATCGCATCTTTTTTAGGTGAACCCGATCGGCGGATGTTCTCTAAAAGCGTTACATGATACAAACCATGGTTCATTCTCCACTGATAAACGATTCGGTCTGAACCATCGCTTGACGCATCGTCCACCAAAATAATTTCAAACAATTCCAACGGATAGTTGAGTTGTCCCATGCTTTGCAAAAGGCGCGGTAAATTTTCGGCTTCGTTTCTAAAAGCAACCACAATTGAAAAATGCGTTCTGGGTTGGGTTTTGCCCGCTTCAAAAGGACGAATGTTTCGGTAACTCGCTATCAGTTGCCAGAGCGTTACGGCATAAATCAACACGAAAATCAGTAAAGCAATGCTCATGATTTGGTTTTAAAATTCAAGACAAAATAACTTCCAATCACCACCGGAATTACCACGTTTAAAAACCACATCAGCGCAGTAATCAAAACCGGAATCCAATCATTGATGCCCAATTTACCAAAAAAAAGTACAGCCATACTGCCTTTGAGCGCAAAATCCAGAAACTGAAAACTCGGTAGCGATGAGGCCAACAAATAAACGCTGGTGATGCCCGCCATGAGCAATAAATAAGGCTGGTCAACGCCAAAAATCAAGAAGAAAAAATAGTATTGATGTGAAAAAACCAAATATCGTCCGAGCCCGAGCCAAAAGTTTTTGCGGTGAATTTCTTTGGGAATTTCGTTGATTTTTTGCCACAATTGCTGGATTGAATATCCGCGAATGGTGAAGTTTCTGCTCAAAAATAAAAAAGTGGTGATGATGGCTAACCCGACGAATAATCCCACGACCATTACATTTGATATTACTTGAAAATAGGCATTAAAACAAAGCAATCCCAAAAGGCCAAAACCAATGGTGAGCAGCATTTGAACGCCGTTGCAAATTAAATTCAAAAAGACAATTTTTTTGGTTTGCGTTTTTGGGTAAAACAAAGCTTTCCCGGCATATTCACCGAGTCCGTTGGGTGTAAAAATACCGGCTGTGAGCGCACCCAAAACCTGAGCTGCCGCTTGCCCTAAACTGATTTTTTCAAATGAACTTACCAAAGTTTGCCATTTGAGAATCTCAAAAAAACGATTGAGAAAACTCAGCAAAATCAAAAATAAAACACTTGAAATCGAAAGGTTTTGCTCAAACAAACGAACCACATTTTCACGGCTCAAAGCCGAGTTTTGATGCAGTTGCCGGTAAATAAAGTAAAACGCACAGCCCACAATCAGAACTTTGATTGAAAAGGCCAAGAATTGTTTAGCTTTGTGAGCAACTGCTGTCATGGGCGCAAAAGTAAACATTTTGCATTGCCTTTGACTTTTAAAGAATCAATTGTGGGCAACGAGCGCATTATTTTAGGGATTGACCCCGGAACCACCATCATGGGTTTTGGACTCATCAAAGTGGTCAACAAAAAAATGGAATTCATCCAACTCAACGAATTGATTTTGAGTCAATACGACGATCATTACCTCAAACTCAAAAAAATCTTTGAGCGCACCATTGAACTCATTGAAACCTACAATCCCGATGAAATAGCCATTGAAGCACCATTTTTTGGCAAGAACGTGCAATCAATGCTCAAACTGGGCAGGGCGCAAGGTGTGGCGATGGCGGCGGGTTTATCGCGCGAAATTCCGATTACCGAATACGAACCCAAAAAAATAAAAATGGCCATTACCGGCAACGGAAACGCCAGCAAGGAGCAAGTAGCCAAAATGCTGCAACAATTACTCGGACTCAAAATTTTGCCCAAAAATCTTGATTCTACCGATGGTCTGGCCGCAGCCGTTTGTCATTTTTTTAATTCAGGAAAAGTAGTGGCCGGAAAAAGTTATTCGGGTTGGGATGCCTTTGTCAAACAAAATGAAGAGCGAGTCAAAAAGTAGCATTGATTTTAATACTTTAGCACAAACTTAAAATATCTGTTAGAATGAAAATTAATTTTTTATTTGCCTCTTTATTTTTGATGGTTGCTTTTGTTTCTTGTTCAACAGAAAGTAGCAGTTCATCATCATCTTCAAATGCTAATAATACGGGTCAATTCAGTGTTGACGGCTCGTCAGCGACCATCAGTACTACGACGGCTCAAATTAGTGAGGATTTTATTGCGATTACCTCTACAACTTCGAGTGGTGATCAACTTCAGTTACAGTTCAATAAATATGGTAATCTAACAGCTGTTTACCTTGATGATGCTGAGGGTAATTCATTTGCGAGCTATAAGTACTATGTTGCTAATTTTTTCACTTTTAATTTAGAATCTTACGATGAAAGTTCAAAAAGGGTAAAAGTCAATTTTACTGGAAAGTTATACGCTGATAGTGGTGACTTGGGCTCAGATTATAAAACCATCAGCGGGAGTTTTAATGCCATTTGTGCTCAAAGAACTCCGTTGGTTGCCGGTTTAGATGTTCAATGTAAAATCAATGGGAATCAATGGTACAAAACCTCAGGGTACTATTCTGAATCAGGAAGTCTTGCTTTGACGAATTGGTTTAGTGATGATGCTTTCATGGTGAGCACTACGGTTAATGACAATATACCGGTGGCCACTTATACTTTTAGCCCAACAAGCACGCATAAATTTGTATTGTCAAAGTTTGATACCAATGACTTGGTTTATAAGCAATACAACGCTACTGGGAGCTTCACGGTTACCGGAAATCAAATTTACAATGAGTTTTTGGGTCAGAGAATAATTACCGGAACCTTCAGTTTTACAGCTGTTAATCCAGAAAATGCCGCTGATCAAATAACGGTTACAAACGGAACTTTCAAACAACTCTTTTAGATTAATTTTCTTGAGAATAAATATATTTGCCAGATTTATGTCTGGCATTTATATTCATATCCCTTTCTGCAAACAAGCATGTCATTACTGCGACTTTCACTTTTCGACTTCACTCAAAAAGAAAGGCGAAATGGTTCAGGCGTTGGTGCAAGAAATTTATTTACGCAAGTACGAACTGTCAGAATCAGTAATTGAGACGATTTATTTTGGCGGCGGAACCCCGAGTATCTTATCGACTGTTGATATTCAACAAATTATTGAGGCAGTTTACCAAAATTTCCCCGTAGCCAAAAATCCTGAAATCACGCTTGAAGCCAACCCGGATGATTTGTCTTTGGCGGTTTTACAATCGTATAAAGAAATCGGAATCAATCGGCTCAGTATTGGTGTGCAATCATTTTTTGACGATGATTTAAAGCTGATGAACCGAGCACATTCAGCTGCAGAATCGCTCGCCTGCTTGCAAAATGCTCGGACACTTTTTGACAACATTACCATTGATTTGATCTACGGAATTCCGGGCATGTCGCATGAAAAATGGGAGCAAAACATACAAACAGCTCTTTCGCTCCATATTCCGCATATATCGAGTTATGCGCTCACGGTTGAACCCAAAACCGCTTTGCACAAAATGGTTTCTTCCGGCCAAGTAGCCCAACCGAGCGATCAATCAGCACAAGAACATTTTTTGTATTTAGCCGATGCGCTTCAAGCCGCGGGTTTTATTCATTATGAAGTGTCCAATTTTGCGCGCGAAGGATATTTCTCGAAGAACAATTCGGGGTATTGGTTGGGCAAAAAATACCTGGGCATTGGTCCATCGGCACATAGTTATGATGGACAGAAACGCAGTTGGAACATCGCCAACAACTCTTTATATATCAAAGCGATTGCGCAAGGAGAACTTCCTTCAGAATCTGAAACGTTGACTTTTGAAGATCGATACAACGAAACCATCATGACCGGTTTGCGGACTATTTGGGGCGTTTCGCTGGCGCGGATTGAATCAGAATTTGGATTAGAAACTTTGTCGCATTTGCAAACCCAAGCCCAAAAATACCGCGACAACGGCTGGCTCGAAATCAAAGAAGGTCAGCTTGTAACCACGCGCGCCGGCAAGTTTATGGCTGACGGAATTGCCTCAGACTTATTTTTGCTACATTTGAAATAAAACACACCTTGAAAGCAACTTTTGAACACCGCGGAATCACGCATCAAGTGAATTTGGCTGAGCCGATTGATATTTCTATTTCGCTGACCAACACCGATGAAAATCCAATTGCTTGGTATATAGAAAAACCCGTTATTGAACCCGTGCGTTTTGGCGATTGGGTCGGGAAAGTCTCAGAAGGAAGCTCGTCGACCAACTTCAACAACATTCAATTCAACCCGCACGGACACGGAACGCATACCGAATGTTTGGGCCATATTACGCGTGATTTTTACAGCGTGAATCAGGCTTTGAAAACTTTTTTCTTTGTGGCTGAACTCGTTTCGGTTACACCCATTGCGCAGGATGAAGATTTTATCATCAATCGCGATCAGCTCGAATCGGCTTTAAACGGAAAATCGCCCGAAGCCATTGTGATTCGTACTTTGCCCAACTTGGAGAATAAAAAACAACTCAAATATTCAAACACCAATCCTCCGTATTTGCTGGAAGAAGCTGCTTTGTTTTTGCGCGAAATCGGCGTCAAGCATTTGCTCATTGATTTGCCGAGTGTTGATAGAGAAAGCGACCAAGGAAAACTGTTATCGCACAAAGCATTTTGGAATGTTCAAAATGTTCATCAGCTCAATGCCGATGCGCGTCATGATTGCACGATTACCGAAATGATTTTTGTGCCCGGCATGGTGGCTGACGGCGGTTATTTACTCAATTTGCAAATCGCTTCATTTGAGAATGATGCTTCACCGTCTAAACCGGTTTTGTATAAAATTCAATCTTAAAATTGTAATGAAATGGTGAGCGTATCTACCGATAAAACCAAGTTGGATGTTGCCTTTGTTCAAAACTTTCTCAAAGATATTTATTGGGCAGCCGGGCGAACCACTCAAGAAGTACAATGTACGATTGATCATTCGGTTTGTTTTGGATTGTATTTAAACGAACAGCAAATTGGCTTTGCGCGCGTCATCACTGATTATGTGGTTTTTGCTTATGTCATGGATGTTTTTGTGGACGAACAACACCGCGGTTGCGGATATTCTTCGGTTTTGATGGATGCTGTGATGAAAGAACCGCAATTGCAACAAGTCAAAATCTGGCGATTGGCCACGCGCGATGCTCATTTTTTATATGAAAAATTCGGATTTACGGCTTTGGCTTATCCAGAGCGAATGATGGAAAAAGTAATCAAATAATTAGTTTTCAGATCATGAATTTAGAAACCTATTACCAATATTGCCTTGCCAAAAAGGGCGTTACCGAACATTTTCCGTTTGATGAAGATACTTTGGTTTTTAAAGTTTCCGGGAAAATGTTTGCGCTTACTTCGCTCAAAGAATGGGAAAACGGAAATCCGGCGCTCAACCTCAAAAGTGATCCTGATTATGGCGCTGAATTGCGCGCTGAATATGACGACATTCAGCCGGGCTATCATATGAGCAAAATTCATTGGAATACCATAAATGTAAATGCCGGCGTGCCTGACCAACTCATTAAAGAACTCATTGCGCATTCGTATGAGCAAGTGGTTAAAGGGCTCACTAAAAAGCAACGCGAAGAGCTTTCAAGGTTAAACGAATAAATGGCTTATCAACTATTGCAGCTTGATTATTTAACGGCATTTTTAGGCTCAAGCAAAACTCATTCGTCTATACTTTAGGTCTATTTAGCTACAATTAAGTGAAGTTTATCGAAAAAAAATAAATCACTTTGTTTTTGACTTAAATTTACGCGATTCGAACCCTTTTTTTAGCCATGAAATCATTAAAAATACTGTTTGTTGAGGATGATTTAATTGAGGTGATGAAGTTTCACAGAGTACTTGAAAAACTTCAGTCAGATCATCAGGTAATAGAGGCCAGTAATGCTGAATTTGCACTAAATATTCTTCGCGATCAGCAGTACAAACCAGATATTATCATTCTTGATTTGAATATGCCCAAAATTAACGGAATAGAGTTTTTAAATATCTTAAAAAAAGATGCTCTATTTAAGTATATTCCGATTATCATTCTCACTACTTCAGCCAATCAACGCGATGTAAAAGAGTGTTTTGAGATTGGTATTGCGGGCTACTTATTAAAGCCTTTGAAGTATGACGATTATGTTTTAATCATCAAAGGGCTCTTGGATTATTGGTCGCAAAACATATTGATTTCAATTTAAATTTTCATGTACGGAATCGTTAATAAAGCCATAGAAGAGTTGGTAATTGCAAATTTTGGACATGAAAAATGGCTGTCTGTCAAAAAAGCAAGTGGGGTTGAACAGGATTTTTTTATTAGCAATGAGCCTTATGATGATGATGTGACTTTTAGATTGGCTCAAGCGGTTTCAATTGAAATGAGTATGTCGTTAGAAGAAGTTTTGATAGCTTTTGGTCAGTGGTGGGTAGTAAAAACCACACAAGACAGATATGCCGATCTAATGCAATCAGGAGGCGATAACCTCAAAGAATTTCTTTTAAACTTGCCAATGTTTCACAACCGGGTGATGTTGTTGTATCCCAAATTAACACCGCCTGAGTTCAGAATTACACATGTAACAGAATCTGGTTTATATTTGCATTATATATCTCAGCGTCAAGGATTAATAGATTTTGTCAGAGGTTTGATTGAAGGCTTGGGAATCATCTACAAAACACAAATATCTATCGAACTAATTCAACAAAATACACAAGGAGAGCCATATGAAATTTTCAAATTGAGTTGGTAATATGGGCACTTTTAAGTTTCAATTTGGTTTAGCAGATTTTAATAAAATCTTTCCGTTTTATCTTTTATTGGATCAGCAATTCAAGTTCAAAGGCTTTGGAACAAGTTTGTCTAAGATAATTCCGAATTTAAAAGAAGGGCGGTCTTTTTCAGAGTTTTTCTATCTGAAAAGACCTTTTCTGTCAATTCTTGATGAAAGTTGCTCAGGTCAATTAACGGATCAACTAATCATAATAGAATCAATTGAGAGTGGTTTAGTATGTTTAAAAGGTCAGTTTGAAAAACACAATGAGTTTTGGTTGTTTATAGGCTCACCATGGTTTTCGTCGATTCAGGAAGTTAATCAAAAAGGCTTGAATTTAAGAGATTTTGCGATTCACGACCCTTTGATGGATTTGCTTCATGTACTCAAAACCCAAGAAATTACTAATGCTGAATTAAAAGATCTTCTTAAAACCATTAATGAGCAAAGAATTAATCTTAGAGAAGATAAAGATGAACTCAACAAACTTTCATTGGTAGCCAGTGCCAATAAAAATGGCGTTGTTTTTACAAATTTAGACGGAACAATTTTCTGGACCAATGAAGCTTATTTAAAATTGACTGGTAATGAAAAGGAAGAAGTTATTGGCAAAACCCTCATTGAAATTGGCAAAACGGACCAGACCGATAAAAAAAACTTAAAAAAAATGCTCAAGGCATTCAACAGCTTCAAAACTTTTGACTGCAAAGTGCTGCACAAAAAGAAAAATCATCATTTTTTTTGGTCAAGAATGAAAGGGCAGTGTGTTTTGGACGATTCGGATCAGCCTTCGCATTACTTCGTTATTGTTGAAGATATTACCAAAGAAAAAGAATTTAACGATAAACTCAAAGAATCTGAAAACCGTCTGTATTCATTAATTATCAATCTGCAAACGGGTATTTTGCTTGAAGATGAAACGAGAAAAATCCTCTTAATGAATCAGTTTTTTTGCGATTTGTTCGGAATCACCACACCGCCCGAATTGATGATTGGTCTTGATTGTACTAACTTTGCCGAGCAAGCCAAATCTTATTTTAAAACCGAAGCTACATTTGTTAGCAGAATAGAAGAGATTTTAGAAAAGAAAGTTATGGTTATTGGCGAGACGCTCGAACTTGTTGACGGTAGAGTTGTTGAAAGAAACTATACTCCGATTTTTATTGATGGTAACTACAAAGGACATCTTTGGAGCTATGAAAACGTTACGTTAAGAGTTAAGTATAGAGAAAGCCTCGAATCAGAGAAAGAAAAATACCGTGCCATAATTGATAACATGAATATAGGCCTTTTAGAAGTTGATAATAATGATATTATTCAATTGGCTAATCAGCGTTTTTCAGTAATGTCGGGTTATTCGCCCCCAGAGCTTATAGGTAAAAAAGGCGCTCAACTGTTTCTAGATTCAAAACAAGAGCAAATCATCAAAAAACAAACACAGAATAGAATGTCTGGGTTGTCAGGTTCTTATGAAATTACCATCAAGACCCAACAAGGAGAATCTCGGGATTGGTTGGTAAGTGGCGCACCCAATTACAACGAAAGAGGAGAAGTTATAGGCTCAATCGGATTGCACTTTGATGTAACCGAGAATAATATTTTTAAAAATCAAAAAGAAGAGTTGCTCAAAAAGCTTGAATCCCAAAACGAATACCTCAATGAATACGCACAAATTGTATCGCACGATTTAAAGTCGCCTTTAAGAAGTATTCATTCATTGGTTTCTTGGATTAGAGAAGAAAATCAAATCGGGTTCAATACAAATACCCAAAAATATTTCTCTTTGATTGTTGAGAAAGTCGAGAAAATGGATTTTCTAATCAATGGTTTGCTGTCTTACGCCAAGATTGATGCGGATATAGAAATCAAAGAATCCCTCAATTTGAGCGAATTGGTCAATAATGTGGTCAACACAATCTTTGTTCCTGATCATATTGAATTCAAAATTGGAGTTTTACCTCAGATACATGCCAATAGAATCAGAATGCTTCAATTGTTTCAAAATCTGATAACCAACGCGGTCAATTATAATGATAAACCCAAAGGATGTGTAGAGATCGGGTCAACTGAGCATGAAGATTATTATGAAATTTATGTAAAGGATAACGGTCCCGGAATTGCCGATGAATACAAAGAAAAGGTTTTTAAAATTTTTCAATCGTTGCATGAAAATCGCGAATCTACCGGTATCGGATTGTCAATCGTAAAAAAAATTATTGAAAGCCAACAAGGTAAAATATGGATCGAAAGCCAACCAGGTCAAGGAGCTGCTTTTTATTTTACCTTAAATAAAAAACAATGAAAGAAGTACCCAATCTATCATACATTGATCAATTAGCCCACGAAAATCCATTATTACGTGAGCGGCTCATCGGAATTATAAAAGATGAATTTCCGACAGAAGTGCAAAAATACAAGCTTGAAAATCACCAATCTGATTATTTTTTGATGTCAGAGAGTGTTCACAAACTGAAACACAAGTTTGCGCTTTTAGGATTAGAAAAAGGTTATCATTTAGCAGCTGATTTTGAAGACGAATTGCGCGCTGGATCGAAAAATTTGCAGTCTGATTTTGAAGATGTTTTGAAAGTTATTGAGTTGTTTTTGAGTAAAATTTAAGATTAAGAAAGATGAAGTGTATTATTATAGATGATGAAGTTTTATCAAGAGAAATTCTAAAAATAATGATCCAAAAGATTCCTATATTAGAAATCAAAGGAGAGTTTTCAAGTGCTATTGAGGCAATGAAGTTTCTAAATAGCCAAAAAATGGATTTGATTTTCTTAGATATTCATATGCCCAACTTTACTGGGTTTGATATGATTCAAACTATTAAAAATATTCCTCAAGTAATTTTAGTAACCACTGATGAGCATCTGGCAATTGATGCTTTTGGATATGATTGTATTACCGATTATTTGGTAAAACCACTCATGTTTGAACGTTTTAAAAGATCTATTGAACGTGTCTTAAAAAAAAGAGAAAGTAATTTTCAAATTACACCCATTCAAGAAAAAAAGAGCAAAGAAATTTATGTAAACATCAATAATCGCTTGGTCAAAATTGACATTTCCAAAATAAATGCTATACAAGTAAAAGGTGATTACATCGATATCAAAACCGAGGACGGGAAATTAGTAGTGCATACAACTTTAAAAAAAATAGCCGAAAAACTCCCGGCTCACATCTTTCTCAAAATTCATCGGTCACACATCATCAATATTGAAAAAATTATTGATATTCAAGACAACAGTGTTTTAATCGGTAAAGATGTAATTCCGATAAGCAAAAAAAACAAACCAGATTTGTTAAAGTCACTCAACTTGCTCTAACAGATTTTAGGTTTCAAAAATTACTTTATCGATACAATTTGATTCTTCATCGACGGTAAATTTTATTTCGACGAAAAAAAAGATCGTGCATTTGCAGACAAAATAAATTTGTAGCAAATAAACTATGTTATGCCCCAAGGTATTACGAATTCAGCAGAGTATAGCAATGCTTTAGGCTTTGTAGCAGATGATTTTTTTTGTATTAAGGTGTTCGGTGCGCCTACTTTTTTTTCGTTTGATTCAGTTTTAAAGGTCAAGTTTGTTAAACAAAGAAATAACCTTGTCAATTTAATTTTTTTAAATCTATCGATTTTATTCTTAGGCGCTTTGTTTTATTTTAAGATAGTTTCCCCAGTATTAAAAGCAGTTCTGTTTTTCATGTCAAGTTGTTTTATTTTGCTGACTTTTCAATTAAAAAAATATAGTTACGAAGTGATTGTTTTTACTAAGACAACTAATTCTACAAGAATAAGAATCGCACAAAAGCAGAAAGGACAAGCAGTTGATATTGTTGGATTTATCAGTCTAGCAATTGATAAAAAATCATAAAAGAATGCAACCCATGGAAATCTTAAAAGAAATCAATTGCCATTTTTGTTTCTTCGGGTTAATTACAAATCTGAAGGTTTTCTTTTACAAATTACACAACAGAGAGACCTCAATGAGCCAAATTAGTACTATTGAGTTAGTTAAGATTAATCGCAAAACTGGAATCAATATTTTATTCTTTTTTCTTGTTATTGAATTGTTTGAAAACACCATCTCAAAAATATACTTAGTATTTATTGTATTGTTTTACTCGTTTTTTTTAATGATTAATTCTTATTCATTTTTGTTTAAAATTGAATTCAAGGACGGCTCAGCTTTAACGTTTCCTGTTAAAAAGAATCAATACAGGAGGGTTGTGCTTTTTATTAAAAGAATTGTTGATTACAGTCACAGTTTTGCTTTTGACATATAAAACAAATTGCTATGAAGAAATCCTTTTTTGTTTATGATACCTCAAAAGCGTTCTCCATTTTTATGAAGTATAACTTTGAGAATTCGGTTGAAATAAAATCATGCGGATACAAGAAAAAGTTTTGTATTGACAACCCTGAATTATACGACGCGTTTTTCTTTATCATCAATAGTGTAGAGGATTTTATTTTGCTAAAAAATTCGTGCGGAAGACTGAGAAATATTTTTGTCAGTACACCGATTAAAATGCTTGAGTTTAAAATTAGTCACATAGCTGATCAAGACCTAATCATGTTTGATTATGCTCAAACAAAAGTTGAAGTTTTGCGAGAGATCAACAGCACATTAATTGACAAAAAGATCCTATAATCTCAAATTTAAAAGTATAAAACGAAATAAGTTTAAACCTTTTGATCATCAATTTAAATTGAGTTAAGTATTAGTAAGTTGTTTCACTAAATTATTTGGTTATTTCAAACAGAAGCTAGTGAGTTTTTGTTCATTCCCCCCCAAGGGACAAAAACATAGAAATGAGTTGTTTTAATAATTGATGATTAATAAAAAAGTCGACAAATAACTTGTCGACTTTTTGATTTATAAAGTTTTTTTCTGTTTCTCTACAAAACCGGAGGCTTGCAGCTCTAACAATTCGGTTGCCTTTTTGCGTTGCAAATCATAGAGTTTTTTGTCTTGCGCAATATCTGCGTAAACTTTGTCATGCATCTCAGCGTTTGTGCTCACGAGTAACTTCCGTTGGTGTTGATCTTGTGCCAAAGTACTTTTGAGTGCTGCTTCAATATCTTCAAGTTTGATGTCATATTCACCTTTGCCCGACATCAGTTTGGCTAAAATCGGTGCGGTTTCAATAGCCAAGAACAACAACATAATAAACAATGAAGGCAACAACGGAAGTTTGTTCAAAGCATTGATGCGTGCCATGAGTCCGTCAAAACCATCAATTACAGGTTGGGTTTGCGTGACTTTTTGCTCTTGGTTAGCCTGAAGTGTTTTGATTTTTTGCTCGCGCTCAGCAATGCGTTTTAGGTTGTTTTGGCGTAAAGTGTCGAGTTCCGTTTTGGCCAAATTGTGTTTGGCAATTTTTTCTTTAAAAACTGGGCCTTTGCCTAATTTCATTGTTCCTTTGGTGCCTTCAGCTTCTGAAATATAAGTGTCATACAAGGTGTTGACTTCTTTTTCTTTTGCCGTAATTTCAGCTTGATATTGCTCGATTTCCTTTTTGTTTTTGTCAATATCGCTCTGAAAATAACCGGCAATTTCTTTTTTATTGTTGAGTGTCATCGCGTTTTTCTCGCGCAGTAAAACCGTATTGATTTCTTTTTCAAAGATTTTAATTTCAAGCGGTTTTGAAATAACCACCGCAATAATCATGGCCAACACAATTCGCGGAGAAGCTTGCTTGAATTCGGCCCAAAAGTGGTCGCGTTTGCGTAGGGTGGATACAATAAATCGGTCGAGATTAAAAATAAGCAATCCCCAAACCAGGCCAAAAGCTACAGCCGAATAGGGATTGTCAAAAACAGTGTACAGCGCATAAGCAGCCGCCAAAAAAGCCATAACTGCAGTAAAGAAAACGGTGGCGCCAATTCCGGCAAATTTAGTTTGTTCGCCCGCAGAACAGCCTTTTAATAACTGACGGTCTGCCCCCGAACACAGTAGGAAGAATGATTGTAACATGATGATTGATTTGTGGCCGAAGCCTGATTTTGATGATGATGGTTACAAAGTTAACGCCAAAAATGGCATATTGATATAAATCAGGAATTTATTTTACAGCTCTGCGCCGAAAATTGTAATTTCGGCAGGCAGAATCATGAAACAAAAGCGACCATTACTCATTATTGGGCTCGTCTGGCCCGAACCGCAATCATCGGCGGCCGGCTGGCGCATGCAACAACTTGTGGATTTTTTCTTGCGCGAAAACTACCAAATTACTTTTGCGAGTGCCGCAGCTCAAAGCCCGTATAGTTTAGATTTGGCCAAAATGGGTGTGCAAACCCAAGCTGTTTTGCTCAATGATGAAAGCTTTGATGATTTTGTGCAGCAACTCAATCCTGAAGTGGTTTTGTTTGATCGTTTTATGATTGAAGAACAATTTGGTTGGCGTGTGGCCGAACATTGCCCTAACGCATTGCGAATACTCGATACCGAAGACCTCCATTTTTTGCGTCTGGCCCGACAAAAAGCCGCAGAGCAAAACCGCGTGTTTGAGGTGGATGATTTATATTCAGATACTGCCAAACGTGAGCTTGCGAGTATTTTGCGCTGTGATTTATCGCTGGTGATTTCAGAATTTGAATATGATTTGCTGATAGATCAATTCAACATCAGTGCTGATTTGCTGTGTTATGTGCCGTTTTTAACAGATGAAATTTCTGAGGCTGAAATGCACTCATGGCCGAGTTTTGATGCGCGTAAAAACTTTGTATTCATTGGCAATTTGATGCATCCGCCCAACTGGGATGCGGTAGTGCAGCTCAAAAAAAATATCTGGCCCAAGCTCAGCAAACAATTGCCCGAAGCTTCACTGCTCATTTACGGAGCTTACACACCGCCCAAAGCAGAACAATTGCATCAGCCTTCTGAGCGATTTTATATCATGGGCAGAGCAGATTCGGCGCTGGAAGTAATTGCCGAGGCAAAAATTATGTTGGCACCGATTCAGTTTGGTGCGGGCGTAAAAGGTAAATTGCTTGAAGCCATGCAAGCCGGAACGCCCAGTGTCACCACAACCATCGGGGCCGAAGCCATGCACATCAACAACCGGTGGAATGGTTTCATTGCTGATGAAGATGATGCGTTTATCTCGGCGGCGGTGCGTTTGTATACCGATGAATCACTTTGGCAACAAGCGCAAAAAACAGGTATTGAAATGCTACAGGCGCGATACAACAAAAAGAAGTTCGAAGCGATTTTAAAAGACCGCATAGAGGCTTTGTTTTTGAACTTAAAAGCGCACAGACAAAAACACTTTTTAGGGCAGATCTTGCAACACCACACGCTGGGCAGTACGCGTTATATGGCCAAATGGATCGAGGCCAAAAATAAAAACACCTAATTTTAAAAAGCCGCTGATTTTGCGTTAAGGATGGAAGCGGCATCCTCGTGCGCAGCGCGAGATAAAGCGTACAGCCTGACCGACACCCTGGCAAATTTTACTTTTTAGGAAGGTTTTCGGTGGCGGGAACGCCCATAAAAAAATCCGCCACAGTGGACGGATTTGAATTTATTTTGACATTTCGGTGAAATACTTGTAAAACAGCGGGATGGTCTCGATGCCTTTTAAGAAATTGAAGATGCCGTAATGCTCGTTGGGCGAGTGAATGGCGTCGCTATCAAGCCCGAAGCCCATGAGGATGGTTTTGGCTTTGAGTTCTTTTTCAAACAAGGCTACAATCGGGATGCTTCCGCCTGAGCGCACCGGAATGGCCGGAACACCATAGGTTTCTGTGTAGGCTTTGTTGGCTGCTTGGTAACCAATGCTGTCAATAGGCGTTACATAGCCTTGACCGCCGTGGTGTGGTTTTACTTGGACGCGAACCCCGGCCGGAGCAATGCTTTCAAAATGTTGGGTGAATAGTTGGGTGATTTCTTCCCAATCTTGATGCGGCACCAAACGCATCGATATTTTGGCGTAAGCTTTACTGGCAATCACGGTTTTGGCGCCTTCGCCGGTGTAGCCGCCCCAGATTCCGTTGACATCTAAAGTCGGGCGAATCGAGTTGCGTTCGTTGGTCACATAGCCTGCTTCGCCGTAAACATCGTTGAGGTCGAGCGCTTTTTTGTATCGTTCAATATCAAAAGGTGCTTTGGCCATTTCGGCTCTTTCGGCAGCGGTGAGTTCTTCGACTTTATCGTAAAATCCGGGAATGGTAATGTGGTTGTTTTCATCGTGTAAGGAAGCAATCATTTTGGCCAAAATGTTGATCGGGTTGGCCACCGCGCCACCGTATAAACCCGAATGTAAATCGCGATTAGGGCCGGTTACTTCAACTTCAACATAGCTCAAGCCACGTAATCCGGTAGTGATAGACGGTTGTTGGTTGGAAATCATTCCGGTGTCAGAAATTAAAATGACATCGCATTTGAGTTTTTCTTGGTTGCGCTCAACAAACCAACCGAGGCTTTTACTGCCGACTTCTTCTTCGCCTTCAATCATAAATTTGACGTTGCAAGGAAGCTCGTGGTTGCGCACCATGTATTCTAACGCTTTGACATGCATGTACATTTGACCTTTGTCATCACAAGCTCCGCGGGCAAAGATGGCACCTTCGGGGTGCAATTCGGTTTTTTTGATGACAGGTTCAAACGGAGGAGAATCCCAGAGGTCCATTGGGTCAGGTGGTTGCACATCATAGTGGCCGTAGACGAGCACCGTGGGTAGGTTAGGGTCAATGGTTTTTTCGGCATAAACAATCGGGTATCCGGGGGTGTCGCAAATCTCGACGTGTTCACAACCGGCTGCTTCGAGAGAAGCTTTGACCGCATCGGCCGTGTCAATTACATCTTGGGCATAAGCCGGATCGGCACTAACCGATGGTATTTTGAGCAATTCAATGAGTTCATTGATGAAGCGTTCTTGGTGTTGTTGAACGTAACTTTTTATAGAGTCCATGTAAACGAGAATGTGTTTAGGCCAAATATACAAATATTCAAAAATGAGGCGGTTAAATTTTATAAACAAACCCAGTGTTTTTGCGTCAAAAACAATTCTGAATTGAATCGTGAAATAGTTTTGTTTTTTAAAATATATATCTATATTTGCAGCCACAATTGCCGCGGGTGTGGCGAAATTGGTAGACGTGCCAGACTTAGGATCTGGTGCCGTAAGGCGTGTAGGTTCGAGTCCTATCACCCGCACAAAGCCTCTCAGTTTTGAGGGGCTTTTTTATGAGCCGTGGTAAACGCGCGAAAAAACGATTTTTCCGTTTTTGATTTCTAAAACTTCTGCCACCAGCATGTTTGGGTCGCCGTCGGCCATACGGGTATATTCCATAAAAACGCGCTCATCGTTGGCTGTGAGTGAAGTGACTTGATATTGCAACGACGGAATTCGGTCAAAAGCATCTTGCCACCATGCACGTAAGGCCGATTTCCCTTGAATGAGTCCTTGGGTTTCAGGCTGACGAATTTTGAGTTTCGGGCTGAAGTGTTGCGCGTGGTCATCATACAGATGCAACAACTTTTCTAAGTCATGCGTGTTAAAAGCTTCAAACCATTGTGTGGCTATGACTTCGTTGGGATGCATTTATGAATTTTTGAGGTTGATGATTTCCTGTTGTGTCAGAAAACGCCAGTTGCCACGCGGAAGATTTTTCTTGGTAAGTCCGGCAAATGCAACGCGATCTACTTTGAGTACATTGTATTTAAAATGTTCAAAAATACTGCGCACCACTTTTACGTTGGCTGTTCTGAGTTTCAGTCCGATTTCGGTTTTGGGTTCGTTATCAATGTAACTGATTTCTTCTACATACAAACGATGATTGTCGAGTGTGACACCTGAAGCAATTTTTTCTAAATCTTCAAATTTTAAGTTTTTATCGAGGCTTACCTGATAAATTTTAATTGATTTTTGATTAGCTTGATTGAACTTGACAATCATATCGTTGTCATTGGTGAGCAACAACAAACCGGTAGTGTTTTTGTCCATTCGGCCAATGGGTGCTAAAGCCGCATTGGTGGCTGAACGAACCAAATCAAGTACGTTTCGGTTTTCTCCACTCTCGTCAACTGAAGTCGTAAAGTTTTTTGGCTTATTGAGCAAAATGTATTCTTTTTTACCCGGAGTGAGTTGGGTTCCGTCAAAAATAACCACATCGCCGGGTTTGACTTGATGTCCCATTTCAGTAATGACTTCGTTGTTGACTTTTACGTTGCCCGACTGAATGTAAATATCGGCTTCACGACGCGAACAAACACCAGAATTGGCAATGTATTTATTCAAACGAATCAAATCTGAATCTTTGCTTTTGGCTGTCGGGGTTGCTGCTTTTGGGGCAGTTGTATTTTTTTTCTGAGAACGCTTTTCCATAGGTGGTTTGGGCGAACTATAAGCAGATTTAGTTGGTCGTTTGCTAGGTCGTTTGTCTGAGCGATTGTTTTGGTTCATGACGAAATTTTCGGCAAAGATAGCTTTTATTTCGGGCCGCGCTGATATTAAATGGTTTGCAGCAGTCTTTTTCCGTGAATCAGAACCATCGGATCAATGAGCACAATGCAGCAAACGCCAGCCACAATTAAAAACTTGAGCAGGTTGTGCAGTAGCAAATAATCTTCACGCTGCTGGCTTTTCCAGAGTTTTAAACAGAAGAAAATCATCACCATAAAACCGGCATAGAAATACAAATCCATATACCCAACATCAAAAATATTGACCAAGAAATACACTGGAACAATAGTCAGTATCAACAATAAAGTAATGGCTGTTTTAGATGTTTTTTCACCAAAAAGTACTGGTATGGTTCGGTAGCCGTTGGCCAAATCTCCTTTGATATTTTCTAAGTCTTTGATCATTTCGCGCACGAGCAAAAGCAAAAACAAAAACACAGCATGACTAAAAATAACCGCAAAATCATTTCGGTGGTTTTCAAGTTCGTAGAGCGGAAGTCGGTAATAATAAAAAAGTAAGATGCCAAAAAATGGATAAATCGCCAAAAATGATGCGATCAAGTTTGAGAACATCGCGTATTTTTTTCGTTTGTGCGAATAAAGCCAAATCATAAAAATGTAACTCGCAAAGAACAAACTCGCGCGCCACGAAACCAAGAAAGCCAATAAAACCGACAGAAAATTTAAAGAAAAATAAACCTGCAATTTGGTTTTTTGACTCACCAATCGATCAAGCATTGATTTGTTGGGGCGATTGATCAAATCTTTCTGACTGTCGTAAAAACTATTGATGATGTAGCCCGAAGCAATGGCCATTGATGAAGCCAAAACCACTACAAATAATCTGTAATCGAGTAAAATAGACAGCGCGCTTTTGCCCGGCGCCAAAATAAAAATGGCCGATAAGTATTGCGCGATAACAATAATAGGAATGTTGTAGCCGCGCACCACCGAAAACAAACTGACAATTTTCATCAGAAACAATCGTTTTCTTCGGCTGAGCATAAGGGGAATTTTCCGGAGTTGATTTTAGAATTGGTAAACGACCTCTAATTTGTAATCTTTGAGCGAAGCTTTGGCTTTTTCTAAATCTTCGGTAAAACCAAGAATATAGCCGCCGCCGCCAGAACCGCAAAGTTTTAAATAATAATCGTTGGTGTCAATACCTTTTTGCCAAATGCCGTGAAATTCTTCGGGAATCATTGGTTTGAAATGGTTGAGTACCACTTTTGAAAGTTTTTTGGTGTTGGAGAAAAGTGATTTCATGTCGCCACCCAAAAAGTTCTCAACGCAAGCATCGGTATATTTGACAAACTGATTTTTGAGCATGCTTCTAAATCCTTGATCTTTGAGGTTCTCCATGAAAATGTTGACCATTGGAGCGGTTTCGCCTACAATGCCTGAATCGAGCAAAAACACGGCGCCTTTTCCGGTAAGACTTTGAGTTGGAATTCCGGTAGCTTCAATGTTGTCTTTAGAATTGATCAAAATCGGAATGCTCAAATAACTGTTGAGCGGGTCAAGGCCGGAGCTTTTTCCGTGGAAAAACGATTCCATTTGACCAAATATATTTTTGAGTTGTAAGAGTTTCTCACGGGTAAGATTCTCTAAAACAGTGATTTTATTTTTAGCGTATTTGTCGTAAATCGCAGCTACTAAAGCACCACTACTGCCCACGCCATAACCCTGCGGAATACTTGAATCGAAATACATGCCTTGTGCAATATCAGCTTTCAAGGCCTCAATTTCAAACTGAACCAATTCAGGTTGCTCTGATTGCAAAGTTTCTAAATGTGAGGCAAATCGTTGAAGATTTTGATTGGAACGAACCGCATCAGCCGAAGTGTTTCCGTCTAATTTAAGCGCTCCGTTGTAGAAGTTATAAGGAATTGATAAACCTTTTGAATCTTTGATGATTCCGTATTCTCCGAAGAGAAGAATTTTTGAGTAAAAAAGTGGTCCTTTCATTCTTTTTAGACAATTAGCAACTCAATGGATATTATTCTTTATGGAGCAATAACGCTATAGGTAATATTATGTTGTGGTCATGACTGAACTAGCCAATACGTTGACTTCCATCGCCAACAACGTCACAAATATACTGACCATTTTGACAATAGCCAACTAATTCGTTCTGAATAAATTGTAAAACTTCTTCGCGAACGTTTTCGGGATATAAAATATGTACGTTGGCGCCTGCATCTAGAGTAAAACCTACCGGAATTTTGGTTTGATTTCTAAAGTTCCAAATACGATTGATCACTTCTAAAGTATTGGGATGCATCAAGATAAAATACGGAACCGAGGTCATCATCATGGCGTGCAAAGTAAGCGCTTCGCTTTCTATAATCGTGATGAATTTTTCTAAATCGCCGTTCTGTAAAACGGTTTTTAAAGCCGAGAGATTTTCATGGGCTTGTTCAAATCTTTTATGAGCAAACGCATGTCCGTGCATTAAATCATGTCCGGCGGTACTCGATACTTTTTTCTCGCCGCGATCCACGAGCAAAATGGTGTCTTGATAATTTTTAAAGTTCGGATGAATCGCCTCTGAAAATGCCACGCCGAATAAATCAGAACTGTCGTGAATTTCGGTGTGTTTTCCCCAAACCACGGCTTGACCTTTGATGCTTCGGCATGCGCTTCCGGAGCCCAATCGCGCCAAAAACGATGCTTTTTTATAAAAATAATCATCGGTCGTTTCTGGGTTGAGTGCGCGTTCTAAGCTCATGATATTCATCGATAAGGCAGCCATTCCTGAGGCCGAAGAAGCAATGCCCGAGCTGTGCGGAAAGGTATTTTGAGTGTCAATGCTCAGATGAAAATCTTTGAGATAGGGGCAATAGATTTCAATGCGCTCTAAAAACTTTTGAATTTTGGGTTTGAAATCTTCTTTGGGTTGCCCTTCAAAAAGCAAATCAAAAGCGAAATTTTCGTCTGGAATTTTTCTTTCAAAAGCCACAGAAGTAATCGTTTTGCAATTACTCAAAGTAAAACTCAACGACGGATTGGCCGGAATCTGGCTCATGGGCAAACCATCAGTATCCAAATGATTTTCTAATTTCCCCCAGTATTTGACCAGTGCAATATTACTCGGTGCGCTCCAACAAAACTCAGCTGATTTTATATCAGAATCAAATCTTGGAGCCATAAAATCCTTTTGTGTGTGCATCGATTATTTTTTGCCAAAGATACTTTTTTTCACAACGGTAAAAAACCAACAAACAAGTTGTATTGAAATCTGTACTTTTGAAAAAAAATCATATGAATCGATATCTTAAAATTGCTGTTTTTGTAGCCACTTGTCTTACCGTTGGATATTTTTCCGGCATGGCTACACGCAGTTCTGTCACTACTTGGTATCCGCTTTTAGAAAAACCCTTTTTTAATCCGCCGGCTTGGATTTTTGCACCCGTTTGGAGTTTGCTCTACATGTTTATGGGTGTTGCTGCCGGCAAAGTTTGGCAAAGAGTTGATTTTGAAAAGCAAGCGGTTCAAAAAGCACTTCTTTTCTTTTGGATTCAACTTGCGCTGAATGCTTTATGGTCTGTGCTGTTTTTTTATTGGCAAAACCCTTTTTTGGCCATGATAGAATTGTTGCTGCTTTGGTTGATGATTTATGAAACCTACCTCAAATTTAAAGGCATTGACAAAGTTTCGGGTTATTTAATGTTGCCGTATTTGGCTTGGGTATCTTTTGCCGGATTGCTCAATGCGTCTATTTGGTGGCTCAATAAATAAAAAATCTCATCTTTTTGGGATGAGATTCTTAAAGATTTTATTGTACAACTAACTTCTTGACTTGTTTGAAATCGTTTTGCGTTGTAATAGAAACCAGATAAACACCTTGCGATAAATTTGAAATATCAAGTGTTTGCTGACTATCTTTTATGTTTGTTTTGCGATAGACGGTTTTTCCTAACAAATCGGTTAACTCAATTTCTTTAATAAGATCAGTTGTTTTTGAAAGCTCAATCTGTATCAAACCATTTGCAGGGTTCGGATAGATGCTCCAATTTTCATCTGTAAACTGATGGTTGGCCAAAGCATTTACGAAAGTAGTTTTGGCTTCTTCGGTTATAATCGGCGGATTGGTATCAAAGAAGATGCTCGCCAAATTACTGATAACGGTATTGACTTGATAACCCGGACGCGGTTTGATCAAAAACACCAACTGACCTTTGCTCAATTCTTCACTCTGTGATTGTGGTTTTAGTTGAATATTATTAAAACTCCATGACAATTGATTGTTGATTCTTTGCATGGTGTAATTATGCGTAGCACTCACCATACGTAGAGTTTGCTCGTCAAGTAATTCACTTAAAATATCTACCACGCGTACGTTAATAGCATTGGCTGTTCCGGTATTTTGAAAACGAATGGTATATTGAAGATAATCTGAATTGTCAAAATCTGAAATCAAAATTTGACCGCCATGAACTTCCATTTTGTCGTTCGGATCATAAGATGCGACAACTGCTTCAGTAAGTGTTTGGGTATTATTGTCAAGATTAGCATCAGAAGCAGCAGTAGATATTTGTACAGAGTTGGTTACAAAATCCCAGATATTGACCGTTGGAATCGTTGGTACACTCAAAGCTACATCAATCGTTTTGGTTTGAAACGGCGCCAAATTTGTAAAATCATAGCTAAACCCTGTCGGGGTATAAACAAGACCAAATTGCGAAACACTACTGATGGTCAGAAGAGGATCTTTAGTAAAAGTTATGGTTCCAGAAACAATGGAATTTCCGTCGTTTTTATAAATAATACGCACCACATAGTTCATGCCCGGAACCGGAGCGTTTACTGAACTCAATCCTACAGAAGGCTCTACATATGCTCCGCCTATAGGTATAATCGGAAAATATATAGTTTGTACACCTTGATCAACAGCAACATTCAAATTGCTATAGGTAGCCGAAGAAGTATAATGTGTTGCATATTCTGGGTAAACCTGATAGCTAAAATCATAACTGTTGGCCGGGTTTGAATCGAATAAATCATATTTGCCCGTTGGCGAACTCACATGAACCACCTCTGAGGTATCGTTTATCTGATAGTCAAAAGTTCCATGTGGATAATTAAACTCATTGACATCTTTCACACCGTTATTATCTAAATCAACAAAAGCTATCAATTGGAGTTTGTCTGCGCAAGCTGTTCTACCAGAACCGGGTTGATCAAAATTAGTTTGGGTTAACCTGATGTATCCGGGTTGATTGCTAAAGTTGGTAATCAATAGCTTATAGTACTGACCGGCAATAGCGTTAGGGATACTTAAAGTTTCAACATAATTAGCACTGTAACTACAATCGGTAATGTTTCCGAACGGATAAAAAGTTGGGTTACTACTATTATTTGGGCAAGTCGGACAATCAACAAAATCAATTTGACCACAATTGTCAACATCGGTAAAAGGACCCCAAGCCACAAAGTCAACATCCATATTATTTCCGGATGGATTACCACTCGTGTCAAAAGTTGTGTTTTGGAAAATCTGATATTGAAGCGGACCTGATTCGGTTACTTTTAAGGTAATATACTTTGGATTAGGAGCAGAGCCCAAACAAGCAACTTGACCCGTTGAAAAAACATTGGTTACATTTTCAAAAATATAGGGGTCATTCGGATTGCTACCACAAAAAAGTTCACTGTTAGGGCAGTCGCTTACTGATTTTATACACAGATCAAAAGTTGAAATTTGTAGCGATGCTGTATTGCTCCAAGTGCGGATGTAATATTCTTGTCCTGCTGTAAATGAAGAGAAATCCATTCCACTGGTGCCGGCGTTGGTACAACCAATGTAGGCTAAGTTGTCCGGGCTACCCATATATACCGCCATTGAAATAGATGAATTTCCGATAATAGTTACAACATGTCTAGTGTTTGAAGCTGTAAATTTATACCAAACATCATTGATGGCCGCGCCACAGGTTGGATCAGCAATGCTTGAATTTGACGCTCCAGAAATCACACATGAATTGACATTAAAACAAGTCACCCCTGAATTGACTGCCAATTGAATAGCTTGTCCCGGATTGTCATTAAGTGAATGTGTATAAAAAACCGGAATACTTGCGCCTAAAATCCAATCGCTCTTAGTATCATCACTACAAACTGATCGAACGTAAAAATAGTAAGCATCTCCCGCAACTAAATTTACTGCTGTATATGATGTTGTTGTGGTTGTTTGACCTATTTGTTCAGCTGCAGGCGCATTGTTATTGCCTTGCACAATAACTTCCCAAGAAGTAGCACTATTGTCAGACCAAGTTAGCTGAACATTATTACTTCCGCTCACATAGGAATAATTAAAACCGGTAGGAGCTGAACAAAGAAGTGTAGTTTTGTTTTGTGTTGGATGAATATTGTTGGAACTTGCTTGTGTAAAAGGCAAAAAAAACAAGCTCAATAATAAGGTAAAGAGTAATCGGTTTTTCATAGCGGTTGGTTTTAGTCAACCAAATATATTGATTTTTAAATAAGTAAATCAAATATTTTTAGCCACGATAAATCCTCCGGTCCAAGCATTTTGAAAGTTAAATCCGCCGGTAATAGCGTCAATATTGAGAATTTCGCCCGCAAAGTATAAGTTTTCGTGCAGTTTACTCTGCATGGTTTTAAAGTTGATTTCCCTCAAATCGATTCCACCCGCAGTCACAAATTCTTCTTTAAAAGTGCTTTTTCCATTCACTTGAAAAACGCCGCCGAAAAGTTCTTGAGCGAGTTTTTTGATTTGATTTTTATTGAGGTCGGCCCATTTTTCATCCGCGTTAATTCCCGCAGCAAAGGTGAGTTTTTCCCACAAGCGATTGGGCATTCTGATATCAATAGGCAAATTATTTGTCAAGGCAAACGGCGATTGTTTAGCAACAACTTTTTTAGCTAAATCTAATTTAAAAGTTTTGAGTACATCTTCGGTGCTTTCAAAATCAAGGCCATTGAGCCAATTCACTTCAAGCGCAAATTGATAATTTTTGTCGGCCAAAATACGAGCGCCCCATGCCGAAAGTCGCAAAATACCCGGTCCGCTCATGCCCCAATGCGTAATCAGTAGCGGGCCCGAAGCATCAAGGTTTGTGCCTTTGACCTTTACTTGAGCCAAAGCCGAAAGCCCCATAAGCTCTTTAATGCGCGGATCTTTGATGTTAAACGTAAACAACGACGGAACTGGAGCAATAATAGAATGCCCCATTTTTTCAAGCAATTCCCAGATTTTCGGATTGCTTCCGGTAGCCATCACCAGTTGGTCACAGCTAAAATTTTGGTTCGGCGTATCAATCTTCCAATGTTTTTCTGATTTAAAAATCGACTGTACACTTTGTCCGGTCAGGATGTCAATTTTGTTATTTTTGGCCGCTTCTAAAAAACAATCGATGATGGTTTGTGATGAATCTGAAGTTGGAAACATGCGGCCATCATCTTCAATTTTTAAGGCAACGCCGTGTTTTTCAAACCATTCAATGGTATCGCCCGAGCAGAATTGATGAAACGGTCCGCGGAGTTCTTTTTCGCCACGCGGATAAAACCGAATCAGCTCATCGGGAACAAAACAAGCATGCGTGACATTGCAGCGTCCGCCGCCCGAAATGCGCACTTTTTCAAGTACATTTTTGCCGCGTTCCAGAATCGCAATTCGCTTTTCAGGTTTTAACTCAGCGATGTTGATGGCTGTAAAAAAACCAGCGGCACCTCCGCCCACAACAATTATATCGTAATGTGATTTCATATTCTATCCGGAAAATCGGTGATGATGGCATCAACGTTTAAACTTTTCATGCGTTCAATATCGGCGCTTTCATTAACGGTCCAAGTGTGAATTTGATAACCGTTTTCACGAATTTTCAAAACCGTTTCATCAGTTAGATAACGGTGGTTCGGATGGATACTCAGCGCCTGAATGCTTTGGGCAAAATCAATGGCCGCGTCAATATTTTTTTCGGTCAAAACACCCAACTGAATATCAGCATTCATTGCTCGGACAAGCTTGAGTATATTCCAATCAAAACTCGAAACCAAAATATTTGAATCACTTCTTCCGGATTTTATTTCCTGTGAAATTAAACGAACAACGGCCTCAGTAGCTTTTGAATCTTTAATTTCAATGTTGATTAAAATTTCATTCGGACATTCGCTAAAAACTTCAGCCAAAGTGGGAATCTCGTGTGTTTTGTCAATGGTCAGTTTTTTTAAATCAGCCGAAGTATAATTTGAAATAGCACCCAAACCGTTGGTCATTCTGTCTAAAGTTTCATCGTGAAAAACAACGACACAACCATCAGCGCTCAAATGAACATCGAGTTCAATACCGTGAACACCTAATTCAAAAGCCTTTCTAAATGAAACGATGGTGTTTTCAGGCAAATGTCCGGCGGCTCCGCGATGTCCGATGATGCGTGGTTGATTCATACTTTTAACTAAGCGGTAAAACTAAAAAACACCGCTGAATGTTGCGGCGTTTTCAGGGTTTTATTTTTGTGCTTCGAGCAGCAATAAATCAAATTCGGTGTTGAATTTTATTTTTCCGTTCTTTACCATAGCGGTTTTACCCGAATAAGCATCTTTTACAAGAGTTCCGTTTTTAAAGATTTTACCGGTTGGAATTTCTTTTTCGCCTGGTTTGAGTTCAAGGGCAATCACCACTTTGTCTTGGATTTTTCCTAGGCTGTAGGTTCTTGAAAACACATAAGGTTTTTCAGAGATTTGCTCATGAACACCAGCTCCAACCGACGCATGTTTTTTTCTGAATTGCCCGAGTTTTTGCCAGTGATTTAAGATTTTTTTCGTATCAGGATTTGAAGCCACATCGTCCCAATTCATGAACGAGCGCAAAGTAGCATCGCCTTCGGTGCCCGGAACCACCAGTGAGCGCGCCGTTTCATCGCCGTAATAAATCTGAGCAATGCCTGGAGAAAGCAACAGTCGGTTGGCGCTTTCGTAGGTTTTTTTGCGGTCGGCATCAAAAGGTTTACCATCGTCGTGTGAGGAAAGATAATTCAAAACGCTATAGCCTTTAAGCGGACCTTGAAGCTGTTGGTTGTATTTAGAAAACATGGCTTCATAACCGAGTTGCGCGGCATTCCACTTGAATTCAAAATTGATCAGACTGTTGAATCCGTGTTTGAAATAGTTGACTTTTTGGTCGCCAAAATCAAAATCTTGACCACCGCTGATGCCGTAATTGTATACTTCGGCAATGGTGTAAAACGAGTTGTTGTCAAGAACTTTGGTTGGATTGTTTTTCTTCCAGAGCGCAAAAGCGTAATCACATTGTGTTTTGAAGTCAGACCAAACGGCCTCACCAACATGTTTTACCGTATCGGCGCGGTATCCGTCAATGCCAAACTCGGCAATGTAATCAGTGAGCCATTTGATGATGTAATAACGAGGCGCGCGCGGATATCCGGTTCTTTTAAAGAAAGCATCCAGTGAAGCCATTTCTTGGTTGTATCGTCCTTCGTTTTTCCATTTTTCAACTAAAAAAGCAGGCAATTCTACCGGTTGATTGCTTTCGGTTAATACATCCGGCAGATTTTTAACCAAAGTACAAGCCGTGGTATTTTCATAGTTGTCGTATTTGCATTGCGGGCCCGTGCGCACCCAATCAGAAGGCCAAACGGTATCAACTTCGGTCACCGGTCCGGTATGATTGATCACGCCGTCGAGCATGATGCGGATTCCTTTGGCGTGTGCTTTTTTTACCAGTTCGGCTAAATCTTTTTTAGTGCCGAAATTGGGGTCAAGCGCTGTCCAATCGCGCGTCCAGTAGCCGTGAAAACCATAAGTAAGCCCGGTGCCTTCGTCCACTCCGTCGTGAATCTGCTCTACGATTGGAGTAAACCAAATAGCATTGATACCCAATTTCTCAAAATAACCTTCGTCTAATTTTTGAATAATGCCGCGCAAGTTTCCGCCTTCAAATCCGCGGAGTTTTGCCGTGGACTTGGTTCTGTTTAAATAGATTTCTTTTTTAGGGTTTCCGTTGCAAAACCGATCGGTCATCAAAAAATATAAATTGGCACCTTCCCATACAAAAGGCATTTTGGTCTGAGCGATTTTTTTAGTCGGTTTTTTCTTTTGGGTCTGTGCTGAATTCATGGCGGGCTGTAACAGGATAAGTCCGATAAAAAACAGAGTTATTTTTTTGATTATCATTTTAAAACTGAATTTGAATTTCTATTGTCGAACCTTTGTGCCACAACATCGGGATTTCGGCTTTATGCCCTGACATTTTAGCTGAAACTTCTTGACCATCCACCGTAATTTTTTTGATATTCATAGGCATATTGTGGATGGTTAATGTGGCTTTTTTATCTGTAGTTTGATAGTTTTTACCCAGTTCGTCGCTCAAAGTAATGCGCATGCTTTGCGCGGTGTTTTTGGCCGAAAATTTCAACAATTCATAGGCGCCTTTTTCAAAGGCTTGAGGCGTTTTTCCGTCGTCGTTATAGGCTTGTCCGTCTGAAGTTGGCACCGCCTC
Organism: Flavobacterium sp. CYK-55; assembly: GCF_018413465.1. GTDB lineage: Bacteria > Bacteroidota > Bacteroidia > Flavobacteriales > Flavobacteriaceae > Flavobacterium. The sequence continues at coordinate 128,749 of NZ_JAHCDK010000005.1, forward strand.
ATCGTAATAATAATGAATCATCAAATCACTGAACGAATATTGTGCGCTGTTGGCAAAAGTTCGGGTCATCGGCACAAAACTTCCGCCGGCTACAAATACCGGAATATGATCTGCGCCAAAGTTCACGTTCTCAGTGCTGTTGCTGCTGTATTTTTGTTCGGTATAAAAATCAAACCAATGGCGCTTGTCATTCGGAAATGTAATCGAACTACTCGTTACGCCGGCTTGGCTGATGGGCGTTACCATAAAAGCATGGCCCCATAAATAGCTTTTGTCTGAAATGCTTTGGGTTGATGCGTTTTCAATCATCACCGGACGCATCAGTGGCATACCGGTTTGGTTGTTTTCAAAAGCGAGCGTGTAGTTATAAGGCATCAATTGATAGCGCAACTCAACCAGTTTTTTGGCTTGAGCCATGGTGGCGATATCTTTTCGGGCTACTTCTGAGGCTACGTCTTCTTGGGCATGTGGTCTGAAAATCGGCTGAAAAACACCGTATTGCAACCAACGCAAATAGAGTTCGTTGTCAAAGTAATCGCCGGCAAATCCGCCCAAATCAGAATGCATGTAACCCAAACCTTGTAAGCCCATTTGCAAAGAAATTTCCATTTGGCTTTTTAAACCATCCCATGAACGACTTACATCGCCGCTCCACGGAATCATCCCAAAACGCTGTGAGCCTGAATAACCCGCGCGCATCAAGATAAACGGTCGCTGATTGGCAAAATCTTTTTGATAGCCTTCGGCAATGAGTTGGGCCCATTGATGTCCGTATACATTGTGCACCACATCGGCTTTGCCCGCCGCAGTAATAGCTTTGGACGGAAACACTTCGGGTTCGCCCAAATCGCCCCACATACCGCCAACACCTTGTTTAATCAGGCGTTTGTATACATTCCAAAACCAGTCTTTGCCTTCGGGTTTAAACACATCCACCAGCGATGTATTGCCAAAGTAAAAATCCCAAGTACAGGGTTTACCGGTTTTGTCGGTAACCAAGATTTTTTTATCTACGGCTTCGCGCCATTTGGATGAAGTGGTCAAAATAAACGGCTCGGTAATCAGAATCGTTTGAACGCCTTGGGCAGACAAATCTGAAATCATTTTTTCAGGGTTCGGAAAATTGTCTTTGTCCCAATCTAGATTGCCCATCGTACCTTGAACTGTTTTGCCAAACCAATATAAATCAAGGATGATTCCATCCACCGGAATTTGATTTTCTTGGAATTTTCTAATGGTGTTTTCTACCTCATTTTGGTTGTGATAGCCAAAACGCGACGCCAGATTTCCAAAAGCCCAACGCGGTGGCAAAGGTTGTTTTCCGGTGAGGCCGGTATATTTCTGGGTTAAATCAGTTAGGCTATTGCCCACCATAACTTGATAGGTTTTTCGGCCTGAGATGGTTTCATAACGGAGCGTGTTGTTTTTTTGGCTGTCTAAATCGAGGTAACCGATGGCTGAATTGTCAAAGTGAACGGCATAATAACGGTTGTTACTTTTTGAAGCCAGCACAAGCGGAATACAAAAATTCATGAGTTCAGCGCGGGTTCCGTAACCATAATGCGCTCGGTTGTAAAGCTGCAAACGGTTTCCGCGGCGGTTCATGCCCAAAGCGCGCGCGCCGCCACCGTAGAGTTGGTCATCGGCTTCAATGTTCAATGAAATGGTTTGGGTGGAGTCGTTGACTTTGGTAAATCCTTCTTTTTCAGAGAGTATTTCGGAATTGTTTTGCAGATAATGTATCTGAAACGGCGTCTTGTCAATGGCTAAATTGAGCTGTCCACACTGCAAAGACAATTTGTTTTTATTGTCGGTAAACTTGACTTTTAAACCTGGTTTTTTGGCCGACGGAACCACTGCGTATGAATGGCTGTCAAAGCGCTCTCCGGTTGGGATAAACGAGGTTTCGACCATGCTTTCGGTGTAGGGCTCAATTCGGTAAGCGCCATCTGAAGTTTTGATTTCAAGGATGTTTTGCGACCAAGTGTGCGAGATATATTTTCGCGAAGCATTTTGCGCGATGGCTACGCACGAAACGAGTAAAAAGGCAAGTGTTTTTTTCATAGCTAATTATTTCAACTCAAGAATAAGCACTGATTTGGCATCGATGTTTATTTCAGAGCCCAATTCATAACGTTTTTGGTTGAGTACATCATAAACCGCGGTGTGATTTTGAATGCTCTCTTGAAAACGACTGGTTTTGACACTTTGCGCTTTGTTGCTGTTGTTGACCAAAACCATCACGGATTGATCATCGGTATATCTGAAATACACATAAACATTGTTGTCAGGCAAATAGTGTTTCATTTTTCCGAAGTGAACTGCCGGGTTGTTTTTACGCCAATTCAGAAGTTTTGCGGTAAAGTCAAAAAATCGATTTTGTTCAGCAGTGCGTCCCGTTGCGCTAAAAGCATTGTTGGTATCGCCTTTCCAACCACCCGGAAAATCGCGACGAATATCAGCATCGCCTTTGTTTTTATCGCCGCTCATGCCTATTTCAGAACCGTAATAAATCTGTGGAATTCCACGAACGGTAGCCATGATGGTCAAGGCCATTTGATATTTCTGAAAATCGTTTTTGTAAAGTTCATTAAAACGAGTGGTGTCGTGGTTTTCAATAAAGGTGAGCAAATTGTTTGGGTTGGGATACAAAAAGTCATTGGTGAAATTGTTGTAAATCCTGATGCCGCCTTTGTCCCAAGTTGCTTCGTTTTCGTTGAATACCGAAGATAAAACATCTTGCAAAGTAAAATCCATGACGCTCGGCAAATACGAGTTGTAACTTTCAATCGCGCCAATTTTACTGTCTTTTTGCCAATAAGCCATTTGCGCTTGGCTGTACATCCAGACTTCGCCCACGATATTGAAATACGGATATTCATCGGTAATGGCTTTGGTCCATTGAGCGATGCCTTGTTTGTCATTGTAGGAATAAGTATCTACGCGAAAACCGTCTAAATCGGCATATTCAATCCACCAAAGTGCGTTTTGTGTAATATAATTGAGTAACAACGGATTCGACTGATTCAAATCGGGCATGCTTTTAACAAACCAAGCGTCTACACAAAGTTTTTTGTCAGCTTCAGAAACATTCGTATCAAACTGTGAAGTCATGCGGTAGTTGCACTGGGCAAAACCCGGAAACTGATGAATCCAATCATACGAAGGCAAATCTTTGAGCATCCAATGTTCGGCGCCCCAGTGGTTGGTTACGTAATCCATGATGAGTTTGATGCCTTTTTCATGAGCTGCTTTCGATAGCGCCACGTATTCTTCGTTGGTTCCGTAGCGGGCATCAATTTTATAAACGTCTGATTGACCGTAGGTGTGGTATGAATATTTGGCATCGTTGTCTTCGCACAGCGGAGTGGGCCACAAAGCAGTAACGCCCAATTGTTGCAAATAATCTAAATGATTGATCATACCTTGAATATCGCCGCCGTGTCGTCCGCCGGGATTGGCTCGATCGGCTTTTTCGGTGAGCGATGGGCTTGAATCATTGGCCGGGTTTCCGTTGGCAAAGCGGTCAGACATGATGAGGTAAATTACATCAGAGGCATCAAAACCTTTGCGCAAACGCGAATTTTCGCGGCGTTTTTTGAGCTCATAACTTTGGGTAAAAGCGGGTTTTTTGGCGCCTTCAGCAGTAAAGTTGATATCAAAAGTTTGGGCCGGTAAACCTTGGGTATCTACCGTTACGAAAACATAGTTGGGATTTTCGGTTTTTTGGATGTTTTTAATAACGACTCCGTTTGAAGTGCTCACCTTGTATTGGCTGATTTTGGGGCCGTAACACATAATTTGCAGATCAGCATGTTGCATGCCGGCATACCAAAAAGGCGGCTCGATTTTTTGAAGTTGTGCGGTGGCCGAGGCAGCCAGCAATAAAAGAAAAAGGAATTTTTTCATATAGGTTTTGGTTGATGTTTGTTGGCTGTTTTTTTGGGGAACGAGACCCGCGTCAGGGATGGGAGCGATATCCTTTTGATGCCGCTTTTGGGGCGGCATCAAAAGATAAAGCGGACAGCCCGACCCGCAGGGTGACGCCCTAAACCGTTACCAAACCGTTGGGCTCGACCGTTACTTCACGGCCGTTGACCACCACGGTGATTTCGCGATCGCCTTCTAAAGCGAATTTGGTTTGATTTTGCTGTACCGACACCTCTAAAATTTGGTGGCGGAAATTGATTTTAAACGAATAGCCGTTCCATTCTTTAGGAATGCGCGGGCTGAAATGCAATTGGTTGTTTTTGACACGCATGCCGCCAAAACCTTCAACAATGCTCATCCAAGTGCCGGCCATTGAGGTAATGTGCAAGCCTTCTTTGACTTCTTTGTTGTAATCATCTAAATCGAGACGCGAAGTTCTGAGGTAGAAGGTGTAGGCCATATCCATTTTGCCTAAAATGGCTGCTTGAATTGAGTGAACACAAGGTGAAAGCGAGCTTTCGTGTACCGTAAACGGCTCGTAAAAATCAAAGTGTTTTTCGAGTTCTTGCATGCTGAAGTGATCTTCAAAGAAATAGAATCCTTGCAAAACGTCGGCTTGTTTGATATAAGGTGAGCGAAGGATTTTATCCCAAGACCATTTTTGGTTGATCGGGCGTTGTTTCGGGTCCAAATCGGCCACACGCACGAGTTCTTTGTCTAAGAAACCGTCTTGTTGCAAATATACTTGATGTTCTTCGCTGTATGGGAAATACATGTTCTGAGCGACTTTTTCCCAGCTTTGTAATTCTGTTTCTGAGATGTTGGTTTTTTGTGCGATGCGGGCATAGTCTGAAGCGTAATCAGCAGCCACTTTGCGCACTTGCTCAGCGGTATATTCTAAGCACCATTTAGCAATATAATTGGTGTAGAAGTTATTGTTGACATTGTTCTCGTATTCATTCGGACCGGTCACACCCAACATCACGTATTGGTTTTTGGCCGTTGAGAAATTCACGCGTTGTTGCCAGAAGCGCGCGATGCCGATGAGTACTTCGAGTCCTTTTTCAGGAATGTATGAATAATCGCCAGTGTAACGGTAATAGTTGTAAATGGCAAAAGCGATGGCGCCGTTTCGGTGGATTTCTTCAAAGGTGATTTCCCACTCGTTGTGGCATTCTTCGCCGTTCATGGTAACCATCGGGTAAAGCGCTGCGCCACCGGTAAAGCCTAATTTCTCAGCATTTTCAATGGCTCTGCCGAGTTGGTTGTAGCGATACGTGAGTAAGTTGCGCGCCACTTCTTGGTCTTTGGTGGCCATATAAAAAGGGATGCAATACGCCTCGGTATCCCAATAAGTAGAGCCGCCGTATTTTTCGCCGGTGAATCCTTTCGGGCCGATGTTCAGACGCGAATCTTTGCCTGAATAGGTTTGGTTGAGCTGAAAGATGTTGAAGCGAATGCCTTGTTGCGCTTTGACATCGCCGTCAATCGTAATGTCTGACATTTCCCAGATTTTGCCCCAAGATTGAATCTGTTCAGAAAGCAAAGCGTCAAAACCTTTGGCTAAAGCTGCAGCAATCACTTTTTCAGCCGCTGTTTGGGTGTTGTCGTGGTTCATTGACGCGGTATAACCACCGATTTTCTCGATGGATGCCGTGGCGCCTTGAGCCGTTTGTACCGTATATTGGAATTGTATTTTTTCGTGGTTGGCCTCGACGATTTCGGTGGCGTTTCCGGTGGCGCTTGCGTTGAGAAACACACGGTTATTCATAAACGCGGTCGCAATGAAATGTGTTTTAAAAGTGCGCGCGGTTACAAACGCAGAGTCACCTTGGTGTTTTACTTCAAGCGGTTCCCAGAATTTTTCTTCCCAATTGGCGTCTTCGTTGGTTACGCCGGCATCGAGATAAGGTTTGAAAACGATGGTGGCCGATTGGTTGAGCGGAGTAATTTCAAAGCGAATCAATCCGGCTTCGTCTAAAGTTTGCGACAAAAAGCGACGAACGTTTACGGCAATTTCAACACCGTTTTGGAGCGTGGCATCAAACGAACGATGATACCAGCCTTCTTTCATGTTGAGTTCACGACGGAAACGTTTGACTTCTTTACATTGATTTAAATCAAGCACTTCGCCGTTGATGGTGATGTCAATGCCAATCCAGTTGGGTGCGTTGAGTACTTTGGCAAAATATTCCGGATAGCCGTTTTTCCACCAGCCCACTTTGGTTTTGTCCGGGTAATATACGCCTCCGATATAACTTCCTTGAAAGGTAGAACCTGAGTAGGTTTCTTCAAAATTGGCTCGCTGTCCCATGGTGCCGTTGCCCAAACTGAAAAGGCTTTCAGATGATTCTACTTGGGCGGCATCAAATCCTTCTTCAATAATAGACCAATTATCTGGTTGAATGTAATCCTGATTCATTTTTCTCTTCTCTAATTTTGTTTATGCTTGTGGTTTGTTTTTGGGTGTCGATGATGGGTCGACGGTTATTTTTTGATTAATGATTCTATAAAACTTAAATCCATATAGGTAAAGTCTTTAAACGTGTATTGTGCTTCGTGCAAGATGTTGTGCTCGCCGATGCCCACGCTGGTCATTCCGGCAATGTTGGCGGCTTGAACGCCGGCTACTGAATCTTCAAAAACAATGGATTGTTCATTGGCGATACCGAGTTTGCGCGCTGCTTGCAAGAAAACTTCAGGGTCGGGTTTGGCATTGCTCACATCGTTGCCGTCAATGATCACGTCAAAATATTCCATGATGCCCGTTTTTTCGAGTATCGGGCGTGCATTTTTACTTGCCGAACCCAAAGCAATGGCTTGATTTTGTTCTTTTAAATATTGTAATACAGGCATTACGCCGGGTAAGATTTCGCTGTAGTTCATATGGACGAGATACGAAAGATAATCTTCGTTTTTTTGAACCAGCCAACGGTCTTTATCGGCTTGCGAAGCTTCGATTTTTCCGAGTTCGAGAATTAAATCTAATGAGCGAACGCGGCTCACGCCTTTGAGATGTTCGTTGTGTTCTGGGGTGAATTCTATTCCGAGCTCGGCAGCAATTTTTTGCCAAGCCAGAAAGTGATATTTGGCTGTGTCGACAATAACGCCGTCGAGGTCAAATATGAAAGCTTTTTTATTCATGTTTTGGGGTTTATCCTTTAATAACTTTTGGGTCGGTAATCAAGAAATTGCACAATCCGCCAATAACCAGTGATGAACCGGCTAAAAGCATCGGTGCGATGGCTCCGTCGCCAAATATTTTTGAAAATAAATTCACACCGCCCAAGGCTGCAATGATTTGCGGAATGACGATGAACATATTGAACAAGCCCATCATGAGTCCCATTTTGTCTTCATCAACTGAGCTCGAAAGCATCGCATAAGGCATGGATAAAATACTGCCCCATGAAAATCCGATGAGTATAAATGACAGGTTTAAATAAGACGGATTCGGTAAAAAGCTCATGCTCAAAAAGCCCACGCCACCGGCAATGAGTGAGAACATGTGTACATATTTTCGGTTGATTTTTAAGCGCGAAGAATAAAAGGTAAGCAATAAGGCAAAGGCCATGGATGAAAGGCCGTATAATCCCATGGCTGAGCCTACTGAATCTGATGCCGATTGATAAGCTGCGTTGAGCTCGTCAAATTTGATTTTCTGAGCAGCATCGGTCATGTTGAAATTGTTTTGCATGGGCGCTGGCGCTTTGAAAACGTGTTCGGTCAAAGCCGGAGTAGCCATACTCCACATGGTAAAGAAAGCAAACCAACTAAAAAACTGAATGATACCTAATTTGAGCATCACACCAGACATAGACTGATAGGCTTCTTTGATATCTGAAAAGAAACTGTTTTTTTGTTTTTTTGTTTTGAATTCTTCAAGATCTTTGGGCGGATATTCTTTGGTAGTAAGCACTGTATACAATATACTGATGAGGAACACCAAGGCGCCCACTCCAAAAGCAACTTTTACATTTTCTGGAATTTCTCCCATGTTAGAAGATTCTGAAAAGCCTAGTTTTTTGACCATCCAAGGTAGATTTGAGGCTACCCAAGTTCCGATACCAATAATGAGTGTTTGCAGAATAAATCCGTAGGAGCGTTGTTCGTCGGGAAGTTTATCGGCTACCAAGGCTCGGAATGGTTCCATACTGATGTTGATGGAAGCATCAAGGATCCATAAGAAACCGGCCGCAATCCACAAGGCAGATGAATACGGAACAAAAAATAAGGCAAACGAACTCAAAATGGCTCCGATGAGAAAATAGGGTTTTCTGCGGCCAAATCTCGGAGACCAAGTGTGGTCACTGAGGTAACCAATAATGGGTTGTACTATGAGTCCTGTGAGCGGAGCGGCTATCCAAAGGCCGGGAATATCGTGCGGTTCTGCTCCGAGGGTTTGAAAAATTCTGGACATATATCCACCCTGAAGTGCAAATCCGAACTGGATGCCGAGAAAGCCGAAACTCATGTTCCAGATTTCCCAGAAACTTAATCTACGCTTTTCCATATCGTAATTTAAAAAATGAACGATAAGCGCTGGGCTTATCAAAACTTGTTGTTTATTTTCGAAGTAAAGTACAAGCTTTGATAGCGGGTGTAAATATAAAGGATATTTTGATTACTGAAAATAAAAGTGAAAAATTAACGCACTCACATTCAGTAATGTCAAGTTTTATTTGAGCGGAAGCGTAGATTCTCGCAATACCAAATGGGTTTCTATCACTTCGGTTTTGTAGTGCTCTTCATCTTCTTCAGATTCTAAACGCTCAATGAGCATTTGCGCTGCTTTGTTGCCCATTTTGATGCCGTTCTGGCTCACCGTAGTGATGCTTGGCGAAGAGTATGTTGAGATGATTCCGTCGGTAAAACCAATCACGGCTAATTCTTCTGGAACTTTGATGTTGAGCTTTTTGGCGGCTTTGATGGCCGTTACAGCAAAGAGTTCATTCACGGCAAAAATAGCTTCGGGCCTTTGACTGGCGATGAGTTCTTCAATGGGCTCGGTACAGTTTTCAATGTCTTCGATTTTGATGATCAGATTTTCATCAATTTTAATATCGTTGCTTTTGAGCGCTTTGAGATAACCGTCGGTACGCAATTTTCCAACACTCACATAATCAACTGTGGTAATCAATCCGATTTTTTTATAGTCGTTATTGATTAAATCGTGAACGGCGTTGTATGCGGCTAAGTTATCATCGATGATGACTTTATCACACAAAATATCGTTGGTTACGCGGTCAAACATCACCACGGGCATACCTTGATTGATGACTTCAGTAATGTGATGAAAGTCTTTTTTGTGTTGGGTTTCTTTTGATAATGACATGATAAAACCATCAATGCTTCCGTTGGCGAGCATCTCCATGTTAATGACTTCTTTATCAAAAGATTCGTCTGATAAACAGACAATTACGTTGTATCCTCTTTCGTTGGCTATGTGTTCGATTCCGCTGATGACCGTTGCAAAAAAATGATGTACAATTTCAGGAATAATGATGCCGATGGTCTTGGTTTTTTTGTTTTTCAGACTCAGTGCAATCAAGTTGGGTTTGTAGTTGTATAACTTGGCAAAAGCCTGTACTTTTTGCCTCGTATCTTCACTAATTTCTGGACTGTCACGCAGAGATTTTGATACGGTTGAAATAGAAACATCAAGCTCTTTGGCAATTTGTTTCAGGGTAACTTTTCTCTTCATAAAGGCTTTTTAATGGCGAATGTTGTTTTCTGAATAAAGGTATATTTAATTTTGGTTTATCGAAATTTTATCCATAAAAAATTGAGCTAACCCGAAAGTTTTCAACACGAAAACGTTTTCGGCTGGACAATTAACAGCTGTGTAGAAAGGCAATTGAAAATTTTACTTAAATTTAACTTTTCGAAGTAAAGTGCAAGCTTTATAAACTTATTCTAACTTAAACAAAATGTATGAAAACAATTTACACTAAGTTGTTATTTTTTATGCTTTTGCTTCCGCTGAGTGTTTTGGCTCAGGCCTCGCTTGAAGGGGTTGTTACCGATAAGGTTTCAAAACAGCCGATGCCGGGAGTAAATGTAATGATTCAGGGTACTCAAATGGGTACTCAGACCGATTTTGACGGTAAGTTCAAATTGGTCAAAATCAAAAAAGGAGACAAAATTATTTTCTCTTACATTGGCTACAAAGAACAAATCTTAACTTATGAAGGTCAAGCCACACTAAATGTAGTCATAGAAGAAGAATCAAACCAATTGCAAGAAGTTGTGGTTCAGGTAGGTTACGGTACTGCAAAGAAAAAAGATGCCACCGGTTCAGTGGCTCTTGTTACTTCTAAAGATTTTAATAAAGGAGCTATTGTTTCAACCGATCAATTATTGGCCGGTAAAGCTGCAGGTGTAAGAATTACCAATGACGGCGGTGCACCTGATTCGGCACCAAATATTCGTATTCGCGGTGGTGGTTCGTTGAACGCAACCAACAACCCGTTGATTGTTATTGATGGTGTTCCAATCAGTGATTTAAATCCTGCGGGTGTTAGTAACCCATTTACTTTGGTTAATCCTAGTGATGTTGAGAGTTTCTCCATTTTGAAAGATGCATCAGCAACCGCTATTTATGGTGTTCGTGCATCAAACGGGGTTATTTTGATTACCACTAAAAAAGGAACTTCCGGTGCGCCTCAGTTTAATTACACGGCAAGTGTTTCAGTATCTAAAGTGACCAAAACTTTAGATGTTATGAATGCTTCGGATTACACTAGGTTTATCAAACAATATTTTCCAACACAAACCAATAAGTTAGGGATTGACGATCCAAACTCGGTCGCTCTAGATGATTTGTCAACCCCGCAAATTGAAGGAAGGATACTGTATGACACTGATTGGCAGGATGCCATCATGAGAACGGCTATTTCAACAGACCATACCTTTAGTGTTCGCGCTAATTTGTATAAAAAAGTTCCATTTAGATTCTCATTGGGATACAACAACACACAAGGGGTAGTCAAAACGAGCGATTATCAGAGGTTTTCGTATTCATTTAAGTTAACCCCTAAGTTTTTGAATGATGATTTGAAAGTGGATATCAATGCCAAAGGAACATATTCTGATAAAAATGCTATTGATGACAATGGCTCTATCGGGAATGCGCTAAGTATGGATCCGACCAAACCAATTTATGGTAATGTTCTAAATAATCGCTTTGGTGGTTATTATCAAGAGACGCTTTTAGAAACAGATAGTAATGGAAACTCTCATTATAATTTAACAGGAGCCTATAATCCGTTGGCAATGTTACAACAAAGAACCAGACCTGAACGTGTAACGCGATTTTTAGGAAATGCTGAGTTCGATTATAAAATGTGGTTTTTGAAAGATTTAAGAGCGGTAGTTAATTTAGGTATTGATGCTTCAATTTCTAGAATTGCCGAATTCTTTTCAGACAATTCTTTGGCTACCTATAAAACTATTCCTGGAACTGATCCGAATATTAGTTATGTTTTTAATCCAGGTTTGAACTTTGGAGAAAACCAAACCTCAACCAATAAAACGATGGATGCCTATTTGGTGTACACCAAAAATTTATCGGGTTTTATAACCCGCATAGATGCTCAAGCAGGTTATTCATATCAGAATTTTGTTACTGAAGGGAACAAGCAGCAATACATATATGACGCAAGCACAGGCATAAGAACACCTGAAATTAACCCTGAAAACAAAGACAATAGCTATTATTTACCTTTGAACTTACAGGCGTTTTTTGGGCGAGCAAATATAGATATCAAAAACAGATACTTGCTGACAGCAACATTAAGGGCTGATGGTACTTCACTTTTTTTACCAAGCAAACGATGGGGTTATTTCCCAGCGGTTGGTTTGGCATGGAAAGTAAAAGAAGAATCTTTCTTGAAAGAAGTTGATTTTTTTCAAGATTTAAAATTGCGTGCGAGCTGGGGTAAAACAGGTCAAGCAGGAATCACAGGAGCTGTAGGGTATTTCCCAACTAGGCCTTTCTTTCAAATAGGTTCTAACACAGGACAGTATTTGCCTGGTTACACAACTTATACTGCCAGACCCTATAATCCTGACATCACTTGGGAAAAAACCACTACATACAACTTAGGGTTGGATTTCGAAATTTTTAAACGAGGAGTCCTCTCTGGTTCTGTAGATGTGTTTAAGCGTAAAACAGATGATTTGTTAGCTACTGTTCCAGTATTACCGGGTCAAAGCACTGCATCTTCAGAATTCATTAGCAATGTAGGTTCTATAGAAGGCGAAGGTTTTGAAACTGCCCTCAATGTTAAGATTTTTCAGAAAGAAAATTTCACTTGGGGCATAGGTGGTAATATCGCTTATACATACAATACTGTCAAAACTTTGGAAGGAGTTACTCAAGTTCAAGATAAAGATACTGGTTTAAATCAAACTGGGGTTTTCTTGGCTCAGTCAGCAGTAGGGCATCAGCCTTATTCTGCTTGGGTTTATGAGCAAGTATACGATACCAGCGGGCAACCTATTGTCGGAGCTTATGTAGACCGTAACAACGATGGTAAAATCACCAATGATGATCGTTACTATGTTGCTCTTCGTCCTAATTGGACATATGGATTTAATACCACGATAACTATTGAAGACTTTGATTTTGCAGCTAATTTTAGAGGTCAAATCGGAGGGCAAATTTATAACTTAAAAACATTGACAAATGGTTACATTGAAAGTGCTATTCCACAGAATGCAGCAAGTTTGAATAATGTTTTAAATTTTTATAACGGAGCTGCAAACCCACTATTCCAAAACTTTCAAGGTAATGCGACGTTTAGTGATTATCTGTTGCAAGATGCCACATTCTTGAGATGTGATAATATTTCTGCAGGTTACAAGATCAAGAAATTTATCGAAAAATCGACTTTGCGCATCTCTGCTTCTGTGAATAATGTATTTGTATTGACCAAATATTCAGGTCAAGATCCAGAGAACTTTAGTGGAATTGACAGAACATTCTATCCAAGACCAAGAACATTTACATTAGGTGTTAATCTTGATTTTTAATAAAATAGCCTTATGAAAAAAATGAAATTAATTACAGGATTATTTTTTGTAGTATTACTATTGAATAGTTGTACACAAGATTTGAATACTGATCCAGAAAATGAATTGACATTAGAAGAATTGCTTACACGTGATCCAAATGCTATTCAAGGATTGGTTTCTAAAATATATGGTTCATTTGCATTGTCAGGAGCAAATGGACCCGGTGATACTGATACCCCAGGGGATGATGCCGGTGAATCACCGTTTCTACGCGGAATTATCAATTTAGAAGACTTTACCGCTGACGATATGAAGAATCGTTGGGGTGATAATGGTCTGGACCAATTGACAACTTGTACTGATTGGGATGAAAACAATAAGTTTTTCAGATATTTATACAACCGTGTATACTACACAGTGCCTCAGTGTAATAATCTAATCTCAGTATTGAATAATGTGAGCTTGAACAATAAAGAGCAGTATATTGCCGAGTTGCGTTTCTTGCGTTCACTGGCGTATTATTATCTAATTGATTGTTTTGGTAAAGGTGTTTTGGTTACAGAAGATACTTCGAATTCAGTTCCAGCTCCTCAAGCAACTCGTCAACAATTGTTTGCTTTTGTAGAGTCAGAATTATTGGCTGTTCAGGGTTCGCTTCCACAAACTAATGAGTATGGTCGAGCCAATAAAGCGGTTGCCAGAATGTTGTTGGCTAAATTGTATTTGAACGCTGAAGTATATACTGGAACTCCAAAATACACCGACGCATTGGTTCAAATCAAAAAAGTAATTGATGAAGGCGGTTATACACTTGCGCCAAATTTTGTAAGCCTTTTTTCTGCAGACAACAATGTTAGTCAAGCTAAGAACGAGATTATTTTTCCATTAATCGCTGACCCTTTAACCAGTCAAAGTTACGGGAATACTACATATTTGGTAAGTGGCAGTTTGAGCAGTGACACGATGACTATTGCCGACTTTGGAGCTACCGAAGGATGGGGTGGTCACCGCGCTACCAGTGCTTGGTATGGTTTGTTCGGCTCAAGCGCTTCAGATCTTTCAGCTTCTACTGATGATCGCGCTCATTTGTTTTGGACCAATGGTCACAGTTTTGTAATGAATGATTACAAAACATGGTCAGATGGTTTTCCGTCTACTAAGTTTAGAAATAGCAATGCTGAGACAACATTGGCAGCTGCTACTAAGTTTTCAGGAACCGATTTTCCTCTTTATCGATTAGCCGATGCCTATTTGATTTATGCAGAATGTGTTCTACGTGGTGGCGGCGGAAGTACTACTGAAGCACTCGGATATGTCAATGATATTCGTAATAGATCACATGCAACTCCGATCAATGCAAGTCAATTGACTTTAGATTTTATATTAGACGAAAGAGCTAGGGAACTCAACTTTGAAGGGCACAGACGTACAGATTTAATTCGTTACGGAAGATTCACAGGTGGTACGTATTTATGGCCTTGGAAGGGCGGTATCGCCGAAGGAACAGCAATTCCGGATCATTATGATTTGTTTCCAATTCCGCTTAAAGCGATGCAAGTTAATCCAAACCTTACCCAAAATCCGGGTTATTAATATTTAAATTTCACAAAATGAAAAAAATATCAATTATTTCAGTTTTTGCGGGCTTATTCATGGGGTTGGTCTCATGCGAAAACGATACCGACCCGGTAGCCAGTGCGCAGGGACTTCTGTTGCGTAAAGATGCAGCCGTGGTAACTCCTTCTGAGTTAAATCCAACCATTGATGCAAACAGTTGTATAAAGCTCGATTGGGAAAAAGCCAACAATGGCGTTTCTACGGCATCAACTTATCAAATTATCATCTCAGATCACGATGTTCCTTTTATTCCCGATGGTGAAGGAAAAAATGTTGTTGTGTTTAATTGGGTAACACCCGAAAATCCTAACAACAGAACATACAAGGCCTTGAATTCAGAAGTCAATAATTGGATGAATCAATTGCCTTCATTCAATTGCGGAACGATGAATATTGATTTTAGAATTCGATCATTGTTAGGCAATAACGAAGAAAATAACAACAACATCGTGCAATATTCAAATCCGATTACGGTTGCTATTAAAGGTTATCCTAAAGATCCTTTGATTTTTGCCTTGGTAAAAACAGGAGCTAGCCCTGAAAGCTCTGCAAAAATTGTTACCTCGGCTTATACGACAAATACAGATTATGAAGGTTTTATGTATCTTGAGGCGGGTGATTATAAATTTTATCAACCTGATGCTTGCGGAAGTTTTGCCTCTGCAACTGTATTTGGTATCAGTGGCGGTAATTCCGGAACGCTTGAATCAGGAGGAACTACTTCATACAACGTACCCACTGCAGGTCACTATTTTGTAACAGTCAATGGACAAGACAGCAGCTATAAGATTTTGCCGTTCAACAATGCTTCGGGCACCAATGTTTTTGGAATATTCGGCAACGCAACCAAAACTTTTGGATTCTCAACTACAACGCCTATGGATTATGATTTTTCAACTAAAAAATGGAAAGTCACCCTTAATTTAATTGATGGTAGAAAATTTAGTTTTAAAACAGGCAATACAAGTCCTGTGGCCGCTGTTTTAGTAGGTACGGGTGCAGCAAGTGTTTCAAATTCAAATGCATTAACCACCTCAGCAGCACCTATTGATAATACAGGTTCTGTTAAAGCGCCGGGGACTTATGTAAATGACAACACAAAAACCAAGTATGATATTGAATTAGATTTAAGTGTTCCAAGACAATATTCCTATACGCTCAAGGTTAGTCCTAATTAAAAAATCAAATTAAGAAGGCTGTCATTTGGCAGCCTCTTTTAACTTAATTCATATGAAAAAGAATCTTTTATTGACATGGTTTATAGCGATGTTTACCATGGTAGCATCGTCACAAGTAACTATTTCTCCGACTTCGTTTAATGTGACAGATCAAATTACCATTACGGTTTCATTTGCTAGTGCTACGTGTAATACCATGGGAACCAATCCGGCCAAAGTATACATGCATGCCGGTATTGGGAATGATGCTAATGCATTTGGTTTTTCAGTAGTAGGAAACTGGGGTCAGGACGACGGTGTTGGCCTCATGACCAACAACGGTAACGGAACTTGGAGCATGACCTTAACACCAAGTACTTATTTCAATTTAAGTGCAGCTCAACAATCTGGAGCTACCAAAATGGGTATGGTATTCAGAAATGCAACCGGTTCACAAACACTCAAAAAACCAACGGCTTGTTCTGATTTTATTTTCAATGTTGGTATTTTTCAATCTACTTTGATTTCACCAGCGCTCAATAGTGCCACGATACTCAACTCGGGTTCAAATCTTTCTATTCAAGCTTCTAATACCAACGGTGCAGCGAGTTATAATTTAAAGGCGAATGGCGTGAGCATCAGTACTGCACCGAACACTTCTTTTTTCTCGTTTAGCCATACCGGAATCACCCAAAATCAAAACTATGAACTAGAAGTAACTCAAGGAACTTATGTTCAAGTTAAAAAGTTTTCGGTAATTATTAATCCGGGAACTATTTCTGAGGCCATGCCATCAGGCACTCTTGAAGACGGCATCAATTACGATCCGTCGGATGCTACCAAAGCAACTTTAGTACTCAATGCACCATTTAAGGATTTTGTATACGTAGCCGGAAGCTTTAACAATTGGCAACCCAACGGAAGTTATGCCATGAAAAAAGACCCGGCTTCGGGTAAATTTTGGTTGCAACTTACAGGTTTAACACCTGATCAAGCATATTCGTTTCAATATTGGGTTTGTGATGTAACCAGTCGTCCAACCAATTCTCCTGCCATTGTCAAAACAGCCGATCCGTTTTCAACTTTGGTATTGTCGCCTTTTGACGATCCCGAAATTGCATCTTTAGGGGTTTATCCGGGCCTTCCGTCTTATCCAACAGGACAAGAACGCGAGGTATCTGTGTTGCAAACCGGACCAAACGCATATTACAATTATACTTGGAGCAGTGCTACCACCAACTTTGTAAAACCGCAAAAGAAAGACTTAGTCATTTATGAGGCGTTGGTTCGTGACTTTGACGCCAACCGAACCTATCAAGATTTAATCAATCGTATTGATTATTTCAAAAACTTAAAAGTAAATGCAATTCAGCTCATGCCGGTGATGGAGTTTGAAGGAAATATGAGTTGGGGTTACAACAGCGTTTATCACATGGCACTTGACAAACGTTATGGGCCACCAGCTAAACTTAAAGAGTTCATTGATTTGTGTCACCAAAATGGGATTGCAGTAATTCTTGACGTAGCCTTGAACCACGTTTTTGGGCGTTCACCTCTGGTGCGTATGTGGATGACTGATACCGATGGTGACGGTTGGGACAACGGTGTAACCTCTGAAAACCCATACTGTAATCAAGCAGCCATGCACTCATACAACGTGGGTACAGATTTGAATCACTTTAGAGAACCAGACAATTTGACCAATGTTTATGTAACCAGAACCATCAGACATTGGATTCAAGAATATAAAATTGACGGTTTCCGTTGGGATTTAACCAAAGGGTTTACCAATGCTTGTCCGTCAAATGTTTCTGGAGGACAAGATGCTTGTACCAATAACTACCAAGCTGATCGTGTAGCTAAGCTCAAATGGTATGCAGATAAACAATGGGAATTAGATCCGAACTTCTTTGTGATTTTTGAGCACTTGGGAACAGGAGGTTCATACAATGAAGAAGTTGAATGGGCCAATTACCTTAAATCAGGTAACACAAAAGGAATCATGCAATGGCGTAAAATGACTGATGCATACGCGAATTTGGTTAAAGGTAATGCTACCAATTTATCCGGAATAGCCGATGCTTCAGAACGTTTTGTAGGTTATGCCGAGAGTCATGATGAAGAGCGTGTGCTATACAAAGCTACTACAGAAACGGGTCAAACTCAAGGAGATTTGAATAAAGCACTTTTGAGAGCCTCAGCTATGGGCGCGGTTCATATCCTAGTTCCTGGGCCTAAAATGATTTGGCATTTTGGTGAATTAGGTTGGGAAAAATCACTCTGGACATGTAATAATGGCAATGTTTCATTCAGCAATCCGGATTGTAAACTCGATACCAAACCACAGCCTCAATGGACTGATAACTGGTTAGGAAATGCCAATAGAAGCGCTATTTATAACAATTGGGCGCGACTCATCAACCTCAAGAAAACCGAAAATGTTTTTGAAAATGGTTCTTATGCTTGGAATTTTAGCTCTATCGGGCATCCGCGTCTCGATATTTGGACCAGTACCACTCAGACTTCTAATTTAAGTTATGTTTATGTGTTGACCAATTTTACCAACAACACTTATAATATAGCCGGCGGATTTCCATTTACTGGAACTTGGTATAATATGATGGATGACACCTCATTTAATGTAACAGATACCAATATGAGTATCAGCATTGAGCCGGGCGGGTTCAGAGTATTTGGTAACAAGGCTTCTACTTTGAGTGTTGACGCTATTGACATTTCAGAGGCCATTGCCGTTTATCCAAACCCAACACAAGATTATTTCCAAGTAAATACAGCTATCACAAAAGCACAAGTATATTCAATTACCGGTCAAATGGTTAAAGAGTTTTCAGCTAAAGCAAGCGGAGAACAGTTTGGCATTTCGGAACTCAAAACGGGGATTTACTTGGTTAAAATAACCGATAACTTTGGGCGAGTTAAAACCACACGTCTGATTAAAGAGTAAGTTAGAGTTAGTTAATATTTTATTTTTGAAAAACCTTCCTTTTGGGAGGTTTTTCTTTTGTAAATCAAGGTCTAATATTTTTTCAGCACAAGTAAAATCTTACCTTTGTGTCATGGAAAAAGAAAAAAAGAGCAAAATAGTCAAAGGCTTCAAGATTACGGTTCTTACCTTTTTGGGTATTTTATTGTTGATGTTTTTGTTGCCTATTTTGTTTCCGGGCAAAGTAGCCGAGGAAGTCAAGAAATTTGCCAACGAAAAACTAGATGGAGAACTCAACTTCTCAGAAGCTGAGTTGTCTTTTTTCAATCATTTTCCATCGTTGACCCTGACGCTCAAAGATTTTAAACTCAATGGGTCGGCCCCTTATCGCAACGAAACTTTGGTGTCGGCAGGTGAGATTGCCTTCGGGATCAACGTCAAGAGTTTGATTTTTGACAGCACGGTCAAAATTGATAAAATCTTTCTCTCGCATGCGCTGATGAATGTTCATGTAAATGAAAAAGGCGAAGCAAATTATAATGTTTATGTTTCAGAAGCCGAAAAGCCCACCAGCAAAGATTCAAATACTTCGCTCAAGCTAGAGAAAATTTCTATTGAAGACAGCCATCTCATCTACAACGACCAATCGGTCAAAATGCTCGTTGATGCCAAAGGTTTTAATTATATTGGTAAAGGTGATTTAGACCAAGCCATTTTTGATATATATACTGAAGCCGAAATAGATTCACTTAACTTGACCTACGATCACAAACAATATTTACTGAACAAAAAGGTCAAAGCCGACCTAATTACCAAAATCAATACTAATTCATTGGCGTTTGTTTTTGAACAAAACAACCTCAAAATCAATAAACTTCCGGTTGAGTTTACGGGCAAATTTGACTTTCTCAAGAACGGTTACGACATGGATTTCAGTATCAAATCAACCGATAGTCGTTTGAATGATTTCTTTACCGCGCTTCCGCCCGAATACGTTACTTGGCTCGAGAAAACCAAAGTCAAAGGCTCTACTGATATCGGTCTTTCGCTCAAAGGGCAATACATCGCCTCGCAAAACAAAAGTCCTGATATGAATTTCAATATGAAAATTCGCGATGGGCATATAGAATACAAAAATGCACCATATCCGCTTTCGAACATTTTCTTGAATTTTGACACCAAGATTCCGGCTTTGAATCCTGACCGTATTCAGGTAAGTGTTGATTCATTGTTTTTTAATGTCGGAAAAGACTATCTCAAAGCGATTGTCAAAGCGCGAGGGCTCAAAAAGCCGGTTATAGAAGCCAATCTGCAAGCCTCGCTTGATTTGAAAAAACTCGATCAAGCCGCCGGTTTACAAAACATGGATTTAAGCGGATTGCTCAAAATGAATGTTATTTCAAAAGGCGTCTACAACAAAGAGCAATCGATTTTTCCGGTGACTAAAGGAACTGTTTTGCTCAAAAATGCGCGCATTCAAACGCAATATTATCCAAAACCTATTACCAATATCAACTTGTTGGCTTCATTGTTTAACGGCAACGGAACTTTTGCGCAAACCCAACTCATCATCAATCCGGCTTCGTTTAATTTTGAAGGTAAACCGTTTTATCTAAAAGCTAGTTTTAAAAATTTTGACGATGTTGCCTATAATCTAAAAGCCAAAGGCAGTGTAGATTTGGCGCGTGTTTACAAGGTTTTTCCGATAGAAGGCCTTGATGTAAAAGGTTTTGTCAAAGCTGATGTAGCCTTTAAAGGAACGCAAAGCGATGCCGTAGCCGGTCGTTACAACAAACTTCAGAATAGCGGAACGCTTGAACTCAAAAACATCAGAACCCAAAGCGCATATTTACCCAAACCTTTTGTCATCAATCAAGGTGTATTTAAGTTTCAGCAAGACAAAATGTTTTTCAATAATTTCATGGCGGCTTACGGAGCATCTGATTTTAAGATGGATGGTTATTTGCAAAATGTCATCAATTTTGTGTTGTCTGATCGCGAAGTGCTCAAAGGAAAATTCAATTTGACATCCAATTATATTAAGGTAGATGAATTCATGTCGGGAACGACGAGTGAATCAGCCACAACTAAAACATCAACCACCCAAGCGCCGGCCGCCCAACAAACCGGTGTGGTGGTGATTCCACCGAATTTTGATTTACAGTTTACAGCTCATGCAGCTCAAGTAGATTTTCAAGGATTAAACCTGACCCAATCACACGGAAATCTATCGGTCAACAAAAGCAAACTTTCACTCCAAAATACAGGTTTCAGCATTATTGATTGTCCGGTGAATATGAATGCTGCTTATGTGAGCGAAACACCCACGCGCGCTGCCTTTGACTTTAAAATTAAAGCTGAAGATTTTGACATCAAACGCGCTTATGATGAAATCAAGATGTTTCGCGAGATGGTTTCAGCGGCCGAAAAAGCCCAAGGAAAAGTTTCATTAGATTATGCTGTTTCTGGCAAACTCGACGGCAATATGCAACCCATTTATCCTTCGATTAAAGGTGGAGGTGTCTTGTCGGTTAGACAAGTAAAAATGCGCGGTTTCAGAATGTTCGGAGCTGTGAGTGATAAAACCCACACCGATGCCATTCGCAATCCTGATTTGAGTAAAGTTGACATCAAAACCACGATTAAAAACAATATCATCACCATTGAACGATTCAAGTTTAAAGTTTCGGGCTTTAGGCCGCGCATTGAAGGTACCACCAGTTTTGATGGCAAACTCAATATCAAAATGCGTCTCGGATTACCGCCATTGGGCATCATCGGAATTCCGCTCACAATAACCGGAACCAAAGATGCGCCAAAAGTAAAATTGGGCCGAAAGGGCGAGGATATTGAAGAGACACCATACCAAGACACGCCTCAATCGGAGCAAATTAAAGACGGAGGTCAAATAGTACAACCGGAGCCCAGTACAAATTCTTCATCAACCCATTGACAAACGCCACAAAAGCAAACGCAGCAATAAATAAAGATTCAAGCGTAAAAATTTCTATTTTACACCGAGACTTTTACCTTTGTCGGTCGGAATAAATCCCAACAGCATGAACAGAAACAGCAAACGCAGAGAAGCTTTACTATACCACGCAAAACCTACGCCCGGGAAAATCAAAATAGTTCCCACCAAAAAATACGCAACCCAACGCGATTTGTCCTTGGCTTATTCACCGGGTGTGGCTGAGCCTTGTTTAGAAATTGCCAAAGATGTCAATAATGTTTATAAATATACCTCAAAAGGAAATTTAGTAGCGGTTATTTCAAATGGAACGGCTGTTTTGGGTCTGGGTGATATTGGTCCGGAAGCTTCAAAACCCGTTATGGAAGGCAAGGCATTGTTGTTTAAAATCTTTGCAGATATAGATGGATTTGACATTGAAGTAGGTACCAAAGACATTGAAGAATTCATTCAAACGGTTAAAAATATAGCGCCCACTTTTGGCGGTATTAACCTAGAAGATATCAAAGCGCCAGAGTCTTTTGAAATTGAAAGGCGTTTGGTAGAAGAGCTCAATATTCCGGTCATGCACGATGATCAGCACGGTACGGCAATCATTTCGTCGGCAGCTTTACTCAATGCGCTTGAGTTGGCTGAGAAAAAAATTGACCGCGTTAAAGTAGTCGTTTCAGGAGCGGGTTCAGCAGCGCTGGCGTGTGCCAACTTGTATGTAATGTTGGGTGTTCAACCTAAAAATATTATCATGTTTGACAAAGAAGGTGTTTTGCATACCGGCAGAACCGATTTGTCAGATTTGCAAAAAAAATATACCGCCGGAAAAGCCGGAATCAATATGGCCGAAGCATTGGTAGGTGCCGATGTTTTTTTAGGTTTGTCAGCCGGAAATATTTTATCACCTGAAATGTTACTCGATATGTCGCGTAACCCGATTGTGTTTGCCATGGCCAATCCCATTCCGGAGATTGATTATCAATTAGCCATCGATACCCGCGATGATATCATCATGGCTACAGGTCGTTCAGACCATCCGAATCAAGTAAACAATGTTTTGGGTTTTCCTTATATATTTAGAGGAGCTTTAGATGTTCGGGCCACCAAAATCAACGAAGAAATGAAAATGGCAGCGGTGCATGCGTTAGCAGCCTTGGCCAAAGAAAGTGTACCCGAACAAGTCAACATAGCCTATGGCGAAACCAAATTGGTTTTTGGTCGAGATTATATTATTCCTAAACCATTTGACCCGCGTTTGATTACTACCGTAGCGCCTGCAGTTGCTAAAGCTGCTATGGATTCAGGAGTGGCGTTGCATCCGATTCAAGATTGGGATGAATACCGAGATGAGCTCATGGAACGTTTGGGCTCTGACAATAAAATGGTTCGATTGCTGACCAATCGCGCTAAAACTGATCCAAAACGTGTAGTTTTTGCAGAGGCAGATCATCTAGATGTGCTTAAGGCGGCACAAATTGTACATGAGGAAGGTATTGGCAAGCCTATTTTGTTGGGTAATCGAGAACTCATTTTAGAACTCAAAGAAGAGTTGGGCTTTGATGCAGATGTACCTATCTATGACCCAAAAACAAAAGAAGAAGATGCGCGTAGATTGCGTTATGCCGATATGTTTTGGAAGTCACGTCAGCGCAGAGGAATTTCTTTGCTTGATGCCCAAAAATGGATGCGAGAGCGCAATTATTTTGCCGCAATGATGGTCAATGAAGGCGAGGCTGATGCACTAGTGACGGGGTATTCACGCAGTTATCCGTCGGCGGTAAAACCCATTATGCAACTCATAGGTAAAGCTCCGGGCATTTCACTCATTGCTACAACCAATATGATGATGACCAATCGCGGCCCGATGTTTTTGTCTGATACGGCTATCAATCCAAATCCTACAGCCGATGACCTGGCTAAAATAGCACTTATGACCGCTAAAACAATTCGTATGTTTGGTATGGAACCGGTCATTGCGATGGTGTCATTTTCAAATTTTGGCTCGGCTACTGACTCGAGTGCTTCAAAGGTGCGCGAGGCGGTTTCTTATTTGCATAATTATTATCCTGATTTGGTTGTTGATGGCGAAATTCAAGCTGATTTTGCTTTGAACCCGGATATGTTAAAGGCTAAGTTTCCTTTTTCAAAATTGGCCGGAAAAAAAGTAAATACGCTCATTTTTCCGAATTTGGAATCGGCCAATATTACCTATAAATTGCTTAAGGAATTGTATAAAGTTGATTCAATTGGACCCATTGTCATGGGGCTTGATAAACCGGTACATATTTTTCAGTTGGGCGCTAGTGTTGAAGAAATGGTCAACATGGCCGCAGTAGCTGTGGTAGACGCCCAAGAGAAGATAAAAAAATTAAAGAATTTTAATATTAAATTTTAAGCACAAAGGGCAAAAGGCTAATTAAAGTTTTTTGTTATATTTGGACAGCTTTTAGAAGATAATGATAGCGCATATTCAAGGAAAATTGGTTGAAAAATCACCTACCGAAGTAGTTATTGACTGCGGTGGCGTTGGCTATCAGATTCATATCTCACTGCATACATACAGTTTGCTTCCTCAATCAGATTTTATCAAATTATACACCTATCTTCAAGTTAAAGAAGATGCGCATACGTTGTTTGGTTTTGTTGAAAAATCAGAACGTGAAATATTTAAAATGCTTTTGTCGGTTTCAGGAATCGGAGCCAGTATTGCTCGTACGATGCTCTCATCGCTTGAACCCAAACAAATTATTCAAGCTTTGGCCAGTGGTGATGTTGGGCTTATTCAGTCAGTAAAAGGAATCGGAGGCAAAACGGCACAACGCGCTATACTTGATCTCAAAGAAAAGGTGTTAAAACTATATGATTTAGATGAAGTTTCGACTCTAGCAAGCAATACAAACAAAGAAGAAGCGTTATCAGCACTGGAAGTTTTGGGCTTTAACAAAAAATTGGCAGAAAAAGTTGTAGATAAAATTGTCTTACAAGATGCTTCAGCCAGCGTCGAAGCTATTATCAAACAGGCACTAAAAAATTTATAATACTTGAAAACAAGATACTTTAGCAATTTTTTGACAGTAGGCAAAATCGGTTTTTTGATGCTGTTTATGTTTGCGCACGCTATTGTTTTTGCTCAAGTTCAAGAGCAGGTGCAAGAACAAGAAAACGACAGTATCAAACCCGGCTATTCATCGGGCTCGCTTGAGTTGAGTAATCCGCCAAGCATATTAGAAGCCTATACGTATGATCCGGCAACCGATCGCTATATTTACACCAATAAAGTCGATGATTTTAACATCAATTATCCGATTATTTTAACGCCAAAAGAATACGAACAACTTATGTTGCGCGAGTCTATGAGGGCTTATTACAAAAAGAAATCAGATGCAATTGATGGTAAAAAAGCGGGAACCCAAGAAGCCAAGAAAGATTTATTGCCAAGGTATTATGTCAATTCAAGTTTTTTTGAATCGATTTTTGGCAGCAATACGATTGATGTTAAGCCAACAGGTTCGGTTGAGGTTGATTTGGGTGTTCGTTATACCAAGCAAGACAATCCGATTTTTTCACCGAGAAATCGCCAAAACACCAATTTTGATTTCAATCAGCGCATCAATATGTCGTTGTTGGGTAAAGTTGGAACGCGTTTAAAAGTAACAGCCAACTATGATACACAATCAACCTTTTCTTTTCAAAATCAAATCAAGTTAGAATATACTCCTGATGAAGATGATATAATTCAAAAAATCGAAGTTGGTAACGTAAGCATGCCATTAAGCGGTTCATTGATTCGAGGAGCACAAAGTCTTTTTGGTGTTAAAGCACAATTTCAGTTTGGCGGAACCACGATTACGGGTGTGTTCTCAGAGCAAAAATCACAAACCAAAACGGTAACTGCTCAAGGTGGCGGAACCATTCAAGATTTTGATTTGTTTGGTTTGGATTACGATACTGACCGACACTTCTTTTTATCGCAATACTTCAGAAACAAATATGACAATGCCCTTAAAAGTTATCCTTTGATTGATAGTCGTGTGCAAATAACCCGACTTGAAGTTTGGATTACCAATCGTCAAAACCGAGTAAACAACACCAATAATAACCAACGTAACATTATTGCTTTACAAGATCTTGGAGAATCACAACAAACCGGTTACACCGATGCAGAAATAGTTTCATTAACTCCGCCTCCGGGCTTTTTTAAAGTGCCTGCCGATAGCCCTTCAGACAATAAGAATAACCAATATGACCCCGGACTTATTGACAATGCATCGGGCGGTGCAGGGTTTTTAAATTCAAACATCCGTGAAATTGCAACGGCCAGTTCAGGTTTTAACGTGGTAGTTCCTATTGAAGGGATGGATTTTTCAAAACTTGAGAATGCACGTAAGTTGAATGCCAATGAGTTTACTTTTCATCCGCAATTGGGATATATTTCGCTTCAGCAAAAACTTTCTAATGACGAAGTTTTAGCAGTTGCATATCAATACACTATTGGTGATCAGGTATATCAAGTAGGCGAATTTGGAAATGATGGGGTAGATGCAACACAACCCGGCTCAACCGATCCGATTACCGGACAACCGCAAACCATTACAACACAAGCTCTGGTACTGAAAATGCTCAAGAGTAATTTAACCAGCGTAAACAAGCCGGTTTGGAACTTGATGATGAAAAACATCTATCAGATTCCCGGAGCTTTTCAGCTTGAACAACAAGATTTTAGATTTAATATCTTATATTCAGATCCATCTCCGTTAAATTATATTACACCGGTAACGGGTACTCCATTTCCGGCAAATGATCCTTTGCATCCTGAGAATTGGGTAAATAACAATCCGTTGCTCAAAGTGTTCAATGTTGATCGGTTAAATTCAACCAACGATCCGCAGGTAGGAGGTGATGGTTTTTTTGATTTTTTACCCGGACTCACAGTTGATACACAAAACGGGCGTTTGATTTTTACTTCGGTTGAACCGTTTGGTAAACTCATTTTTGAAAAATTGAAGACAGCCCCAACCGAAGTATACAATAATCCGGATACCTACAACGCCAATCAGTCAAAATATGTTTTCCGCGAGATGTATATCAAAACTCCTGCGGCAGCATTACAAGACGCTTCAAAAAATAAATATGAATTGCGCGGAAAGTTCAAATCATCAGGAGGTGATGGAATTCCGATTGGTGCATTCAACGTTCCGAAAGGTTCAGTGGTGGTTACAGCTGGTGGGCGAGTTTTGTTAGAAGGAGTTGATTATACGGTGAACTACCAAGCGGGTAGAGTTCAAATTTTAGATCCTTCACTACAAGCATCAAATACACCCATTCAGGTGTCGGTTGAGAACAACTCTACCTTTGGTCAACAAACCAGACGCTTTATGGGAATCAACATTGATCACAAGTTTTCTGATAAGCTGACCATTGGCGGAACTTTACTCAAAATGACCGAACGTCCGCTGACACAAAAATCTAACTACGGACAAGAATCAGTCAACAATACTATTTATGGTTTGCATGCCAGTTATGCAACAGAAGTTCCGTTTTTAACCCGAATGGTTAATAAGCTACCTTTTATGGATACGGATGTTCCGTCTAATTTTTCATTCAGAGGTGAGGTTGCTTATTTAAAACCTGATACTCCAAAAGCGGATCAGTTTGACGGGGAATCAACTTTATACCTGGATGACTTTGAAGGTTCACAAACCAATATTGATTTGCGTTCACCTCAATCATGGTTTTTGTCATCAACTCCTTTGGTTGATACGCAGTCAAATTCTTTTGATGGAGAAACACCAAGTCCGTACATTTTTAATGGCGAATCAACCACACTAGATTATGGTTTTAAAAGATCTAAACTGAGTTGGTATTCTATTGATCCTATTATTTACACCAAACCGGGAGGTATTTCAACAGATGATATTTCTTTAAATAAAACCCGAAGAATCCTGACTCGAGAAGTTTATCCCAATACTGATATAGCCCCGGGTCAGATACAAGTTATTAATACATTTGATTTAACTTATTACCCAAAAGAACGCGGTCCGTACAACAATAGCACAACCGTGGCCAATGCACCGCAATCTAATTTTGGGGGGATTATGCGTTCATTAAACTCAACTAATTTTGCACAAGCCAATGTTGAGTTTATTCAGTTTTGGATGATGGATCCGTATACAGGTCACGCGGGACTTCCGGCCACTTCTAACGTTGGTAAATTGTACTTTAATTTGGGGTCTATTTCAGAAGATATCTTAAAAGACGGAAGAAAACAATATGAAAACGGCTTGCCAGAATCAGGCTCTAATCAGTTGACAATTAACACTATTTGGGGTAAAGTTCCGGCTTCTCAGTCACTTATTTATGCATTCGATTTAGATGGCGCCAATCGATCAGCACAAGATGCCGGTCTAGACGGTATGAACGATGTTGAAGAGGCAACCAAATACGATCAGTACGCCGGCGAAGCTGATCCGGCAGGTGATAATTACACCTATTTTTTACAAGCCAGTGGAGGTGTTATTGAGCGATACAAAAACTACAACGGTACGCAAGGTAACTCTCCAATTTCTGTTACCGATAACAACCGAGGCAATACCACTATTCCTGATATTGAAGACATCAACCGCGACAACACCATGGATACCTTTGATGCGTATTTTGAGTACAGCATTGATATCAAACCTGATATGGCCGTTGGAAACACCAGATTTGTAACAGATGTTCGCGATTTAACACAATCAGGACAGCCGGAAACCCCGGGTTCGAGTTTTGGAGAAACCTCTCCGACGCGTTGGATTCAATTTAAAATTCCGGTTTCAGAGTGTGAGCGAATTATTGGTAGTTTGACCAAAGATGATTTTACTTCTATTCGTTTTATGCGAATGTTCGTTACCGGTTTTGAAGATGAAATTACACTTCGTTTTGCTTCACTCGATTTGATTCGCGGAGATTGGAGAAGATACCAAGTAGCATTAGATCCAACAGATCCTAATTTTGCGAATGATCCTACTGTGTTTGAGACCCAATCAGTTAATGTGCTTGAAAATGGTTCGCGTACACCGGTTAAATATGTAACACCTCCTGGGGTAGTTCGAGAACAATTATATAACAATAATACCATTATCAACCAAAATGAGCAATCACTTTCGTTGAGGGTTTCAGGTGCTGACGGACTAGAGGCTGGCGATTCCCGTGGTGTTTTTAAGAATATCAATGTTGATATGCGTCAGTTTAAAAAGCTCAAGATGTTTATTCACTCTGAGGCTTATCCGAACGATTCATCACCATTGCAAGACAATGAAATGGTAGCATTCATTAGATTTGGGAATGATTTTACCGAGAATTTTTATCAGGTAGAAGTTCCTTTAAAAGTTACCCAGCCCGGAGCTACCTCTGCAGAGGCTATTTGGCCTGAAGCAAATGATTTGAGCATTCCGCTTGATATGTTGACGCAAATTAAAATATTGATGCGTCAAGCCACACCGTTGGGTCCTAATGAAATTTTCTACAAGTATGATGATGAGTTAGATGCTTCATACACCAGACGTATGCGAGTTGGTGTGCGCGGAAACCCGAATTTTGGATTGGTGCGCAACATGATGCTCGGAATCAAAAATAATACTACTGTCGGAACAGACCCTTCAGGAAATCCGCTTAGTGCCAGACCGATCAAAGGCGAGGTTTGGTTTAACGAATTGCGTTTAGCACAGATGGACAATTCAGGAGGTATGGCCGCCATCGCCAATGCAGATACTAATTTGGCTGATTTTGCAACCATTTCGGCTATGGGTAAAATGAGCACAGTTGGTTTTGGCGCACTTGAGCAAGGTCCAAATGAGCGAAGCCGTGAAGACATGCAGCAATATAGCGTAGTGGCTAACCTAAGTTTAGGTAAATTGATGCCTAAAAAATGGCACATTAATTTGCCGTTTAATTATTCAGTAAGCGAAGAGGTGATTACTCCATTGTTCGACCCGTTTAACCAAGACATCAAACTGCAACAAGTTTTAGATATTACCGAAAGCTCTTCTGAACGCGCTATCATTAAAGACCGTGCGATTGATTACACCAAACGCAAAAGCATTAATTTTATAGGAGTCAAAAAAGAGCGATCGCCCAATCAGAAACAGCATTTTTACGATCCTGAAAATTTAACCTTATCGTATTCATTCAACCAGGTTGAAAAGCATAATTTTGAGATACAAGATTTCCTTGATCAACAAGTAAATACAACCGCTGATTATACATTTAATTTTCAGCCTAAATCAGTTGAGCCTCTAAAAAATACCAAAATACTCAAGAAGAGTTCTTATTTAAAAATGCTCAGCGATTTTAATTTTAACTACTTGCCCAGCAATATTTCGTTTAGTTCAAGTATTATTCGCCAGTATAACGAGCAGCAATTCCGACAAATTGATGTAACTGGAATTCCGCTTGATCCATTGTATCGTCGTAATTACTTGTTTAATTATCAGTATGGTTTTGGTTACAATTTGACCAAATCGCTTAAGATAAACTACACAGCATCGTCTAGTAATATCGTTCGCAATTTTATTGATGAAAACGGTTTTGTTGACAACAGCGTGACTTTGTTTACGGACTATTGGAATACCGGCGAGCCCAACACGCACAATCACCAATTGGTCGTAAATTATGAGTTGCCGTTAAATAAGCTTCCGTTTTTGAGTTTTGTAAAATCAACCTATTCATACACCGGTGATTACAATTGGCAACGCGCCTCAGAAGCTATGTCGCAAGTTGAAGTTGACGGAGTGTCTTATCGTTTGGGGAATACCATTCAAAATGCAGGTTCGCACAAGCTTAATACAGCTTTGAATATGGATTCTTTTTACAAGTACATTGGTTTGACCAAGAAAAAAACATCGCCGCCTAAATCAACTGCGCCTCCAAAACCGGGTCAAAAAGTAGTGAATACTGCACAGCCGGCTGCTAATCAAAATAGTCTATTCAAAGATGCATTGATCAACACCCTTACCTGTATTAAGAATATCAATATCAATTACTCTGAAAACAGAGGAACAGTTTTACCGGGATATTTACCCGGCCTGGGATTCTTTGGCACATCAAAACCAACACTTGGATTTATTTTTGGTTCACAAGCTGATGTTCGTTATGAGGCGGCTAAAAGCGGATGGTTAACAACCTATCCTGATTTTAATCAGAGCTACACTCAAGTCATCAACAGAACCTTGAATTTGACGGCTAATGTTGATTTGTTTCCTGATTTTAAAATTGATTTAGCAGGCGATAGAACATATGTACGCAATTTTTCTGAACAATACGATGTGTCTGAAGACGGAACCTATAATTCTCGTTCACCATTCAGTACCGGAAATTTCTCAATATCAACGGTTTTAATCAACACGGCTTTTAGTCAAAGTGATGAGAATTATTCGGCCGCTTTTGAAAATTTCAGAACCAACCGTCTAACCGTTGCCAACCGTTTGGCTGAGAATTATTATGGCGGAAATGTGCCGAGATACGGTGATGCTTTACATCCGATTCCAACCGATACTAATGATCCGCAGTATGCAACTTATGTAGCCAATCAAGGCTATCCTATTGGTTTTGGCAAAAACAATCAATCGGTTTTGATACCTGCTTTCATGGCTGCTTATGCGGGCTCAAGCGCTTCAAGTGTGTCATTAAATACCTTCAGAGATTTTCCGATTCCAAACTGGACAATTAAGTATACCGGTTTAATGCGTTATAAGTTCTTTAAAGATAACTTCAAACGACTCTCATTACAACATGGTTATAAGGCTTCTTATACCGTAAATTCATTCAGGTCAAATTTTGAATATGACAAGAATCCAACCGGGACCGATTTAGGAGGTAATTTCAACAATAAAATAGTTGTTTCGAACGTGAACTTGGTTGAACAGTTTAATCCACTGATTCGTTTTGACATGGAGATGAAAAACTCTGTGAAGGTATTGGCTGAACTCAAAAAAGATCGCTCTATGTCTTTGAGTTTTGATAATAATTTACTCACAGAAGTGCGTGGAATGGATTACACACTAGGTTTAGGTTATCGAATCAAAGACGTTATTTTTTCATCCAAATTGGCCGATAATCCAACCGGAATTATCAAAAGTGACATCAACATTAAAATTGACGGAACCTACAGAAACAGCAAAACGATTGTTCGCTATTTAGATTATGACAACAATAAACTTTCGGGCGGTCAGAATATTTGGTCGGTTAAGGTGAGTGCTGATTATTCGTTTAGCAAAAACTTGACTTTGTTGTTTTATTATGATCATCAGTTTTCAAAAGCAGTTATCTCAACCTCGTATCCAATTACCAACATCAGAGCCGGATTTACGCTTAGATATAATTTCGGAAATTAAAATAATCTAAAAAGAACGATCTAATATTAAACTTGTAAAATATACAAAAATGAACATACCTGCAAACTTAAAGTACACAAAAGACCACGAATGGATCTCACTTGACGGCGATATTGCCACTGTTGGAATCACTGATTTTGCTCAGAAAGAACTCGGTGATATTGTCTATGTTGAAGTAGAAACCTTAGATCAAACCCTTGATCAAGATGAGGTTTTTGGAACTGTCGAAGCGGTTAAAACTGTTTCAGATTTGTTTCTGCCTATGGCGGGTGAAATTGTTGAATTCAACGATTCGCTTGAAACCAATCCTGAAGTGGTAAATTCTGATCCATATGGTGCAGGTTGGATGATAAAAGTAAAGGTTTCGAATACGGCAGACTACGATCAACTATTAGACAGTGAAGCATATTCAGCGCTTATCGGAGCGTAAAAATATTTTCTTAATTGCAGCCGTAGGTTGGACTTCATTTACTACTTACTTGAGTTTGAGTGAGGTCAAAGTATTGCCGGGCTTTGAAATAGAAAATGCTGATAAAGGCGTTCACTTTATTTTTCATTTAGTGTTTACGATTTGTTGGTATTTGTTCCTGAATTTTGGATATGGTTTTCGATTCAAAATTTTGAGAATAGCCTTTTTACTTTCGCTTTTTTATGGAATAGCCATTGAGTTTTGTCAAGAGTATTTAACCACTTACCGTTCAGGAGACCCGATGGATGTTTTGGCAAATAGTGTCGGAGCTCTATCGGCTGTTATTGCGATGTTTATCTTGCAAAAAAGCTTAAAATTAATTCAATAAAAAGATGCCCGCTTCGGCGGGATTTTCTATTTTTATACCCTAAATTTCGGCTATTTGCCCAGCTTTTTCATCTAGATTATGAATATCAAACAATACCTTGATTCGACTTATCTCAAAACAGCACATCAAGCAGGTCTTTCAGAGTCAGAAAATTTATTGGTCAACCAGCGCTACATTCAAGAAGCCATAGATGAAGATTTTAAGCTCATTATGATTCGGCCTAATGTTGTTGCCGTGGCACGCCAAATGGTTGATGCAGCAAATTCAAAAGTTTGTGTAGGGACCGTTATTGATTTTCCACTCGGGCAATCTGCTTTAGATGACAAACTCAAAGAAGCTGAGCAAGCTATTGAAGACGGTGCTGATGATTTGGATTTTGTTTGCAACTATGAAGCTTTTAAAAGAGGGGAGGTTGATTTGGTTCGTCAAGAAGTTTTGGCTTGTACAAAATTAGGGCTACAGAATCATAAAATGGTCAAGTGGATTATTGAAGTTGCGGCACTTAATCATCAGCAGATTATTCAACTTTCGACTTTGATTAAAAAAGTTGTTCTTGATCATTTTAAAGAAGATCAGTACAACTCTGTTTTTGTGAAATCGTCCACCGGATTTTATCTCACCGAAAATAACTTGCCCAACGGAGCTACTTTAGAGACCATAATTCCGATGTTAGAGAATGCTTCTCCGCTACCGGTTAAAGCAGCCGGCGGAGTGCGTACCTTTGATGAAGCTGCCGCTATGATTCGTTTAGGGGTTAAACGCATCGGGACTTCTGGAGCTAAGGCTATAGCTGATGGACAAGTGGCAGACACATCTTATTAATATGAAGAAAAAATTACTCGCGATATTTGTTTTTTGGCTCTCGATAGGAGTAACGGCACAAGAGATTACTCAAATTAAAGAGCAGTATCCCACTTTTCCAGCTTGTAAGGCTCAAACCGGAAAATCACTTGAAGATTGTTTCAATACACAGTTGCAAGATTATATCTATCAACACTTTGTAGTGCCTGAAGATTTAAAGAGTTCCGGCTTTATCGGTAATGTCATTGTTTTGTTTGAGGTTAGCAGTACAGGTGTTTTTAAGACTTTGTATGTTGATGCCGCCGATGAAAGACTGCGGACAGAAACCCAAAGAATTTTTTCAAACTTGCCTCAGGTTGAACCAGCACTATATAATGGCCAACCTAATTATGCAAAGTATACCGCCAAAATTGCGATTCCGCTCAAAAGTGCTGCCCAGATTGCAGCCGAGCAAGAGCAACAACGCTTGGCCGATGCCCATAATTATTCGCTCAACAAAGACAAGGAACTTACCGAATACGACAATGTTCGCTATCACAAATTCAACAATCCAAAATTTGAGAGCGCGCTGAGTATACCTTTTTCACATAGTTATTACGCTTGGTTTGATGCTGCCGTTAATCAATTGGGCAGTAATAACCATACTGCCATTAAGCCTTTGAGTTATGCGGATGTAAATAGGTATTATAAATTTCGTGAAGAAAATCAAAAGCTCTTACTCAATAAAACATCGTGGTGGGGAAAAAAGTTATTCAATGAAAACTTCGCCGAAATTCAAGGTGATGGTTATTGGTTTGCCTTTAATCCGATTTTAGATTTGCAAATGGGCAAAAGCAGTCCGAGTGAATTTAATAATACTTATATCAATACACGAGCTTTGCAAATTCAAGGTGGTCTTGGAAGACAAATTGTTTTTACTTCAACCATCTATGAAACCCAAGGAAGGTTTGCAGATTACTACAATCGTTATGCAACTTCGATCAAACCTTCAGGGGGCGATCCAGCTGTGATTCCCGGAATCGGTATAGCCAAAAGTTTTAAAGGTGATGCCTTTGATATGCCCATGGCTGAGGCCAACATCACTTTTACGCCGAGTGAAATTTTTTCAATGCAAGCGGGTTATGGCAGAAATTTTATAGGTGACGGATATCGTTCACTCATTACAACTGACGGTGTGAGTCCGTATCCGTTTTTTAAACTCAGCACAACTTTTTGGAAGATTAGGTATACCAACACCTATATGTTTCTCAAAGACATTAGCCCGGAGTTTACAGCTGATAGGACATATGCAACCAAATATATGGCCAATCACTATTTGAGTTGGAACGCAACCAAACGACTCAATCTTGGTTTTTTTGAAACGGTTATTTGGGCCAATACTAACGGCCGTGGTTTTGATATGAGTTTCTTTAATCCGATTATTTTTTATCGATCAGTAGAGTTTGCCTCTTCTGCCAAATCAGGAAACGCCTTGATGGGGCTCACGGCAAAGTACAAGTGGAACAATCAGTTTAATTTTTACGGGCAGTTTTTGTTAGACGAATTTTCATTGGCCGATATTAAAAAAGCTCAAAAAAGTTGGAAAAATAAATACGGATACCAGGTTGGGGTTAAGTACTTCAATGCTTTTAACATAGAGAATCTATTGCTTCAGATGGAATACAATCGCGTGCGACCATATGTGTATTCACACAGTGATCCTTCAACCAATTATGGCCATTCTAATCAGAATATAGGGCATCAATGGGGTGCTAATTTTCAGGAGTTAGTGTTAATTGGGCGTTACCATAAGGGGCGATATTTTGCCGATGCTAAGTTTACCTATGGCGAACGAGGCTTTGATTTTAACACTGTAAACGATAGTTTTAATTACGGAGGAAATATTTACAACAACTACAACATTGGGCGTCCATATGATATTGAGGTCAAAGTTGGGCAAGGCAATAAAACCAAAATTTTTATTGCAGATATCCAAGCGGGCTATCTCATTAACCCGGCAACCAACCTAAAATTGCTCGGTAGTTTTATCTACCGCGATTTTAATCCGATGGCCAACACAATCAGTGTTTTTAAAGAAAGCACTACATGGGTTTCATTAGGTATTCGCAGCGATATTTTTAATTGGTATTTTGATTATTAATCAGAAGAATTTCAGATAAAAAATAACGACTTTTTTATGAAGCTATTCTTGGTCAAATCAATTCTGAAAAGTACCTTTGCGCCGATTTAAAAACATGCATGAGCGCAGTAAACTCTTCATTTTCGATTAAAAAATCTTTTATAGATTTTAAAGAAATTACCAAAGCAGGTTTGGCGATTAGTGTTGTTTTTTCGTCAATTGCCGGTTATTTACTTGGCATTGAAGGTTTTGCAATAAACAACGTTCCGCAATTGATTATGCTTTCAGTAGGCGGATATTGCATGGTGGGTGCTTCAAATGCCTACAATCAAGTCATTGAAAAAGATTTGGATGCATTAATGGATCGCACCAAAAACAGACCTGTGGCTTCAGGAAGAATGTCGCCCAATCACGCTTTGTTTTTGGCGAGTTTACTTACCATCATTGGCTTGGTTTTGCTTTATTTAATCAATCCAAAGTCAGCCATGTTCGGGGCTATTTCTATATTTTTATACACCAGTGTCTATACGCCACTCAAAACCGTTACCTCGCTATCGGTTTTTGTCGGGGCTTTTCCCGGTGCAATTCCATTCATGTTGGGTTGGGTAGCTGCTACGGGTAACTTTGGTATTGAGGCAGGAACCTTGTTTTTGATCCAATTCTTTTGGCAATTTCCGCATTTTTGGGCCATTGGTTGGTTTTTGTATGAAGATTACGAAAGGGCTGGCTTTTTCATGTTGCCTTCTGGAAAAAAAGACAAATCAACGGCCTTGCAAATTTTGCTTTATACTATTTGGTTAATCATTGCTTCGCTTTTGCCTATGTTGGGTTTTACCGGACAGTTATACATAACATCAATCAGTGCGGTACTGGTATTGATTTTAGGTGTTTGGATGTTGTTTTACTCGATTAAATTATACCAATTGCAAACGCCTAAAGCCGCCAGAACTTTAATGCTGGTGAGCGTTTCATACATTACATTGCTTCAAATCATTTATATAACTGATAAATTCTTAAGATAACATGAGCAGATATAATTTAACTCCAGAAGATAAAGCCCGTAATGAGCGTTCATACAAGTTATTGCTGTTATTCGGAATGCTTAGTATCACCATGATGTTTGCCGGACTCACGAGTGCATTTGTGGTGAGTAAATCTCGTGCTGACTGGCTCAAAAATTTTCAAATGCCTACAGCTTTCTACGCAAGTACGGCTGTCATCATTGGCTGTAGTTTGACTTTTCATTTGGCCAAAAAAAGCATCAAGGCCAATCAACGTTCGGCTACATCTCTTTGGTTGTTGACTACTTTAGCATTGGGCTCTTTGTTTGTAGTGTTGCAATTTATGGGGTTCGGACAAGTTATTGGCATGGGTTATTACTTCACCGGTCCGGCTAGTAATATTACCACTACATTCTTGTATGTAGTCACAGTAGTGCATTTGGCGCACTTAGCCGGCGGAATTATTTCGCTTTTGGTAGTAATTTATAATCATTTTAAACAAAAATACAATGCAACTCAAACCCTTGGAATTGAGCTAGGTGCGATGTACTGGCATTTTCTTGATTTATTGTGGGTTTATTTGTTTTTATTTTTATATTTCTTCAAATAAGAAAAAAATGTAAATTTGGGAACTTTTTAACGAATTGACTTATATGGGAGCGACAGTTACTGCAAACAGTGAACACAAAACTTGGGACGGTGCTAATGAACCGTTAGGAGCGAGTTATGGCAAATTAATGATGTGGTTTTTCATCGTATCAGATGCCTTGACTTTTTCTGCATTTTTGGCTGCTTACGGTTTTTCACGATTCAAATTCATTGAAACTTGGCCGTTGGCTGACGAGGTTTTTACGCACTTTCCATTTATGCATGGCGTTTCGGCTCCGATGTATTATGTGGCTTTAATGACCTTTATCCTCATTTTCTCATCAGTAACCATGGTTTTGGCGGTTGATGCAGGTCACCAAATGAAAAAAGACAAAGTAGCCGTTTACATGTTTTTAACCATTTTAGGAGGTTTGGTATTCGTAGGATCACAAGCTTGGGAATGGAAGAATTTCATTCACGGTGAGTATGGTGCCATTGAAACCAAAGGCGGAAGCTTACTTCAATTTGTGGATAATACGGGTAAGCGTGTAAAATTAGAAGATTTTGCGGTCACACTTCCTGAAGAAAGAGAGCAACTTGAGCGCAATAAAGGAAAATGGTTTATGGATGAATCATCACTTCCTACTTATTCGGTAGCTGAAGTTCAGGCTGGTTTTAAAGCACATCCAGAAATCTTAGTTCGCACTGAAGTTATTTATGAAGATACTGAAGCTTCTAAAAATGACCCTAAAATTAACCACCAACTTACTAAGCACAAGCACAAAACTATTTTGACACGTGCCGAATCTGAAGCCCGTTTGGCCAATGCTCATTTGGTTGTAGAAGGTGCTAACCTTAAACGCAACGAATACGGAAGCAAATTGTTTGCAGATTTCTTCTTCTTCATCACTGGTTTCCACGGTTTCCACGTCTTTTCAGGAGTAGTTATCAATATTATCATTTTCTTCAACGTTTTGCTCGGAACTTACGAGAAAAGACGTACCTATGAAATGGTTGAGAAAGTTGGACTTTATTGGCACTTCGTTGACCTTGTATGGGTATTTGTATTTACTTTCTTCTACTTAGTTTAATTTTATTTATAACAATATATCATGTCGCACGAACACGTATCTAATACCAAAAGAATCTGGGCAGTATTCGGATTATTGTCAGTGGTTACAACAGTTGAAGTTATTCTGGGGATTATCAAACCTGAGTCTTTGCACTTGAATCACTTTTTGGGGATGAATTTACTGAATTGGATTTTCATCATCTTAACCGTTTTCAAAGCATACTACATTGTATGGGCTTTCATGCACATGGAGGGCGAGAAGCCATCATTGCGTTGGTCGGTTGTTGCCACAGTGATTTTCTTGGTGCTCTATTTGGTTTTTATTTTATTGGTTGAAGCCAATTACGTCTTTGAAGTATTTAAAAATTCTACCATTAAATGGAATTTTTAACAAGATATTAATGAATGATAAGAGGTGCGCTTTGCGTGCCTTTTTTTATTTTTGCATGCGATAATCCAAGCGCCGCGTAGTATGAAAAAAAAATTGG
Organism: Flavobacterium sp. CYK-55; assembly: GCF_018413465.1. GTDB lineage: Bacteria > Bacteroidota > Bacteroidia > Flavobacteriales > Flavobacteriaceae > Flavobacterium. The sequence continues at coordinate 167,613 of NZ_JAHCDK010000005.1, forward strand.
TTCTTTTTACGCTTTTTATTCTCCCGATTGTAGCTTATTTGTTTTTTGCCACCGGAGTCAATAGTTTCATGTTTTTGCCCACGGTTACGCCTTCTGTTCCGGAACTTGGCTCTTGGACTTCACTTGACGGAAAACCTGTAACACTTAATGATAAAATAACAATTCTTGGGTTTACCGGTGATAATATACTGGATCGAAAAGGCAATTTCTTCAACCTGAACCAAAAAATTTACAACAAAAACAAAGATTTTAAAGATTTTCAGTTTGTAATGCTTGCTCCTGTCGGAACGGAGTCACAAGTTAAAGAAATCTTAGGTTCATTAGACGATATTACAGATGTGTCAAAATGGTTTTTTGTGTTTGCTTCTAAAGAAGATATAAAAGCGTATTATGACCAACTCAAATTAAGAGGTGAGCTTGATGTTCATTACGGTTCTAACAATGTTTATATTATTGACAAAAAAAGAAATTTACGCGGACGTAAAGACAAAGACCAATACAAAGAAGGTTATGACACCTCGTCGCCTTCAGACTTATATAACGAGATGACCGATGATGTCAAAATTATCTTGGCTGAGTATCGATTAGCACTCAAACGCAACAATGCGCAAAGAAAAATATAGTTTTATGCTTAAAAATAAATCTTACATCGGCATATCATTCATCGTTTTATTGTTCGGAATATACGCAGTTCCTAAAATTGTGAACCGGATTAAAAATGGCGATGTCGTTAAAAACGAAAGACTCGATCAAGGAGATAATGCCAGTGGTGAGGTAATTACTTTACAAACTATTGGGCCGGCTCCAACATACAAGCTTACCGACCAAAACGGTAAAACCATTACCAATGAAGATTACAAAGGCAAGGTTTATGTGCTTGAATTTTTCTTTTCAAGTTGCCCAACTATTTGTCCGCGGATGAATCAGAGTATGCTTCAGATTCAAAACAAATTCTTTGGTAATCCAAATTTTGGCATTGTTTCAATTTCAATTGACCCAGAACACGATACGCCAGAAGTACTTAAAGCCCATGCTGAAACCTTGGGTGTAAAGTCGTCAAATTGGCATTTTTTGACCGGTGATAAAACCTATATTTTTGATTTGGCCAACAAAGGGTTCAACTTGTATGCAGGCGAAAATGATAAAGCCAGCGGCGGATTTGAACATTCTGGTTTGTTTGCTTTGATTGATAAAGACGGAAAAATTCGCTGCCGAAAAGATGAATATGGCAATCCTATTCTATACTATGATGGCCTTGACAAAAAGGGTGTTGAAGCCATTCAACACGATATTGCAATTTTACTCAGAGAATAATGAAAAACAATCCATCCTCAGAAATGAATGAAAATTCAAACCAACTTTCAATTGAAAGTAAATTCAATAAATTCATCATTGCAGTCTCGATTATCATTCCGGTGGCAGTAGCAATTCTTTTCAGTGTTAAACTAAAAGATTTCGGAATCGTTGTAGAACCATTTGGTTTTTTGCCTCCTATTTATGCCACTATCAATGGTGTCACAGCAGTAGTTTTGGTGGCGGCTCTTTATGCTATTAAAAACGGAAAACGCAAAGTTCACGAAAAACTCATGACTTTAGCGATTGTGTTGTCTGTCCTTTTTTTAGTGATGTATGTTATTTATCATATGACTGCTGATGCTACTAAATACGGTGGAGAAGGAATCATGCGACCGATTTATTACTTTTTACTGATAAGTCATATTCTGTTGTCCATTAGTGTTATTCCACTTGTGCTTATAAGTTATGTTCGCGCCTTGGCTGAACGTTTTGATCGACACAAAAAAATAGCCAAAATTGCCTTTCCTATATGGTTGTATGTGGCCATTACGGGTGTGATCGTCTACTTGATGATTGCACCTTACTATAATTATTAATCTCGGATATATGCAAAAGTCATCGAAAAGAGGTTTTGCTTTGCTGGTTATTTTAATCTACTCCAATTTATCTTTGGCGCAATGTGCCATGTGTCGAGCAGCCATTGAAAGTGAAGGCAACAAAGTCAAAGCCGAAGCAGTTAACGATGGTATTGTTTACTTAATGCTGATTCCTTATATATTGGTAGCCGTTGGCGGATGGTTTGCCTATAGGCTATTTCGTCAGAAGAAATCCTAATTATAAACCATCCACTGAAACAGAAACTTCGCCATTCACGCGCAAGAAACCAATAATGGCTTTGTTGGTAAGCTGAAATTTCTGAAAATCAATTTCTTTCGTTGTTCCATTGATATAAACGCCGGGCATAGGGCTGTAGTTTTTGAGGTATTTCTGCAAACTGCTCTGACCTTCGGCCAAGTTGGGCGCAATAGAATAACGACAAGCTTGTTGCATTTTTTTCAAAACATATCCTTGAGCAAGCCAATTGGCCGTTTTGAGCAATCTGCTTTTGGTGTCAAGTACGTAATCTAATTGGTCAAAAAACATTTCTTTACTAGCGTTGTTATATTGCGGAAAGCCCGATAAATATATCGTTCCGTTAACACTGCCCAACAAATCAAGGGCAATAATCAGTTTGCCGTCTTTATGCCAAAGCGCTACATTTTGAACGGTTACTTTTTTTCCGTCTGAACCAAATTCCTGACCGGCAAAGTTCTGGGTCATGATTTTTGAGGCTTGCTCATAAGTTGAAACCGCAACAATATTGGCCGAAACATGTTCGGGCATTTTACTTACCGGTTTGAGCATTATTTTTGAGCGATCAAATTTACCAAGAGGTTTGTTACCCATAACAGTTTCCATTTCGCATTTGAGGCCCATATCAAAAGTAACCTGCTCGCGAACCAATTGCGCATCAGTTGTATACAACTCCAGAGGATTGATCCTGAGCCAGCTCTTATATTGCGGGCTCATCTCAAACGGAGTGCAGATTTTGTCAAGCGCATCAAGTACTTGGGGTTTGAAATCCATTGATTTGGAAATGGCAGCATCAATGCTTTTTTCAATTTTTGATTTAAAGAATTTAATGGTCGGATTGATGGCATAAGTAATCGGAACGGCTTTTCCGAGTACGTTTACCGTTGGGCTTTCGTTCCAATCAAGTGATTTGAATTCGGTTTGGGTGCTGAGTTTCCAGTTTGATAAATTTACATCGCTGAGCAAAGTCACCACACCGTTAAAGTTAAATTCTTTAGTGTTGTAAAGAGCAATGCCCAAACGGTCAGTTCCGATGCGGTATTTGATCAGCGCTTTGAGCGGAAGTGTTGTTTTGATTTTACCTCCTACATTTTGCAAATGGATAGGCGCTTGCTTCCAGATTTTGATCTCACAATCGTCATCTTCAATATTGCTGTCGTCATAAATCAATCCGTTGAGTGATTTATTGACCTGATTTTCGATGTCTTGAATTTTGATTTTTACAGGAAGATTGATGTATGAAACCGCAGCGTCATAGAGTAGCGGGGCGGCATCATCCGGTTCGGGTTTGAGTGCTTCAATTTTTTGGGTTGAACTGCATCCGGTCAAAAGTCCAAAAAGCAACAAGACAAAACAACGCAAAAGCTTTTTCATGAAGATTAATTTTCTGAACGCAAAAGTAGTCAAACCCAAAAACAAACTAAAGTCTGTAACAAAAAATAAAGCCCGCTGACTAAAGGTTTCTTGAAAGGCGTTTCTGATTCAGAAATTATGAGATTATCTTGATTTCTCGATTCAGAATTCAAAATGGAATAATACCTTTGTAAAGCTTTCTAATTCTATATGAAAAAGATACTATTTCTCACTTTTTTTGCTTTGATGTTTGAACAGATTTTTGCTCAAACCGTCGAAAAAAGATGGACGCTTCAAGAATGCGTTCAGTATGCTCTAGAGCACAACATTACCATCAAACAATCTGAACTTGATAAGCAGTTGGCTGAAATTGACCAAAAAAGTGCGGTAGGGAATTTTCTTCCTTCGTTCAATTCCTCTGCCAGACACAGTTGGAATATCGGTTTGAATCAAAACATCACTACCGGTGTTTTAGAAAACCAAACCATTCAGTTTACAAGTGTAGGGTTTAACGCCGGAATTGACATTTACAAAGGTTTGCAGAATCAAAATCGCTTGCGCCGATCAACTTTGGCAGACCTCGCTGCACAATATCAACTCAGTAAAATCAAAGATGACATTTCGCTTAACATTGCCAACGCTTATTTGCAAATCTTGTTCAATAAGGAAAACCTCAAAGTGCAAAATCAGTTACTGAGTTTGGACGAGCAGCAACTCAAGCGTGCCGAAGCTTTGGTTGATGCGGGTTCTATTCCTAGAGGAGATTTGCTTGAAAATCAAGCGACCGTGGCCTCAGATCAGCAAAAAGTGATTGTAGCCGAAAATGCGTTATTGATTTCAAAACTCAGTTTGGCGCAACTTTTACAACTTGAAAAAATAGATAATTTTGATATCGCTGATTCAGATTATCCCGCCAATCAAAGTTCAGTTATGCTTCAAAAACCTGAAGATGTTTTTCAGAAAGCCAAAACTTTTCGAATTGAACTCAAAATAGCTGAGACCAATACAAAGCTTGCTGAAAAAGATGTCCAAATCTCACGTGGCGCTTATCAGCCAACTTTGCAAGGTTTTTATAGTTTTAGTACGCGTGCTTCAAACGCTGATAGAATTACCGGAGCACAGCTCAATACCACCAATCCAACCATTGAAAGCGGAAGTTTTGTTACCGTAGATGGTATTACTTATTCGGTTATGCAGCCTAATTTTGAATATTTATTTGGTAAAGCCGAGCCTATGTTTGATCAATTCAGTCTAAACAAAGGACACAACTTTGGTATTCAGATGGATATTCCCATTTTTAACGGATTTGCTGCGCGTAATGCGGTTGCCAAATCAAAAGTGATGCTCGAGAAAACCAAAAACGCACAAAAACTAAGTGAACTTGATTTGCAAAAAACGGTTTATACAGTTTATACTGATGCACAAGGTGCTTTTAAATCATATGAATCTGCACAACGGGCTTTACAATCAAGACAACAAGCATTTGAATACGCTCGCGAAAGATATGCAGTTGGTTTGATGAATAGTTTTGATTTCAATCAGGCGCAAGCACTATATGCCAACGCACAATCAGAGGCTTTACGCACTAAATATGACTTTATTTTCAGAACTAAAATTGTTGAACTTTATTTCGGGATTCCGATTTTTAAATAAAAGCTGACCATGTCAAAAAAGAAACTTTATTATTTTATTGGAGGTGCCATTTTATTGGTTATCGTATTGCTTATTCTCAACAAAAAAGGGATCATCGGAAATCAAGACCACAGTATTGAGGTTGAAACCGCAAAAGCAGCCGAGATGACGATTATTGAAACCGTATCGGCCACCGGTAAAATTCAGCCTGAAATTGAAGTCAAAATATCTTCTGAAGTTTCCGGAGAAATCATCGATTTACCGGTAAAAGAAGGGCAAGTGGTTAAAAAAGGCGATTTATTGGTACGCATCAACCCAGATTTATACACTTCTGGTTATAACCGAACTTTGGCCGGATTATCACAAACCAAAGCCGGGCTTAGCCAAGCAGATGCAACTTATAATGAAGCAAAAGCCAGTTTTGATAGAAGTAAAACACTTTTTGAAAAAGGCATTATTTCTAAATCAGATTGGGACAAAGCGGTGGCTGCTTTTGAAAATGCCAAAGCTTCAAAACAATCGGCTTATTACAATATGAAAAGCGCCACGGCAACTGTAAACGAAGCCAAAGATAATTTGGGTAGAACCACGATTTACGCTCCGGCAGACGGAACGATTTCGTTGCTCAATGTCGAGTTGGGTGAACGCGTACTCGGAACCCAACAAATGACAGGAACCGAGCTTTTACGTGTAGCCAATTTGAACAACATGGAAGTTGAAGTTGATGTGAACGAAAATGACATTGTCAAAATCAACGTGGGTGATTCAGCTCGTGTTGAGGTTGATGCCTATCTAAAAAAACGATTCAGAGGTATAGTTACGAGTATTTCAAACTCAGCCAGCACCACTTTAACCGCTGATCAGGTAACCAACTTTAAAGTCAAGGTTAGAATTCTCAAAGAATCTTACCAAGATTTATTGATTGGTAAACCGGCATCGTATTCCCCATTCCGCCCGGGAATGACCGCTACGGTTGATATTATTACCAAACGAAAAGAAAAAGTTTTAGGGGTTCCGATTAGCGCAGTTGTGGTTAAAAATGATACAACTGCCACGGTTAAAACCGATATGGGCGCGCCGGCAAATGATGACAAAACCAAACAAAAAAGCGATAAAAAATACGAATGTGTATTTGTCCGTTCAGGCGATAAAGCCAAAATAAAAGTCGTCAAAACCGGCATTCAAGACGACACCAATATTGAGATTACCCAAGGACTCAAATCTGGTGAAGAAATCATCACAGGCCCGTATACAACCGTTACTAAAGATTTAAATTCAGGCGATAAAGTAAAGCTTTCCAATCAAAAACCTTCAGAAGATAAAAAGTAATGGCTTATATACTCAATATTGAAACAGCCACCAGAAACTGTTCGGTTTCTATTGCGCAGAACGGACAAGTTGTTATACTCAAAGAAGTGGCTGATGAAGGTTATTCACATGCCGAAAAACTACATGTTTTTATTGAAGAAGTTTTGCTCGAAAGTCAATTGCGTTTTTCAGATTTGCAAGCAGTTGCCGTGAGTCAAGGCCCGGGCTCATACACCGGTTTGCGCATCGGTGTTTCGGCTGCAAAAGGTTTGTGCTATGCGTTGAATATTCCGCTCATTGCGGTTGATACGTTACAAGTATTAGCATCACAAGTAAAGGTTGAGGATGGTTGTGTTGTTCCGATGATTGATGCCCGTAGAATGGAAGTCTACAGCGCTGTGTTTTCGGCTCAAGGACAATTGATTCGGGGTATTGAAGCCCAAATTATTGATGAAACTTCATTTTTAGAATCTGGCCAGAAATACTATTTTGTAGGCGATTGTCAAAACAAGTGCGCAAGTGTTTTGTTCGCTGAAAACCACATCTTTATTCCTGAAGTTGTATTTCCGTCAGCACGAGAAATGGCTGAGTTGAGTTATCAAAAATTCTCTCAAAACCAAATTGAAGACTTGGCTTATTTTGAGCCTTTTTATCTCAAGGATTTCGTTGTAACAACATCAAAAAAATAATGATTATTGAGCAAGAAAGTCAATGATTTTGTTTTGATCATATTCAAAATCAATCTTTTGCTCTTTTATAAAGGCTTCAATAGCTTCTTTTTTATCAGCAAACAACTTGGTCAGTTGCTTTTTTGATTCCGGAAATTCAACTACAGTAGCATCAGGTTTTTTTAAATAAAAAACTTCTTTTTCTTTTGAATACTTGGCAGGCATATCATTTTCAAGTGAGGTTTTGGCCTTTTTGCCGGGATAAAAACTAATGCGCTCTCTTTTTAAAACGGCCCAATTGTTTTTTTGATATTGTTCAATTAAATATCCTGTATATGACTTTCCGGTGTAATCAATATAATTCAGCAACAAATATTTTTTGTTAGAACCTGCAAAAATTATTTTAGGATAAGCCTCGGTTTTGTCTAAAACCAAAGTGTCATTTTTACTGTTGAGAAACTCAAATTCATCGCTATAGGCATTGTATCTCACCGCGAACTTAAGCTCTGAGTCATCGATTTTTGCCATAGAAAAAGCTTTGTTGAGATAAGGTGAGCCTTGTGGTTTTTGAGCAACAAACCGATCCATTCCGGTTATGTGAACGTTGTATGGATTAATTTTTCTTCCGTTTACATCTTTGTTCTGAGCCAACGAAATAAAATTTAGGCAAACGGCAAATACAAAGGCTAAAAAGGTTTTCATAATAAAATAAATTATAGTTTACCGCAATTTATAAAATTACCGCGATGTCTCTCTTACAAACGGTTGATATTTTATATCGGCTTGGTCCAATGCTTTAATGCAATCTTCCAAGATATGTGCTGAAACATCGCCAAAATCTTCGTTTTGTGTCCATGCTCTAACAGCCAATTTTACACCAGAATCGGTAAGTTCTCGAACAGAAACATTGGGCACCGGGCTTTGTAAAATTTTTGTGTTAGACGTTAAAACTTCGGTGATGATATCCTTGGCTTGTTTTAAATTGGTGTCGTATGAAATGCCAATCGTAAGGTCAGTTCTTCGGGTGTTTTGCTGTGAATAATTGATGATAGTTCCGTTTGACAATGCACCATTGGGCACAAAAATCACTTGATTGTTGGCGGTGAGCAATTGGGTTACAAAAATCTGAATATCGATTACGGTTCCCGATACACCTTGCGCTTCAATGGTGTCTCCCAATTTAAAAGGCTTGAACAAAATAATGAGCATTCCACCTGCAAAATTTGAAAGCGAACCTTGCAAAGACAAACCAATCGCCAAACCGGCTGTACCAAGAATAGTTAAGAATGAAGATGATTCGATACCGAGTTTTGAAATCACAGCTATAAACAAAACCAAGCGCAAGCCCCAATAAATAATGTCAGATAAAAATTCTATAAGTGTAGGCTCAATTTCGCGCTTGACCATAATTTTTCGCGAAATTTTATTGATCACGCGAATGGCCCAAATGCCCACAAAAAGCATGATGAGCGCTGCCACAACTTTGGGTGCATAATCAAGCAACAAGTTGAGCAGTGAATCTAAATATTGATCAATAGAACGAATCTCTTGGTGTATTTTCATGGGAGTTTCTAATAAAATTTTCTGGATGCAAAACATAATGATTGGTGCAAAAATAAATTAATTTGTAATAGATGTTAATTCGTTAAAGGTTGATGTCAAGTTGTTTTGAGGCAGCTGACAACTTTGATTTTTGCAGATGTAAAACAAATCTTTGTCTGCAACAAAGCGGTCTTTGAGAAACGGAATTTCAGAGTTTTTTTGCGTTCCTGCCATCCAAACATGCGGTAGATAAGCCGCGTGAAGTTTACGTGCAAATTCAGTTGCTTGTTGGCTGCAAATAGCCAGTTCTTTTTGGTTGATATCCATATCCATAAAAGCTGAAAGCCAGTTTGAAAACGCACTCGGATAATCAATATTGCCTACCACTTTTTGAATCATTTCTTGGGCTATTTTGCTGTAATGCGGATGATTGAAATAAACGCTCAGTTGTAATAAATTAGCCGCCATGACTGAGTTAGAAGCCGGAATAACATTGTCTTCAATTTCAAAATGAGGTGCCACCAAGGCATCTGACAAGTCTGAGGTAAACGAAAGCAAACCTTGCTTTTCATCATAAAAATGTTCCAAACAATAATCGGTGAGTTGTTTGGCTTGTTTGAGCCAAGACTCGTCAAAAGTTGTCTGGTATAAACAGATAAATGCCGAAATCACGGCGGCGTAATCTTCTAAAAATCCCGGAATACTACTTTTGCCTAGTTTGTAATTGTGCCATAAAAAACCTTCGGGCGACCATTGTTTTTGGGTAATGAAATGCGTGTTTTTGAGCGCGGTTTCAAGATAAGTTTCATGGCCCAAAGCTTGATAAGCTTCAAGATAACCTCTGAGCATCCAGGCATTCCATGAAGTCAAACACTTGTCGTCGAGTCTGGGTTTTGAGCGATGTTCGCGCTGTTCAAAAAGTAGTTTTTCCCAGTGGGATTTGCGCGTTAAAAGTTCGGTTTCATTCAAGTTGAATTCGCGCGCGATTACTTCTAAATGCTGGTTTTGAATCAATACGTAGTGGCCGTGTTCCCAATGACCAAATTGGTTGATATTAAAAATTTGAGCAAAAAGATCAAAATCACCGCCGATTAAATTGCGGAGTTCGGTTTCTGTCCAAACATAAAAAGCGCCTTCTTCAAGATGGCCTGCCGCATTCAAACTGTCAGCATCGAGCGCACTGTAAAAAGCGCCTTCAGCTGTGAGCCATTCGCGGGATACAAAATTCAGAGTTTTTTCTAGGACCGTTTTGTACAGCGGATTTTGCGTTCGTTTGTAGGCTTGTGCATACAATGAAACGAGTTGCCCGTTGTCATAAAGCATTTTTTCAAAGTGCGGAACATGCCAACGCATATCAACCGAGTAGCGCGAAAAACCGCCGTCAACAGTGTCAAAAAGACCGCCCCAAGCCATGCGTGTTAAGGTTAAATCAACAAATTCTTGCAGCTGCACATCGTTGTTTTGATAGGCATAACGCATCAAAAACGCATAATTGCTCGGCATCATAAATTTGGGTGCACGCGCCAATCCGCCAAATTCGTGGTCAAAACTTTTTTTCCATTTTTCGATCAGTAAAGCGATGCTTTGTTGTTTGGCCGATTGTTCAGGTTCAGGCAAAAGACTCATTTGCGCTAAACCCAGTTGCAAACGTTCGGCATAATCAATCATTTTTTCGGGTTGCTCTTGATAGAGTTCTTGCAATTGTTCGAGCGAATTGATCCATTGGTTTTTTCTGAAATAAGTGCCGCCCCAAACCGGTCTGCCGTCGGGTAAAGCCACAACATTCATAGGCCAGCCGCCTTGTCCGGTCATGATTTGAAGGGCTTTCATATAAACTGCATCAACATCGGGGCGCTCTTCGCGATCCACTTTGATGTTGACAAAATGCGCGTTCATGACCTGGGCAACTTCGGCATCTTCAAAGCTTTCGTGTTCCATAACATGGCACCAATGACAAGCCGAATAACCGATGCTGATCAGGATGAGTTTATTTTGTTCTTGCGCTTGTTGCAGTGCGCGCGGGTTCCAGGCTTTCCAATGCACGGGATTTTCTGCGTGTTGCAACAAATACGGACTCGTTTCTTGGGATAATTCGTTCATAAACGATGGTTTAAATTTGACTCTGAAGCCCTAGCCCGGATGGCAGTGGAAATCCTTTTTGTTGGCAAAACAAAAAGATTGCAACGAACAGCCGGAATAGCTTCACATCAAAAAAGCGCCCAGAAAGACGCTTTGTATTTTGGGTTAAGCGTTGAGCGCTTCGACTTTGATTTCCGGGTTTTTGAGCATGTCTTTGAGCATGTTTTCGATGCCGTTTTTGAGCGTAAAAGTACTCGACGGGCAGCCATTACAAGCGCCTTGCAAGATGACTTTGACGCGTTTTTCGGTGTCGTCGTACGAATCAAAAACAATATTTCCGCCATCGGCAGCTACCGCTGGGCGAACGTATTCTTCGAGAATTTCAATGATTTGCTGTGAAGTCGGATCGAGCGATTCGTATTGCGGTGCGTTTTGTTTTTCGGCCGGACTGGTTTGTTTGATTAGAGATGCATCAACGACGGTTCCGCCATTTTCGATGTAGTTTTTGATAAATGAGCGCAGTTCAAGCGTGATTTCGTTCCAATCGTAGCGGTCATATTTGGTGATGGTGACGTAGTTTTCGTCGATGAAAACTTCTTTGACAAACGCAAAAGTAAAGAGTTCGCGCGCGAGTGGTGAGCTTTCAGTTTGGTCAATATTTTTGAATTCAACCGCCGCAGGTGTAATGCGCGTATTGACTACAAATTTGAGCGTGGCTGGATTGGGCGTGGTTTCGCCATAAACGCTCACGGGTTTTTTCTGGTTGCTTTGTTCGGATGGTTGCACTACAACGCCGCCGTTGTTGACGAATTCTTCGATTTGTTCAGCTACGGCTTCTTGAACATCGGCCCATTCAACAATGCTGAAGCGCTCAATGGCAATGAAATTTCCGGAAATATACACGGTTTTGACAAACGGCAAATAGAAGAGTTTTTGCGCGAGTGGTGAATTTTGTGCTTCGTCAATGTTCTTAAACTCAAAGCTTTCGTTCTGGGTAATGAAATCTGGGAATTCAAATTTAAGAATAGTCGGATTTTGGGTTTCTTTTATGTTGATTTTGATCATGACGGGATGAATTTTTGCAAATTTAACGAAGTTATGTTGAGTGAATCTGTATATTTGAAGATTTAAGTTTTTATTATAATTTTTTGCATCGTTTTCAATTCATTGCTATGAAAAAGATTCTATTGCTGATAGCCCTATTTGTAGGCGCTTCTGTGCAGTCGCAAGTGCTTATCAACAACACTACACAAACGCCGGCACAATTAGTACAAAACGCTTTGGTGGGACAAGGTGTAACGCCTTTCAATATTAAATTCAACGGAAGCGCAGCCAGTGCTAATTTACTCAGAGACCAGGCGGGTGAATTCACCGTAAATTTTAATGGAAGCACACTCGGCTTGACCCACGGAATTGTTTTAGCCACCGGAAACGCACAATACGGTTTGGGGCCAAACAATTGCACTAATTTAGGCTGCGGGTCTTTGCCTTCATTAAACGCCGGTGGAACCGATGCTGATTTGGCGGCTATTACAACCAACACGATAGCTGCTTCAGCTATTTTAGAATTTGATTTTGTGGCCACAGGACTCGAACTCAATTTTGACTTTGTTTTTGGCTCTGAAGAATATCCGGAATATGTAGGAAACCCAAGTTTTAATGATGTTTTTGGTTTCTTTTTGAGTGGCCCGGGCATTAACGGCCCTTATACTGGCAATGCCAAGAATATCGCCTTGATTCCCAATAGTATTACACAAATTTCAATTGGTACGGTCAACTACGGAACAGCCAACAATGGAGTTGGAGCTCAAAACCCCAATTATTTTTTTAATAATCTTCCCTCAGGTTTAAATCCAAATAATTCAGCTACTCCAACGGTTGAATATGACGGTTTTACCAAAGTAATCAGGGCATATTCGCAATTGCAATGCGGTATGACATATCATATCAAACTTGCGGTTGGTAATGTTGGAGACACCAATTTAGATTCTGCAGTTTTTATTCAAAACTTTACCATTCCACCATTGGAATTATTGGATGAGTTTGGCTTAGATAACAATGCCGGTGTTTGTTATGGAACACCCCTTACCATAAATTCTGGTTTAACCGTAGGAACTACCGTAATCAAATGGTTTAAAGATGGCGTTTTGATTCCTGGTGAATCTGGTCCTGATTTGGTGGTGACTGACTCGGGTGTTTATAAACTTGAACAATATACAGCTGGAGGGTGTTTGTTGGCCAGCGATGATATAACGATCACTTATCTGCCGGATATTTCTCTTGTTCAACCCCAAGACATTAACCTTTGTGTGCCGAATGCAGCACAATATGATTTTGGAAGTATTGATCAGACTACTGCGGTTTTAGGTACATTAGATCCAAATTTTTATACGGTTACTTATTACAATACCAATACAAATAATGAAGCATTATATGGATTGCCAACAGGTTTGATTGCTGATGCTGATGTGCAACACTATCTTACATCCGCAACCAGTTCTACCATATGGATTCGTGTAGAAGATTTGCTTTCAGGATGTGTTAGCTTGAGGCAATTTGATTTAAATGTTGATAATCCTGCTTCTGGAACTATCTCATACGGACTAACACCATTTTGCGAGAGTAATACAGTTCCACAGCCAGTTATTGCCACCGGATTAACACCCGGAGGTACTTTTTCGTCCTCGCCTCCGGGGTTAATTCTCGATCCAAATACCGGAACGATTACACCTAACGGCAGTTTATACAATACCTATACGGTTCAATATGAAATTCCTGCAACGGCCTATTGTCCTGTATTCACCACAACTGCACAAGTAATCATCTCTAATTGTAATTGTACTGTAGTAGCTTCGTCACCAGGCGAAACGGTGTGTGTCGGACAAGCTATTACTCCGATAACATATACAACCACTGGGGCAACCAATGGTGTTTTGGCTTCTGGTTCTTTGCCGCCAGGGGTAACAGGAAATTACAACTCAGGAGTATTTACGATTTTCGGAACACCTACAGCTTCAGGAACATACAGTTATTCTGTTTCGATTACCGCTGGAACGGATGTGTGTTCAGCAAATGGTACTATCATTGTCAACCCTGATTCAACCATTACTTTGACTTCGGCTGCTTCGTCAGACAATCAAACGCTATGTGAAAATCAATCACTGGCTGTTAATATAATCTACACCTTAACTGATGCTACTGGAGCGACTGTTACGAATTTGCCTACGGGTATTAATGGTGTTTTTAATGCTGGTATATTCACGATTTCGGGTACACCAACAATAGCTGGTATATACAATTATACGGTTACAACTACTGGTAATTGTGCTAGTGATTCTTTGGGCGGAACTATTACAGTCAATACGGGTGTAGCAATGACTCTATCAACCACGAGCAATGATAATCAAGCACTTTGTGTCAATACAGCATTGTCACCTATTGTATATAATACCGCCAATGGAGTTACCAATGTAACGGCTTCAAACTTACCTTCTGGGGTTAGCGGTTCATTTTCTGGGGGTAATTTCACATTATCAGGAACACCAAGTGCCATAGGTACATACAACTATACGGTTACTACTTCAGGTGGTTGTGGTACAGTAACTTTACCCGGCACAATTACAGTTGATTCAGATTCAACAATAGTTTTAAGTTCATCTTCATCATCTAATATCCAAACAGTTTGTACCAATGAGTCATTACCTGTAAACATAGTTTATACTACGACTCATTCGAGCGATGTTACTTCTATAGGATTGCCACCTGGTATGACGGGTGTTTATTCTTCAGGTACATATACCATATCTGGTTCCTCAACTACAGCAGGTGTTTACAATT
>NZ_JAHCDK010000006.1 GCF_018413465.1 Flavobacterium sp. CYK-55
AACGGCTGTCAATTCAATATGTCTATGAACTTGTTTATATTCCCGCTTCATTCTCAAAGCGGGTGCAAAAGTACAAACCTTTTTCTCTTATCCAAACTTTTTATTGAAAAAATTTAAAGGTTTTTTTTAACCAACTGAAAACCGGAAACTTAATCGGTAAAGTTTTTTTGAAGTTTTATTGCTCATCGGGCTTTGCTGTGAAATACACCTAAATGATAAACACAATTGCCCAACTTATAACGAACAATAACTTTTCTGGAAAAATTAAACGTTTTAACGAATAACAAGGCCTGCGTGAGATTTGATATTAAGAGGAGGAAGTCCGATGGACTTCAGGTATCTTTCAAAGTTTCATTTTTGATAAATGCTTGAATTGTATCAGTACGCGTGAGGGATTGAAGGAAAGTGCCGCGCACTGCGTAAAGCCCGACGGCGAGCGATTTAGTTTTACTGAAAAATCAAAACACAACGAGCCGGCACGCCCAAATAAACCTAATCAAACCGAATGGCTTTGACCGGTGAAATTTTGGTAATGATGTACGACGGAATTAAAAGCACCAGCAAACAAACGACCGTTGTGCCCAAATTGAGCGCCAACCAATAGCTGAAACTGAGCGATACCGGCGCAACGCTTACGTAATAATTTTCGGGATTGAGCTGAATGATGCCGGTGTATTGTTGAATGAGCACGAGCCCGACACCGAGCAGGTTGCCCCAAAATAATCCGCGGATGATGAGATAAAAGGCATTGTAGAGAAATATTTTGCGCACGCTCCAGTTGGCTGCTCCGAGCGATTTGAGAATGCCGATCATTTGGGTTCTTTCGAGAATGAGCACGAGCAAAGCTACGACCATATTGATGGTGGCCACGGCAATCATGACCACGAGAATTACGATGATGTTGAAGTCAAACAATTCGAGCCACTCAAATATAAAGTAGTATTTCTCGGCGATGGTTTGGCTGTCAAGTGTTGAGCTGATGTTTTCGTAGATTTCTTTTCCTTTGGTTTGAATGGCGGTGAAATCATCTAAGAAAACTTCAAACGCGCCGACTTGATCTGCCGTCCATTTATTGATGCGTTGCACATGACGGATATCACCCATTAAAAAAGAAGAATCAAACTCTTGCAAACCCGAATTGTAAATACCGACTATTTTAAAAACGCGCAAATTAGGCAATTGGTTTCCGCTTTCTTTCATGAAAAACGTATTGAACGTATCGCCCAGTTTGAGTTTGAGCCGTTGGGCTAAATATTCAGAAATGAGTACTTCATTGTTGAGCGCACCTGACAAGTTGGGCTTGCGGCCTTGAATGATATATTCGCCGATGTTTTTCCAACGGTAATCTTGGCCCACACCTTTGAAAACAATTCCTTCAAAAGCATCTGCCGTACGAATGATTCCGGCTTTGCTGGCCACCGCTTGTACATGACTAACTCCGCTGACTTTGGTAAACTTCGGATAAAAATCTTGATGAATCGACAACGGCATCACACTTACTTGCGATTGGTTGTCATCATAATTAGAAATGATGATATGACCGTTGAAAGCCGAAACTTTTTCGCGAATCTTTTGTTGTAAACCAATGCCGGTGGCCACCGATACAATCATCATCATCATTCCGATGGCAATGGCTGCAATGGCAATTTTTATAATTGGGGCAGAAATACTACTTTTACGCCCTTTATCGGTCACAAGCCGCTTGGCAATAAAATATTCGAGATTCAATCTGGTGTGTTTTGGCCCAAAAGTACAGCTTTAGATACGATTTACCGAATTTGGGGGGATTAATTCTGACGCATGATTTTGACATATAAAACAAAAAGCGGTATTTTGAGCAAACACCCACCGACGGTTTGGTTTGGGCTGATGACGCTTTTATTGATGGTCAGCGCTTGTAAAACGCCACAAGCTACCGTAGTGAATCCTTCGCTGCCACCTCGGGTTATGGTTAAAAGCAAAGTTACATCGACTAAATTTTTGACCGGCGCCGAAAATACCGAGAGTTATCTAAGCTTGTTGCGCAACAAAAAAGTAGGCGTACTCACCAATCCGAGTGGACAAATTACTTATGAATACCCTTATACTTATATAGATACGGTTAACCATATGCAACAATCGGGTATGAAATCAGAGACGATGCATATTGTTGATTATCTGACGCAAAAAACCAAAGTTGATTTGGTTAAAATCTTTGCGCCCGAACACGGTTTTCGCGGAGAAGGTGCCGATGGCGAATTGATTGTAGATGGCAAAGACACCAAAACAGGTATTCCGATCATTTCGTTATACGGCAACAGCAAAAAACCTTCTAAAGAACAATTGTCAGGTATTGAGGTATTGATTTTTGATTTGCAAGATGTTGGCGCACGTTTTTACACCTATATATCATCGTTGCATTATGTGATGGAAGCTTGCGCTGAAAACAACATTGAACTGATTATATTAGACCGGCCCAATCCGAATGGCGCTATAGTCGATGGACCCATTTTGGAAAAAGAATACAGCAGTTTTGTGGGGATGCACGAGATTCCGGTATTGCACGGCATGACCATTGGCGAATATGCGTTGATGATCAACGGTGAACGTTGGCTCAAAGACAGTTTGCAATGTCCGCTCAAGATTGTCCCATGCGAGAACTATCGCCGTGAAATGCCGTATAGTTTGCCGGTAAGGCCTTCGCCGAATTTGCCCAACGATCAAGCCATTAATTTGTATGCGAGTTTGTGTTTTTTTGAAGGAACCAACGTAAGCGTGGGCCGCGGAACCGATAAACAATTTCAGATATACGGCTCGCCTTTTTTGACCTCTTATCACTACAGTTTTACACCCAAACCCAATGCCGGTTCAAAAGAGCCGCCGCAAAACGGTAAAGAATGTTGTGGCGAAGATTTATCGCACATTCCTAAAATCAGTCATTTAGAACTCAAATGGCTCATTGATGCTTATCGAAATACCGAACAACCTGAGAAATTCTTTAACTCGTATTTTACCAAACTCGCGGGCAGCAAAAAACTGCAAAAACAAATTGAAGGCGGGATGTCTGAAGAAGAAATTCGCGCTACTTGGAAATCAGGCTTGAGTAAATTTAGAGAAATGCGCCAAAAGTATTTGATTTATCCGGACAGTTTCTTGAATACCAACTAAAGCGGCAAACGCTTTTTCATTTCTTCGACGATGTTGTACGCCGCAGGGCAAATAGCTACATTCTTGAGTGTTAAAGGTGCAATTTGATAAAACTTCTGACGATCGGTATGCGGAAATTCGCGGCAAGCTTTGGGGCGAACCTCGTAAATCATGCAATAATTTTCGGCATCGAGAAAAGTACACGGCACACTTTGCAACACATAATCATTGTCTTCGTCAATACGCAAATACTGCTCAATAAATTGTTGTGGTTTTAGTTTAAAATGCTTGGCAATACGTTCAATATCGGCTGAAGTAAAAAGCGGGCCGGTCGTTTTGCAACAATTGGCACATTGCAAACAATCGGTTTTGCGAAACTCTGCCGTGTGCAAATCTTGCATTAAGTAATCGAGATTTTTGGGCGGTTTCTTTTTGAGCTTATCGAAATACTTTTTGTTTTCGTTCTGCTTATCTTTGGCTAGCTTTTGAATATCGTTCAAGGATGGTTTTAACCCCATAATACAATTGATTGCGTCAAAAGTAAACAACTTAATACAAACTCTATGATAAAAGATTTGTTTGGCCAAGCCATCCTCGATTATCAAACCAATAATCAACCCGAAGACATTATCACCGAAACTTCAATTTCAGAAGCCGATCCGATGAGCGTGGCTTATTTGTTTCGGTCATTTTCAGAGATGCCCCAACTAGAACAAAAGGCTTTACAAATGGCGCGCGGAAAAGTCCTTGACATTGGTTGCGGCGCCGGAAGCCACAGTTTGTATTTACAAGAAAATAGCGCTTGTGAAGTTTTTCCCATCGATATTTCAGAACAGGCCATCAAAGCCTGCCAATTGCGCGGAATTCAAAATACGCGCGTAAGTGATGTCATGGCAATTGAAGGGGAACTATACGACACCTTATTACTGATGATGAACGGCATCGGAATTTTTGGCAAACTCAAAAACATGACTGCTTTTTTGCAAAAACTCAAATCATTGTTGGCGCCCGGCGGCCAGATGCTCATAGACAGTTCTGATATTATTTATATGTTTGACGAAGATGAAGATGGCGGAAAATGGATTCCGTCTATTGAATCGTATTATGGCGAGGTTGTTTTTAACATCACCTACAAAGGACAGCAAGAAGAACCTTTTGACTGGTTGTATGTTGATTACAACACTTTACAGAATGCCGCGCATGCGAATGGTTTGCAATGTGAATTGGTTGTAGAAGGCGAACATTTTGATTATTTAGCCAAACTTTGGATATAATTTGAACATAAAAAAACCGGAAGCGACAACTTCCGGTTTAGTTTTTATATCTAAGAAGATTATTTCTTGATGATTTTGTCTGATTTTACAAACTCGCCTTGGTTGTAAATACGCAAATAATATGTTCCGGAAGCCAATGACTCGATGTTGATTTCGTTGTTAAATTGAGTGAGTTTTTGGGTTTTAACCAATTGCCCTAAATCATTGTAGATTTCTACTTCATCAATCATGGTTTGTGGCGATGAAATCATGAAATATTTTGACGCTGGGTTCGGATAACAAGCAATGGCTTGAATCGCCTCAACTTCATTTAATCCTAAAGCAGCACAGCCATTTGAGGTAAGCAAACTCACGCGCGGGCCAGACAAAGTAGCTTGAACCACTGTTTTTTGTCCGTTAGAAAACATAGCCATACATGCATCGTCAACGTAATCCATATAATTCATGAACATTGAGCCATTAGTTGTGTTAGAGCAAGCATTGGCATTGGTAGGAAATGTTGGGCAATCATAATACTCTTGATAGGTAGCCGGAGTATCAGCAACGCCGTCATCGCCACTACATGCGCCATTACCCCACGGATGATCTAAACCAAAATAATGGCCAATTTCATGGGTAGCCGTACGCCCTTTGTTAAATGGAGCAACCGCAGTACCGGTTGTACCAAAAGCTGTGTAATTAATACACAAACCATCTTCGCCAACTGTTGGAGCATCACCTGGCAAATAGGCAAAGCCCAAAATAGTACTTCCTAAATTTCCTACCCAAATATTGAGGTATTTACTCGGATCCCAAGCCGGATCACCTGAAGTTTTATAATAATTGCTTTCCATGTTGAAATTTGAAGCAACTTGTTTTCTGACAATTCCTGTAGTTGAAGCTCCTGCCGGGGTTCGGGTTGCTTTACAGAATAAAATTTCCATATCGGCTGCCATTGGGCGAAAAACTGCCGGAACCACCGCAGTAAAATCAGTATTGAGTTTTCGGTAATCTTTGTTGAGCACGTCTAATTGTGTTTGAATCTGTGCATCGGTTACGTTTTGCGAACTGTTGGCATACAAAACATGAAATACTACCGGAATAGTTACAACCGTAGCCGGTTGATTAACACCTCTGTTAAAAACTGCTCTAGGTGTTTCGGGATTGCGGATATAATCTATCATTTCACGGTGCTTTTCAGCAAAGGCCGGATCGGCTTCAAGACGTGCGCGCAATTTGTCCATCGTCGCACATTTGCGTTGTGCAACAGCCGTGAGTGACAAAAGAGCCATTAGTAGGGTAATTTGCTTTTTCATAATAAATGGTTGGTTTTACTCGGCAATATTACAAACAATAATTCAAACTGTTATATGCTTTTTTAATATTTAATCCCACCCTTTTTGATGTTCATAAAGCTGAATTTCAACAAGAAAGCTCATGAACTAATGTTCGAAGTATCGTTTTAAAGATAAAAATCGCTTTTCATAAAAATGCCAAGACAAGGCCGAAACAGCAACTGAGACAACTGAAACCATAATAAAATCAATCAAACTATTGCCCGGTGTTACATAATGCTCAAAAAACATTAAGACCAAGACATGCCAAACATATAAGCCATAACTTATTTTGCCCAAATATTGCATAACCGAATGATTTAAAAAACGGTTCATCAAGTGATTTGAAGTGGTTGTAATGGCATATCCGATAAGACCAAAATAAAGTAATCCGTAAGCTAAGTGTTTGGTGACATTCATCATGAGTTCAGAGCCTCTACTACAAATTCCTATGCTCAATATGCCCAGAAACATCAATCCTAAAAAAGTTTTATCTCGACCCGCTTTTTCAAGCCATCCACGACTTTCTAATATTGCAAGAATACAACCCATCGAAAGCTGATCTAAACGGGTAAAAGTAAATACATTTATATCCATACCGCGACTAAACATCAGCCAACGCAAAGCTGCTGCCATAGCTATAAATCCGATGGAAACGGCGAGTAATTTTTCTTGGTATTTTCCCCGGCAAGCATAAACAACTGCCGGCCAAATAAGGTAAAAATGTTCTTCGACCGCCAAAGACCAATAATGACCAGGGCCTTGGCTCGGCCAATTAAAGGTTCGAGCAAAATTCTGTAGGTAAGCAAAATGATACCAACTTTCAGAAATCGGCGGAAAAGTGCTTACCCAATGCAACAAAGCCGGAATAAATACATAACAACAAAGCGCTAAGTAATAAAGCGGAAAAATGCGCAATGTTCTTCGACCGTAGAAATTAATAAAATACCGCGGGCTATTGACTGATTGCAATAAAATTCGGGTAATGACAAAACCCGAGAGTACAAAAAAAAGTGAAACCCCAGAATTACCTTGTTGTGCCAAGGCGAATAAGCTTGACAAGCCACCTAGTCGTTCAAGTGTAAAGAAATGCGCTATAACAACTCCAAACGCTGCAATAGCTCTAAATCCGTCAAGGTTATGGTAATATTTAAGCTTCATCTGAGGTATGATTTAATCATCAAAATCGAGTCAATTATCTTTACAATGATACAAACTAAATTGAGATTTTTATGAAGTCATTGCCAGAAATAACTACTGAAGTAAATCTGTAGTTGCCTGTATTTGAATCAAAGCGTTTTTCAAAATCTCTAAATCGCGCTCGTCATTGTAGGCGTTTAATGAAATTCGAAGAAAAATACCGTGGTCAATTTGCATCACGGGAATCTCAATTTTATATTGGTTGTAGAGCATTTCTTTGAGTTCAAAAGGCTTTTGGGTTTTGATGGGAATACTACACATCTGCCCAAAAAATTCTGAAGTTACCTGACAAATAGGTTCAGAACCAAGCAACGCACAAAAATCAGCGTAAACATCTATAATGATCTGTTTGCATTTTTGAGCATGTTCGGGCCAATTATTCTCTTCTAAAAATTGAATCGCTGTCGGTGCCGTCAAAAAAGCAGCTATATCACGAGTTCCTTGTTGTTCGTGGTAATCCAGAAAACGACTTGCTCCGGGCGAAACACTGTCATAGCCCCAACTCACCACTAAGGGATCAAGGCTGTCTTGAAGTTTTTTTCGGACGTATAAAAACGAACAGCCTTTGGGTGCTAGCATCCATTTGTGCAAAGTTCCGGTATAATAATCCGGATTGAGTTCTGAAAGATTTAAATCAATATGCCCCGGAACATGCGCTCCGTCAATGATGGTGATTAATCCTAAAGCTCTGGCTTTTTCACAAATTTCTTTAACCGGAAAAATCAGAGCAGTAGCACTCGATATTTGGTTGAGAAAAACAATTTTGGTTTTGGATGTATAGCCGCTCCAGAATTGTTCTAAGATTTGTTCTTTTGAAGTAATGGGTAAAGAAATATTTTGGCGAATATATTGAGCTCCCGATTGGCGAGCATAGTAGTTCCAGGTTCTATCCATCGCGCCATATTCGTGGTTGGTGGTGAGGATTTCATCGCCGGGTTGCAACTTGATACTGCGCATGACCGTATTGATGGCCGTGGTTGGATTGGGCGTAAAAAAGAAATCCTCAGGCGCGCAATGAATATATTCAGCCAATGCCTTTTTGGATGTTTTTAAATAACCCGGCAACTCTTTTTGAAGAAAACGAACCGGTTGCTTTTCTAGTTCACTTTGCCAATATTGATAGTTCTCAAAAATAGGTTTTGGACAAGCGCCGAACGATCCGTGGTTGAGAAAAGTGATTTCAGGATCGAGATAAAATTGTGATTTAATCATGTTTACCTATGTAAATTCCGATGGGAAGTATGTAATGAACCCGCACGCGTTTGCCTTCTTTACGACCCGCTATCCAACGTGGGGATTCTTTGACGATTTGAAGTGCTTGCTCACCTACACCAAAACCAATATCTCTGTAAACACTGAGGTCTGTGAGCGTTCCATCGGGTTCTACTATAAATGAAATAAAGACTTTACCAATCAAATCCGGAACTTCGGGCTTTTTAAATTTGCTGTTGAAATAGTCGTAAAAACGATCTGTTCCACCCGGAAATTCTGGCGGTTGTTCTACCTCTTTGAGCTCTAAAACGGGTGCTTCAGGTGCAGTTGTTTCATCTTGTGCCTTGACCAAATGGGTTGTCAAAAGCAATAAGATGCAACACAACTGAATACCCATTGTCTTTTTCATATCAGCGACTTGTAAAGTTCATTGGATATTTAATTTCAATACTGACTGGTTTGCCACCGCGTTTGGCCGGTTCCCATTTAGGAGACAAATTCAAAACGCGCATAAATTCAACGCCTGAATCAACATCAATCATTTTGAGGATTTTTACTTTTTTGACAGAGCCGTCAGTTTCTATGGTAAAAGAAGCCAGCATTGAACCCGCTTTTTTGACTTTGGTATAATCAAAATTACTGCGGACAAATTCTTGAAACTTTTCTAATCCGCCACCTTGGAATTTGGCTTGAACAAGCTCACCACCATTGAGGTAAACTTCATCTTCACCACCAAGTTGAGCAAAAGAAATAGAGGAAACAAAACAAATGAGAGTTAAAAAAAGATTCTTGGCTTTCATAACTATGGAATGTTTAAATATTTATGGGTTTGCAACGACACGCGCCATTTTGGGTTGTTCATGACATAGTCAACAATAAGCGGAGTCATTTCGTCTTTTTTGCTCCATTCGGGTTGCAGAAATAGGATGGCGTTCGGATTGGTTTTTGAAGCTTGCTCTTCGGCAAAAATAAAATCGTGCTTGTTGTATATGATGACTTTTAATTCATCGGCACGATCATAAGCTTCTTGAACCGGTAGTTTGTTTTTTTTGGGTGACAGACAAAACCAATCCCAAGTGCCAGTAATTGGATAAGCACCAGAAGTTTCTATGTGCACTTTGAGTTGTTTATCGTGAAGCAATTGCGTGAGCGGAAGCATATCCCAGGTGAGTGGTTCGCCACCGGTAATCACAACGGTATCGGCATATTTTTGAGCATTGAGCGCAATAGGTTCAATAGATGTTGGCGGATGTAACTCGGCGTTCCAGCTTTCTTTGACATCGCACCAATGACAACCTACATCACAGCCGCCAATGCGGATGAAATAGGCAGCAGTTCCGGTGTGGAAGCCTTCGCCTTGAATGGTGTAAAACTCTTCCATGAGCGGAAGCATGGTGCCTTTTTCAACGGCTATTTGGGATTCTTTTGCTAACATGGGGCAAAGATAGGAAAAACCGCTTTGCATCAAGCTCCGCAAAGACAAAACGCGAAAAACAATCTGGCAGCATGTAAAGTTATGCTGACGAGCCGCTTTCTAGCCCTGATAGCAGTGAAAAGCCTTTGCTGACGGACGGTTTGTTTTTGCCGACTGGCCAGAGCGACCAGCGGAAGCTTTGGCCAGCCGATACAAAAAGACCGTACGACCAAAAGCTTGAAACGCATAGCAGGAAAAAGCTACGCATAAAAAAACCGACAGCTTTGGGCCATCGGTTTTTAAAGGTTGTTTAGATTTATTTTTTACCGCTTCCTAAAGATTTTAATGATTCTGTTGCGTAGGTGTTGGCTGGGTCAAGCGCTAGCGTTTTATTGAAATACTCTTTGGCTTTGGCTACATCGGTATTGGCATAACTTGCTGCAATGTTGTTGTAGCTTTCGATGAATTTAGCCTTGTTTTTGGTTACTTCATCGGGGCCTTTTTCAGTTACTACTCTGAGGTAATCTTCGTAGTATTTGATGATCATTTCTTCGTTTTCGAGCAAGCGATTGGCACGCGCTCTAAAAATATAAGCATCTTGAGTGGTTGGTGAAGCTTCTATAACTCTTCCGAAAGCAGCATCGGCTTTTTGCAATTCAATCGGATCTGGTTTTACGACGTCTTTTCGAGTATTGTTGTAATACAATGAGTTGCCAAGGTAAAAGTTGTCTAGTAAATAATTTTTTGAGTTGATATTGCTTGTGGCAATTTCATAAATTACAGATGCTTCTTTGAACAATTTTTGCTCGTAGAATTTTTTGCCTACTTCGCTTAAATCATTGGTCATGTTGATTTCCATTTCAACTGATTTTTTGATATCGGCCACTCCGGCATTGAACATGTTTTGATCAAGGGTTTTGGTTTCAAGGTTATTGGCTTTTCTGAGTTTAGCCAAACCTAAATACAAATGATCACGAGCAATGATTTTGTTGCTTGGGTTACCGATAAAATCTTGTAATGATTTAATGGCTACATCAACATTTCCGTTTTCGTATGCAGAATAACCTAAATAACGTAAGATTCTTGGGTTAACTTTATCTAGCTCTTTCATTTTATTGGCCTCAACTTCAAGCGCTTTGTAATCTTTTGCTAAAATCAAGAAATCGGCATGACGCATTCTTGAAGTAAGTGAGTAATCAGTCATACTCATGTACTTTTCATAATAGCTCAAGGCTTTTTGAATGTATTCGTTGTATTTTTTGGGTTCGTTGTTGCCCCAGTAATAATAGGTTTCGGCCAACTCGCGGTAAACCGGACCATAATTGGCATCGGCAGCAATTACATTATCAAAAGCTCTGACAGCCTCAGTATATGACTTGGCTCCTTTGAGTAAAACACCTAATTGCATTTTGGCACGAATTAAGGTTGGGTCAGTTTGAAAAGCATTGCGATAAGCCGCATAAGCTTCGTTTTGGTTTTTCTCACCGTAGTAAGCATCGCCTAAAGCCATTTGTGTCAATGCATCGCTTGGATTGATCGCTTTGGCTTTGTTGAGATATTCTAAAGCCGTTTTATAATCGTGTTTGTCACTGTTCATGTAGGCTTTAGCAACATAGATGTATTCTTCTATGTCTTTCTTTTTCATGTCTTTGGTAGCCGAATCAAAATTGGTTTTGGCAGCAGCTGGATTGTTGTTGTCTAAATCGATTTGACCTAAACCGATGTAATTTAAACGACCACCATCAGTGGCTGTAAGGCCTTTTTGAAAATATATTTTGGCAGAATCTTCGATGTTTTGTTTTAGGTATACATTTCCTAAAAAGAAGGCAGCTTTACCATTGGCAGGTTTGGCTTGGATAATAGATTTGAGCATTGATTTTGCCTTTTCATACTGTTCTGCATCCATCGCTTTTTTGGCTTGCTCAATATCTTGAGCTTGACTGATGGTAGCTGTTCCTAATAACAACAGGCTAAAAATCTTTAAAGTGTTCATGGTTGGTTATTTTAAATTTATTTACTTGGGTTTGTAATGGTTTTTCTTATTTGGATTTTTCTCGTCGGAAAAATGGCCGGAACCAATCCGGATTTTAATATAATTCTTTGACCTACATCGCTGGTTATAAAGTTTGAAAATCTGATTCCGAAACTTGTATTCCCTTGACAATTGGCGATAAACAAATCACGTGCCAGAGGATATTTGCCCGAGGCTATATTATCTTGACTTGGGTAATAATACTCTGTGTTTTTACTGCCTTTAACACGCAACACATTGATTTGGTTTAAATTGTCTTGAATTTCATTTGAGGGCTCAAAGATAAAATTAATTCCGACAACTCCTACCATTCCGGTGTTGTGCGCAACATAGTTAAAAACCTCATTGGGTGTGTTGAATGAAAAAACTCCTTTTTCAGGCATTTTGGTCAGACCCGCAAGTGCACAAAGCTGACGCGCTGTACTTGAATTGGGGTTGTCAAAAACCAATCCTTTGAAATGCCCAACGGCTTTTCCTTGCATCAATGCAACAATTTGTTGCATACTGATTAAAGTATCTTGACTAGACTTTTGGGTGATCAAAGCGATGGCATCTTTGGCAAAAGGTGTCATTTTGGGATGCATCTTTTTGGCATCAAAGAACTTGATTTCATCACTTGTTAAATCTCTAGGCAAGATGGCCATTTTTTTATAATCATTGGCTAATGATGAAATAACTTGAGCATCAGGCCGTACTTCTAAATTGATTTTCACAGGATAACGATCTTCAAAAATCATCACTAAATCTTCAACTATCGGCTGAAGCGTTTGATCGACTAATACTGTGGCTTGTTCTTTTTTAGAGTGAACTTGTTTGTTAACCTCAGTCTTTTTGCAATTGACCGCAATAAGGGTAATGCCTATTAAAACTGAAACAACGAATATTCTTTTCATTATTCTTCTTGATTAGATTTCATTAAACGCACAAAACGTATAAATGAGTATACGATGAGTAAAATTCCAAACGCCCAACGTGCATTAGCATTGAGTGAAATGGGCAATTTCTTTAAAAAAATAATCATGAGCCCTAAAACAAAATAAGACATAAAAAACAATATGCCTATAACGAGAAGAAATCGCTCTTTAAGCGATTTCTTCATGAAGTTTTTAGATATGTTTCTAAGCATTACTCAGCTCTGTTAACTGTAATTGGCAATGAATACAAAACCCTTACCTTTTTACCATTTTGTTCTCCTGGGTTCCAACGCGGACAAGACTTAAGAACGCGAACAGCTTCTTTACCTGTTCCGTAACCTGCATCACGAAGAACTTTTACATCGGTAAGTGAACCGTCTTTCTCAACCACAAACGTAACAAACACTTTTCCGCCAGGGAAATCTTCATCGTCTGGTGCTTGGAAATTCTTTCCTACAAATTTGTAGAATTTTTCAAGTCCACCCGGAAAATCAGGTTTTACCTCAATACCCGCCGTGTTGTAGATGTTGTTGTCTTCTTCAACTACTTCTTTCGGCCCATTACCCACAGGTTCAACCGTTAACTCAGCATCCGGATCACCTTTGATCGTTTCAGCGCCGATTTTTTTATCAACGATTTCTTTGATTTTAGGTGGTTCTTCAACTACTTCTTCTGCTTTAGCAACCACAGGCTTAACAAATTTTACCTGATCCACTTTTGGTGGCGGCGGTGGTGGTGGCGGAAGATTTTCTTTTGGTTTTTCTTTCGGTGGCAGTTTTACAGTCGTTATTTTTTGATCTAAAACTGCATCATCTGAACCATCTGGGAGCAAATTAGCCAACACAGGAATACTCACTAAAAAGGTAAAAATAATACCTCCAATAATGAGTGACCTCATGGTCGTTTTCCCGTTGTTTGCTCTAAGATAATATGCTCCGTATAATTTATTTCGTCCTTCAAAAACGATTTCAAGCCATTGATTTTTTAATAAATCTAATTTCATGTCTTTTCTTTTTTAATTAGATTAAGGATTAGGAGTTTCAGATGCTGCTGCAGCCGATCCGCCATTGATCAATTTGCTTTCTTCTGGAGTAAACTCATTCACAATAGCATAAGTTGGCACATTGACAATCGCCATTTCATCAAGAATATCAACCAAATTGCGATATTTTGATTTTTTGCTTGGTTTAATGATTACAATCATTCCTTTGTCTTTGTTTCCGGTATATTGAAGTACTTTTTCTTTACGATCAAGCAATTCTTTTCGGATACCATCTTTACCATAAGCGAAGTCTTTAGGCGCTCCTCCAGAAACAGGAGTAGCTAACAAACCTACATATCGAACCAATTTGTTATTTTCACCCAACAATATAGTCATGGTACGATTTTCATCTACCTTAACATCTTTGTTGTTATCCTTGTCTGGGTCTTTATCAGGCAAACCCAAATTCATCGATTGGGGTTTAGACAACGTAGTAGTAAGCATGAAGAAAGTAATCAGCAAGAAAGCCAAATCTACCATCGCTGTTAAATCAACTTTAGAGTTTTGCTTTTTACTTCTGACTTTGCCACTGCCTTTTTTACCACCGCCGTCGCCGGTATTTAATTCAGCCATCTAATATATTTTTATAAAATTATTTTTCTTTTCCTCTCAAACCAGTAACCAAACTAAAGCTATTGATTTTTTGGTCTTGTAAAATATCCATGACTCTTTTGATGATGGGATATTCTTCTTTAGCATCACCTTTAATAGCGAGTTCCAACTCTTTGTCGTGCAACTCTATATTGGCAATACGAGCATTCTGAACCCACTCAGCCAATTGATTATCTAAAGAATCTTTAGGAATTCCGGGTTGTTGAACATTCTTTCTATCAGCAGGCTTCATATCTAAAATTTGTTTGAGATTTTGAACCGGAACGCCGAAACTTTCCATAATCGCAAACTTATTTTGATCTTCCTCAGAAAACTTAACGCCGTATTTGTTGCCCATGAGTTCAAGTGTTCTTACACGAACATCTTTTCCTTTGACATCAAAAAATACTTTACCGTTACCCACTGTCAAAGTAGCCAAATCTTTCTCTGGCAACTTCGTCTGAACAGTTGATGCAGGCGTATCTACAGGCATTACTTCAGGAACTTTAGCAGTAGCAGTCAAAATAAAGAACGTAAGCAAAAGGAATGCAACGTCACACATCGCCGTCATATCGGTAGATGTTGACTTCTTTTTCATTTTTATTGCCATAGTCTATATATTATTATTGATAAATAAATATCAAATTATTGTTTTAAGCTACCTCTAAAGTGTCTGTATGTGTTTACAATGGTTGTACCTGCCTCATCAATAGAGTAAGTCAAAGTATCAATTTTGGAAGTAAAGAAGTTGTAAGCGATGATCGCCAAAGCTGAAGTTGAGATACCAGTAGCTGTGTTGATCAAAGCCTCAGAAATACCATTTGCTAATTCAGCAGAATCTGCTCCGCCACCACCAGCTAATCCGGCAAACGCTTTAATCATACCTGTTACCGTTCCTAACAATCCGGCAAGTGTTCCTAAAGAAACCAAAGTTGACAAAATAGTCATGTGTTGCTCCAACATTGGCATTTCAAGCGAAGTAGCTTCTTCAATTTCTTTGTGGATAGTCTCAGCAGCTTCTTCACTGTTGAATCCTTCTTTTTTAACGTCTTGGTATTTAACTAAAGCTGAACGAATAGCGTTAGCTACTGAACCTTGTTGTTTGTCACAAGCTGCTAAGGCTCCGTCAATATCACCTTTAGTTACACTAGCTTGGATAGATTTCATGAATTGATCCAAGTTTCCTTTTCCTGTTGCTTTAGTGATTACAAAATATCTCTCAATTGAAAAAACAACCACCATTAATAACAATCCCATCAAAACAGGAACAATTGGACCTCCTTTGTAAACCATTGCTAAATAATTTCCTTTAAGTGGAGCTCCAGTGTTTACGCCTCCTTCAAAGTTAGAACCAGCACCCATGATGAAATTCCAAACAAGAACTCCTACAAAAATACAAGCTACAATTACGATTCCAGAGAACATTCCTCCTAAATTTGAACCACCTTCTTTTTTAACGTTTGCCATTTTTTTAAATTTTAAATGATTTATTAGTTTTAGTTGTAAATAAATTTTGAATAGCAGCAAATTTAATTTTTTAGTTCTAATAAAAAAACTTTTTTTAATTTAATTGAAATTTAATTGAAGCCCAATAAAATCAGCAGTTTGTTT
Organism: Flavobacterium sp. CYK-55; assembly: GCF_018413465.1. Taxonomy (GTDB): domain Bacteria; phylum Bacteroidota; class Bacteroidia; order Flavobacteriales; family Flavobacteriaceae; genus Flavobacterium. The sequence goes on from NZ_JAHCDK010000006.1 coordinate 15,730, forward strand.
CTATTATCAACTCTGCCGCAATTCAAATAAAAGTTGTTTTTTTGCTGTGATTAAATCAGTCATTTTTAGAAATTTTTGAGAATTTCACAACCTGTTAATCTGTACATAAACGAAGAAATCGTATTGAAATTGCCATCAGCATTTTATCATGTATAAAAAACAACTCGCATACCTTAATATATAATAACAATGTCAAGAACTTCAGATTTTATAAATTCAATCCAACAGGGATATAATCATCAAGGCGAGAGTGTAGCACTTGGCGCTGCCATACTCGATGGTGAGGTACAAGCTCAGGCCCAAATTAAAATTCCGCTCAAAACATTCAACCGTCACGGACTCATTGCCGGCGCCACCGGAACCGGTAAAACCAAAACCATCCAAGTGCTTTCAGAACAACTCTCAACCATGGGCGTGCCGGTTTTGATGATGGATATCAAAGGAGATTTTAGCGGTATTGCAGCAGCGGGAGAAGAAAAATCATTTATCACTGAACGACATCAAAAAATCAACATTCCGTTTGCGCCGCAAAAATATCCGGTAGAACTTTTATCGCTTTCAGAGCAGCCCGGCGTTAGACTCAGAGCCACTATTTCAGAATTCGGGCCGGTTTTATTTTCGAGAATTCTTGATTTGAATGATGTACAATCAGGCGTAGTTTCGGTCATTTTTAAATATTGCGACGATCATCAGATGCCGCTTTTAGATTTAAAGGATATCAAAAAAGTCATCAATTATATTACCGAAGAAGGCAAAGAAGAAATTGAGGCCAACTACGGAAAAATATCGCCTTCAACTACCGGAACCATCTTGCGCAAAATCATTGAGCTAGAGCAACAAGGCGGCGATTTCTTTTTTGGAGAACTATCTTTTGACATTGCTGATTTGATGCGATTTGACCAAAACGGAATGGGTTATATCAACATCCTTAGATTGAATGACATTCAAGACAAACCTAAATTATTCTCGACTTTTATGCTGAGTTTACTGGCCGAGATATATCAGCAAATGCCCGAAAAAGGCGATGCAGATCGCCCGGAATTGGTTTTATTTATTGATGAAGCGCATTTGATTTTTAGCCAAGCCAGCCAAACTTTGCTCGAACAAATCGAGACGATTGTCAAGCTGATTCGCTCGAAAGGCATCGGGATATATTTCATCACACAAAACCCGAATGATATTCCGAGCGGCGTGCTTTCGCAATTGGGTTTGAAAATTCAGCATGCACTCAGAGCTTTTACAGCCAATGACAGAAAAGCCATCAAACTCACCGCCGACAATTATCCGCTATCTGATTTTTATCAGACAGATCAAATCATTACAGAATTGGGCATTGGCGAAGCATTGGTAACCGCGCTCAATGAAAAAGGAAGTCCAACACCACTCGCTGCCACGATGCTGAGCGCCCCACAAAGCCGGATGGATGTTTTACTACAAAATGAGATTGACGTCATCAACACACAATCAAAATTGGTCAAGAAATACAGTCAAGATATTGATCGTGAAAGCGCCTATGAAATGCTGAGTAAAAAGCTCGAAGCCGCACAAGAACAAGCCGCAGCTGAAACTGCCGAGGCCCCAAAAGAAACCACTAAGCAAGAGTCAGATACGGCTCAAATGATTGGAAAATCAGTTTTAAAAGTAGTCACTAGCGCTACTTTTATTCGCGGAGCGTTTAGTATTTTAAGTAAGATGTTGAAAAAATAAACACTGCGAAAAACGATTTATATTTTATGCCAAAGCAGAAACTGTTTTTCCGTGAATAGCATCAGCATAATACTGAGCGTATTCAAAGAACAATCCCCTGTCATCACAATTCGGGTTTTGTATACATTTGCCAATTACTGAAACAAAATCTTCTTTTCGATTTTTTTCATCTTCAGAATTCGGGCTGTTTTGTTGAAGAAGTTCAATAATTTTACCGGCAAAAACAAGTCTATGGTTTCTTCTTTCAGAAATTAAAAGGTTTAGTGCTAAAGTGGTCATGTTCGCAGTCATGGGGAAGAATTTTAAATGAAATAATAGGTTAATTTTCAGCTAAAGTATAGCTAAACAATTGATAATGAAGAAGATTTTCGACCAAATGTTAAAATAATCGTTTTGCAAAAAAAACAAGCCGAAATCACCGACCAAATGCATCTTTTGAGCAGTTTAAAACAAATGAAAATATGAAAAGCATATACACCATTGGGCTTTTAATCCTATCTAATATCTTTATGACTATGGCTTGGTATGGCCATTTAAAATTCAAAGAATTCAAATGGTTTGAAAATGCCGGACTTATCACAATCATCTTGGTTAGTTGGGGCTTGGCGTTGTTTGAATATTGCTTTCAGGTTCCGGCCAACAAAATTGGGTACGAAGGCAATGGCGGACCGTTTAGTTTAATGCAGCTTAAAGTCATTCAAGAAGTCATCACACTGGTTATTTTTGTGCTATTCTCTATGTTGTTTTTCAAAAACGAAACCTTTAGATGGAATCATGCCGTTGGCTTTTGCTTTTTGGTGTTGGCGGTGTATTTTATCTTTAAAAAATAATCCTCATAATGAACAAAAACTATCAAATTCAAAAATCGCCTTTTATTGTGCCCACCACCGATGGCAAACTCATTGAAGAACACCACGGTCGCGCAGCCACCAACAACCCGGACATTTCTATGGCGCACATGATTGCACCGCCGCATTGGAGCGAACCTTATCAAACACCCGAATTTGATGAGTACACTTATATCATTTCGGGCAAAAAGCAATTCACTATTGCGGGCGAAGTGATTGTGCTAGAAGCCGGACAATCCATCAAAATTGAAAAAAATGTGCGTGTGCAATATGCCAATCCGTTTGATGAGCCCTGTGAATATATCGCGATTTGTCAACCGGCATTTGACTTTACCAAAGTGCATCGAGAAGAAGCGTAATTTTGCCGTTTGCGCCAGCGCGGCCCGGATGGCAACAGCATCCTTTTGGGTTGGGGTTCAAGCCAAAAGATATCGTGAACAGCCGGAACAGCCGCCCTAAGAATGAACCAATAACTCAAGAATTTTATGTTCCACCTCAGGACTATTCCAGCGGTTTTGAATATCCGGAATCGTTTTGAGAACAGTTTCCATAATTTCGTTCTGACGATTGCCCAACGCCAACGCCTCTGAATACGGACGCAAACTAAACGTCACGCGACTGTACAGCGGCAACCATTTATCAGGGTGTTTTTCTGAAAACCACTTCTCAATTTTTTTCTGAAGCAAAAACTGAGCATCGGCGGTTTTGGTACTCATTTCCATAAAATTGCGATACGACAGTTCGGCAATCGCATCGGCATTGGGCTTACGCGATTTTTCATATTCCGAAAAAATCATTTGCCAATCATCGCCGTAGCGCTGCATCATTTGGTTGAGTATCGTAATATCTTCAAAACCGGCATTCATACCGTGTCCGTAAAACGGAACAATCGCATGACAAGCATCGCCAATCAAAGCCACTTTATCTTGATACGTCCACGGAAAACACTTCATGGTTACTAAAAAACTCGTTGGATTCTTAAAGAAATCATGCACCAAATCAGGAATCACCTCGGCCGTATCCGGAAAATGTTCCGCAAAAAAAGCTTCCAAGGTTTCTTGATCTTTGAGTTGTGCAAATGAGTTTTCGCCTTCGTGCGGCATAAACAAAGTACAGGTAAACGTACCGTCGGTATTGGCCAGCGCCATGAGCATATATTCGCCGCGCGGCCAAATATGCAATGAGTTTTTATCGAGTTTGTGCGAGCCGTCGGCATTGGCCGGAATATGTAATTCTTTATAGCCGAGTTTTAAAAATTCCTGTGAATAATTAAACATACTCTGACGCTGCATTCTGTGGCGCACGCGTGAGAACGCTCCGTCTGAACCAAACACCAAATCATAATCGAGTTCGTTCCACTCGCCGCGTTCGGTTTCGCCAATGTGCAAAGTAGCATCGCTCAAAGTAACATCCCAAATACGGTGCTCAAAGAAAAATTCAACGCCTGCTGCTTCGGCCAAATCAACCATCTTACGGTTGAGCAAACCGCGTGAAAGCGAAAAAATCGCCTCGCCTTCTTTGCCGTAATATTGCTCGTTGAGCGAACGATCAGGCATGTGAATCGCGCGTTTGTCTACCGGAATCCCGATTTGTCTGATTTCATCATCCAAGCCAATATCTTGCAGGGTTTTCCAACCGCGGTCTGACATCACCAAATTAATCGAACGCCCCGAGAATTCAACGGTGCGAATATCCGGGCTGCGGTCAAAAACATGAACCGTATGTCCGGCTTTTTTGAGGTAAATAGCCAAAAGTGAGCCTACCAAGCCCGACCCGACCACTGCGATTTTCTTAGATTGTTGCATGATGAAATTGCATCGTAAAAGCGCGTCAAAAGTAGCGAATAATATTGGCTCAGCGCATAAAATTGAAATTTATTATTGGGGCGTGCCACCGGCTCCGCTGCGCTGCGCCGCTGTCAGGCTGTTCGCTTTTAGTCCTCGCTGCGCTGCGGGCTAACGCTGCCATCCTTCACGCGATTGAAAATTTTGTTTAACTTTTTATTTATTTTATTAAACAAACTGTATTTTTGCGGCTCAAACCATCCTACATGAAATCATTTTCACAAGCCGAAATCCAACAAATGGATCGCATCTATCGGCTCAACCTCATCAATTCCTGCACCGGATACAAATCGGCCAACCTCATCGTGTCGCAATCTGAGAGCGGCATCAACAATGTAGCCGTATTCAGCAGCGTTACGCATTTGGGCAGCGATCCGGCCTTGATTGGTTTCATTGTTCGGCCAACGGTCGTGCCCAGAAACACTTATCAAAACATCCGCGCCACCGAGTATTTCACCATCAACCACATTACCGCGGCGCAAATCCAGAGCGCCCACCATAGTTCTGCGGCTTATCCGGCTGAAATTTCTGAGTTTGACCAAACCGATTTATGCCCACAAATCAGAGCAGATTTTAAGATTCCGTTTGTAGCCCAAAGCCCGGTACAACTGTATTGCAAATACCTCAATGAATATCCCATCGCAGAGAACAATACCATCATGATTGTTGCATCAATTGAGCAAATCTTTATCCAAGACGAGCTTTTGCACCAAGATGGTTGGATTCGGCTTGACCAGGCGCAAGTAGTCGTCATCAATGGTCTCGACGGTTATGCTTTGCCCAATATCCTCGACCGATTTGCCTATGCGCGCCCCAATCAACCTGTTTATTCAATTTTATAAATGGCCCATACAAAACCCCATTTGCCCAGCAAAATTTGTCCGGTTTGCGAGCGTCCGTTTAGCTGGCGCAAAAAATGGGAACGCAACTGGAATGCTGTGCTGTATTGCAGCGATCGTTGTCGACAAAATAAAAAAACAAATTCATGAAAGCACTCGTTTGGTTTACCCAAGATTTGCGCACACACGATCAGGTTTCACTCAGCAAAGCCTGCGCAGAGAATCAAAGCGTTCAAGCGGTTTATTGCTTAGATCCAAGCTGGTTTGAATACACCGAATTCGGCTTTAAAAAAACCGAGAAATTCCGCGCCCGCTTTTTGCTGGAGACCTTGACTGATTTACAACAATCGCTCAAAAAAATCCATATTCCGCTTGAGGTTGTTTTTCAAAAGCCCGAAGATTTTATTTCGAACTTCATCCAACAAAACGCCATCAACCGCGTCTATAAAATGACCGAGTGGACCGCTGAAGAACAAAAGGTTTTTCATCAAGTTCGAAAAAACACCATCCAAGAAGTGCAATGGATTCAAAACTACGATCAGTTTTTGTTTCATCCTGAAGATATTCCATTCAAAACCATAGCGCAATTGCCCGAAGTTTTTACCGAATTCCGCAAAAAAACCGAACAACTCAGCCGTGTGCGAGCAGCGTTGCCCGAGCCAAAAATGCCGATTGAAAACTACCGCGAACCACAAGGTAAAATTCCGTCATTGACTGATTTGGGCTTTGAAGATTTTGAAACACATCCCAACTCGTCGGTGCCTTTTCAGGGCGGACAAACCCATGCGCTCAATAGGCTCGACCATTACTTATTTGAAACCCAAAATCTGTCGCGCTACAAGCAAACCCGCAACGGGCTCATCGATGCCGATTACAGTTCAAAATTATCGCTGTGGCTCGCCAACGGAAGCATCTCGGCGCGTACCATTTATGAAGCTGTGCAAAAATTCGAACGCACGGTGACCAAAACTGAAGACACTTATTGGTTGATTTTTGAACTGCTTTGGCGCGATTACTTCAAATATATTTCACTCAAACACCACAACAAGATTTTTTATTTGGGCGGAATTCTGAGTCGCGCTTATTCTTGGAAACAAAATCCGCAAAAATTCAAGCAATGGGCCGAGGGCAAAACACCCGAACCTTTTGTCAACGCCAACATGATGGAACTGCGCAACACCGGATTTATGAGCAACCGCGGCAGACAAAATGTAGCGAGTTTTTGGGCCAAACAATGGCAAGAAGATTGGCGCATCGGTGCCGCATATTTTGAAAGCATGCTCATAGATTACGACGTGCACAGCAACTACGGAAACTGGATCTATAATGCCGGTGTGGGCAACGATCCGCGCGATCGAATGTTCAACATCAAGCGTCAGGCTGAGATGTATGATCCCGAGCAAAATTTTCAAAAACTCTGGCTGAACCAATCATGAAAACACTTCGACTTATTTTGGGCGATCAGCTCCATGCGCAACATTCGTGGTATCAAAAAACCTCTGACGATATTACTTATTTGATGATTGAAATGCATCAAGAAACGAGTTATGTCAAACATCATATTCAAAAAATCACCGCTTTCTTTGCTGCGATGCGATGCTTTGCTCAAGAACTGACGGCTCAAAAACATCAAGTGCGTTACTTTAAAATTGGTGACGATTGGGCGAAAAAACCGCTTGATGAAATTCTCTCTCATTTGATCGGCGAATTATCTATTCAAAAATTTGAATATCAACAACCCGACGAATATCGATTAGACGAGCAACTCAATCAATTTTGCACCTGCTTGCCTATTGCCTATGAATGTTTTTCAACCGAACATTTTTTGACCGAAAAAACCGAGTTGGGTAACTTCTTTAAAGGAAAAAAGCAATGGCTCATGGAAAGCTTTTACCGACAAATGCGCAAAAAACATCACATATTGATGCAAGGCGATGCTCCGGTGGGCGGCGCTTGGAATTTTGACCACGAAAACCGCAAAAAATACAAAGGAGAACATCTGGTTCCGCTCGCGGCTATTTTTCAAAATGATGTGCGCGAAATTCATCAAGAAATAGATGCGCAAAACATGGATTATTTTGGCCACATCAATCCTAAACATTTGGATTGGCCCATCAACCGAAAGCAATGTTTGCAGCAACTGGATTATTTCTGTGCGCATTTATTAGAACATTTCGGCGATTACGAAGACGCGATGCACAGCCGTGAAAAATATCTGTTTCACTCGCGCTTGTCGTTTGCGATGAACACCAAAATGCTCTCACCAATGGAAGTCATTCAGAAAGCCATTGATACTTTTGAGCAAAATCCGCAAAAAATCAGTTTGCCGCAAATCGAAGGTTTTGTCAGACAGATTCTGGGCTGGCGCGAATATGTACGCGGAATTTACTGGGCCAAAATGCCCGAATATCAATCACTCAACTACTTTGGGCATCAAAATCAACTTCCGGAATTTTTCTGGACAGGCCAAACCAAAATGAACTGCCTCAAGCATGCGATTGGGCAAAGTCTGAACGATGCTTATGCACATCACATTCAAAGGCTCATGGTGATTGGAAATTTTGCGTTGCTTACACAAATTCATCCCGACCAAGTAGACGCTTGGTATTTGGGCGTATACATCGACGCTATTGAATGGGTTGAAATGCCCAATACACGAGGTATGAGTCAGTATGCCGACGGCGGAATCATTGCCACCAAGCCTTATGTTTCATCGGGTAGTTATATTCAAAAAATGAGCGATTATTGCAGCGGTTGTGCCTATGATGTCAAACAAAAAACCGGAGAAAAAACTTGCCCTTTCAATAGTTTATATTGGCATTTTGTCGAGGTGAATAGACCATTGTTTCAAGACAATCCAAGAATGGCGATGATGTATCATCAGCTCAACAAAATGCCAGCGGAACAACGCGCAGCCTTGCTTGAACGCGCTGAAAAAATCATTCAAAATCCGGATGCTTTTTAGAGGTTTTCACCGTGTTGGGTAATATCCAGTCCGAGCGCTTCTTTTTCTTCGCTCACGCGCAAAGGCGTTAGTTTGTTGACCACAAAAAACACCACATAAGACATCGTAAAAGCAAAAATCGAAACCAAAACCAAGGCAACCAATTGATTAAAAAATAAAGTGGTTTCGCCAAAAATTAAACCTTGATCGGTGATTGCGGGATTGACTTGTTTGGAAGCGAAAACACCCGTGAGTACCATACCGACCATGCCGCCTACTCCGTGACAACTGAACACATCAAGCGCATCGTCAATTTTGCCTTTCGGGAATTTGGCAACCATCACATTACTCACCCAACTGCTAAAAATCCCGATGAATATTGCATGCGGCATACTCACATAACCCGCCGCCGGAGTGATCGCTACCAAACCAACCACCGAGCCGATACAAGCGCCCATCGCCGAAGGTTTGTGCCCCCAAATTTTATCGAGAAACACCCAAGCCATCGCGGCAGCGGCTGCAGCAACTGTAGTAGTTCCAAGCGCTTGAACCGCAATGGTGTTGGCACCCATGGCCGAGCCCGCATTGAATCCGAACCAACCAAACCACAACAAACCGGTTCCGAGTAATACATAAGTAATGCGCGCCGGACTGGTGTTTTGTGTTTTTCGTTTTCCGAGAAAAATAGCCCCGGCGAGTGCTGCCCAACCGGCACTCATGTGTACGACGGTTCCGCCGGCAAAATCGAGTACACCCATTTTGAACAACAGCCCCTCAGGATGCCAAGTGCAATGCGCCAGCGGTGTATACACCAACAGAATAAACAAAACCATAAACAGCAAATAAGCCCAAAAGCGAATGCGTTCGGCAAAGGCTCCGGTCACCAAAGCCGGGGTGATGATGGCAAACTTGGCTTGAAATAAAGCAAACAATAAAAAAGGAATCGTGGGCGCCAAAGGCCAAACACTCGAAACGCTTACTTTTTGAAAAAAGATATAATCAGTTGGGTTACCAATAAGCCCGCCGATGCTGCTACCGAACGACAAACCAAAAGCGACCACCACCCAAAGTACAGTTACAATCACCATGGCCATAAAACTTTGCATCATGGTGCTGATGACATTTTTTTTGCCGACCATCCCGCCATAGAAAAAACCCAAACCGGGTGTCATGAGCAAAACCAACGCTGTAGCAACAATCATCCAAGCGGTATCGCCGGTATCAAATTGTGCCGTAACCGGTAGTTGGTTAGACGCGCTGTCAAATATGATATGCGAAAATAAACTGAGTAATAAAAGTAAAACGAGTGTAAAACTAAGGACGATTCTTCTCATAAATAGTAGTTTAAGGAAACTAAAATTATAAAAATTGAATTACACCCTAAAAATTTGAAGCTATGTTTGATTTACTTTTATCAATTTAGAAATATACCCTATTAAATTTTAGGGTATTCTTTAAAAATAACATCCATTTTTACACAGACACCTATTCTGAAAAATAAAAAAACCCGCTCAAAAGAGCAGGTTTTATAAATAATGTTATATGACTTACTAGAAAGTAATTCTCTTTCCGACTTCAAGACCGTTGTTCAGAGCCCATACACCACACATATGATACAACATACGCGCGCCGACGTTTCCGTCCCAATCGTCCTCGCCCGGAGCTACTTCAACCAAATCCATTCCGATGATTTGTTTTCCGCTTTGCGCCAATTTGTTGAACAAATAAGCGGCTTGTTCGTACGAAAAACCCCCTGGAACCGGTGTTCCCGTATGTGGACCATACCAAGCATACATACCATCAATATCAAAACTGACGGCTACTTTTTGTGGCAAAGCAGTAATGATTTGATCGCATTGGGCATCCCAAGTCATGCCTTTGAAGGTTTGGGCTTTCATATCAGCATCGGTGTGCACTTGAACACGACCGGCCTGTGATTGAACCACTTCGGCTTCTTGCGCGCAAAAGTCACGAATGCCAATTTGAACAATCTTGCTAATTTGCGGAATCTGCAACGCATTATACATAATCGACGCATGCGAGTACGTGAATCCTTCATAAGCAATACGCAAATCCATATGTGCATCTAGGTGTAAAATCCCGAAATTGTCGTGTTGGGTGGCAAGCGCTTGGTAATAACCCAGCGGCGTTGAATGATCGCCTCCGAGCAAAACAACTCTTTTCCCTTGCTGCATCCAATACAAAATTCGTTCGCGCACCTGGCTGTGCAAATCGGCACAAGCTTGGTTGATGGTGTGCAAATCGGCTTTTAATTGGGCGTGTTCTTCAATTGATGCTCCGCTTTCTAAAGCTTCAATGATGGGTTGCGCCATGGCTTTATATTGAACGCTTTTTTGCGCCCATGAAGTGATGAGTTCGTGGTCATCGTAGTGAATTCCGAGTTTCCAGAGTTCCGGAAAATCTTGATGGTGCAAATCAACCTGAAATGAAGCTTCAAAAATAGCTTCCGGCCCTTCAGATGCTCCTGAGCCATAACTCACAGTAACTTCCCACGGCACAGGCACCACGATGATTTCACTGTCTTGTGATGAAAAAGGCAATCCGAATATAGTTTGATCGGCCAAGCCGGGTTGCGACGGATCAAAGCTGGCGATGATTTCTTGTTTGGTCATGATATAATCAACAATTGAAAATTTGTTTTGGTCGCGCAAAGATAATCGCATTGATTCGATTGTAAAAGAAAACCAACAATTTCTAATGCATGACAATTGTCAGGTTTTAAATGCGCGGTAATGCTGATTTTTACGGATTATTAAAATTAAACGGCATATGACACCATCACTTCATACTTTTCACATTCCCGTTATGGGGCTCGCTTTTACGATTGACACTCCGATTCGCTTGGCGCATTTCGGCATCTCATCGGTAGTGGCTATTACCGATGATGAACTCATTGAGCGGATGCGGGCTTTTTACAGTGAAAAATTCAAAAAACCGTATACCGAAATCAGTCAGAAAATGGACGATTTCAGAGCGCAACGCATCACGCATTATCTGAATTTGATGGATGAATTGGTCAAAGAAAAATTTGAATCATTCAAAGTTGAGTTGGCCGAAAGCAAAACGGCACTTGAAAATTATTTGGCGATGCTTCCGAATCAATCTGAAATCAAAGCCCAATTAAATCAACTCATAGACGAAGGTGCGCTGCAAACCGAACGATTCAAAAAATACATCGAAACGCATTTGCATCCGGGTGCTATTGATGTGAACATCATGACCAAAGTTGATAAAGAAAACTTTGACAAAAACACACCGTTGGGCACTGAATACAATGATGCCCATGCTGCTTTGCGCGGATTTGCACTGAGCAACTTGAATTCATCGGTAGTGCTTTCGGCCGGAATGAACCCCAGATTATACAGCTATTTCGAATCGTTCGCAGATTTTTATCCGGATGAAAACGGACAATTAAAAAAGAAAATCATCCTCAAAGTAAGCGATTTTCGCTCGGCGATGATTCAGGGAAATTTCTTGGCCAAGAAAGGTTTGTGGGTTTCAGAATACCGCATTGAATCGGGCTTGAATTGCGGCGGACACGCTTTTGCTACCGATGGTTATTTGATGGGACCGATTTTAGAAGAATTCAAACAGAAAAAAAACGAGCTGATTGATTCGGCATTTGCGCTGATGACCAAAGCACTCGAACACAAACAAAAAGCGATTCCCGAGCAACCTTTACCCATTAAAATAACCGCACAAGGTGGTGTGGGAACCGCTGAAGAACACGAATTTTTATTAGAACATTACGCCTTGGATTCTGTGGGTTGGGGTTCTCCGTTTTTGCTCGTGCCCGAAGCTACTTCGGTGGATGCCGAAACGCGAAAACTATTAGCGCAAGCACAAGAATCTGATTTTTATTTGAGCCACATTTCACCTTTGGGCGTTCCGTTTAATACGGTTAAAGGCACCACCAATGAAATGCACAAACGCAAGCGCGTCGAGCAAAACAAAGCCGGAAGTTCTTGTCCGAAGAAACTCTTAGCGCTGAGCAAAGAATACGACGACCAAGGCATTTGTACGGCATCAAAAAAATATCAAGACCTGAAACTCGATGTGTTAAACGAGCAAAAAGAAACCTTATCAGCGGCTGAGTATGATCGTTTAAAAAGTAAAATCACCGAAAAAGCTTGCTTGTGTGTGGCGCTGGCCAATGCATCGTATCTTGAAAACAATATGCCGATTAAAGGTCAGGCACAAGGCGTGGTGATATGTCCGGGGCCGAATTTGGCCTATTTTGATCGAGCAATATCATTGAGCGAAATGGTGCGTCACATCTACGGAAATGCCCAAGTTTTAGCAGATAAAAACCGACCGATGTTTTTGATGAAAGAATTGAGCTTATACGTTTCTTATCTGCAAAATGAATTATGTGAACAGTTCGAAAAGGCCAATTCAGCGCAGATCAAAAAATGGCAATCGTTCAAAAACAATCTTTTGCAAGGAATAGATTATTACAAAAACTTGTTTCGACAAACGACTTGTTTTAGCCAAATTCGCAGCGAAATCATGCAACAACTAGCTCAGGCCGAAACCGAGCTTGAAGCCATCGAACTCGAAGCTGTAGCGGTTTGCAGTTAGTTATTGAGCTTTAGATAAAATGCCCGCTTTGAGGATTTGTCCAAAATCGTACATATCTTCATAAGAAGTATATAACGGAACCGGCGCTAATCGAATCACATTGGGTTCGCGCCAATCGGTAATCACACCGTTGGACATCAGATAATCAAACAAAGCGCGGCCTTCGCCATGCAAAAACACCGAAAGTTGTGAGGCGCGTTCTATAGGATTTTTAGGTGTAATGACTTCAAAAGTGCTATCCACCTCGGCATCAATTTGCTGTAAAATAAACTCAAGGTAGGCAGTAATTTGGTTGCGTTTGGCTACCAGTGCGGGCATGCCTACTTCGGCAAACATATCAACCGATGCCAAATAAGGCGCAAGCGACAAAATCGGCAGATTGCTCACTTGCCAACCGTTGGCACCGGCTACCGGATCAAAATCGGGTTCCATTTTAAAGCGACGCTCTTTGTTGTGACCCCACCATCCGGCAAAACGATGGAGTTTTTTGTTGTGGTGATGTTTTTCGTGAACAAAACAACCCGAAGCATTTCCCGGGCCTGAGTTCATGTATTTATAACTACACCAACTGGCAAAATCAACCTGCCAATCGTGTAGGTTCATTTCAATATTTCCGGCGGCATGGGCTAAATCCCAACCCACAAGAGCACCTTGAGCGTGGCCGGCAGCGGTGATTTGTTGCATGTCAAAAACTTGTCCGGTATAATAATTCACGCCACCTATAAAAACCAAAGCCAACGCATCGCCTACTTCTTCAATTTTGGCCAAAACATCTTCCAAGCGAATGTTGTGCTCGCCCTCGCGGCGTTTAATTTCAACAATGGCATCAGCAGGTTCGTAGCCGTGAAAACGCACTTGAGTTTGCAACAAATATTGGTCAGAAGGAAATGCTTTTTCTTCGCAAATAATTTTATACCGTTGGCCTTGCGGCTGATAAAACGAAACCATCAGCAAGTGCAAATTGACCGTCAGGGTATTCATTACGGTAACTTCTGAAGGCAAAGCGCCCACAATTTTGCTCAACGGTTCACAAAAACGCTCGTGATAATCCCACCAAGGTTTTTGGGCATAAAAATGGCCTTCAACCGCCAAGTTGGCCCAATCATCCATCACATCTTGCACATACTGAGCCGTTCTTTTGGGCTGTAAACCGAGTGAATTTCCGGTAAAGTAAATAACGTTTTTACCGTTGTGTTGCGGAAATATAAATTCGCTTTTATAGGCTCTGAGCGGATCTTGCGCATCGAGTTGTTGGGCAAATGTGCGGGTGTTTTCAAAAACCATGACCATTGTTTTAAGGTGCGTAAAAATAACAAAATTTAAATTGAGCCGTTAGAGAATTATCTGACCAAAAAAACTACTTTTAACATCAAATCTCAAGATCGTGAAAAACCAAGCCAACACCCTGATTATTGCGGTAGCCGTTGTTGTGGCCGCCTTTTTATTTTCGAATGCTTTTAAGAACCGAAACCAGAGCAATGACACCATTAGCGTGACGGGTTTGGGCAAGAAAGATTTTACCTCGGATTTGATTGTTTGGAGCGGATCATTTTCAAAGAAAAGCATGAATCTTAAAGATGCTTATGCTTCATTGGATGCCGACCGTGAAAAAATCAAGAATTATTTGGTCAGCAAAGGAATTGCCGCTACAGATATTGTTTTTTCAGCGGTGAATTTCAGCAAAGATTTTGACTATGTATACAACGATAACGGCACCACACGCCAGCAAACTTTTACCGGTTTTAACCTCACGCAAACCGTGACGGTTCAATCAAAAGAAGTCAACAGTATTGAAGAAATTTCGCGTCAATCGAGTGAATTGATTAATTCAGGTGTAGAGTTTTACTCGAATCCGCCGGAATATTATTATACCAAACTGGCCGAACTCAAAATCAAGATGATTGCCGAAGCGACCAAAGATGCCCGCATCCGCGCCGAAAGCATCGCGCAAAATGCCGGAGCCAGCCTCGGAAATTTGAAAAAATCAGATATGGGTGTTTTTCAGATTACCGGTCAAAATTCATCAGAAGATTTCTCATACGGAGGCTCGTTTAATACAACTTCAAAAAACAAAACCGCCAATATTACGGTGAAGTTGATGTATCAGGTGGATTGATGCCTGCCCGCGCATACGCCCGCGTGAAGGATGGCAGCGGTAGCCCACAGTTGCGAGGCACGAGCAACGAGGACTAAAGCGAACAGCCTGACAGCGGCGCAGCGAAGCGGAGCCGGTGGCACGCCCAAAAAAGCAGAAAAGATCGCTGCGCTTTAAGACAAAAGAGACGGAGAAGATTTAGAAATTTTAAGTTCGCTCTGTAGCTTAAACACTGTTAATTGTAAACTACCGACCATAAAAAATCCCGCATGAAACGGGATTTTTAATTTATATTCGGGTGAAACGGCTTGATTAAATAATCAGCATTGCATCACCGTAGGAGTAAAAACGGTAGCCTTCTTTGATGGCTTCATCGTAGGCTTTTTTCATTAAATCGTGTCCGCAAAACGCCGAAATCATCATCAGCAAAGTTGATTTTGGTGTATGAAAATTAGTAATCATGCAGTTGGCAATGCTAAAATCATACGGCGGAAAGATGAATTTGTTGGTCCAACCCACAAACGGATTGAGCGTTTTAGCCGATGAAACGGAGCTTTCAATCGCTCGGATGGAAGTGGTTCCGACAGCGCAAACTCTTTTTCGATCTGCTTTGGCTTTGTTGACCACATCACATGCTTCTTGGGTAATGAAGAGTTCTTCTGAATCCATTTTGTGTTTTGACAAATCTTCAACCTCAACCGGATTAAAGGTTCCTAAACCAACGTGCAAAGTTACTTCGGCAAAATTGACCCCTTTAATTTCAAGGCGTTTCATCAAATGTTTTGAGAAGTGCAAACCTGCTGTAGGTGCCGCTACTGCGCCTTCGTTTTTGGCGTATATGGTTTGGTAACGCTCGGCATCTTCGGGCACAACTTCGCGGTTGATGTATTTTGGAATCGGAGTTTCGCCCAATTCTTTGAGCTTGCGACGGAATTCTTCATAAGAACCGTCATATAAAAATCTTAAGGTACGACCGCGTGATGTGGTGTTGTCAATCACCTCAGCTACGAGTGAATCGTCATCGCCAAAATAAAGTTTATTACCGATACGAATTTTACGCGCCGGATCAACCAGCACATCCCACAAACGCTGTTCAGCATTGAGCTCACGCAACAAAAATACTTCAATACGCGCTCCGGTTTTTTCTTTGTTTCCGTATAAACGAGCCGGAAAAACTTTGGTATTGTTGATGATAAAAACATCTCCGTCATCAAAATAATTGATGATGTCTTTAAACATTTTGTGCTCGATGGTTTTGGCTGCGCGATTCACAACCATAAGTCTTGACTCGTCTCGGTTTTCAGCCGGAAATTCTGCCAATAATTCTTTGGGCAGATTAAAGTTGAAGTGTGATAATTTCATATAGAACAGTTCGTTTTGCTGGTGGTTCTGAAGTTTATTAATTTTCAAACAACCGGCGGCAAATATACGTTGCCCATATAGGCGTTGTCAAGTAAATCGGGATTTATTTTTTGAAGCTTGCACCAGCAGCGGGCTTAGAAGCTCTGCTCAATTTGAATACCTGCTTTTTGAACATCATTCCAAAAGGCGGGATAGGATTTTGAAACTACCTCGGCTTGTTCAATAATAATAGGCACACGCAAAGCCAAAGGCGCAAAAGCCATGGCCATTCGGTGGTCTTGATAAGTGGCGATAGAAATGTTTTGATGAAGATTTTTGGTCGCTTTGAATGCAAGTGAATTGTCTGTGATGTGCACCTCAGCTCCGAGTTTTTCAAGTTCGGTTTTCAATGCATAAAGTCGGTCGGTTTCTTTGATTTTGAGCGTGTGCAATCCTGAAATTTGACAAGTGATTCCCAATCCGAGACAAGTGACTGAGATGGTTTGCGCTATATCCGGACTGTGGTTTAAATCGGCCTGAAAATCATCGGTTGTTGGTGCTGAAACTTTGGTGAGTTGTAAAATGTTCTCAGGCAAAAACTCGGACTGAACGCCTAATGAAGCATATAAATGCACCAGCGCACTATCGCCTTGAAAGCTGTTTTGCTTAAAATTTGAAAGCTGCATCTGGGTGCCGATGTCTGATAAAGCGACTAATGAATACGCATAGGAAGCCGATGACCAATCTGATTCAACCACTATGTGATTTTGCTTTAATTCAGACGCAGACCATACGCGAATGACGTTGTTTTTAAATGATGTTTCTATACCCAACGCTTGCAATAAAGAAAGCGTCATCTCAATGTAAGGCAATGAGGTAACTGATCCTTCTAAAGTGAGCTCTAATCCGTTTTTAAGCTTAGGAGCGATGAGCAACAAAGCCGAAATATATTGACTGCTCACATCAGCAGAAAGAGTTACATGATGCTCGTTAATTTGTTTTCCGATGATGCGCAGTGGCGGACAACCTTCATCTTTGAGATAAAAAATTTCTGCTCCAAGTGTTCGCAAGGCATCGACCAAAATTTTAATCGGACGCTGTTGCATGCGCTCAGAACCGGTCAAGACAACCTCGCCGTTGTATTGGGTGGCAAAATAGGCCGTGAGAAAACGCATGGCGGTTCCGGCGTGATGCACGTTGATGATGGTTGATGGTTGATGGTTGATCCTTGATTGCTGAATCGCCTCGCGCATGGCTTTTGAATCGTCAGAATCAGAAGCGTTTTCGATGGTTAATTCAGGATATAAAGCCTGTAACAACAAAAGTCGATTGGTTTCAGATTTAGAGCCTGAAATAAAAAGTTTGGTGTTCAAACCAAGTTGGGATGTGAACAACTTGATAGTCACTATTTGAGCTTTTCGTTGTTGTGATGACGATCGTGATCACGCTTGGTTTTGACATCCATTTTTTTATCAAAAGCCGCTTGCAAATCAACGCCGGTTTGGTTGGCCAAACAGAGCACGACAAAAACTACATCGGCCAGTTCTTCGCCTAAATCTTTGTTTTTATCAGATTCCTTTTCGGATTGCTCGCCGTATCTGCGCGCAATAATTCTAGCTACTTCGCCGACTTCTTCGGTGAGTTGTGCCATGTTGGTAAGTTCATTAAAATAGCGAACTCCGTGGTTTTTGATCCAATTGTCTACTTCGAGTTGGGCGTTTTTGATATCCATTATTGTTTGTCTTTTGAATCTATAATAATCGTCACCGGCCCGTCGTTGAGCAGTGAAACTTTCATGTCGGCACCAAAACTTCCGCTGCCGATTTTTTTGTTTAAAACGGTTTCCAGCTTTTGTAAAAATGCTTCATAAAGCGGAATCGCAGTTTCCGGCCGAGCGGCTTTGATGTATGATGGTCTGTGTCCTTTTTTGGTCGAGGCATGCAAAGTAAATTGGCTCACAACAATCACCTCGCCGTTTATATCGTTCACCGATAAATTCATCACGCCATGCTCATCGTTGAAAATGCGAAGATTCGCTATTTTATGCGTAAGCCAATCAATATCTTCAGTGGTATCGGCTTGTTCAATGCCCAGCAAAATGAGTAAACCTTGACCGATTTCAGATTTGGTTTTTCCGTCAATAACCACCGAGGCATGCGCGACTCTTTGAATTACGATTTTCATGCTTTAAGATTGTCTGGTTTGGTCACTGGCCAATCGATCATCGTTGTAAATATCGGTGCGATAATGCTCGTCTTCGCCTTCGAGAATTTGTATATAACTACGGTAACGCGACCAAGCAATTTCATCGTTGTCAAGCGCTTTTTTGATGGCGCAATGCGGTTCTTCTTTGTGCAAACAATTGTTGAATTTGCAAGCCGATTGACGTTTGAAAAACTCCGGAAAATAGCCACTGACTTCTGAAGGTAGCATATCGACAATTCCAAAACCTTTGATGCCCGGCGTATCAATGATTTGCGCACCAAACGAAACGTCAAACATTTCGGCAAAAGTGGTGGTGTGCTGGCCTTGTCCGCTTTGTTCTGAAACTTGAGTTGTTTTGAGATTAAATCCGGGTTCTACAGCATTGACCAGAGTTGATTTCCCAACACCTGAATGGCCAGAGAACATACAAACTTTTCCTTTCATGAGTTCTTTGAGCGCCTCGATTCCTTTGGCTTGCAAGGCTGAAACGCGCAGACATTGATAACCGATTTCAGAGTAAATATGCTGTAAATACAATTGTTCGTCGAGTTGGGCCTCATCAAGCGCATCAATTTTGTTGAACACCAAAACGGCTTCAATGCCATAAGCTTCAGCGGTAACTAAAAACCTATCGATAAAACTCGTAGTTGTGGGCGGATTACTCACAGTCACCAACAAAAAAACAACATCAATGTTTGAGGCGATGATGTGCAGTTGTTTAGACAGATTCACTGATTTGCGCACGATGTAATTTTTGCGCTCGTGAATGTGGTGAATTTGCCCTATAACTTCATCGGTAGTCGTGTCTAAATCGTAATCAACCACATCGCCCACCGCAATCGGATTGGTGCTTTTGATGCCTTTGATTCGGAATTTGCCTTTGATGCGACATTCCACAAAATTTCCTTCTTGAGATTTAACCCAATAATGACTTCCGGTTGATTTGTATACGATTCCTGTCATGTATGCTTTTTAGCCGAAGCAAATTTAAAAAAATAGCCCACGCACAAACGCATGTTGGATGAAATAAAAAAGGCAATCGAGAAGATTGCCTTTGCGCTTATTTGATGTTGATTTTTTCGAGATGTAAGCTAATCTCTTTTTTCTTTTTGTCATATTCAACTAACAGAACGTTGCCAATTTTAGCGGGTAATACCCTAAAAGATTTTCCCTCTTGCTGCAGATAAATTTTATCTTCGCTAAGCGTTCCTTCATCGTAGATAATGGTCTTGAATGCGTTTTTATTTTTCTCCCCTTTGAGTCTTTCGTAATCAATAAAACAAGAAAAGAAACGATCATTAACCGGGTCAACTTGGGTATATTCATAATCAAATGCACCAAAAGATTTAAGGGCATTAGCATTTAACTGCGGGCTTCCGAAATCAGAAATACTTGGCGCTCTCGAAACGCTTTTGGCGAAATCTTGAATTTTTACCAATTTAAAGTCTGAGTTAAATTTGAAAACCACTGCATCTGAAATTGTGAGCTGCGTAGTGGCAGCATTACCTTGGCTCAAAATTGCCAGACCAATCCCGGCAGCACTAACAGTCTTTTTAAAATATTCCCCAATAGCATAATATTCGTTGGTTTGAGTTCTAACAATTTTGTGAAAGTAGACGTATCCGCGTTCGTCAATAAAATTACCCGATGATTTGGTCAACTTTGAGATATCGTCTTTCCAACTGTTAAAAACTTCTTTTTTAGTATTGCCATTGATGTCAATGATTTCGGAAAAAAGACCTAAACTTTTATCTGATAGAATGTTATCGCCATCTTTGAAATATTCACCCATCAAAATCAAATCATTATTTTCGGTCAGAAAAGCGTTGTTGATTAATCTAGGCTTGTTCTGTCTGCTGTTTTCTCTTTCAAAAAGCAGTTTTCCGGTGTTTACGTCAATTACTTTGGTTCTGATTGTAATTTTACGAGACATAATATTAGGTCGACTGGCCTCGAGAGCAACTACATATTTTTCATTAACTTCAATAGGATTAATCGAAAGAATTTCTTTACTGTCTTCAGGCGAATTGTACTCCCAAGCTTTACCTCCGTCGGTTGGATAATACTTGAGTGAGTATCCCATTTTTTTGTTATCCTCGAATTTATTAAACAAAAAACCCTTGTTGTCTACCGGAAAAAGAACATTGAAATCACCCGTTTGTTGTTGCATTTGTAAGTATCTAATTTCATTCGATTCCAAAGGAATTTTTACAGATTCTTTTTGATTGGCGGTTTTATCAAAAGTCAAAAGCTCAATTTTTTTCTCTCTTAAATTACATGTCACAAACATCATTGCCTGATTGTTGAAACTAGATTTCATCAAAAAGGTATTCTTGTTATCAACATAGGATTTCTTGGCAACTTCATTAAGATTTTTATCTAAAATTTGAATTGCAAACTCATTGTTTCCGCCTTTGAGTTTGTCCATTACATAATAAAAATAATAACCGTCAACATCTCGGTTTTTATCCAGAATAGCTCCGGCATTTCTGATTTCAAAAGTGCCCACACCATTAATCGAGCTTAATTGAGCAAATGCCTGTAAAGAAAAAAGCAAGCTTAAGGCAAATAAACATTTTAGTTTCATAAAATTTATTTTTGATTTAATTGATTAAAATAGGATTTAACTTGAATAAAATCAGAATCGTTTCCCATTACATCAGCATGTTTTTGGCAAAAATTCATTCCGATTTTTCGGATGTTCTTTAATTCGAGATTATGCAAAAACTGCCTAAGCTCATCTAAATTGACTTCGTCTGAAAAAGCACTCATGGTCGAAATATAGCGCCCAAATTTATGTTGCTCTTTTAATTGATAAATACTTTGAAGAAGCTTAGCCGTAATAGCACAAAAGGTTTTTTCATCTACTTCTTTTCGATTGTATAAAACCAGAGTTTGATAGAGCGCAAAATCTATTTGCTTAGCATCAATTGCAGATTGAACAACCAAAAGTGAAGCTCTTTTTTTGATTTCCGGTAGAGAGTCATTTGAACTTTTCGATTCAGAATCTGTGCCGATCAGCATTTTTTTGATTACCTCAATACGCAGTGGAATATCCGGATGGGTTTTCATTGAATCTTTATCAAATTTATAATCACTCGCACTCTCTTTGATGTTGAATAAAGCCTCATCTTTAACTAACCAAGCCTCTTTAAAAGGGTAATTCTCAAAATTAAAATGCACTTTTAATTGCGCATTTTCGTTGAAAACAATACTGTCTGCATTTTTTAAATTCTCTAAGGCAGTCACAAAAGCTCGTTTCTGGAATCTAGTCTTCTTAAAAAAAACAAAACCCAACGAATCTGCTTGAAGCTCATCTTTACGACTGCGTTTGGTAAAATTATAATTGAGCTCTTCCATCAAATCAAGGTAAGCTCTATTTTTCCCATAATGTGCTCTATTGATTGCTTTTGCCTTTTTTTTGGTTTGTTTTGAGTGAAGTAAATCAAGATTTCGCAACATTGAGTTTTCAGAATGATTAAGCTGATAATGAGCTATTTCGTGGGCAATAACAGCGGCTAATTCATCATCAGATTGAATAAAATTCAACAACCCAAGGTTAATGGTAAAAATGCCATTCCAATAACATGAGGCATTAGGGACACCAGATTTGTCAACCAAAAAATAAAAATCAGAAGGAACTATAGATGGATTCGAAGCAGAAATTTCTTTAAAAATTTTGCCTACATATTGATTGATTTTGGAATCAAAAATAAAACCGCTGTCTTTGATTTTTTCTACCATCCGCTCATTCCGATCAAGAAGAATCGCTTTAACATCTTTCTTATACTTCGAATTGAATTTGGTTATTTTTTTATCCGAAACTCTATTAATAAAATTAACTAAAGAATCTTTGCTAAATGGCTCATATCTAACAGCCATTGAAGTTTGTGCAAAAAACAAAACAGGGTTAAAAAGTAAAAGAGTAATAATCAGAAATGCTTTCATAACAAATAACTACTATCGTAGTCAAAGCTCTAAAGCTTGGACAGCAATTCTTTGTTTGTAGTCAGCTGAATCAACTTGATATTGATTCTTGAATTGTAAAAAATCAGTTTCTATACTGATAGAATAAACTTCTGTAGAACTGTAACTAAGAACTAAAGATTACTAGATAGGTTGAACGGGGCCAATATAATAAAAAAACCTCCCAAAATAAGGAGGTTTAAAAATATTTGAATTTGTTAGCGATTCATCACCTGCTCTTGATGGCTGATGCTTTCTTGGTGAATGGCTTTAAAAAGACGTAAGATAAAATCTTCGCTCAAACCTTTGCTACTGCCTTCTTGGGTCATTTTCTGCAAGATTTCGTTCCAGCGTTTGTTTTGCAAAACCGCGATGTTTTTTTCTTTTTTGAGCGCTCCGATTTTTTCGGCTACTTGCATGCGTTTGCCCAAAATTTCGAGCAATTTACTATCGGCTGCATCAATCTCGGTGCGGAGTTTGGCCATTTGAATCTGAAAATCTGATGCGTCAGTGGTGAGATTTCTGATGCGCAAATCTTTAAAAATTTGCTTCAAAACCGTCGGAGTTACCTGCTGCGCTGCATCGCTCCACGCATGGTCCGGATCAATATGGGTTTCAATAATAAGCCCGTCGTAGTTTAAATCGAGCGCTTGTTGCGAAACTTCTTGTATCATATCGCGCTTACCGGTAATGTGCGACGGATCGCAAATGAGCGGCAAATCAGGAAAACGGCTTTGCAATTCAATCGGAATTTGCCATTCGGGAATATTGCGGTATTTGGTTTTTTCATAGGTAGAAAAGCCGCGGTGGATCACTCCGAGCTTTTTGATTCCGGCAGCATATAATCGCTCAACACCGCCAATCCACAAGGCCAAATCAGGGTTTACCGGATTTTTGACCAACACAATTTTATCGGTTCCTTGCAAAGCATCAGCAATTTCTTGCACCGCAAACGGATTCACAGTGGTTCGAGCGCCAATCCACAGCACATCGATATCGTGTTCTAAAGCCAATTTCACATGAGCCGCATTGGCCACTTCGGTAGCCATGAGCAAACCTGTTTCGGCTTTGGCGCGTTGCAACCATTTAAGGCCGATGGCTCCCACGCCTTCAAATCCTCCTGGGCGAGTGCGTGGTTTCCAGATACCGGCGCGAAAAATAGTCACATCAGAATCATTGAGTTCGTGGGCAATTTGCAGAACTTGTGCTTCGGTTTCAGCGCTGCAAGGTCCGGCAATAACCAATGGATGCGAAAGCCCGAAATTGTCGAGCCATTGTCTTGCTTGGGTATGATTTTCTAAAGTGCGCATTTTATAAAGTTTTGGTTGGGGTTTGCATTCCGTTTAAAATTTCTTTGATGCGATTGACTTGCTGCATTTCTTGAAAAACCAATTCATAATCATCGCTTTCCATCAAATTCCTGAAATGCGATAAATTGGCGATGTATTCATCAAGTGCGCGCATGACTTGTTTTTTGTTTTGCTTAAAAATAGGTGTCCACATGGCCGGAGAACTTTTGGCGAGCCGCACGGTGCTTTCAAATCCGCTGCCGGCCATATCAAAAATATCTCGTTCGTGTTTTTCTTTTTCAATGACGGTTTTGCCCAGCATAAATGAACTGATGTGCGATAAATGCGACACATACGCAATGTGTTTATCGTGCGATTTCGGACTCATATACCGAATGCGCATACCGAGTTTTTGAAATATCTCTAAAGCTTTTTCTTGTAGTTTGAACGATGTTTTTTCAACCTCGCAAATAATATTCGTCTTCCCGAAAAATAAACCTGAAACCGCCGCTGTTGGTCCGGAAAATTCTGTTCCGGCAATTGGGTGAGCGGCCAAAAACTGTGATCGCTTTAGATGATTTTCGACGGCCTCGCAAATGGGCAATTTGGTTGAACCGACATCAATGACCAAGGCTTGTTCAGAAATACCCTCTAAAACTTGGGGCAATAAAGTAAGGCAAGCGTCTACCGGAACCGACACAATGACCACATCAGCGGTAGCCAAATCATCAAGTGTGGCCAACTCGTCAATAATACCCATATTTTGGGCTTGTTCTAAATGGTTGGAATGGGCGTCAATTCCAAAGATTTTTGCATCCGGAAAATGCTTTCGAATATCCAGCGCCATTGAGCCACCTATCAGTCCTGTTCCTATAATGAATACGTTCATATTTTGCCTTTAAAACCGCGACAAAGCCTCGGTGATTTTGTTTTCGTCTACACAAAGTGAAAATCTGATGTAGCCCTGACCATTACTACCAAAAACAGTTCCCGGAGCTACAAAGATATGCTTGCTGTATAATATTTCGTCTATAAATTTTTCGGCATCTTCAGCGCCCTTGGGCAATTGAGTCCAGACAAATAATCCCGCGGCATCAACTTGGGCCGTGCAACCTAACTTTTCAACCATCTTCATTATTAAAGCATGTCTTTTCTGATAGATTTCATCTTGCTGGGCAAACCAAACATCGCCCAATTGTAAAGCAGCAGTCGCCCCTTTTTGAACAGCATAAAACATCCCGCTGTCAAAATTGCTTTTGACCTGAAGTACGGCTTGAATCAAACTAGGATGCCCCAAAACCATCCCCACGCGCCAGCCGGCCATATTAAAGGTTTTTGACAGTGAATTGAGTTCTAAACAAATTCCGTCGGCTTCGGGAACTTGCAAAAGCGAAGTTGGTTTTGAATTGAGCACAAAACTATACGGATTGTCATTGACCAATAAAGCATTGTGTTTTTGGGCCAAGGCAACCCATCGCGCCAACAAATCTAGATCAGCTTTGGTTCCGGTGGGCATATGCGGATAGGATATCCAAATGAGTTTTATTTTAGAAGAATCGAGTTGTTCCAAAGCTTCAAAATCAGGTTGCCAATCGCGCTCGGGTAACAAATCGTATAAAACGGGCTCAGCTCCTACGAGCTTGGTGACCGAAGCATAAGTCGGATAGCCCGGATTGGGAATCAAAACCTGATCGCCTGGATTTAAAAAAGCCATCGAAATATGCATGATGCCTTCTTTGGAACCCATCAGCGGTAGCACTTCGGTTTCAGGATTAATCGTTACCGAAAAATACTTTTGGTAAAACGCGGCCATCGCTTGTCGCAACTCGGGCAAGCCTTGATAGCTTTGGTATTGATGCGCCAACGGCTCGGTCATAGCAGCTTGCACCGCTTGAATAACGCTTGGATGCGGAGCCAAATCAGGGCTCCCGATGCCCATGTTGATGATGGGTTTTCCTTGCGCAGCCAATTGTCTGACTTCGCGCAATTTGGTTGAAAAATAGTATTCATCAACCTGATGTAATCTTTGGGCCGTTGTAATCATAGGCATATAAATAAAAAATCCCGACCAAGGCCGGGATTCGTATTTTGTTTTTTGAATTAATAATTTTTTCAATCAACCACTACCATCCCACCCTCCATTCGGAAGTACTCAATTGGGTTGTTATAATAGCGGTTAAGAATCATAAAAATAATTTAGTGATGGCTAAAATAGGAATTTTTGTTATTGATTCGTCAAAATTGAAAAAAATTAACGCCGGCGTTTGCTGATTTTGTTTCCGGTGATGTTGCGCTGTAAATCGCATTTGAATTTTCCGCTGATAAAAGTTCGCTTTTGCCTATGCTTGGAAGCCCGACCTTGCACTCTGGCGCGCCACATTCTAAAACTCGAAGGCTTCATTTCGCGTCGCATGAGCTCAATAACTTCGGCTTCTGAAAGTTGAAACTGAAACGCAATAGCTTCAAACGGCGTTCGGTCTTCCCAAGCCATTTCGATGATGCGATCTATTTGTATTTCGGTGAATGATTTCATGTTTTGAGGTATTTTTGAAAATCATTGATGCGAACCTTTGCGCCAATGTCAAACATCAAACTATAAAGCCCAAAAAAGGTTCGGTTGACATAAATAAAATGTTTGGATCCGCGATTGCCATTCATTTTTCGGAGGTTTTTGTCTTGGGTAAATTTTTCGCTTAAATCAGCAATTCTCTGCTGAAAAGTGGCATCTGAAAAATCAAATTCTTCTTGCTGAATCGGCTGGGTAAAAAGCGCGAGCAACTCACCAAAAAAGGCCGTAAAGAAAGCTTCCTCAGCAGGCGAATCGGTTGTTTTGAGAATTTCAAGTTCGTATAACTTTTCTTTAAAGAGCACCGGATTATTTAAAACTTTGGGCTCAGACATTTCAAAATAGGGCTTGTAAAACGAATCGGGAATTTGCTTCATACAACCAAAATCAATGGCAATCAACTGAGCATGGGCATCGACCAAAAAGTTGCCCGGATGCGGATCAGCGTGAAATTTGCGCAGCGCATGAATCTGATACATATAAAAATTCCAGAGTGTTTGCCCTACTTGATGGCGCTTTTGCACATTGGTTTCAGACTGACAGAACTCTGAAAGATGTTGTCCGCGCATCCAATCCATGGTGATGATTTTATCAGACGAATACTCCGGATAATACTGCGGAAACTTTAGACCTTCTATCTGACTACAAGCCAAACGAACGGCTTCGCTTTGTTGTAATTCAAGATGATAATCAGTTTCTTCGGTGAGTTTGTCTTCAACTTCCTGAAAATATTCATCCGAAGTTCCTTGCAAATTGAACATGCGCACCGCGACGGGTTTGACGAGCGCAATATCGGTTCGGATGCTGTCGCGAACGCCCGGATACTGAATTTTTACCGCGAGTTGCTTGCCATCTTTTTCGGCTTTGTGTACCTGACCAATACTGGCCGCATTGACTGAATCGGGCGTAAAAGCATCAAAAATTTCTTCGGGATATTGCTTGAAACTGTTTTTAAAAGTTTTGCGCACCAGCGGAGCCGACAACGGTGGAACCGAAAATTGCGACAGCGAAAATTTCTCGACATAACTCTGAGGCAGTAAGTTTTTTTCCATGCTGAGCATTTGCGCCACTTTGAGCGCGCTGCCCTTGAGTTCTTTGAGCCCGTCGTAAATATCGGTGGCGTTTTCTTCGTGTAATTTATCTTTGGTTAAAGCGGGATTGATGGCTTTTTCGCTGTAGTATTTGAGGTAATTGCCGCCTACTTTAACGCCGGTCGTGACAAGCTTGGCCACACGTTCAATTTTGCGCGTTGGGATGGAATCGATTTTTTTCATGATTTATTGCTGCGTCATTTTTTCTTTCCACAGAAATTTACCCAAATCAACCACGCTTTTCATAGGTGAATGATACACCAAATCAAAGGCGGCTTGCACTGATTTTTCAATGAAAACATCTGTCTTTTCAAAGCCGGCTGAAGTGTCATCAGTCCAATATTTTAAAATGGATAAAAACTGAATCCACGCGCCTTCATGCACCAATTTGGTTTGCACATCGTTCAGACGCTTGCTTTCTGTAGCCATGGGCGCTTGAAGAATTTGCTGCACAAACTTTAGAAAATCAGCGCGCAATAGTTTTAATTTTTCAAGCGAATGCAACGGGTTTTTATCTTCGGTGAGTAAATACAAAACCATGCTGCGGTTGGCGGTGGTCATTTCAATAAAGGTAAAGTAAAACGATGAGAGTTTTTGCGCAGCATCATACTGAGCATAATCGGCAGATTTGTGTATCAAATCAAAAGTATGATGAAAAAGCTCGGATAAATAAGCCGATTCTAAAGCCGAAAACGAGGCGTAATATTGGTAAAAATCGGCTTCAGAAAAACCGGAAGCTTGCATCAAACTATATACTGATGTTGGTTTTGAACCGTGCTCAAGAACATATTGACTGTATAAATCAACAATTTGCTCAGCACTAACGGATTGTTTTTTCTTGGCTGCCATGATTAAAATTTTGTTTAACAAATTTATAAAAATATTAAACAAATAATACAGGTTTAACTTTTTATATTTCGCTGCGCCTGCACATATTTTTTTACTTTTGTGCCAAATGTTTTGTGTATGTCTATTGAAGTTCAGTTGGTGAGTAAAAGTTACGGAAGTCAAAAGGCTTTAGACGAAGTAACTTTCTCGGTTCAAAAAGGTGAAATTGTTGGTTTTTTGGGCCCGAATGGTGCCGGAAAATCTACGCTCATGAAAATCCTGACCACGTATTTGAGCGCCGACACCGGAAGCGCAAGTGTCAACGGCTATGATGTGAACACACAAACCAAAGACGTACAAAAATCAATTGGCTATTTACCGGAACACAACCCTTTGTATACCGATTTGTATGTGCGCGAATATTTGGCTTTTAATGCCGATGTGTATGGCGTGGCCAAAAGCCGCATTGATGAAGTGATTCAACTTACCGGACTGAGCCAAGAAAGCCACAAAAAAATAGGACAACTTTCAAAAGGTTATCGCCAGCGCGTGGGGCTTGCCAATGCTCTTTTGCACGATCCGGAAGTTTTGATTCTTGATGAACCCACTACCGGACTTGACCCAAACCAATTGGTTGAAATTCGTGAGGTAATTAAAAACGTGGGTAAAAACAAAACCGTTTTCTTGTCAACGCACATCATGCAAGAAGTAGAGGCAATTTGCGACCGCGTGATTATTATTGACCAAGGCAAGATTGTCACTGATAAAAAACTGGAAGCTGCCGTTAAAACACTAGAAGAACAAATCATTGAAGTTGAATTTGACCAAGCTATTTCAGCAGAAATTTTGAATGCATTGGCCTATTTAACGGCCAGCCAAAACCTACAAGGTAACCTTTGGGAATTACATTTTAATGCTGATGTTGATTGTCGTCCTGCGGTGTTTGATTTGGCGCAAAACAACGGCCTGAAAACACTACAGCTCAATTTGAAGAGCAAAAATCTCGAAACACTTTTTAGAGAAGTGACCAAGAAATAAAATTCAGATGATTTGTCTAGGCCCACGGCTTTGCAGCCCGGATGGCAGCGGCTATCCTCACGCGACAGCGGGAGATAATAGCGAACAGCCGGAATTGCTGCCCCAAAATTATTTGTAGATAAAATCGCCGCGGTAATATTCGTGCACATCGGCCACTGGCGGACGCGAATAACAAAGCACATCGCCCACATTGTAAATACCACCATGAATTTCGTCCACAGGATGTACATGCATATCATTGCTGCCGCGGTGGTATAATTGAACCACATTGGCTAATAAATTTTCGGCGTGTAAAACGCCTCCGTTTTCGTAAAAATTCGACTCGAGTTTATGGGTATGTCCGCTCAGATAAAATCGGCCCACATCATTGTTTTCAACAAAAACTGATTCGTTGTTGAGCGCTAAAATAACATCACCGGTTCCGGTTCCTGAAAATCCGTCGTAGGCATCCATTAATGTTAGGTGCAAATTGGGGTAAGTCAGCACGCCGTTAGAACGGATTTCTTGTTCTGTCTTTGAATATATATCGGTAATATTGGGCGCCGTGATGTATACAACTGTCTGTCCAAACTCGCGCGTCCAATTGCATTCGGTGTTGTCTGAAAGTTTGAGCAAATTGCCTGATTGTGTAACCTCGATATCGTTGATTAGGTTTTCACCGGTGCGCACCTCAACACGGTATTCATCGCCTTGGGTAATGACTACACCGATGCGTTTGCTGACAACGATTTTGGTAAACGACAAGCCTTCATATACTTTGGAAGTGAGCGCACCACTGGGTTTGATGCAGTCATAAGGTTTTTCGCAACCTGCAAATAAACTGATGATCAAAAGTAAAATGACTGTTTTTTTCATACGTTATAATCTTACACCAACGCCATATTCAATGGCCTCAGCCAAAAATCCGTGGGTTTTTACGGCCACTCCGGTAAAGAGTTTGGGCGTCCAGTAATACTTAAACCCGAGTCGATCATAGTAGGGTTTGTCTAACTTAAATGGGCGATAAAAATAAAAGCCTACTTGCGTTTCTATTGATAATTTATGGATAAACAATTCATGTCCGACAAATAAACCCGCACGACGGTAATCGGTATCTGCATCAACATGTTCATACGCATAAGCAATAGAGCGATATTTGATATATTCTTTGATAGAATGCGTTGCAAAAAAGTCAAGCCCAAATTGCAGCGCACTTTTGCGATTGAAGCGTTTGTCGGCATAAATACCCACGTGATAAAACGGTTTTTGTCCGCTGCCGATGACTTGGCTTTCGTTGAAACCGTATCTGAAAACGGCATTGAATTTTATCGGTTCTGAAAATTGCTTCATCGGAACCACGCTGTCGCGACGAGCCGAAGCCTTAGAGTCAAAATCGTAGTTCAATCCTAAATTTAAACCATAAGTATTGATGCCGCTGTTGGGCGATTGGGTTCGACCGTTGGAATAATGGGTAAAAAACAAACCTACTTCAAAGCCCAAACCACCAATGATTCTGTTTTTTTTATAACCGAGCATAAAGTTGGTATTGCCCATATATTTTGAGCCAAAAGCGCGGTTTTTGCTGTTGGTATATTTGTCGTACGGATGCGTAGTCATGGCAATACCCTGACCGACCAAAAGCGTTAAATGCCTATTGAGAAAATAAAATTTGTAGTTGGCTCCGAGTGCGTAATTTTTGCCTAAGATTTCATTTTTAAAATCTTGATACAAAAAATAAAAGCCATAATCCGGAAAATTATAAGCCGTCTGCCATTCTTCACTGCCATGCGTTTGATGTGCATAATTAACCATTACGCCTTCAGGATGCCCAGTGATTAATTGATACAACTCAGGAGAATGCGGCAGAATATTTCCGCGCAAAAAATGCACTTCTACGGTTTGTGAATCGTTGCTTTTTTGGGCCGAAACCAGAAAACCCAACAGCAAAAAAGGCAAAAGATTAATCCGCATTTTTATTCTTAAAGCGGCAAATATATCCAATATTTTAAAACACCTCTTTGGCAATCGCCTTAATGTTATCTGCTTTACCCATAGAATAATAATGCAACACCGGAACTCCTGCTGTCAGCAATTCTTTACTCTGCGCAATACACCATTCAATTCCGATTTGTTTGACGGCTTCATTGTCTTTGGCGCGCACCACTTCCATAATCAAGGTATCGGGCAATTCTATACTAAAACGATGCGGAATCAAGTTCAACTGCTTTTTGGTGGCGATTGGTTTGAGCCCCGGAATAATAGGCACTTCAATTCCGGCCTTGCGGCATTTATCGACAAAATCAAAAAACTTCTGGTTGTCATAAAACATCTGCGTAATGATGTAATCAGCACCGTTTTTAATCTTTTGTTTCAAAAAGTGAATGTCTGAATCTAAACTCGGGGCTTCCATATGTTTCTCCGGATAACCTGCCACACCAATGCAAAAATTGGTTTTGGCTGTATTTTTCAAATCCTCATCCAAATAAATCCCTTGGTTCAAATTGCTGATTTGCTCTACCAATTCCGAGGCGTAATTGTTCCCGTCTTTCTCGGGTTTGAAATAAGTTTCGGTTTTGAGTGCATCGCCGCGCAAGGCTACTACATTGTCAATGCCCAAAAAGTCTAAATCAATCAGCAAGTTCTCGGTGTCTTCTTTGGTAAAACCACCACACAACACATGCGGAATCGCATCAACGTTGTACTTGCCTTGAATCGCAGCGCAAATCCCCACCGTTCCCGGGCGCTTCTTAACGATTTTCTTTTGCAACAAACCGTTGTCTAATTCCTTAAACTCATATTCCTCGCGGTGATATGTCACATCAATAAACGGCGGTTTGAATTCCATCAGCGGATCAATTCCGTCAAAAATAGACTGAATATTTTGGCCTTTGAGCGGCGGTAAAATCTCAAACGAAAACAGCGGTTTTCCTTGTGCTTGTTCAATATGTTGGGTAACTTTCATAATCTGTTTTTTATTTTTTTGGGCGAGCCGGCGGTGGCAAGCTCCGTTTTTTTTATTCGTGTTATAGTCCGCCGTCAGGCTTTCGGCTGCACGCGGTGCTTGCCTATATCCTTCTCGCAGCCTCACTAATCCGCTATATTCGGCGCCAACCATTTGTGCGCAACTTCAACCGTAACACCGCGACGCGCAGCATAATCTTCAACTTGGTCTTCTTTGATTTTTCCCAAACCAAAATATTTACTCTCCGGATGCGCCAAATAATATCCCGAAACCGAAGCCGCCGGCCACATCGCCATACTTTCGGTCAAGGTTACGCCAATGCGTTCTTCAACTTGTAAAAGCTTCCAAATGGTGGGTTTCTCTAAATGGTCAGGACAAGCCGGATAGCCCGGTGCCGGTCGAATTCCTTTGTATTCTTCGGCAATCAAAGCATTGTTGTCTAATTGTTCATCGCTGGCATAACCCCAGATTTCTTTGCGTACTTTTAAATGCAAATATTCTGCAAAGGCTTCGGCCAAACGGTCGGCCAAGGCTTTGGTCATAATTGCATGATAATCGTCTAAGGCTTTTTCAAATTCGGCGGCTTTTTCATCGACGCCAAATCCGGTCGTCACACAAAAACAGCCGATGTAATCTTGAATTCCTGATGCTTGCGGCGCAATAAAATCAGCCAATGCAATATTAGGCGCGCCTGCGGTTTTTTTTGATTGCTGACGCAGGGTTAAAAATGTCACCGCTTGACCGTTGTACTCTAGTTGAATATCATCATCGTTTACCGTATTTGCCGGAAAAATACCGACCAAGCCTTTGGCCGTGAACCCATTTTCAGCAACGATTTGCTGCAACATTTTTTGGGCATCGTCAAACAAATGTTTTGCTTGTTCACCCACAACTTCATCTTGGAGAATTGCCGGATATTTCCCGAACAACTGCCACGAATGAAAAAACGGCGTCCAATCAATAAACGGCACCAAATCGGCCAAGGCAACATTGACTTCTTGTACACCCGTAAAATGAGGTTTGGCCGGTTGATATGCTGTCCAATCTAATTGCAATTTGTTGGCACGAGCATCGGCAAGACGCAAGTATTCTTTTTCGCGACTGCGGTTCAAATAACCATCGCGCAATTGGTCATATTCTTGGCGAATTTGTACCGCATAGTTTTCTTTATTTTCAGGCTGCAACAAATTGCTGGCTACGGTTACCGCACGTGAAGCATCGTTTACGTGGACAACACTTCCAGTATATTCAGGCGCAATTTTAACGGCTGTATGTGCGCGCGAAGTGGTGGCACCACCAATCATAATCGGGATGGAAATGTTCAAGCGTTCCATTTCTTTGGCCAGGTATACCATTTCGTCCAAAGACGGCGTAATCAAACCGCTGAGTCCTATGATGTCTACTTGCTCATCTACCGCAGCTTGGATGATTTTTTCAGGCGGCACCATCACACCCAAATCAATGATTTCAAAGTTATTACATGCCAAAACCACAGATACAATATTTTTCCCGATGTCATGTACATCACCTTTTACGGTGGCCATCAAAACCTTGCCAGCACTCGAGGAATGACCATCTTTTGAAGCTTCAATAAACGGCAATAAATACGCAACGGCTTTTTTCATCACACGTGCCGATTTCACTACTTGTGGTAAGAACATTTTTCCGGAGCCAAACAAATCGCCTACCACATTCATTCCGCTCATGAGATGTTGCTCAATGACTTGAATGGGTTTGTCTACCAGCAAACGGGCTTCTTCAACATCGGCTTCAATAAATTCGTCCAAACCTTTGACCAAAGCATGGGTCAGTCGCTCTTGCAACGAATTATTTCGCCATTCTTGCACCGCTTTTTCACTGGTTTTGGTATCCGATTTTAAGTTTTCGGCATAAGACAATAAGCGTTCTGTGGCATCATCTCGACGGTCGAGCAATACATCTTCCACATAAGTAAGCAATTCTGGGTCGATTTCGTCATAAATTTCTAACATCTCCGGATTCACAATCCCCATCGTCATGCCGTGTTGAATGGCATAGTATAAAAAGGCCGAATGCATGGCTTCGCGTACTTTATCATTCCCACGAAACGAAAACGACACATTACTCACACCTCCCGACACATGGGCATAGGGCAAGTTTTCACGAATCCATTTTGTCGCCAAAAAGAAATCTACGGCATTGCGGCGGTGCTCTTCCATACCGGTAGCCACCGGAAAAATATTCGGGTCAAAAATGATGTCTTGCGCAGCAAAACCCACTTTTTGAACTAAGATATCATAACTGCGTTGGCAAATTTCAATTCTTCTCTCGTAAGTATCGGCCTGACCTAGTTCATCAAAGGCCATGACAATCACAGCCGCTCCATAGCGTTTAATCAATTTGGCATGATGTATAAAAATTTCTTCTCCTTCTTTTAAGGAAATAGAATTCACAACGCCTTTTCCTTGAATGACTTTGAGTCCGGCTTCGATGATTTCCCATTTAGAACTGTCAATCATCACCGGGACGCGGGCAATATCGGGCTCGGCGGCAATTAAATTGAGAAACTTGGTCATGGCTTCTGCCCCATCGAGCATACCTTCGTCCATATTCACGTCGATGATTTGCGCACCACCTTCAACTTGTGCGCGGGCAATCTCAACAGCGGCTTGGTAATTTCCTTCTTTGATGAGGCGCAAAAACTTACGCGAGCCGGTAACGTTGGTGCGTTCGCCTACGTTGATGAAATTAGATTCTGGAGTGACGATTAAAGGTTCGAGACCTGATAATTGTAAGTATTTCACTTTGTTTTTTTTTATTTTAAACCTACAAGGTTTTAAAAACCTTGCAGGAAATTTTAAAAACCTTGCAGGTTGATTTGAGGGCTATATTTTCCTTGGCTTAAATTCCGCAGCTACTTCGGCAATGGCACGAATATGCTCTGGCGTGGTGCCGCAACAACCGCCGATGATGTTCACTAAATTTTCTTTTAAATACTCCCGAATCAAACCTTGCATTTCTTCAGCTGTTTGGTCGTACTGTCCAAACGCATTGGGCAAGCCGGCATTCGGGTGCGCCGAAATATTGAGTTGGGTACGTTGCCCTAATCGTTTTAAATACGGCTTTAATTGGTCAGCACCTAACGCGCAATTGAAGCCCACACTCAAAAGGGGAATATGCGCAATGGAGATCAAAAAGGCTTCAACGGTTTGCCCGGACAACGTACGCCCTGAAGCATCGGTAATAGTTCCTGAAACCATCACCGGAATATCCGATTGGCGTTTTTCTTTAACTTCTTCAATAGCAAATAAAGCCGCTTTGGCATTGAGTGTGTCAAAGATGGTTTCAACCAGTAGCAAATCAGCTCCGCCATCCATCAAGGCTTCTACTTGTTGACGATAGGCGATTTTTAAATCGTCAAACGTTACCGCACGAAAGCCCGGATCATTCACATCCGGACTCATACTAGCCGTGCGGTTGGTTGGTCCGATAGAACCTGCTACAAAACGCGGTTTATCGGTAAACTCGTCAGCCACTTCACGGGCAATTTTGGCGGATTGATAATTGAGCTCATAGACTAAATCTTCCATGTGGTAATCAGCCATTCCGATGGTAGTTCCTGAGAATGTATTGGTTTCAACTATATCAGCTCCGGCTAGAAAGTAAGCGCGATGCACGGTTTTGACCGCTTCGGGCTGGGTGATGGAAAGTAAGTCGTTGTTTCCTTTTAAAGGATGTGGAAAATCTTTAAACCGCTGTCCGCGAAAATCGGCTTCCTCAAACCGATGGCGCTGCAACATGGTTCCCATGGCACCGTCGAGCACGAGGATTCGCTGTTTAAGAATTTCATTGATGTTGATGGACATACTGATAACGTGTAAATATGTGTTATCAGGAAAGAGAGGACTTCTCAAGAGTTATCTGTTCTTGTCAGGACAAGATAGAATGTAGCACCTTTCTCATGTGATGAGAGGTTGCTAAGCGTTCACAGGGTCTATTCCCTCCCGCTTTCGTGATAACGACACTATGTTAATGAACGCTGCAAAGTACGCGCATGCTTTTGTTTTTTGCAACTCTTTTTTAAAAAAAATTACGCCAACGTTGTAGTTAAGATTATGAATAAAAAAAAGCCTCCGAAAAATCAGAGGCTTCTTGAATGAGCAAAACTCAAATTATTTTTTGATGATTTTGGTAGTTCCGGTTCCTTCAATTGAGACAATCTTCAAGAAGTAAACACCGTTGTTTAAGTCTGAAATGTTCATTCGATCTAACATTTCGCTTGTTTGTTTTACAACACGACCATTCATATCAGTAACTTCAATTGAGTTTACTATTACATTATTGTTGTTGGCAATTTCTAAGATATCAGATGTTGGGTTGGGATAAGCCACAAAATTCTCTTGAAAAAAATCATCTGTGCTCAAAGTTCGATTGATGGTTAAAGCGTCAATTCCAACAGCATTTCCGTTGGTTCCGCCAGAGCCTCCGTTGGTTACATAATACCTAAAGGCAAGTTTGCAATCAGTCTCAGACGGTAAACCCGCAACAGTATATGTAAACTCGGTCCACGTGGTTGGATAAACTGACGGTTGAAGATTAGGATTAATTGACAAAACCAAATTAGTAAAACTGCCTAGATCAGCACTTCCGGTTGATGGTGTAATCGAACTGTTTCCTTGTGTACTTATACGAACTTCTAATCGATCAGGAATAGTACTAAAGTTTGCCCCAACTCTAGAATAAAATTTAATGACATCGCCATTTTTTAAACTAACCATAGGGGTAATAAGCCAGTTACTGATGGTTCCGGACATGCCCATAGCCACGCTATTAAAATTGACCGAGGTAAAAGAAGTTGAACCGCCATTAAATCCCCCATTAAACAAAGTATTCCCGCCTTGTGCCCAATTTGAAATACCTACCGGTTCACTTTGGTTGGTCTTGGTCCAAGTAGTGGGAAAAACATCAAAATTCTCGGTAAAAATAGTTTGCGCCTGAACACCGATGATCGCTATCATTACCATACTGAGTGATAAATATCTTTTCATGATTTTTGATTTACTAAACAAAAAAGTCACAATTCATCTTTATTAAAATAAAAAACCCGCTCATAAAAGCGGGCTTATATTTGTTTCTAAAAAAATTATTTTTTCACAATTTTAGTTGACAAGCTTCCTTCAGCTGTAGTAACTTTTAAGAAGTAAACACCTGCATTTAACTCAGAAATGTTCATTTGAGCAGCAGTAATTCCGTCAGCATTTTGCGTTTTAACAACTCTTCCGTTTAAGTCCGTAATTTCCAACCCATTGATATTGCTATTTGTTTTTGAAGCAATGTTCAAAACTGAACTAGCAGGGTTTGGATATACTGCGAAGTTTTTCGAGAAGAAATCGTTAGTTTTCAATCCGTTATCAACTACTTTTACGTTGTCAATATCAATGGTAAACTGGTCAGTAACACCGTAGTGTCTGAAACCAATATAAATTGTTCCGCTCAAACTACTTGGCAATGTGATTGATCTCGGCGTCATTACGTTAACCCCATCCAAAGTAGTTTCTGAGAAAATTGGACCTGCAGCCAACATAGCCGCAGATGTATTAGCATCAGCAACATAAACGCTATAGTTTTCTGCATCCCAAGACGCATCTCTTGAAACAATATCCCAGCTAAGTGTTAAATTACCACCAAAACCAACGTCGATACCTGGTGTAATGGCAAAATTATCTGGAGTCAGAGCACCAGTTGTAATCCAAGATGCTGAGCGCATTCCTTTATAGATTGGTGCCGCTGTCATGTTTACAGCAACCCAATTGAATCCATCACCGTCAGAATCAACAAGTGTCCAATCAGTGATTGCACCATCTTCAAAATCATCAAGAAAAAGTGTTGTTTGTGCATTTGCAGACAATCCAGCAAGGACTGCCAAAGAAAGTAATAGTTTTTTCATAATCTGTTTTTTACAAGTTTAGCCACAAAGCTAAGAAAAAAACATGTTCAAAAAATTTTTTTTTCATTTCAAGAATGGTTTGCTACATTTGCACCGAATTTTTGAGGAAAAATTTGTTCTGATTGCAACCTCGTAAAAAAATGCTAAAGCAGTTACTTCTTTAGCCTGATTTACCAGACCAACTTTCTGAAAAAAACATTTCAAATTTAAAGTTAGAATTATGGCTTATTTATTTACATCAGAGTCCGTTAGCGAAGGACATCCAGACAAAGTAGCTGATCAAATCAGCGATGCATTAATTGACAATTTCTTAGCTTTCGACCCTGAATCAAAAGTAGCTTGTGAAACTTTGGTGACTACCGGACAAGTAGTTTTAGCAGGTGAAGTTAAATCAACAACTTATTTAGATGTACAACAAATTGCGCGTGAAGTGATTCAACGCATTGGCTACACCAAAAGTGAGTATATGTTTGAAGCCAATTCTTGTGGTGTTCTTTCAGCTATTCACGAGCAATCTTCTGACATTAACCAAGGGGTTGACCGTGCCAGCAAAGAAGAACAAGGAGCCGGTGACCAAGGGATGATGTTTGGCTACGCTACCAATGAAACTGACAACTACATGCCGTTGGCGCTAGATTTATCTCATGCCTTGCTTATTGAATTAGCCAACTTGAGAAGAGAAAATAAAGAAATTACCTATTTGCGCCCTGATGCAAAATCGCAGGTAACTTTAGAATATTCTGATGATAACAAACCGCAACGCATTGATGCCATCGTGATTTCAACGCAGCATGACGATTTTGATACTGAGGCTGAAATGCTGGCCAAAATCAAAAAAGATATGATTGAGATTTTGATTCCGAGAGTCAAAGCCAAATATCCGCAATACGCAAGTTTGTTTAATGAAAACATCACTTATCACATCAACCCAACCGGAAAATTCGTAATTGGTGGGCCTCACGGCGACACCGGACTTACGGGCCGCAAAATCATCGTTGATACCTACGGCGGAAAAGGCGCGCACGGCGGTGGTGCTTTTTCAGGAAAAGACCCGAGTAAAGTAGACCGTTCTGCGGCTTATGCAACGCGTCATATTGCCAAAAACTTAGTTGCTGCTGGTTTATGCGACGAAGTTTTGGTTCAGGTTTCTTATGCCATTGGGGTTGCCAAACCAACTTCTATCAATGTAAACACCTACGGAACGGCTAAAGTCAACATGACCGACGGCGAGATCAGCAAAGTGGTTGAAGGTATTTTTGATATGCGCCCATATTTTATTGAGCAACGACTCAAATTGAGAAACCCAATCTACAGCGAAACCGCTGCCTACGGACACATGGGACGCAAACCTGAAACGGTGAGTAAAACTTTTAAATTACCTAATGGCGCACCAAAAACAATATCGGTAGAGTTGTTTACTTGGGAAAAACTAGATTATGTTGACCAAGTAAAAGCAGCTTTTAAACTGTAACATATACAAACTTCTATAAAAAAAAGCCCGTCTTAACGATGGGCTTTTTAATTTGTCGTCAAAAGTTATTTTTTCTTGGCTACTGACCATACTTCAAACTGCTTTTGCGTACATTTTATGCCCAATGTTGGTGCTTTAATAAAACCTTTCTCTTGAGGTAAAAGAGTAATTTTAGAACACGTAATTAGTTTTTTTCCGTCGCTGATTTCGAGAATCAATCCCGGCAATCCACTATACTGAGCCGGACCTTGAGCTGTTGGAATTTGCGTGGTATACCAAGCCACTAGCGTTTGCTTTGTCAATTCATTGATAAAAATAGCTTTATTACACGGATAGCCCATAATGGTTTTGCTTTCATTCTGAAGTTCCCAAGCAAATTTTTCAAGTGAATCGACAATCAGATAATCCTTATTCGTTGATTTTTTTTGATGAATAAACTCTTGATCTTGGATGTTTTTATAATAAATATCTGTTGAATTATCTTCTTGATAAACCGACGAAGTAACATCAAAAATCAAAGAGTAATTTTTGGAAACATTTGAACCGACCATCTCTTTTTCGGTATATAAAGCTGTAGCTTTAAAATCTTGAGCTTGTATCAAACATAAAGAAAAACAAGTGAAGATTAGTGAAAAGACAAAATTTTGAATCATGTATGTAGTTATTTCAACAGCAAATATGATAAAACGATGGCAAAGTTGCTAGAATAATTTGTAAAATGAACCATCAAAACCAAACGCATAAATATTACCTTAGCCAAATGAGAAAAGGATTGCTTGTTATTAGTTTGTTTTTGTCGATTATGGGTTTTGCACAAAAAATATCCGCCACAAAAATCGGCGATATTAAAACCATTTCAGCAGATGATATTTTCCTCGGTTATGACGCCCTCGGAGCATTTTACAAAATCAGCAGCCAAACTTTAATCAAACAAAACGATCAACAAGTTTGGCAGTACAAAAATCCGCAATTGGGTAAAATTGGGAGCGTAGATTTGAAG
This sequence comes from Flavobacterium sp. CYK-55, assembly GCF_018413465.1. Lineage (GTDB taxonomy): Bacteria > Bacteroidota > Bacteroidia > Flavobacteriales > Flavobacteriaceae > Flavobacterium. The sequence goes on from NZ_JAHCDK010000006.1 coordinate 56,271, forward strand.
AATCCACTTAAAATTGTTGTTTTTTTTGAAGCTCAAAATACAACAGCAATACTCGATTCACAACTGAATGAAACCCAAAAAATCAATTTCAACGAAAAACTTCCCGAAATTTTACCCGCTGCTATTGGTTTGGCTTCTGGCAATAGGCTCTGGATATACAACAGTCTGACCCAAAGACTCGGCCTTTACGATTATAATCTAAACAAATGGCAACCTTTGAGCACAACCTTGAGGAGCGCTCCCAAGAATTACACTTCTGATTTTAATTACTTTTTTTGGGCAAATACTTCGGGCGAACTCAGCCGATGCGACGTATACGGAAAAATAGACCATCTGGGGCGACTACCTGAAAACGAGCAATTTGTCTGGGCAGGAACGCAATCAATCATCTTGCAATCAGGTAATGATTTGTACTGGTATGATTTTACCGACAATAAGCGTTTGTTCATCGAAATCGACAAAAAAAGCTTTAAAAATTTTACTTATAAAGACCAAATTTTATCTATTTTTACCAACCAAGGAATTACCAATTATAAAATCAATTTACCCTAATGCATATAGCAGTTGCAGGAAATATCGGAGCTGGAAAAACCACATTGACCAGATTATTAGCCAAGCATTTTAAATGGGAACCGCACTTTGAAGATGTGGTAGACAATCCGTACTTAGATGACTTTTACCACCAAATGGAACGTTGGTCATTTAATTTGCAAATATACTTCCTGAACAGTCGTTTTCGTCAGATTTTACAAATTCGCCAAAGCGGAAAAAAAATCATTCAAGACCGAACGATTTACGAAGATGCTCATATTTTTGCACCCAACTTGCATGCAATGGGCCTCATGACCAACCGCGATTTCGAAAACTATAAATCGTTGTTTGAACTCATGGAAACCATGGTTGAAGCGCCTGACATGATGATTTATTTACGCAGTTCGATTCCGAATTTAGTAGCACAAATCCACAAACGTGGACGCGATTATGAAAACTCCATTTCAATCGAATATTTAAGTCGTTTGAATGAGCGTTATGAAGCTTGGATTCAAACGTATACGCGCGGAAAACTCCTCATTATTGATGTGGATAATATTGATTTTGTAAACAACCCCGAAGATTTAGGGATGATTCTCAACCGCATTGACGCCGAACTTAACGGCTTGTTTTAGAGCACTTCGAGTTTCTTTTTGAATTTTTCAATTTGACGACGGTGGCGCAACACATGTACTACTGCGTGTTCCATCATTTGCTCTATATCATAAGACTGACCCCAAGATGTTTTGATTTTACGTGTTTGGTCAAATTCTTCTAATTCGTCGTCCTCAATATTTTCAAATGTTTGTTCTGTATATAGCAGCAAATTTTCTAAATCAGATAAATACTCTGCTATTGAGGTCCTATGCACTTTACCCGGGCGGTCATCACCTATTTTTTTGTTTTTGCGAATATATCCGGCGTAAGCATAACCAGAACTAACAACATGTGTAAGAATTGTTTGTATGGATTGACAGTTCTCGTCAGTAGTTGAAGCATCAACTACCGTAGTAAGATTGGCATAAGAAACATCTTTAATAGTTGTATTCATTGCCACAACAACGTTTCGATATTCAGTCAATAAAGCCTGAACAGCGCGCTGTTTTTTAGACGAGCTCATATAGTTTTAGTCAAGGTTAACGAGCCAAATATAGTAATTCTGTTTGGGATGCAACACGATTTAAACGTTAAATATCAACCAAATAGAACAACATATCAACAATAAAAAAAGCCTCCGAAATTCGAAGGCTTTAATATGTTTAAGAAGATAGATTCTTATTTCAAAGCGTCAACTTTAGCTTTTACTTCAGCTTCAGTTCCTTCAAAACTTTGTGTCGTTGAAGTTCCGTTTACCGAAGTGGTAACTATTGCTTTGGCTTTACCATTGTTGTTGGTGATTTCAACGCGTACTGTTTTTTGCTCAGCGCCCGCTTCAGTCATTCCTTTTTTGGCACAACATGAAGGTTTTTCATCAGCGATAAATTTTCCATCAGCACCATAGTGTGACATACAAACTGCTTTTTGTTCTGGAGAACAACCCAAAGAATCACACATTTTAGCGCACTCTTCTTTGGTCATGGTAGCACATTTGCTCATATCGCAGTTGCCGTTCATTTCGCCACTCATGCACTCTTTTTTCATTTCAACGGTACATTCCATTTTTTGCTTGCTACCGTGTCCTGAACCCAAGATTGGAGCGATTACCAAACCAACCAAACAAGTCAACTTGATCAAAATGTTCATCGATGGGCCAGAAGTATCTTTGAACGGATCACCAACCGTATCACCGGTTACAGCCGCTTTGTGCGCATCTGAACCTTTAAAAGTCATCTCACCGTTGATCATAACACCGGCCTCGAATGATTTCTTAGCGTTGTCCCATGCACCACCGGCATTGTTTTGGAAAATGGCCCAAAGTACACCTGAAACACATACTCCTGCCATATATCCACCTAAGGCTTCAGCACCCATCACCAATCCTAAAATAATAGGTGTGATAATAGTAATAGCACCTGGCAACATCATTTCGCGCAAAGCAGCTTTGGTTGAAATATCAACACATTTACCGTATTCAGGTTTTCCGGTTCCATCCATAATTCCCGGGATTTCACGGAATTGACGACGTACTTCATTCACCATATCCATCGCAGCTTTACCTACTGATTGCATCGCCAAGGCTGAGAAAATTACCGGAATCATACCTCCGATAAACAAAGCAGCTAATACATCCGCTTTAAAAATATTAATTCCATCAATACCTGTAAAAGTTACATAAGCAGCAAACAAAGCCAATGCTGTAAGTGCAGCAGAAGCAATGGCAAAACCTTTACCTACCGCAGCGGTAGTATTTCCTACTGAATCTAACACGTCGGTTCTTTGACGTACTTCTTTAGGCAATTCGCTCATTTCAGCAACACCACCCGCGTTGTCAGCAATCGGACCGAAAGCATCAATAGCCAACTGCATAGCGGTTGTAGCCATCATCGCAGAAGCAGCAATCGCAACTCCGTAGAAACCAGCCAAAGCATAAGCGCCCCAGATAGCAGCAGCAAAAAGAATTACTGAACCAAAAGTTGATTTCATACCGGTAGCTAAACCAGCAATGATGTTGGTAGCCGCTCCGGTTGAAGAGTTTTGTACAATGTTTAATACCGGTTTTTTACCCAAAGCGGTAAAATACTCAGTAATAGCAGAAATCAATAATCCAACTCCTAAGCCAACTAAAGTAGCATAGAAAACATTGATTTTAGCAACAGGTTTTACACCTTCGCCAAAAAAGTTCATATTGATGGTATCTGGCAACATTCTGTCAATCAAGAACCAACAAGCCGCTACAGTCAAAGCCAATGAAACATAGTTTCCTAAGTTCAAAGCGCCTTGCACCTGATCTTCTTTGGCATCGTTATCTTTAATTTTAACAAAGAAAGTTCCGATGATTGAAGCCAAGATTCCTACTCCGGCAATGGCCAATGGCAACAAAATCGGACCCATATTATTGAAAGCATCAGTGTATTGAGTTCCGGCTGCTTCAGACATATCTTTAATGATATAGTTACCCAACACCATTGAAGCCAAAACAGTTGCTACGTATGAACCGAACAAGTCAGCTCCCATACCAGCCACGTCACCTACATTATCACCAACGTTGTCGGCAATAGTTGCTGGGTTACGCGGATCATCTTCAGGAATACCCGCTTCTACTTTCCCAACTAAGTCAGCACCTACGTCAGCCGCTTTGGTATAGATACCTCCACCCACACGAGCGAACAATGCAATTGACTCAGCTCCTAATGAGAAACCGGCCAACGTTTCTAAAACCATAGACATGTTTTCGTAGAATGATTTTCCTTCTACATTCATGAATTGGCTCAAGAAAACTTGAAAAAATATACTCAAACCTAAAACAGCCAAACCGGCTACACCCAAGCCCATAACAGTTCCTCCAGAGAAAGAAACTTTCAAAGCCTGCGGCAAACTGGTTTTAGCAGCTTGGGTTGTTCTTACGTTTGATTTGGTAGCGATGCGCATACCGATGTTTCCGGCCAAAGCAGAAAAAATAGCTCCAAAAATGAAAGCTACCACAATCATCCAGTGTGATACGCCTGAGATTTGTGATACGGCAAAAAGGGCTACTGAGGCAATTACAACAAATACTCCTAAGATTCTGTACTCGGCTTTTAAGAACGCCATGGCTCCTTCTTGAATACTCTTAGCAATGCCTTGCATTTTGTCATCACCTGCGTCTTGTTTGTTGATCCACGCGGCTTTAATCCCCATGAACACAAGACCTAAAACTGCCATTGCGATTGGCAACATAATAAAGTTTTCCATTGTCTATATTTTGTTTATATCGGTCGCAAAAGTAACAAAACATTAACAAAAAACAACTATTTCAGAGCTGAATTATTGACACTAATTTGCTTAATAAGTATAGCTGATTTGTCTTCCGCGGCTGCGCAAGTAGTGATGCCAAAGCAAATAAGTAGCCATAGACCGATAAGGCTGCCATTCTTGAGCGCGCAGACACATTAGTTCTTTGGTATGTATGTCAAACAATTCCTTGAATGTATTGACCACAGCTATGTCTCCAAGCGGAATAATATCTGGTGCTTGCAAGGCAAACATCAAGTAAACATCAATCGTCCAATGGCCGATGCCTTTAATTTGAATCAGTGAATTACGCGCTTGGTCAGCGGTCATTTCTGCTAATAATTCAACCGAAAAAGTTTGATCGAGTATTTTTTGCGCTAATCCTTTTATATAGGAAGTTTTCTGACGACTAACACCTAAGGCTCTATATTGTTCATCGGTCAAAAGAATTAAATGCTTTGGCGAAATATCTTCAACACAATCTTGAATTTTCAAATAAGTTGCTTTGGCCGAATCAATCGAGACTTGCTGTTCGAGAATCAACAAAACCAAAGTAGCAAAACCTTGCGGCCTAGAAGGAATGACCGGCAATCCGTGCTGATCAATAATGCGTTGAAAAACAAGCTCTCTTTGAACTAAAAAATCAACAGCCTTTTGCATCTTAGAAATAGAAACCAACAGCGGCTTTAACGCTAAATCTGTTGGCTTTAGGCAGATCTAGATAATTTCCGCGCCATGAAAAATCAATGCGCAAAACCTTAAAGATATTTCCAACTCCGGCACTGTATTCCCAATAAGGTTTGGTGGGCGCAACATATTCTAACCCCGAAGCGTTAATAGCTTTGTTTTCGTTTGAAATACTCCCGATTACACCGCGCACCGAGATGTTCTCACGCCAATTGAGTTTGCGCAAAAATGGTACACGCGCAAAGATTTTTCCTTGAAAATTGTGTACCCATTGTAAAGTGACATACTCATCGGTGACAAACTCGTAGAAATTCAAGTTATTAAAGGCATTTTCAATCGTAAAATAAGTCTGGTTTCCGGGAATTACGCTGAGCAATCCGAGTGGCACCTTTCCGTAGGTTTTTCCGAATTCAGTGATAAAGTTACTTCGGCCAATGGCGCCAATAATCAGCGGTTGGTTGATGAAAAACTGAAATTTATTATACGAAAAATCACCCTCTAAAAAACCTTTATAGCCACGGGTATAATAAAAGAAAACACGAGAAAACGGACTGTCAACATCTTTGCGTTCTACACCGTAACCCACCGTTTTTCTTTTGGGTGTGTATTCAATCTGAAAATTAAATTCAGGTTGTTTGACGTCGCTTTTGATCGTGGTATGGCTATCATCGGTGTAATAATTCATGCTAAAAACCGGCGATGCCGACTCAAGTGTTCTGTATGCAAAACCAGCTTGCAAGTTAAAGTTTCGAACAGGCTCTATCTCAAGCGAAACGTTAGATAGATTAATGTTGGTCAGTTTGCCATTTGGGCCGTTGGTAAACAAAGCCGACGAAGCAAAACTGCGGCCGAGCACATCGTTTGTATTGGTTAAACTCGAACCGATTTGCTCTACATCACGACGATTTCCGCCCGAAATAATGATGCGATTCTTTTTTTCAAGCATCCATTTTCCGGACAAACCGTATTTAATTTTATCGTCTTTAAAACCGTAAGCTAAATATCCTTGCAAACGCCACGGATCGTTGCCCGAAAAATAAGTTCTGAGCCCACCGCGCAATCGCATCCCTTCAACTTCATTGTAGCCAATGGTTGAGTAAATAGAACCATATTCAACTTTGCCCATCGGAACAAACCCACTCCCGATGATACTAACGGCATCGGTCAACTGACGAAACCTACGCACCGTTTTGAGTGTATCAAGCATTTTGTACACGCCCAATTCATCTTTAGAGAGTTTTTCAAATCGATGTTCGGCCCAATATTCATCCGGCTTTAAATAGACCGATACATCTTGATTGTTAACGTCTTCTTTGTAAAAATCCTCCGCCTTTTTTACGTTGAATTGATGGTTTCTATAAAATGTAGTTCGCTTGCCATAAATGCCTTTGGATTTCTCCTTTTTGTTGAGCGCAAAATCAGACATCATATAATCTTTGGTCAACAAAAAAACCGAATCGTTGACCACGTCAAATTCTTGTTCGATATAAATATCTTTGACCCAGTTAATGTTGGCACTTTTGGTCACGGCCATATTGATGCTTTTAATGGCCCAAGTGGTATCGTTTACCCAAAAATCTCCTTTAAATGTAAGCTCGTTTTTGCGGCGTGGGTAAAACACTATATTGTAGCATAATTTTTTGTCAATATACGCTGTATCGGTCAAAACATAATTGTATACATCGATTCCGGTTCTTGAGAGCGGACTGGTAAAACTTTTATCAAAAAAAGTCAGATAGTTATTGTAGATGTTGTACTCAGAATACAAATCTTTGACAAAAGCAATGAGTTGTTCATTAGTTTCAAAACCCGAGTTTTTGTTGGCAACTAAGATTTCTTTTACCTTTTTATTGATATTGTCCCCATAAACATTTGAAAGGGCTTCATTGATAAAAATCGGCAAATAAGTTTTTCCGGTAACCTCAGAAGTATCTACTTGTTTGAAAATAAATTCCATGCCTTTGAAGATTTTTTTCTTCATAAACGCACTATCAATCGAGTTCATGTCAAACTCAACTTTCTCGTATTTTTCCATCTCGTATTGATCAAACATATACAAGCCGTTCTTGCGTTTACGCTCCCAGATTTTGCGCAAAATATCAAGGGCCGGATTTTTCTTTTTAGAGGTTTTACCGCTGTAGATAACCACCTCTTTGAGTTTTTGGCCTTCGCTCAATACAACTTTAAAATTGTAATTAACTTCTTTGTTGAGCGGAACGAGTTGGGTTTCATAGCCCACCATGGATACTTCAATCGCTTTAAAGGTTTGGGCGGATTCAATATAAAAACGACCGTCTTCATTTGATACGGTTCCGAGTTTAGAATCTTTAAATACAATGTTGGCAAAGGGCACCGGTTGATTGGTATTGTCTACCACAATACCGCTGACTTTGGTTTGCGCCGAAACGCATAGAAATACAAAGAATAATAGAATGAAATAAAACTTTTTCATAAGCTAAAAAACTTCACCAAAAGGGCTTTTTGATGAAGTTTCAAATATATAAACTTTGATAGTTCCCTGTATATTTATGTTTGGGACCACTATGTTAAAAATTACTCAGTTGCAGCAATGCTTATTTATACATTACTTTTCTAACCGCTTTAATCACGTCTTCTGAATTCGGCAACCATTCTTTTAATAAGGTCGGCGAAAACGGAGCCGGTGTATCTGCCGTAGTGATTCGCTGAATGGGCGCATCTAAATAATCAAAAGCGCGTTCTTGAACCATATAGGTAATCTCTGAAGCCACACTCGCAAACGGCCAAGCTTCTTCTAAAACCACCAAACGATTGGTTTTTTTCACTGAATTGATGATCGCGTCGTAATCCATCGGGCGCACCGTGCGTAAATCAATAATCTCGCATGAAATACCTTCTTTGGCCAATTCATCAGCAGCTGCGTAGGCTTCTTTGATGATTTTTCCGAACGATACAATGGTCACATCAGAACCTTCACGTTTGATATCAGCCACGCCAATCGGCAAAATATATTCTCCTTCCGGCACTTCACCTTTGTCTCCATACATTTGCTCTGATTCCATAAAAATCACCGGATCATTATCGCGAATCGCAGCTTTGAGCAATCCTTTGGCATCATAAGGGTTTGATGGCACAATTACTTTCAAGCCCGGACAGTTGGCATACCAATTTTCAAAAGCTTGCGAGTGCGTTGCTGCCAACTGACCAGCAGAAGCTGTCGGTCCGCGAAACACCATTGGCATTGGGAATTGCCCGGCCGACATCTGACGCATTTTGGCTGCATTATTAATGATTTGGTCAATACCGACCAACGAGAAATTAAAAGTCATAAACTCAACTATCGGTCGACAACCGTTCATGGCTGAACCCACGGCTATACCGGCAAAACCTAGTTCAGCAATTGGCGTATCAATCACGCGTTTCGGGCCAAACTCATCGAGCATTCCCTTAGATGCTTTATAAGCTCCGTTGTATTCAGCTACTTCTTCACCCATCAAATACACGGCTTCATCACGACGCATTTCTTCGCTCATGGCCTCGGCAATTGCTTCTCTAAACTGTATGGTTCTCATATCTTTATTTTGTATCAATTTTTCGGTTAGCAAAAGTAAAAATTAAATGCGATTAAAATATTTTTTAACCCTTTTTATAAGCTTGTAAATTTAAATTTTGTCAATTTTTTCTACGAAAACGATGTAATTAAACCATTAATTGAGTAAATTTTTCAATTCGTATTTTTTCCAACCTTGCTTGTCTGCATACCACCAAACTGAATTGTCCTCATACAAAGCAATCAGGCGGGTTTCGCCCGAGATGCTGAATTTTTGATAAATGTCAATACTTTTGATTTTTTGGTCATTGGGCAAACCCGCCATATCTAAAGCTCTCCATCCTTTGTCCTGAACAGATTTCCACCAAATAGTGTTATTGTCCAATTGTATTACCAGTCGCCCCTCGTTGACCATGCCCATTTTGAGATAAGTAATCATGTTTTTGACTTTATATCCGGCCGGCAACCCTTGCATATCAATTTTATTCCATTGACTACCATCGGCATACCACCAAATTGAGCTGTCAGCCAAGCTCACTACAAATCTAGTTTCAGAACTTCCCATCATTCCAAACTTCTGGTAAGTAGAAATATGGGTGATTTCTACATTCGGAGGCAAACCTCCTAAGTCAATTTTCTTGTAATTATCCTCTGGAGTGGCCCACCAAAGCGTATTATCACTTCGCAACATAAAAAATCTGGTTTCCGGAGTAGCAAAACCCATTCCTCCAAACTTAACATATGGTTTCATGATCTTGATGTTTGAGCCCGGTTCAACTGTTATATTCTTGACCAGTTCCCATTGATTTTCATTAAACCACCACAATGTACTGTCCTCTAAAACAGCTATTAAAGTACTTTTGCCCGAAAGCCCTCCGTATTTTAAATAAAGGTGTGCCGAAACTATTTTTTTGTCGTTTGGCAAACCATTTTTAGAAATTTGTTCCCAAGAATCATCTGCTGCTGACCACCAAAGACTGTTGTCTGAAAGCAAGGTAACCAAACGGGTGCCTCCTATTCTTGAAACACATTCTACATCTTGTATCGTCTTTTGACTCAAAACGACTCCATAAAAGAATAAGGCCAAAATCGTTGTTAATCGCATCATATTTTGTAGTTGTTAACCGAGGCACGAATATAATTTTTTTAATCCTGAAATTACACCGTATAAAAAATTAATTAGCCACCCATAAAAGTCCTATTAATCATCGGTTTTCACGAAAATAAATCAAGGAAAGCAGTTTTTACGAAATCGATGTAAATATTATGCGTGCATAGCAAATATTCTCAAAAATAATTCATACTTTCGCGGCAGAAAATTCTTTTTAATCCTTTAAAAAATGAAAATATTAGTTTGCATCAGCCACGTGCCTGATACTACTTCAAAAATCAACTTCATCAACGGCGATACAGAATTTGACACCAATGGTGTTCAATATGTGATCAACCCGAACGATGAATTTGGCCTGACTCGTGCCATTTGGTTTCAAGAGCAACAAGGCGCTCAAGTTACCGTGGTCAATGTGGGCGGTCCGGATACCGAACCAACCCTCAGAAAAGCTTTGGCTATTGGCGCCAACGAAGCCATTCGCGTGAACGCCAACCCAACCGATGGTTTTTATGTTGCCCAACAATTGGCCGAAGTGGTCAAAACAGGTGGTTACGACTTGGTGATTGCCGGTAAAGAATCATTAGATTACAATGGCGGTATGGTGCCGGGTATGATGGCTGCTTTATTGGGCCACAACTTTGTCAACTCTTGTATTGAGCTTAAAGTTGAGGGCAACCAAGCTACAGCAGCGCGCGAAATTGACGGCGGAAAAGAAACCGTTACGGCTGCGCTTCCACTCATTATTGGCGGACAAAAAGGTTTGGTTGAAGAAAAAGATTTGCGCATCCCGAACATGCGTGGTATTATGACTGCCAGAACCAAAACGCTTACTGTTTTAGAACCGGTAGCTGCCGGTGCTGAGACCAAAGCAGTAAAATTTGAAAAACCAGCGCCAAAATCAGCCGTGAAGTTGTTCTCGGCAGATGATTTAGACGGATTGGTGAACGCTTTACACAACGAAGCGAAAGTAATCTAAAGGAAACGGGGCTGCGTTAGGGATTGAGGCAGGCACCGCGTGCAGCCGAAAGCCCGGCCGAAGGCAACGCCCAAAAAATAAAATTGAACATTTAAAATAGCAATTATGTCTATATTAATATATGCAGAATCAGCCGAAGGAAAATTCAAAAAAGTAGCTTTTGAATTGGCTTCGTATGCCAAAGCGGTAGCTCAAAACACAGGCGCTACCGTTACAGCCGTTACCATCAATGCAGGCGATGTGTCTGAGTTGGGCAAATACGGCGTAGATAAAGTTTTAAAAATCAACAACGCTCAACTTTCGGGTTTTAGCGCTCGTGCTTATGCCGATGCCATCAAGCAAGCGGCTCAGAAAGAAAACGCGCAATTGGTATTGCTTTCATCCACTACCGATAGTTTGTATATGGCACCACTGGTAGCCGTAGCGTTGCAAGCCGGATTTGCCTCAAACGTAGTAGGATTGCCGGTAAGCATGAGTCCGTTTCAGGTAAAAAGAAATGCGTTTTCAAACAAAGCGTTTAACATCACTGAAATCAACACCGCAGTAAAAGTGTTGAGTTTGGGTAAAAATTCATACGGTGTGAGCGAAAATGCTTCGTCGGTTTCTGAAGAAGATTTCTCAGTCAACATTAGCGATGCTGATTTGGGCGTGAAAGTTCAAGCAACTGAAAAAACCACCGGAAAAGTAACCATTGCCGATGCCGATGTGGTAGTTTCAGCCGGTCGTGGAATGAAAGGCCCGGAAAACTGGGGTATGATTGAAGATTTAGCAGCTGCTTTAGGCGCGGCAACGGCATGCTCAAAACCGGTTTCAGATTTGGGTTGGAGACCACACGGTGAACACGTTGGTCAAACCGGAAAACCGGTAGCAGCCAACCTGTATGTTGCTGTGGGTATTTCAGGGGCGATTCAGCACATTGCCGGAATCAACTCATCAAAAGTAAAAGTGGTGATCAATACAGACCCTGAAGCGCCTTTCTTTAAAGTAGCCGATTACGGAATTGTAGGCGATGCCTTTGAGATTGTTCCGAAACTCACCGAAAAAATAAAAGCTTTCAAGGCGCAAAACGCATAATTTTTTTGTAATTTGTGCCTGATAAAAGGCTGTCTAATTTCAGTTTTGATTTAGATAGCCTTTTTTATTTTGGTCTGAAAAAAACCTCTGTATATTTGTACACTCTTATCGTGCCTTAATATTTATGAGTTTAGTAAAATTAACGATCAAAGGTATTTCGTACAGCCAAACGCAAAATGGCGCATATGCTTTGATTTTGAATGAAGTTGATGGTGAACGCAAACTACCCATTGTGATTGGTGCTTTTGAAGCGCAGTCAATTGCCATAGCGCTCGAAAAAGAAATCAAACCGCCGCGTCCGCTCACGCATGATTTGTTTAAAAACTTTGCAGATCGATTTGACATTGTGGTGAAACAAGTAATTATACACAAACTCGTAGACGGCGTTTTTTATTCAAGTATTATTTGCGAACGCGATAAGATTGAAGAAATCATTGATGCGCGCACTTCAGATGCCATTGCCTTAGCGTTGCGTTTTTCGGCACCGATTTTTACCTACATGAATATTTTAGACAAAGCCGGAATATATTTAAAAGGCCCATCTGAAACTGCTGAGCAAGACGATGATTTAGACGGCGTGCTCTCAACCCCGGAAACCTTCGGCACAGAAGAGAGCAATCAAGCCGGCGACACCTATACCAAACACAGTTTATCTGAATTGCACGAATTACTTGAAAATGCCGTGCAAGATGAAGACTACGAAAAAGCCGCTAAGATTAGAGATGAGATTTCAAAAAGAGAATAATCAGAACACTTCTCTTCTGTCTAAAACCAATAATTAAGCACCTTCAACCCGATGAAACAATACCATGACTTAGTCAGACACGTACTTGAAAACGGCACCCAAAAAGGCGACCGAACCGGCACCGGAACCAAAAGTGTTTTTGGTTATCAGATGCGTTTTGATTTAAGCGAAGGATTTCCGTTGGTGACTACCAAAAAATTACACCTCAAATCCATTATTTATGAGCTGTTGTGGTTTTTAAAAGGCGAGACCAACATTGGCTATCTCAATCAAAACGGTGTGCGCATTTGGGATGAATGGGCCGATGAAAACGGTAACTTAGGGCCGGTTTACGGGCATCAGTGGCGCAATTGGAACAGCGAAAACATCGATCAGATTTCTGAATTGATTGATACGCTCAAAACCAACCCGAATAGTCGACGCATGCTCATCTCGGCTTGGAATCCATCGGTTTTGCCCGATACATCAAAATCGTTTTCCGAAAATGTAGCCAACGGAAAAGTAGCGCTTCCGCCCTGCCACGCATTTTTTCAGTTTTATGTAGCCGACGGTAAATTGTCTTGTCAATTGTATCAACGAAGCGCCGATATCTTTTTAGGCGTTCCGTTTAATATTGCCTCTTATGCTTTGCTGGTTTTGATGATTGCCCAAGTATGCAACTTGCAACCCGGCGAATTCATCCACACCTTTGGCGATGCGCATATTTACAACAACCATTTTGAACAAGTTGAATTACAACTGAGCCGTGAACCGCGTGCGCTTCCGAAAATGCAGTTGAATCCTGAGGTAAAAAACATCTTTGATTTTACATTTGAAGACTTCTCTTTGACTGATTACGATCCGCATCCGCATATTAAAGGAGCGGTGGCGGTGTAAACCAAAAACATATAAAAACAAAAAACCTCAAGCTTTCACTTGAGGTTTTTTCTGAGCGGAAGACGAGGCTCGAACTCGCGACAACCAGCTTGGAAGGCTAAATAATACGTATTTTACTACATTTATAATCAATTAAATACAGTTTTTATAAACTTTTTAAGCAAACTAAAAGTAAAACTTGCTTTGCTAAAAAAATAAAATTAAATACTCTTATTGGCAATGATTTTCCATTTCTAATAGTAAGTTATTGTGAAGAGATATAATAACTTTGAGTAAATAATTTTCGAACAAAACAAATTGAGATTATATTTTTCTCTTCAAATGTGTATTTCATCTCATATATCAAACTATACTAAATACAATATTCTCTTTACAAAGTCAAAAAAATAACACTTTTGTAAATTACCATTAGCATACAAATAAGAAAAATCATTAAATTCTCAGACAAATTAAAAGATGTTTGATAAACTAGATTTTAACACATGTTTAAAATAAAGTAGCTTGCAAACATAAGCACAACCCTGAATAATAATATATTGATTTAAATCTTTTTTCAAAGGCTTTGTGAATTTACCATTCATATTTTTTCTGTTTTTATTTTAACCCCATTAAACCAAAACCGTTTTTTCATATCAAACAATGATTAATCTATTAATTCCTCAATCAAGGCATGAAGAAAATACTATTGTTCTACATTTTTCCATTTATACTATTTTCTTGTAATAAAGAAGAAAATATACCAACGTCAATCAATTACCCAAGTGAACAAAAGTCAATTAATTTAACTGTTGATGGAAATGTTAGACGTTTTGTAATCTATTTACCATCAGGCTATAACAATGCTGGGAAAATGCCTATGATTTTTGCTCTTCATGGCGGTGGTGGTTCTCCAGAGCAAATGCTTAGTCAAATCGATTTTAGAACAATAGCAGAAAGAGATAAAATTGTTTTGGTTTACCCTGAAGCATTTCAAGAAAAGTGGAATGATGGAAGGCCTACCCCAGCAAACTTGTTAGGCATAGATGATGTAAATTTTTTTAATCAAATGTGCGATTATATGATTGCAAACTACCCTGTTGAGAGTTCTAAGATATTTGCGACCGGAATTTCAAATGGTGGATTTATGACTTCTAGACTTGGTTGTGAGTTAAGTAATAGAATAGCTGCAATTGCTGTAGATGCTGCAACTATAGAGCAGACAAACATATATCCCAATTGCAACCCTTCAAACCCCCTACCAGCAATATATATTCATGGCACATTAGATTATTTTGTTCCTTTTAACGGGGGCATTATGACTGTTGGAGAGGGAGGAACAGTAATTTCACATTTTCAAGCTATAACAAAATGGGTTGAAATAAATAATTGCGAGACAAATCCAATTATAACAAATTTACCAGATATATCGAATGATGGAACAACAGTAGTTGAAAGGAAATATTCTAATGTTTCTAATGGAAATGAAGTTATTAGTTATGTTATTTCTAATGGTGGACACACTTGGCCGCAAGGCGTTCAGTCTCTGCCTATTAGTTTAGTTGGACTTACAAGTCAAGACATGAACGCAAATGAAGTGATATGGCAATTCTTTAAAAGACATAGCCAGCAATAGCAAATAAACCTTTATTAAGAAATATTATCTATCTTGAATAAATATAACCATGAAAAACCTCTTTTATTTAGCTTTTATTTTGGAAACATTATGTGCTAATGCACAATTCATAGGGCATTCAGGTGTTTATTATCTAGGCTCATCAGATGTCCCCATCCCTCAAACCGTTTACAACAATCCAAATATATCTGGCGTTGTATGCAGGTTTAGATGGGAAAATCTCGAAATTGCTCCAAATGAATTTGATTGGACTTATATAGACAATGAAGTTTTAAAAGCTACAAACTCTAATAAAAAAATATGCTTGCAACCATTAGCTTCTCCGGCTTGGATTTATAACTCACTAGGTGCTTTAAGTTATAGTTATGTTGATAACAACCCATATCATTCAACCTATGGACAAGTTTTAACTGACAATGTCCCTTTTGATAACATTTATATTAATAGGGTAAAGAATTTACTATTATGGCTTTCAATAAAGTATGCAAACAACCCAACTGTTTCATATATAAATGCTGTTGGCGGTCAAATTTCTAGAGGCTTGCCAGAAGATATTATTACAGACACTCCATCAATGTCTACGGCTCCTTTTTGGTCAACTTTCAACTATGATGCTGATATTGTTGCATCAAAGATAAATTTAGTAATAGATTATTACATGAGTTTATTTCCTAATACACCTTTATGGTGTTCAGTTGACTACGTTACCTTTGAACCAAATGCTTCTAATAGACCACGAAATTATCTCGCATCTCAATATACTGATTATGGAGTCTCAAATTTTCCCGATAGATTTGGCCTGTGGAGAGAAGATATATCTGGTTGTACAACAACAAATCCAAATTCAAGTTCTCATTGGTCAATTATGTTAAACAATCCATGTCGAACAGGTGCTCAGATGCTTTGGAACGTACAAGACGGCCCACTCCGTATGAACCAATGTGGAATATCCCCAAATACTAAACAAGCAGTGTTTGATGAAGCCATAAATAAAGCATTGTTTTATAATATGAACTATGTAGAAGTATATGGAGCTGATGTTCAAGACCCAAGTTTATCTACCAACATAATAAATGCTAATAATCTTTTGAATAACCAAAGCATAACTTGCAGCCTATACACAAATAGCTTTTTGTTTAATAATAAATTTACAATATCACCTAACCCAGCCTCTGAAACAATTCAAATAAACTTTAATGAGGTTAACTATACTGCGATAGATGCATATATATATAATATATTAGGCCAAAAGGTGATTTATAAAAAAGTGGTCGGTAATGAACCTATAGACATTTCATACTTAAACAATGGAGTTTACATCATCCAAATTAAATCCAAAAATGAAATAGGGACTCAAAAAATAGCAATTTATTCACAAAAGTAATTATCTGTTTTTTTTTTGAAGTATTATTTATATATGATCCTTTTATTAGCTTCATTTAGCTTAATATTTTTTTGGAAAATAATTTCTGTCTTTACAGAAAAAAGTTTAAAATCATAATTAATGTATTTTTTGTCAGTTTTTTCTTTCTTTTAAATTTTTTTAATGCATTTTATCGATTTTATTTACTTTTAATCGATTTTATGATTTATATTTGCTCTCGAAAAATCATAAAATAATGAAAATAAAAACTATTTTATTTGTATGCCTTTCATTGTGTCTAAAATCTTTCCCACAATGCAATCTAACAATCTCCGTCAATAACACCCAAAGTGGTTGCTATTTTACAAAAGAAAAAGTTGTATTCAGAAACCCATCAAATGTTTCAATTTCATCCAACTCAATTACTAAAGTTAGTGGCGGTAATGCATGGAATGCGGGTGCTTCTTCCACTTCATATGTGTTTGATGCAGGTCGTTTAGATGTCATTGCCTCAGAAACAAACAAAAGTAGAATGATTGGATTGAGTTCATCTGACACAAATGCAAGTTTCTCTTCAATACAATATGCATTCTATTTAGAAAACGGAACTGCTTTATACATATATGAAAACGGAACTCAAAAAACTGGAAATTTAGTCTATACTAATGGCACTCAATTAAGCATAAGGGTAAGCGAAAATCACATCAAGTATTTTAAAGACAATCAGGAAGTCTACACTAGCTCAATAGTCCCAACACTACCATTATTAGTCGATACTTCTATATATACTTCAGGAGGCACACTCTCAAATGTAACTATTTCAAATGTAACTTATGGTTCCTTCGTCGCTACAGCAAGTAGTGTGGGTACCAGTCAAATTTACACATGGAAAATCAATGGAATAACTGTTCAATCAGGAAGTTCTAACTTATATACTAATAGTTCCCTCAATGCTAATGATATAATAACATGTGAACTTCTTGCGAGTGGCATCGGAGCTTGTTCAACAGTTTTACAAAATTCAAACGAAGTAACAATACAACATAATAATGACCCTGATATTTTTGATTTTAAAATATCTGAAAGTTACAGTACCAATGCGTGTATTACAACTTCAAAAAAAGTTGAATGGGATTATAGTAAATTTTCAAATGTTAGATCTAACAGTAATACTTTAATAAAAACACTTTCAGAAAGTGTATGGAATGGCGGAGCTTCTTCGATAAGTACTGTAAAAAACAACGGTTATATAGAGTTTACTGCCTCAGAAACAAACAAAAGTAGAATGATTGGGCTAAGTTCATCTGATATTAACTCAAGTTATACCTCTATTCAATATGCATTCTATTTAGAAAACGGCGGAGCATTGTATGTTTATGAAAATGGAGTTCAAAAAACTGGAAATATTGGTTACACAACTGGAACAGCTTTAAAAATTGCAGTTGAAAACAATGTTGTTAAATATTACAAAGATAATGCTGTTATTTATTCTAGCTCTATAACTCCTTCTCAACCATTAATAGTTGATGTTAGCATGTATAATATTGGAGCAACTCTTTCAAACATAGCAATTGCTAACGTTTCTACAGGCGAATTTATCGCAACGCATTCTGGAGCGGGTGTTTCACCAGCTTATCAATGGAAATTAAATGGTGTAAACACAGGAACTAACAGTAATTCTTATAGCAATGACAATTTAGCCAATAATGATATTATTACTTGTGAATTAACTGCCGATGTGGATGGGTGTGGTTCTACTATAATATATTCAAATTCATTGATAATAAAGAGGAATACAGAATATCCATCTATTAATTTTAAAATTGATAGTCAATCTTCAACTGTTGGCTGTTATACAGCTATATCAAATGTAAAATGGAATAACAACAGTACTTCAAACACCTTTATAGACAATAATAATATGGTGAAAAAAACTTTTTCTGACAATGCTTGGAACGGCGGAGCTTCTTCGATAAGTACTGTAAAAAACAACGGTTATATAGAGTTTACTGCCTCAGAAACAAACAAAAGTAGAATGATTGGGCTAAGTTCATCTGATATTAACTCAAGTTATACCTCTATTCAATATGCATTCTATTTAGAAAACGGCGGAGCATTGTATGTTTATGAAAATGGAGTTCAAAAAACTGGAAATATTGGTTACACAACTGGAACAGCTTTAAAAATTGCAGTTGAAAACAATGTTGTTAAATATTACAAAGATAATGCTGTTATTTATTCTAGCTCTATAACTCCTTCTCAACCATTAATAGTTGATGTTAGCATGTATAATATTGGAGCAACTCTTTCAAACATAGCAATTGCTAACGTTTCTACAGGCGAATTTATCGCAACGCATTCTGGAGCGGGTGTTTCACCAGCTTATCAATGGAAATTAAATGGTGTAAACACAGGAACTAACAGTAATTCTTATAGCAATGACAATTTAGCCAATAATGATATTATTACTTGTGAATTAACTGCCGATGTGGATGGGTGTGGTTCTACTATAATATATTCAAATTCATTGATAATAAAAAATAATACATCCAACAATACTTTCAACTATTTAATTGAAGGCACAACATCATCAATTTCCTGTAAAGTAGCGATAGAAGATATCCAATGGAATTTTTCCTCTTTAAATGGGGTTAATGTTTCAGGTTCGAATATATCAAAAGCTTTTACAGTTACTTCTAATTTATGGGATGCAGGTATTTCCTCATTAAATAGTGTCAAAAATAATGGCTACATGGAATTAACGGCTTCTGAAACCAACAAAAGCAGGATGATTGGTTTAAGCTCGCTAGATATTAATGTGAATTATTCTACAATTCAGTATGCATTCTATTTAGAAAACGGCGGAGCATTGTATGTTTATGAAAATGGCATTCAAAAATCAGGAAATATTGGTTTCACAACTGGTACTCAATTAAAAATTGCAATTGAGAGAAATATAGTTAAGTATTATAAAGACAATGTAGTTGTTTACATCAGTTCAACCACTCCTATTCTGCCCCTCATTGTTGACACATCTTTTTATTCTCATCTTGCAACACTATCAAACATACGTATTGCAAACTATAACTCAGGAACATATACTGCAATCACTCCGGTAAATGTTACACAATATCAATGGAAGCTAAACGGTAGTAATGTTGGTAGTAACTCATCAACTTACACCAATCCAAATTTAATACATGGAGATGTTTTAAATTGTGAGATAACAATTAATTCAACCGGATGTTCAAATTCAACTATTATTTCAAACAATATAACTATTTCAGCTGTGGAAAACTCGTATTTGTTTGATTATTATATAAGTGCTAATAATCACTCTTTAGAATGTAAGTATTCAGCAGAAAAAGTGGCATGGAATAGGAATGAAATCAGTTATTGCAATATTAATAATGCAGATAATTCGCTTATTAAAACTTTTTCTAATAATGCTTGGAATGGCGGTACAGTTTCTCTAAATAAAGTTTCAAACAATGGTTATATTGAGTTCTTGGCTACAGAAACAAACCGAAGTAGAATGATTGGATTGAGTACAATTAATATTAATTCAAGCTATTCTACTATTCAATGTGCATTTTATTTGGAGAACGGAGGTGCTTTGTATGTTTACGAAAATGGCATTTCAAAAACGATAAATTTAGGCTATGTCACAGGTACATTATTAAAAATTTCTATTGAAAACAATATAATTAAATATTACAAAAATAATTCATTAGTTTATACCTCATTAATTCCACAATTACTCCCAATGTTAGTTGACACTTCAATCTATAATGTTGGTGGAACTATTCCAAATATTACAATAGTCAATGAAGATAATGGTTTTGAGTTCGAAGCTCATGCGGTCAATTTAGGCTCAAACCCTATTTATACGTGGAAAATCAATGGAAATATTGCTCAAAGCAGTTCTTCTTCAAGCTATACAAATAGTAGTCTTTCTGTAAATGATGTTATTAGCTGTGAATTGACTCCAGATGTGTTTAGCTGTTCTTCACAAACATTGACGACAAACACAATAATTATTCAACAAAGGTTAAAAATTTGGACAGGGGCTGTAAATACCGATTGGTTCAATGCAAACAATTGGTCGCCTTCTGGTATTCCAACATCTAATGATTGTGTTCAAATAAACAACACTACAAATGATCCACAAATTTCGGGAAGTACTCCAAATGCATTTGGTAAAAACATTACTGTTAAGGCTGGTGGAAGCATAATTGTACAACCCGAAAAATCATTAGTAATAACTGAAAATATTAATGTAGAAAGCACAGGTTCACTGTTAATTAAAGATAAGGCTAATTTATTACAGATAAATGACAACGCAATTAATACAGGAAATATTAGTATGGAGAGAACGACTAATGTTAGGAAATTTGACTACGTATATTGGTCAGCTCCAGTTTTAAACTTTAACTCATCATTAGTTTCACCAAACACATCTTCAGGATTAATTTTCAAATGGGATCCAGTATATTTAAACTCAAATGGAGGTCAAGGTTATTGGATAAGTGGAAACGAAACAATGCAATTAGGAAAAGGATATATTGTTAGAGGGCCAAATGATTATTCACCTATAACTTCATCTCCCTTCACCGCGACATTTAACGGAAAACCAAATAACGGTATAATACAAGCAACTATTTCGAGAGGTTCATACACAGGACTTCCGTATTCAGGAACAAATGGGGCAACTATTACTAATAATGATGATAATTGGAATTTAATAGGCAACCCATACCCTTCAGCTATTGATGCAAATGAATTTCTGCTTCTAAACACCAATATCAATGGTTTCGTAAAAATATGGTCTCATGGTAGTCAAATTAGCAACAGCTATTCAAATCCTTTTTATGGTAGCTACGCTTATAATTATAACCCAAATGATTATATAACTTATAATGGTACAGGCTCAACTCCTCCAGGATATAATGGTAAAATTGGTGCTGGGCAAGGCTTCTTTATACTGATGAATGATGGCACAGCTACAAGTGAAAATGTAATTTTTAATAACAATTTGAGAAGAGACAGCGGTAACATTCCGTATAATAATAGTCAATTCTACAGGTTTACAAATCCAACTTTTACAGATACTTCTGAAAAAAATAGAATATGGTTGAGTATCATTGACCCAACAAATATTTCTTCAACAACATTAATTGGTTATGTAGAAAACGCCACTAACGAAGTAGATAGAGTTTTTGATGCGATACACAAGACCGAAAGCTCTTTAGGAATTTATTCAAAAATCAATAATGATACTATGATTATTCAAGGGAGACAATTACCATTTGACCAAAATGACATTGTTCCTATTGGAATAACAATCCCTAATACAGGCACTTATAGCATTGCAATTGATATGGTTGATGGGTTGTTTGAGAATGACAATCAAAATATTTATATTGAAGATTCTCTAATGAATATTATTCATGATTTAAAACAAAGTCCTTACTCTTTCAATAGTATTTCTGGAGATTACCCAGATAGATTTAAACTAAGATACACATCAAATTCTCTTAATACAGATGAAATCAAATCAAATGATCAATTTGTCTTTATCAAAAATCAGATTTTTAATATTCAAACAAAAGTCAACATCAGAGAGATAAGCATTTTTGACATTTCTGGAAAAAGAATACAATCATATAAATTCAATAATGAGATTAACCATTTTTCAGATTATTTTCCATATCAAAATGGCGTTTATCTTATAAGTGTTGAATTGTCAGATGGAAAAAAAATTTCAAAGAAAATTATAAATTAATAGCTGACTAGAAAAGTAAAAAAAGAAAACCGTGTCTATAAAACACGGTTTCTTCATTAGAAACTATTTTTTAGCCTTTGCTTTAACAACTTTACCACCCTTAACATAACGATAGCCCTTTTTTAATGTTCCGTCTTTTTTCACTCCCTCTCTTTTGATTACTCCACTACAAAGTTTCTTTGCGGAAATTCTTTTTTTGCTCTTCGATTTTGTTTTTTTTGCTACCATGATTTTGAATTTAGATTATTTAACTTTAAACGATAATTTTCTTTTGCTTTTTTGTTCTGTTGGCTCGCTGACTACTTTCTTGTAATACATCGAGTATTTTAAAGTGAGGTCGTTGCCTCTGTTTTTTTCAAGGGTTGCAAACCTTTGTTTTGGGTCTTGATGCGATGAGCAATGAATTACTGAAGTTGGATTGTGTGCCATCTTGTTACCGCCATACATCGCCCCATTTTCTTTTACTTGAGATATAAAGCACCAAATTACTTTTGGGTAAGTGGTTCTTAAATAATTCAGTTGGTCGGCTGTAATTTTTAAATCTGTAACCGAATCCGCAATGATGACCTTAACCACTTTACAGAAGTCCTGCAACTCTTCAAAAGGCTTTTCCAAATAACCTTTTATTGCTATGTACTTTCTTCCTTTTTCGGTTGTGTTTCGGTTAATGCTGTCTAGCGTGTCTTTACTCTCAATCCCGCCTTGCTCATAATCGATATACGCTACTGGTGTTTGTTGTTCTCCAAAGGCATTAGCAATCTGCATGGCCAACTGTGATTTTGAACTATGCTTATTCCCTTTAATCAGGATAAGTGCCTTGTGTGGTTGTTGCTTTTGCAAAAACTTTCCAATCTCTCCATCAAGTACAAAAACATCTTTAGCTTCCTTCGGTGCAGTACCCGCTGAAACAAAGCCTAATTTTTCTAATTGATTTAGACTTTTATTCTGATCCAAATTGGGTTGTCCTGTGCTTACCCTAGTTGTATTTTTTTTTGTTGCCGGCACAACTCTTTTTTTCTTTACTTCAGTAGCTTTTTTAGATTTAGCTTTTGCCCCCAATCCTGCAAATAAATCCAATTGTTCCCCCTGTTTGGTTTTGCTTTTGACTTTACTTTTTTTAGGTCTCTCAACTGGAGTTTTTACAGCTACTTTCTTTGCCTCATCTTCTTTCTTTTCTTCCTCCTGTTCATTCTCACTTTCAGAGTTTCTATTCAAAATATAATTGACTGCTTTTTGAGATTGTGCTGAAGCTTTGAGGAAAAAACGATTGTCATTCTCTAGTTCACTCACTAAAACCTTATTCCAACTTTTAAGATACTTCGCCGAGTTCTCTTTAGTCTGAAACAAAATCCCTGCCTCTGAACATAAAAATACCGCTCCGAGTTCCGCAATGAGTTCTTCATAAGCATAGCTTTTACTTCCAAACTTTCCTGAAAAATCTCTATCTAATCGCTTCTTTGCACCAGTTGAATGTGTCAGCTCGTGAAAGAAAGTGCAGTAATAAGATGCCTCTTTGTTAAAAGCATTTATTTTAGGCATATTGAGCGTATCGGTAGCAGGTTGATAGTAGGCTTTATCCCCAACAAAAGTGTAAATAGGCGGGTTTTTATATCCGTCAATTAGTAGCTGTGCTTGCTCAATCGGATTGACCTTTTTACTATCAATTTTATCACTTGGAAACTTTAACCCTGTGCAATCATCGGCTCTGAAAACATTGTAATATTTAATTACTGGGATTTTCACTAAATGCTCTTTCAAATCTTCTTTGGTTAGTCCGTGAGCTTTTACAAACTCGGTAAACTTTGCCTTGTCAGTAGTTTTGAATTTTAGTGTTCCATCGTCATAATTAAAAATCATAGTGTAATAAATTACACGTCTTGCCTTGCTGTCTTTTTTGAGTGATGCGTTAGCGTCCTTGATTTGGTTAAAGGTTAAATAGTACGGCTGTATAAACTTAATTGGTACTAAATACCCTTTACCCTCATCATCAAATTTTATATCGAAATTCAGCAGGAAATTTGCTCCTGTGTATTCCTTTTTGCTCACATAATTTTTAGCTGTTCCATCTGCTCCCGAACCAACCCAGTCTTTTTGCCAAGGCAAATGCCCGACCTTTTCAATAGTGTTTATAATTAAGTCCGTGATATAACTGTAAATATCATCGGGGGAAACTCCATTTAAACCACCCTCTGAATCGGGTTCTGATTGATATTCCAAAGTGGGCAAAATGATAGTTTGCTCTGCGCCACTTAATCCTAATTCTGTAATAAAATCGTTTATTTCAATTTCAAAAACGGAATCGTTATTCTGTCTTAAAACGTTTGTGATACGTTTTGAAATAAGCGTATGATTTTGCTTTTTGGCTCTAGCCAGTAGCTTTTTAAGTGCGCTTCGGGAAACTTGCTTTCCGTTTAGATTATTAAATGATTGTACTAAATCCATACTATTGAATTATTGAATATTCTTTACCTAAAACCCCTAAAATGGTTTCAATTTGAATGTCTTTTATTCCCGTGATTTTTACCAGGCTTTGCATATTGGAAAGGTTCTCCAGTATTGGAATCTCAACTATCAAATCCTTTAAAACAAACTTGCCATTGGCGGGAACTGAAACAAAAGATTTGTTTACCGTAATGGTTGCAATTCGTTTGGCTGTTTTGTCTTTTAGCACAATTCTTTTAACTACTGCAATAACACCATCGGGGCTGAAATTATCTTTTGTGGGATTGAAAAGGGTTACATCTAAATTGAACCGCATTCTTTTGAAATTGATGTCAAAATTTCTAAATCCAGTCGGCAACGCTTTGAGTTTTCCCATTGTTTCTTTCCACTTATTTACTTTGTTTTTGTACCATAGTACACCAACTCCTACTACTGCGCCTACAATAACAATGTGCTTTGCTTTTATACCCATAAACTTGTTTTGTTTCTGATAAATCCAACCGTTTTAAAACCAATAAAAAGAAGTGTTGCAATTCCCAAAACCATTAAAAACTTCTCCAGTTTTGATAAAGGTTTTTCAATCTCAATTGGAATCTTTTTTACCTTAATGATAGTTTTATCATTTGCTGTTTTGGTAGTTGTATTTTCATTTTTGGTCTGTGCCATTTTAGAGTAGAACTCCAATTGTTTAGTTAGTTTGTTAAACTCAAGTTTATAGCTGTTGTCTCCTGAATTTTTTGAAGTATTTAGCTTTGATAATATTTCATCAATTTTTGCATTTACTAGGCTATCAACTTCTTTGTTTCCTGTATTGCTTTGAACAACTGGAGTAATTAATTTGTCATCGATTGCCTGATTAATAATTACATTTCTTAGGCTATCTCTTCTTTGAATTTCACTTTTGAGAAGAATGTTTTCCTGTTTGTATTTTTTAGCTGAAGAACAGCCGATAAAAACCAAAGAAAGTAGCACCAGTAAAAGTGAGATTGCAAATGATTTATTGATTATCTGTTTCATTATTGTATTTTTTAAAAGTTGATTTTAGAGTAAAGAATATCATTTCGCCTGCCTCAAGAAATTGGATAAAATCAAACCCCCAATACATACTGGCGATTACCACCAATTTGTTAAAGAGTTGTCTTTTCACTTATTAATTGTTTTAGCTTGTCAAAAATTGCCCCCAATAAATCTTCCATTCTTTTATGGAAAATGGTTGAAAAAGAACCGCACCAAGCACAAACCACATAAGTAAAAAGTTTGCTAGTGTGCAGGAACTGGTCAAAGAAACCATACACCAAGAGAGCAACAAAAAATGATACAATTGCTTCGGCTAAAAACCATTTCCAAGAAGCTTTTGCTCCCTGTCTCACTTGCTTTATTATTTTCACAAATGCTCCCATACTCACAAGCAAAAGGAATAATAGAAAATCGATTAATTGTTTGGAATGATTGTTAAGCCATTCCCATATTTGTTGTTTTGTCATTGCTTGTATAGTTTACTGATTAAGATTGAAAAGCCCAGACCAAAAATTGTAATAGGGATTATGTAAGAGTGCTGTCTTGACATTTTTTTTTTAATATCCCCATTGTATCAACAGAGATATAATAATTGAGTTGTTTTACTCTTTCCTCTAAATTGGTTAAGCCTCCGTTTATCTTTTCGGTTATGGAATTGATGTTGTTTTTATCGGCTATTGGATTAAGCTTGAATCTTACCGACCAAAACCAACCTGCTATATCAATTGCTATATCGGGTCTTGAGGCTAAATCGGGATTTGCAATTACATCATGCCCGGAATAATCTTTATAAGCTTGGTAGTTGGCTCTCCCTGTAAGTTGAATAAGTCCACGACCTCTAAAACGCCAACCATCACCAACCTGTGTATTCCCTAAATTTATTCTTCCCCAATTGCCACCATACACAATATTTGCAATGGCTTGTTGATTGGCTTTTTGTTTTGCTGTTCTGCCGTATTGGTTAGCCTGTGCAACCGAAATTTGATTAGTTCCGAAAGTTTTAATTAATCCTTGTGGGGAGTAATTCAAACTTTCTGTAAACTTTATAAACCCTCCACTTTCCTCGTGTATTTGTGCCAAAAAATGCGCAATCCGTCTAGGAGTATTGATAGCATACTTTTTAAAAATGCTTAAAAAAGTGATGCTGTTTGTCAGTAAAAATTCCATTACAATACTACTTTTTTGGGTTCTTTAATTGGCTTGTTCTCTGTCTCTTTAATTTCAGGTGCTTTCTCGCTATCCATAGTGGCAACAACTAAAATTCCTGCTACGGCTAGTGAAAGCCATAATGCTCCGCTTGTACTCATCATTAAAAGTCTTTTAGTTTGATTTGTTTAACCCCTTTTTGGGTGAATAGTGCGTTTTCTGTATTGCGCCCAAAATCTCCGTCAACCTTGATTTTAAGTAGTGTTTGCAAGGCTTTTACTTCTTGTCCTTTGCTTCCTTTTTTCAAGAGTTTGCTTTTATCTACCCCCGAACCATTTGATGAACTAACTGATGGAACTGTTGGGTAAATTTTACCTACTGGTTTTATAACATCATGGTCAGCAATCCAATAAATATCATTTAGCAATGCTCCGTTTCTTTGTACTACATATCGATACGTTCCGTCAGGTCTTAAACCAACCCAAATGATAGTACCGATTTTATCTCCTTTTTTAAAAGTGGCTTTTCGGATTCCCTCACTGATATAATTCCCGTCAGCCATTTTTCTAGCATCATAGGTTTTTGTACCGTAAAATCCTGTTGCCATTACTTCCTGCCCAATACTGTATCTGAAACTATCAGCTACTACTGGAGCTTTAACTGGTGCTTGTGGTTTTACTGGTGTTTGTACCTTGATTGGATTGGTAGCCAATGTTGGAGTTTTTATAGGTGCTATAGGCTCAATCGGTTCTTCGATGTAATCCTGCTGTTTGTCATTACCTTTTTGAACAAAATAATAGATACCACCACCTACCGCTAGGGCTATACCGCCTCCAATCCATAATTTATCTTCTGTGGTCATTTTATAATTGTTTTGGATAATTTGATTTTAATAATTGATAATCTTCTGTACTTAATTCCTCTTTGAGCCAAACCTTTAAAGGGTGCTTTGTTGGTGTTTGCCAAAGAGCAAAGTAGGTGTTACCTGTTAGGGTGTTATAATATCTATTTCCAAAGGCTGTAATCACTTTTGAAAATTGGGCTTCAGTTACTCCAGTAAGTGCCGTAAAAATGGTTTTGCGCTTTTCGGTGTTTGTGAAATTGGCTTCTTTCATAGCACTATAAAGCATTGTGGCAACTTCTTTAGCATTGAAACTCGAATCCTTTAAACTGGCATCCAAATACGCTCCTGCCTTTTTATTTTTACTGGACTCTGAAACTGCCAAAAGCATTATTCCCAGTCCTGCAAGTCCAATGGTTACAGGGATAATTTTTGTACTGTCCATCTTAAAAAAAGTGAGGTATTAAAAAACGTAATTCCATAAGTTCGCTTGGGCTAAACTGGTCAGCAAACCATTCTATCATTGTCATTTGCTTTGATAAGGGATTAATTCCTTTTCTCTGCCCAAACTCGTTGTAAATCCTGATAAATCCATTGTGATTAACTCCCATCAGATTTTGTTTTACAGATTTAAACCCATTTCCAAAACCATACATTGCACTAAAAATGGCTTCCGCTTTATTCTTTGCCATTCCAGTAGAAATATTACTCGGCTTTTCTCTTTTATCTTCACTTAATTTGGAAAAACCGTTAAAAATCTTCTTATAAACAAAATATCCAACCCCAAGAAAAAAGCCTGTTTTAAGTACACCCTTTACAATGGAAGCCGTTGCATTTACTGTAGCATTGGCATTGTCAAGCGTATTGGCGATTGCCTTTTGCCCTTGTGGGGAAGAAGCTATTGCCATAACTGCGGGATTGTGTAAACCTTGTCTTTTCATTGTCTCTGTTGTTGGCTGTAGCGACTGCTCCCAATTTCATTTTTACTTCGGGAAGTTCATTTTAAGTTTCATAAAGGGTTGCCCCAGTAATCCGCTTAATCTTACTACTCCCGTTTCATCTTTACTTTCTTAAATTGGAGCAATTGTTACAGCTATTTCTTTGTTGTTGTTTCACTTGCCTGTAAATGGAGCTTACAGACAAGCTACTCCAACACTACCTACATTATGAACTCTTTTATTGTTTGCCAACTCTCGGCATTAGTTACCATTGCAATTGCCTTTTGAGAGTTTTTAAGTTCTACTAACTTCTCTAAAACCTCATTATCTAAATCGGCAAGGGTTTCAATCAATTTTGCTTTTTTCTGTAGTTTGAAAGGATTTGTTTCCTTTGTTTTTATGGTTAATGCGCTCATTATACTAGCATTTGATGTTGTTGTAATAATTGAAATAACTCTTGTGAAAAAACATTGTTTTCGCTCTTCTCATTGATTTTTTGATAGATCACTTGTAAAAGTGTTATGGTATCATCATCAAGGGTTTTTATGATTTCCAAAAACGATTTTTTAACTTCTGAATAAGTTTCGTTT
Source organism: Flavobacterium sp. CYK-55 (assembly GCF_018413465.1). Lineage (GTDB taxonomy): Bacteria > Bacteroidota > Bacteroidia > Flavobacteriales > Flavobacteriaceae > Flavobacterium. The sequence continues at coordinate 85,404 of NZ_JAHCDK010000006.1, forward strand.
TCTGCATCATCGGTCGAGGCAACTCCCAAACCATTTGCTTCAACTGGTACATTAAATCCCAATCCTTTTAAAATCATTGGGGCTTGCTTAACAACACCTAAAAGCATATTATTTAAACTATCGTTGCTCTCTTTCGTGTACCGTCTTTGCAACTTCTCTTCATTGAGTGCCTCGTTTTTAGCTTTGAGTTCTTTATTTTCCCTTTCTGATTCCTCCAGTTTTCTTGCGAGTTCTGCTCGGTCATAGGCTTGAAGCTTTAAATCAAAAATCTCCGTCATTCCCAATCCCATCAGTCCGCTTTTCATTTTCTTTTTCTTCTTTCTTTTGGCAATTGGTTTTTCCTCTACTTCATTTGATTTTCCAAAACTTACATCGAAAGGGTCGCCCTCCATTTTAAAGGCATTTGCTCCATTTTTGCGTTTCTCCTGTAGGGTTAGTTTTTTGTAACCATCGGCAAAAACTTTCTCGAAAAACTCTTCGGCAGTACCATATTCATTTTTTATTTGCTCGTGGGTTACATTGCGAAAAATCGGCTTGGAAGTCTCCCTGTCATAAACCGTTACAGCACAAAACTTGTCGCTGTTGAGTTTATCCATCAAATCATCTAATTGCTCCATTTTAAATTAGTTTCTTGTAGATAAGTAGTATTTTGTTTTTTGGGGTGTAGCCCTTTTTGCTGTTATTGGTATCTGTGTAGATTACCTCTAATTGCACTTTTGAATAAGTCCCGTCCGGCACAACTAAGATTTGCTTTTGGGTTGGGTATATCAGAACTCCGTTAACCTGTGCTATGCTTGTGCCTTTATTGACAACGCAAAGTGAAGTAACATTCTCTAAAACTGGGATTTGCTCTTCTCTAAATTCCTTTGTTATAAAAGCCGATTCTACAAACATTGCTACATTTTTTTAACGTTATTATTATACAGGAACACCACATGAAATTTTAGAGGTCTCTCTGATTCTAGTTTGTCCTCTAGTGTGAAAATCAGAGTGTAATCCTTGTTGCCAGTATCAAAATTTAAAGGCTTAAAACTCTTCTCATATTCTCCACCGTTTGACTGTCTCCAGTTGTCAATATGCACCGATGGAATAATTGCAATGCTATTATCGTCTTTCATTTCAACGGATGCCATTGCGTTTGTCAATTTCTCAACTCCATTGGTATAAAGTGCTGCACCAGTAGTAAAACCTGTTGGCAGTTTAAAGTTTACCGATGTATCACTTTCTCCTGGTTTAATTAGTGCCTTTACAACGTATTGAATTTGTCTCATGTCTTTTGGGATTTAAAAGCCATAGCCCTAGAACTATGGCTTTTTGAGTTTTGAAATACTATTTTTTTGCTTCTGTTACTCTGAACTCCAATCGCATAAAGAGTGGTTTCCCTGTTGGAATTGTAACCCCTTTTGGAAATTCTAATTCCAGTTTGAACTCTTCTTTTGCTCTTAAAAGCGGAGTAGTTGCAATTGGTCTGTGGTCGTCCTGTTTGAAGTTTTGAGTATCGGTCATCGGCAAATCAATAAGCATATCATTGGTTTGGATAAGTCTCAAATCAGCATTTTGCAGTTGTGCCGGTATTCTTTCCGAATTTTGCCAGTTGGCATTTGTTACATCTGTTCCGTCAGAGGTAAACAAGGTGCGGACAGAATCAATGACAACATCACGACCAGAGTTTAAAAGGTTTCCGTCAAAGTTGGTTACTCCGACTAATTTTTTTGTATTGGCATCAACCAATTGGTTAATCCCGCTCATTCCGTCAACCTTTACATTTAAGTAGAATGTTTTATCTACTAATTTGGTTGCCTGTGGTCGCATAGCTTGTGCGTGTTGGCGTTGTCTTGCTCCTAAAACTTTTATTGCTCTTTGCAATTGTGGATTTCTATTTTCCATTTTTTTGTTTGAATTAAATTTTTACTTTTCTTTTTGGAATTACATTATGTAATTGCCGTCTGCATCGATATAAGCTCCTAAACCATCTTCATCTTCATAAGCCCCTAGACCATCTTCAACATAGTTTCCACTTGCATCGATATAACCACCTAATCCGTCTTCATCATCATATCCGTTTAAACCGTTTTCAACATAATTGCCGTTTACATCAATGTAACCACCCAATCCGTCTTCGTGGTAATTGCCATAGGCATCGATATAGCCATTTAGACCGTTTACTGCTCCTGAAAGACCTACAGCTTTTTGCATAAATCTTCCCATTGCGCTATCCGAACTTAGCTTTGAGGCGATGGTTTCAGATGAAAAAATGTTTTTTACCAGTTCTAAACCGTGAGCAATGGAAACACCAATTGCCGAACCTCTCATAAGGGAACTTTTACTATCACTCCCTTTTACCTTTACTGCCAAGAATCCTGCTCCGACAGCTACTACACCATTTACAACACCTTTTACCGTGTTTGATGATGTCTCTGTCATTGTACCTGTAAGACCTCTTGAGAGTGCGCCTACAGCAACGGCAGAACTAATTGTTATTAACTCCTGTTTCATTTTTGTTTTTATTAATTACTTTTTGAACTTGTTGCTAGTAAAACTGCTCCCAAAGCCCCGACACCGATAACTATTGGAATAGTATAATTGGGTTTGTCAGTCGGGTTTGCTGTTTCATTTTTTGCCATTTCCTTTTGAGTGGCAACCTCTTCTTTTAGATTATCTACGGGAATATCCTTGACCTTTGAAATGGTCTCTAATTGGGCATCATTTGGCAAAGCTTCATTTACTTGCGTATCGGTTGCCAAAGTCTCGGCAGGCACTCCTTTAACCTGTGCAATGGTTTCCAATTGCTGTGGTGTTGGTGTAGCATTTTGCATTACTTCTCCGCCTTGTGCATCATCGTAAACTTCTTGTGAACTTCCACCAGAAATTGCGTTTTTGATTGTTGGCTTTACCACGTTCTTAATGGCAAACTTTCCAACCTTACTATTCCCAATCTTAGTTGCGAACTTTACAGCTTTACTGTTTTTAAATTTGGTAAGGACTTTACCAACTTTACTATCAAGTATCTTACTTGCAATTCCTCCGCCCGGAATGAAACTCATTGCTGTAGTTGCTAATGGGATAGCTACTTTGCCTACTTTGATGGCATTTTTAATAGAAACGTTTTTTAGTCTTACGTTCTTTTTAAGCATCCTGCCGATTTTAAGCCCTCTGTTTAAACCTGCGTTCAAACCTGCTTGTTCTTCTAATATTATCATACTCTTATTGTTTAAAAAGGAAATCTTCCTCTAGTGGAACTTGATTTTTTTGATGCTCCTTTAAGCCCTCTTTTACTACCGTAAACACTATTGCTTTTTACATAGATATTGTAAGCTCCGCCCTCGCTATTTGATTTATGAGCAATGGCATCTGTACCCAATGACTTTAGCATATTTTTTGCTTGTTCCGCACTTCGGGCGAAATCGTATAACTCATAAGCCTTTTGGCAAGGTTTCTTTGTTACATACCAACCTTTCTTCTTTGGTGCTGGGCAATTAAGCCCTATATGTGGCAGTTTTAAACTCATAAAAACATCTTCTTTACTTGTGTACTTTGGTTCTCTGTTACTCTGTACCGTCCCATCAATTATAAAATGTCCATCATCCAGTTTTCCACTTGCTTGATTTTTTGGCACTACAACGTAAACATGGGTGTACTGCTTCGGATTGAAATTGGGCTGTTTTATCTGCCTGATGTAATGCTTAATCTCTAAATTGAGAAGTATGCAACTGGCAAAAATCGAGTAGCTTTTACAATCAATTCCCTCTCTTCTGTTGAACCAACTATTAGCGGGGCTTCTTATATTTTGCGTTACTCCGTCAGCCTGATATTGAATATCATAGAAAAGAAAATAATGTATCTTATTGCAGGTCTCTTCAATCGTTTTTCCTCTTAAAACCTGTGAAAGTTTGGCTACTTGCTTGTAATAAGCTTTTGCCCAATCTCTCATTATCCGAACCGAATAAAATGTATCTCCTGTTTGAAGTTTTACTTTTTGATTTTTAGGTTTCTCGATTAAATGGTTAAACTCGTCTCCGTTTTTTATCCTGCGCTTTAGAATTACGTTTATCTCTTCCTTTGTCATTTCTAAATCCTGTAACTTTCTGATGCAAATGTTTGAAATAAAAAAACCCCGCCTTTAGGTAAAGCGAGGTATAGCAAGGTATTGCAATGATTTTTTAAGTACAGTAAGGTATTGAAAGGTATGCTAAGGTATTATTGCAATGTTTTTGGAATATCATTGCAATTAAATTGAACTAACTACTATCATCAAGATAATATCCTTTAGGTAATCCATAGGTTTCTACAAACTCCATAAACTCCAAATGTGGTATTATTTTGGTGTCTTTTGATATATTTTTCTCTTTTAGAATTTCATTGATTTGCTTTCTGATTTTGGTCTCACTAAACTGGTCGCAATACATCTCAACCAATTCCGATTTTGTAGCGGAGTGAGGAAGTGGTTTTTTGATATTATTACTCATTTTTGACGTTTGTTTGGTCATTAACCTTTAAATCATTTATTTTAAATAATGCTCTGAAAACGTGGGATTCTAAAAATTTCAATATCCTGTTTTTACCCAGTATAATAAAATCCAAAAATTGAAATGGTGCGGTTAGAATAATGGCAAGGCATACGGCTACTGCAAATAGATTGTAACGGATTATTTTAAGACGGTTTATAAAGATCATAGATTAAATATTTATTAGTTTTTCGTGTAAAGCATCGGAGATAGTTTGCATTATAAATTTCTGCTCTTCGGTTCTGTCTTCTCTTTTCCATTGGCAACAGAAAAGAAGTATTACAGACTGTGATGGAGAAAGGGTAAGGTTTAATAACCTTTTTGGGTTTTCAATCTTTGTTCTGAAAGTGTAGAACATACTTTGAAGAACGTCTATTACAATAATGTCATTGCAATACTTTTCATAATCATTGCAATTGGAAATATTATCTACCTTGTACCGGATAAACTTTAAAAGTTCCGACTGGATAATTTCAAGGTCTGTCCTCTTGATTTTTTTTAGGGCTATTTTCATAACGAAATTTAAATTGTGCGATTAATAAATTATTTTCATAAAACTGGACTACGTTAGTAATGATGGAGAGTGGATGCTTTTCCAATCGTTTGAGCATACTTCTGATAACCATTTCACTCTTTCGTTTGTTCTGATTAATAGGAGACCACCAAACTGCATTTTGATTCTTGTTTTGGGTTAGTATAACCATCTTAATCTTTGATTTGTATCTGTCAAAAACTGGCATATTTTCTAAATTTTAAAATTCAATCCAATTGTACTTTACTGTATCATTACTATTTATTGCAATGGTTTTCTCATTGGTTTTCAATGATTTTTTCAATATCAAATCAGGCAATTTCTCCAGGTACTGTTTTGGTAAATTCTGCTCTACATAATCGAATAACTGCGAATAGGTCAGCTTGTCTTTAAAGAAACGTGCCAGTGCATTTTCGCACTTTTTGGAGTGGTTGATTGTCTCCTTTCTTTTGGTTGCATTACTTTGCTGTTTCTTTTTTAGGGCATCATACTTGGCAATGGCTGTTAAATGCTCATTCCACTTGGCTTTGGTGTATTCAAACCCGACTTCTTTGGATGTTTTTCTGGTCATATCAAAGTAATCGTATGGGAATAATGGCGAAAACTCATTTTTGACAAACCATTTTCTAGCCCATTCGATACGCCAACGCATCTGACTGATTTCATCTACCAATACACTTTTATTGAAACTGTTTCCTGTAAAGGCAATCCACTTGTTTTGATAATACAGATTGATAGCTTTTTTATAGCTTCCTGCAAAGGGTGTAGAAGATTTGTAAATTTTTGATACGGATTTGAAAAAGTCCTGTATTGCCAGTTCCCTGAACTCTTCATTGGTTAGCGTACCACTGAAAGCTTCTTTGTACAAGTAACGTATATCGATAGGTTTATAGTTGTGATAGTTCCCATTAGCTAGATTCTCGGCTAATTCTTGGCGGTCAAGTATTAACTCTTGCAGTTTGGTTGAAAGCGTTTTTTCTGTGGTTTGTGGTCGTCCGCCCGCCCCCATAGTGCAAAGTGTTTGATTGCTAGTATGTGTTCTCGTAGAAAAAAGCAAATGAGAAGGCGTGAGAGCTTCGCTCGAACTCCTTATATCCTGAGAATTGTTTTCAACATTCTCTTTCTTTTTATTTTCATTTAATATTGTTCTAGTACTTTCATTGTTATCAGGTAAAACATTCCAAAATGTTAGTTTAAGTTCTTTGTTTTCAGAGCGTTTAATTTTTGAAGTATAAACATCCAAAATCACAAGAATTTCGGGGTTAATATGTAGTTCAACTGGTCTGTTTCTGCCTGCAAAATGATACTCAACAAATACTCCTGCCTCTTCTAAACGTTTTCTGTGATTACGAACCGTTTTAGAGCATATTGCAATACTGTTAACCTCATTTCTCTTTAGTTGAGTAACTAGAAAGGAATTGATTTTAAACTCTTCAATAGGTCGTTTTGATGTAATACCGCCCTTGATAAACTTCTCATTGCGTTTCATCAATTGGGAGTTATACAAATGCAACAGATTTTGAAATACTACTTCAGTAGCATATTTGACTGTTTGGATTTTCTTTTTCTCTACTATTAGTCCATAATCATTACAGAACTGGGTAACTGCCTCGTTATAGTTTCTTGGATTGCTGTTCTTTGAATTATGGAGTAAAAACAGTCTTTTGTACTCTTTTTGAATATCAGTCAATGAGTTTGCTTTACAAAATTCCTTTACGGAATTATTGTGCGCTTGTATCAGTTCATTCTCTGCCTGTGTCTTGAAATTATAAGAAGCAATATACTTGCGGTAATTATCCATCGTACTCGAAAATGCCTCTTCAATGATTGCGGGATAAATTGCAATGATTCTGCCTGACAATTGCAATGGCTTTTCAACTGGTGCTTGTTGCACTTCTACAGCTTTATTTTCTCCAAAGCCAAAAAGTGTAGATGCCATTGAAAAAACTTTGTTATCCAGTCTTTGCGTGTTTATACTCATAAGAATTTTTTTTAACCCTTGACAATGGCGCATTTTCACGCCATTGCTTCAAGGTCTTACAGCTTATTGCCGTGTATGTATCTTTATTCTGCAATGATTTTAAAAGAAATTGCAATTGTATTGCAATGGATAAAGAGGTTTATGGCCTATTATTTTTATAAAGCTCTACTGTGCTTTTTATAAAAATCGTCTCGTTTCCTCTCCCTTTACTTCCTTTTTTGGCAACTCTTAAAAGGCATTTTGGATTTTTTAAGTCTTTTTTTATTTTCTCAACTGAAACACCAATGTAATTGGCAACCTGCTTAATCGTAGGTTCTTTAATAGTTTGCCAATCAGTAAGTCCATTAAGAACTGTCAACAGATTATCTGAAAGGATAACTATTTGATGACCATCGGGGATTTGAATTATTTGCATAGTATAATTTTAGATTATGGTGCAAATACAAGAAATAGTATAAAGTCCGATAAGTACTTTTTAGTCCGATAAGACTAGATACTTCGGGAAAGGCAGTAAATAAAGTAGTTTATGGAAGTGTGTTTTTTAAATTATCAGACCATTTTCAATTTTCATATTCTCATCATTCAAGTTATTTTTAGAAAACTGAAAAAAAGTTTTTACTTGCAAGTTGTTCTAATAAGTATAAAATAAATAACATTGATTTATACTTTGATTGTGTTATCTATATTTGGATCTTTATCATTTCTATTTGGGGAAAGATAAGTCTGTATAGTTGATTGAGAAAGTGCTTGACCATTTTCATCTACAAAATTTTCGCAAATAAATTCTGTTATTTCTTTTATTTTGTAGCCAAGATAGGGCTTGCCATTTGGTTTAACAGTTGTCATCATTTGTTTAAAAACATTTGTTAAAATATTTATGGCTCCATTTATTTGAAGTGGTTGAGATTTAACCTCACTAGAATTATATCGTAACTTATTCTGAATTACTTCTTTTTCAAAATCAGTTTTCATTTTTCTTAAAGTTTGAAGCTTTTCAATCAATTGGGTACATTGAAAATCATAATCTAATAATTTATTATTTTTTGAGATTATATCTGCTTGTTTGTATTCAAATATTTCTTCTGTCAGATAAATAATTTTATCATTAAAGCTCGAAAGTGTTTCGATATGCAATTTAGTTTCGTGGAAAGAAAAATATCTGTCTTCTGTATCAGCATTGACAAACCTTTTAGGCGTAATCATTTTAGTAAGTTTAGCTGAAGTAACTTGTATTGAATCTCTTCTTTTTTCAATCAGATTGAATAATTTGTTATACTTGTACAGAACTCCATTCTCAATAAATAGTTTCTCATTTTCAGCTATTAATAAATCAAAACTCTCAAGCCAACTTATAGGTGATTTCATTTGCTCTAATTGGTTATTGATAAAATTTGAAAACTGAGATTGTGGAAGTTTTAAAAGTTTATTAATTAAAATATCACAATATTTTTCCAAGGTGATTTCATCATCAATCACTATATCTAAAATTGAATTTACTGACTGTATTGAAGTTACTGTTATGAACTCCGTAAAAGAAACTGGCTTAATGATGGTTTTATTAGGATTCAAATAAAATGTCTGTTTGGTTCATGTTTATTTTGACATGCATTTGTTGAATTTCCCTCACATTTTATCCAAAAAAAAACCCTTTTATAGGGTTTTCTCATAAATTAACTCATTATTTGCCTCAAAACGCGACAAAGATATGACGGAAAAAGTTTTTAATAGTATAATTAATTTAACAAAAATTAATTTTCTCTGCTTAATCTATTTTTGTTAAAATAAAACTGCATCAATGATTTTTCTGTGTACAGCATCTTTAGCTTCATAAGAATATGACCCCTCATAAATTGAATGCACATCACCTCTGCTGTGTCCAGTTAACTCCATAATTACATCCCTGTTCAATTCGAGTTGTTTCCCTAGATTGATAAATGTATATCTCGCTGTTTTTGATGTAAAGTAACTTTCAATTAATGGTCTTTTATTTTCATCATTTATACTATAAATAAATTTAGAAAAACGTTTTATGTAATTATTGCGTAGAGAAATGTATTGATACTTATGTATGTTAATAAGATAGGGTGAATTATCTTTATATATCTCTAAAATTTCAAGTGCTTCAGGAATTATATAATTATCTATAAACTCTGTTGTTCCTCCTTTGAAACGTGTAAACTTTATACGCCCATTTTTAACGTGTAAATCATATCTCAAATTTGCCAAATCAATAAAGTCAATTCCTCCTAGATAAAAACACAATAAAAAATAATTATGATAATGATAATCTTCTGGTCTAACCCCTTTTATTTTTGGAGGTAGATTTGAAAATAATGTTTTCATTTCAGATAACATAAAATGTTTGTCCTGTGTTTTGCCGACTTTAGGCATAATCCCTTTAAATGGACTAACAAAACTTTCAGGCTTATATGCTCCCCTTTTTACAGCTTCATTATAAGTAGCTCGAATTGTTCTCAAATAATAATGTACGCCGCCAGCTTTACAACCATTTTTTAGTTTGAAATCCCTAAACCTTGTTAGAAAATTATAATTTATCTCTGAAAAATATACTTCGTCTTGGTACTTTTTCATAACATTGTATGCATCGTTGTAATTTACCCACGTTTTTCTGTCGTTTGCTTTTAACTCATCACAATAATTTTTCAGAAAATTTAAAAATGATTCGGGATTATCGTTAGCCAAAAAACTTTCAACTTGATTAATTGAAACGTAGTCTTTAGGCTTACCCAAAATAGTATTAATTTTGATTTTTGTTTTTAAAACGTATTCCAATAAATCAAAATAGAAAGGATGCGTGCGCTTGGGTTCTTTTAACATATCATCCCAATCATCAATTTTACAATGGTAAGAAGTAGGGATTTTTTGAACTTTATTTAAATAAACATAAATAATTAGTGCGAACCCTTTTTTTGATTCCTTGTTAGAGGTGTTTAGTTTAAATTCTATTGTCATAATAAGTAAAAAATAAGTAAACAAAGGTATTATTTTGTCCCTATTTTATAAGTATTTTAATAGTTTTAACGAAAAAAGATTTAGGCTAAAATTGCTATTTTTTGGCAATATTAAATAAAAAAGCCCTGAATTTCAGGGCTTTAAAAGAAGAGCGGAAGACGAGGCTCGAACTCGCGACAACCAGCTTGGAAGGCTGGAGCTCTACCAACTGAGCTACTTCCGCATTTTGTTTTTGGTGGCGCAAATATATACAATAAGTTTTATCGCGCGCAAGTTTTTTTGATAAAAAATGTTGATTTATTTTTCTGACGCTTTCTTAAAAAGAGCAAATCATTTATTCAGAAATCGTTAGCGCAAAAGTCATTTATAAAATTCTAATACGGCTAGCTTCTCGAGGGGTGATAAATAAACAAACACGATTTATCTTTGATCAAATCAATAATTTCAGCAGATAATTCAACCGGAACCGCCGGGCAACCTTGACTTCTGCCCAAACGCTTATTGGTTTTGATAAAAGTTTCAGACACATAATCAGCCGCATGCATGACAATTCCTCTGCGACGCGCGTTGTCATTAACTCCTTTTTCTTGACCGTCAAGTTTGAGCGAAAGACCGTGTTTGCCCATGTAAGTCTCACCAGTAATATAAAACCCCAAACTGCTTTTGTTAGATGAATCTGCATTTGAGAATGACTGAGCATATTCTTCTCCGGTATTTTTTCCGTGAGCAACATATGTGTTCATAATCACTTCGTATGTATTCATATTGATAATCCATAGCCTTTTTGCATTTGACGACAAGCTAAAATCAACCAAGGTCAAAATATCCTTATTGATAGCTCCTTTTGTTTTGAGTACTTCAAAACCTTTAAAAGCTTGTGTAAAAGATTCAAAATCGGGCAATTTATATTGATTTGAATGCAAAGAACGATATACCTCAACAAAACGACTTTCGGTTTTAGAAGTTATCGGCAAGACAGATTTATGTGTTGAAACGGCTGTATTGGCTGATGTAAATGACATCAAAGAGAACAGCACAACGAGCGAAAAAACTTTATAATTCATTGATTCCGATTAAGTTTCACAATAGATTCGGGTGAGCAAACCTACAAAAACGAAACGAGTATGCAAATTTTTTATCAAAAAAAGTGCGATGAAATGTGTTAAAAAATCGACGAAACGCACTTTTTGCCAAAATTCTACCTATTTCAAGCAAAATTGTGGACTTCAAACGACGAGCATTCATTTTTATTGCTAAAGGTTGAAACTTTCATTATAATCGCTATTTTTGTTAACAGTAACCCAATCTGTAGATGCGCCCATTTTCTTTTTATATCCTTTTTTTCACCTGTTTGATTTTTGAAATTTCTTTCGGACAAAAGAAAATTTTACACGCAGTGGCTTCGGGCGATATTACCGTTGACGGTAAATTTGACGAGCCTATTTGGGAATTCGCACCTATTGCTACCGATTTTGTCATGTTTTCACCCGACAACGGAAAACCGGAAAATCCGGCCCGAAAATCTGAAGTTCAAATTGCCTACAACGACGATGCTATTTATGTGGCCGCCAAACTATACGACGACGAACCCGCTAAAATTCTTCATGAAATTACAGCCCGAGACAACTTCGGAACCGCCGAACATTTTGGCGTTTTCATCAATGGGCTCAATGACAGCCAACACGACTTTAGGTTTTTTGTGAGTGCCGCTGGCGTTCAAATGGATTGTTTGTTTACCAACAAAGATGGTGAAGATTTTACTTGGGACGCCATCTGGGCCAGCAAAGCCGTTCTTACTGATTATGGCTGGGCAGTCGAGATAAAAATCCCTTATGCTGCGTTGCGTTTTTCTAAAAGTGACAAACAAACTTGGGGCATCAACTTTTATCGCGAGGTTCGCCGATTCAGACAGTTGTATACCTGGAACTTTATCGATGCCAAAATCAACAACGAAAGCGCACAATCAGGCATCCTAGAAGGTATTGACAACATCAAAACACCCACGCGATTGTTCTTGATTCCCTACACCTCTTATTATGTCAATACCAACGCACATCAAAAAGTAGCCGGTGATTTGCGCGGCGGATTAGACATCAAATACGGCATCAGCAATGCTTTTACACTCGATGCGATTTTGGTTCCCGATTTCGGGCAAACCAAATTTGACAACGTCGAGTTGTACCTCGGGCCATTTGAACAACAATTTACAGAGAACCGTCCGTTTTTTACCGAAGGCACTGATTTGTTCAGCAAAGGAAATTTGGTGTATACCAGACGCATCGGGCAAACGCCCTACATTCCCACTGGCGATAACGAAATCGTTCAAGACAAGCCCAACTCGATTAAACTCATCAACGCACTCAAGATATCAGGCAGAACCAAAGACGGATTAGGTATCGGTGTACTCAATGCCATAACCGAAAACACCAGTGTTACCCTACGCGATACCCTCAGCGGTGCGCAACGCAATATAACTGTTGAACCTGCTGCCAATTACAACGTTTTGGTACTTGACCAACGTTTTCGCAAAAACTCATCGGTTTCTTTTGTCAATACCAACGTAATGCGCAATGGCAGCTATCGCGATGCTAATGTATCGGCTTTGGTGTACGATTTAAACACCAAAGAAAACACCTACAAACTCAACGGAGATTTCAAATACAGTTATTTGAGTGCTTTTGGCGAAAAATCCACCGGAGTAAATACGTCAATGGCATTTTCTGAAACCAGCGGAAAATTCAGATATTACCTGGGCGGACAATATGTTTCAGATGATTATGACAACAATGATTTAGGTCTGACCTTTCAAACGCATTACCATTCGTTAAACGCAGGAACCAGTTATAGGATTCTCAATCCAACGCAAAAATTCAATTCCCTTACTATCTTTTTGGATGCTTACTCAGAATTTGAAAATCATACGGGCCGATTACAAACCGGGCGTGTCAATTTGAGTTTTAATTCAACCGATAAAAAGAACGATTATTACGGCTGGGGCCTCAGAATCAGACCGCTTGAAAGCTATGATTTTTATGAACCCAACACCTATAACGGTCAATATTTCACCATTCCTAAAAACATGGATGCTTGGGTGTATATTTCATCAAACTACAACCGAAAATTGGCTATTGACTTTAATCCAAGTGCAACTTTTTTTGATGAAAAAAACCGCATCAGTTATGGTTTTATGCTCAGTCCGCGCTATCGAATCAACAACCACATAACCGTAATTTATACCTTTGACTTTTTGCGCCAAGAAAACAATACCGGAAACGCTGATTTTGATGACCCGAGCACCGTATTTGCCAGAAGATTCCGCAGCAATTACACCAATAGTTTGCAGTGCAAATACGCCATCAACAACAAAATGACCATCAATTTATCAGCACGTCATTATTGGGCTCAAGTCAACAACCAAGAATACATGACATTACTGCCCAATGGTTCATTGGTTTCTAACCCTTCCTACACCAACAACAAAGACCAAAACCTCAACCTTTGGAACGCAGATTTATCATACTCATGGTGGTTTGCGCCCGGAAGCCAACTGACTCTTTTGTATCGCAACAATGCTGCTGACTTCAACCGTTTGCTTGAAAACAGTTTTGCCCGAAATATGGCACAAGCCGTCAACAACCAACAGCTCAATCATATTTTTTCGATTAGCCTTCGTTACTTTATTGATTACAACCAACTCAGACGCTGATTTATTTTTAATTTTGCAGCTAATCCTGCTGTTGGCTTAATCTTGGTCGGCGAACCCCGCCCGCCCAAGGATATCGCCGCCATCAGGGCTGTAATTCGCAACTCCATGAATAAGAAAGTTATTTTAATGATCCTCGATGGTTGGGGAAAATCACCCGACCCGAAAGTTTCTGCTATTGATCAAGCACAGGTGCCGTTCATCAACAGTCTATATCAAAAATATCCGAGCGCTCAATTGCGCACCGACGGTCTCAATGTAGGTTTGCCTGAAGGCCAAATGGGCAATTCTGAAGTCGGCCATATGAACCTAGGTGCCGGACGCATTGTTTATCAAGATTTAGCCAAAATCAATCTGGCGGTTCAGAACAAAACCCTGAGCCAAGAACAACCGCTCATCGATGCCTTTGATTACGCCAAAACACAAAACAAAAAAGTTCATTTATTAGGTTTGGTTTCTAACGGTGGTGTGCATTCACATATGTCGCATTTATATGGATTACTCGATGCCGCTTCAGAGTATGGCCTAGACCAAGTTTTCATACACGCCTTTACCGATGGTCGTGATGTTGACCCAAAATCAGCCGAAAAAGATTTGGCCGAACTGGAAGCGTATACCCAAAAATCGCACGCCAAAATTGCTTCGGTTATTGGCCGTTATTACGCCATGGATCGTGACAAGCGCTGGGAACGCGTGAAGCTTGCCTATGATTTAGTCGTCAATGCCCAGGGCGAAAAAACGCAAAACCTCATCGGCAGCATGCAACAAAGTTATGCCGAAGGTGTCACCGATGAATTCATCAAACCACTAGTAATGACCGATGCTGCCGGAAATCCAACCGCTGTGATTGAAGAAAACGATGTGGTGATATTCTTTAACTTCCGCACCGATCGCGGCCGCGAACTTACCGAAGTTTTATCGCAAACCGATATGCACGAGCGCAACATGCATAAGCTCCAGTTATATTATGTCACCATGACCAATTATGATGAAACCTATCAGAATGTTCATGTCATTTATGACAAAGACAACATCACTGAGACACTGGGTGAAGTATTAGAAAAAGCGGGCAAAAAACAAATCCGTATTGCCGAAACCGAGAAATATCCGCACGTGACGTTTTTCTTTTCGGGCGGTAGAGAATTGCCTTTTGATGGCGAAACCCGCATTCTCAAGAACTCACCTAAAGTAGCTACTTATGATTTAAAACCTGAGATGAGCGCCTACGAACTGGCCGATGCTTTGGTTCCGGAACTCCAAAAGGGCGAGGTTGATTTTGTTTGTCTCAACTTTGCCAATGGCGATATGGTCGGACACACCGGTGTGATGCAAGCGGCCATCAAAGCCTGCGAAGCCGTTGATGCTTGCGCAGAAAAAGTCATTACCGCAGCGCTTGAAAACGGCTACACAACCCTAGTCATTGCCGACCACGGAAACTGCGAAACCATGATCAATCCAGACGGAAGCCCCAATACAGCCCACACCACCAATCCGGTTCCGATTATAGTGGTTGACCCTGAAATCAAAACCGTTAAAAATGGTGTCTTGGGTGACCTTGCCCCTACCATTTTACATTTAATGGGGCTTGAAAAACCCAAAGTCATGACACAAAATTCATTGATTTAAGCATACGAAGTCAATACCATCCACAGTATGAGGCCCAAGAACAGGCCTCTTTTTTTATAATTAAAAGTTAAATTTTCAATTATAAAAGTATTACTATTAATTTTGCGTAAAATAATTTCAAAATCAAAAATCATGGAATACTTATCACAGGTAGTTATTTCTGTTCATCCCAAGCTATATGTCAAAAATCCTGAAACATCAGAATTGGGTCGGAAAATTATTCAGCAAAGTATTTTATTGATTGACGAAATTGGTTTTGAAGCTTTTACCTTTAAAAAACTCGGAGAGCGCATTGGTTCCAACGAAAGCTCACTGTACCGATACTTTGAAAACAAACACAAACTATTGCTTTATTTGACCTCGTGGTATTGGGGCTGGATGGAATATCGCCTGGTTTTTGAAACCAACAACATCACCGATGCTCAAGCGCGTTTACTCAAAGCCGTTGAATTGGTTACCGAAAAAATTCAAGACGACACTTCAACAGTCCACATCAATGAAGCCGTTTTAAACAACATCGTCATTGTTGAGTTTACCAAAACCATTTTAACCAAAGAAGTTGATCAAGAAAATAGCGAAGGCTTTTTTATGGTGTATAAAAAAGTAGTCAACCGACTGGTGCAAATGATTACCGAGGCCAAGCCTGATTATCCGTTTGCCAAAAGCTTGGCTTCATCTATCATTGAAGGTGCCTTACATCAGCATTTCTTAAAAGATCACCTCACAACCATTACCGATTGCAACGAGCTACAATCACCCTCGGCCTTTTATAAAAATTTGGTAGAACAAATCCTCAAATAAAATGAAATACACTCCGCTGCAACGCTTAACCAATCTTTTAAAACTTGACCGAAAAGACATTGTGCAAATTGTCTTTTACGCCATATTTGCCGGACTGATCAGTCTTTCATTACCGCTCGGAATTCAAGCCATCATCAATTTGATCCAATCCGGACGTGTAAGCGCTTCTTGGATTTTACTCGTCGTAATTGTAGTAATCGGTGTAGCTTTAGGAGGCATTTTATCAATCATGCAGTTGCGAATTACTGAAAATCTTCAGCAAAAAATATTCGTGCGCTCATCATTTGAATTTAGCTACCGATTGCCCAAAATTAAATTTGAAGCTTTATATAATCAATATCCGCCTGAACTGGCCAATCGCTTTTTTGACACGCTCACCATTCAAAAAGGAACTTCCAAACTCTTGATTGACTTTTCATCGGCTTTGCTGCAAATCATCTTTGGTATTTTGCTGTTGTCGCTCTATCATCCGTTTTTTATTCTGTTCGGACTCATCCTTTTGTTGCTGCTGTATTCTATTTTTAAATTTTCTTATCAATCGGGCTTGAACACCAGTCTAAAAGAATCAAAATACAAATACAAAGTGGTCAGTTGGTTGCAAGAAATTGCCCGCAACAACATGAGTTTCAGACGTAGAGAAAACTTTGAATTCGCGCTTCAAAAAAACAATCTCTTGGTTCAAGAATACTTGGGTTACCGCGAAAAACACTTTCGCATCGTACAGCGTCAATACATTCAACTCATCTGTTTTAAAGTACTCATTACTGCATGCTTGCTGCTCATTGGCGGTTATTTGGTCTTGAGTCAAGAAATGAATATTGGTCAGTTTGTGGCTGCCGAAATCATTATTTTATTGGTCATTAACTCGGTCGAGAAAGTCATCCTTGGGCTGGAAACTTTTTACGACGTTTTGACTTCGGTTGAAAAAATTGGTCAAATTGTCGATTTAGATACTGAGAAAGACCCGAACAAACCGGCAGATTATTGCTACACCAACATCATGCTCGAAACCGACCACCTGAGTTACAAATTTCCCGATAGTACAAATTATGTTTTATCTGGCATCGATTTAAAAATTAATCCCGGCGAAAAAATATATCTTGACGGGCAAAACGGCTCTGGCAAATCAACGCTTATTCGCATCTTATCCGGACTTATACAACCTACTTCGGGTTCGTTTTCAATCAATGACGACACCTACCGAAAAGTTGATGTTACTCAGTACCGAAGTCATATCGGAACCGTCATGAATCATGAACTTCCGTTTGAAGGAACTATTTTTGAAAACATCACCTTCAATCATCCGCATGTATCACATGAACAAGTAAAATGGGCCATTGATCAGGTTGGTTTAGGCCCATTCATCAAATCCTTACCCGAAGGTTTAGATACACAAATTCACCCTGAAGGCCGACAACTTTCGTCTTCAAACGCACAGAAAATCCTCTTGGCACGCAGCATTGTCAATCATCCTAAAATTTTGTTTTATGAAGATCCGGTTGATAAAATGGACGATGCTTCTGCCGAAAAAATCATTGACTTTCTCACCCAGCCCGAAAATCCTTGGACACTGATGGTTACATCAAAAAATCCGCTCTGGAAACAAAAATGCCAACGGGTTATTCATATATCCGACGGAAAAATCATTCACGATATTATAAAATAAACCCCATGCTCAACTTATCTAAAAACAACCCGATTACTGAAAACATCGATCAGTTCAGCACGGTCAAAAACCTGAGCAATCGGCCACACTATAAAATACTCAACCGAATTATTCTTTGGGTTTCTGCCCTGGGCTTGGTCATTTTGTTTTTGCCTTGGACCCAAAACATTTCAGGTGCGGGTGCCGTTACGACACTCAAACCTGATCAACGTCCGCAAACCGTGCACAACGCCATTGCGGGGCGCATTGAAAAATGGTATGTTCAAGAAGGCGATTTTGTCAAAAAAGGCGACACCATTTTATACATCAGCGAGATCAAAGAAGATTATTTTGATCCGAATTTGGTAGACAATACCAAAAGTCAACTCGAGGCCAAATCAAATGCGGCCACTTCTTATGGCGGAAAAGTAAAAACCCTCGAAGCCCAACTCGCGGCCATTCAAACTGAGCGCAAACTCAAAGAAGAGCAAGCCCAAAATAAAATCCGTCAAAGTTGGCTCAAAGTCAAAAGCGACAGCATGGATCTAGAAGCCGTAAAAACACAACTCAAAATTGCCAACACGCAGTTCAATCGCTCGGTTACGCTCAACAAAGAAGGTTTAAAACCACTCACCGATGTTGAAGAAAAACGCCTCAAATTACAAGAAGTCGAGGCCAAAATAATCACCCAAGAAAACAAGCTCTTGGCCAGTAAAAACGAGCTCATCAACGCGCGGGTTGAAGTCAATCGCATTGGCGCCGAGTATGCCGAAAAAGCCTCTAAATCTCGTAGCGATCAATACACAGCATTGAGCAGCCAATACGATACCGAAGCGCAAGTCAACAAACTCAAAAACCAATACACCAATTATAAAATCAGAAACGGTTTGTATTACATCACCGCTCCGCAAAACGGCTATGTAAACCGCGCGCTCAAATCAGGCATCGGCGAGACCATTAAAGAAGGCACCGAGCTCGTGAGCATTACTCCGGCTGAGTACGACATCGCAGTTGAAACCTATGTAAGCCCTACTGATTTGCCTTTGATTCACAAAGGTGAAAAAGTACGTGTTTGGTTTGACGGTTGGCCCACCATTGTGTTTTCGGGTTGGCCCAATATGTCGTACGGAACCTTTGGCGGACGCATCGTAGCGGTGGATAAATTCATCAGCCCGAACGGAAAATTCAGAATCCTCATTGCTCCGGATAAAGCCGAACAAGCTTGGCCCCAACAAATCAGCATTGGTTCAGGTGTGCAGATGTTGGCTTTGCTCAATAATGTTCCGGTGTGGTTTGAAATCTGGCGAACGCTCAATGGTTTTCCGCCCAATTACTATCAGCCCAAATCAACTTCAAAAACAGAGGCCAAAAAATAAACGCGCTCAAAACCATGAAAAAACTACTGCTTATATTGCTCGCTTGGCCCATGTGGAGCCAGTTGCCACAACCCGAGCAACTGAGCTTAACCGAATATTTGGGCTATGTCAAAAAGTTTCACCCGCGTGTAAAAAGCGCCGATTTAAACCTGAGCGAAGCCCAAGCCCAACTCCTATCAGCGCGCGGTGCTTTTGACCCGAAAATTGAAGTAGATTTCAACAAAAAACAATTTGCCGGAAAAGAATACTACTCACTGCTCAACAGCAGTTTTAAAATCCCGACTTGGTATGGTATCGAAGTCAAAGCCGGATTTGACAACTCCGAAGGTATGTATGTGAACCCTCAAAACACTTTACCCAACCAAGGTTTGACCTCTTTGGGTGTGACGGTTCCGCTCGGGCAAGGTTTGTGGATCAACCAGCGCATGGCCGATGTGCGCAAGGCCAAAATACAACTCAACCTGAGCAAAGCCGAACAAAAATTAGAAGCGGTCAACGTTTTACACGAAGCGGCTTTGGCTTATTTCAACTGGAAACGAACCTATGATGAAACGCGCTTGTATGCTGATTATCTCAAGAATGCGCAACTGAGGTTTGACGGTATTCGCAGCCTGATCAAAAACGGGGACAAACCCGCCATTGACAGTATTGAAGCGGGCATAGTGGTGCGCAACCGACAACTGAGTTTGACCGATGCCCAACTCAAACAAACCAAAGCGCGCTTGGAGCTTTCTAACTTTTTGTGGCTCGACAACAATATTCCGATGGAATTGCAAGACGATGTGCAACCCGAAGAAAACTTGAGTCAAACCATTACCGAAACCCTGCACACCAACGAATTATTGACGGCGGGTTTATCGCTAGAACAACACCCGAAAATGACAGCCTTGCAAAGCAAAATCAGCATGTTGGATATTGATCGAAAACTCAAAGCCAACAGCCTATTGCCCAAAGCGAACCTTGGTTATCACTATTTGTCTGAGCCCAATTATTGGAACAACACCGAGATGAACAACTACAAAATAGGTGTTGATTTTTCGTTTCCGATTTTCTTGCGCAAAGAACGCGGCAGCCTGAAATTGGCCAAGATCAAAATGCAAGACACCCAAAACGAACTCGATTGGGAACGCCTCAAACTGAGCAACAAAATCAAGGCGCAACAAACCGAAATCAACTCGTTGGTTGCCCAGCGCAAACTCACTTCAGAACTCGTGCGCGACCATCAGTTGATGCTGCAATCAGAGGAGCGGTTGTTTGGCTTTGGCGAAAGCTCGGTTTTTTTGCTCAACACGCGCGAGAACAATTTGGTGAGCGCAAAACTCTCAGAAATTGCGCTTGACAACCGTTATTTTGCCGCCCAAGCCGAGTTGTTTAAAATCATCGCTGAGCCCGACAAAATCTAGAAGTTGCGCACTTAACCATTAGCCCCGATGGCAGCGGCGTCCTGGTGCGACAGCGCCAGACACAGCGCACAGCGGGACAGGTGATTCCGATGAAAAATAGGGTTTCGCTTCCAAAAAAACTTCTAACAACCGAGCATTTCGGAATAAGCGCGATCAATGGTTTCTTGGTGGTTCGGATGCGCGATTTTGACCATCTCAGCCACGCGTTGTTTGAGCGTTTTTCCGTATAAGTCAGCAATGCCGTGTTCGGTGATGATGTAGTGCACATGCGAACGCGTGGTGACCACACCCGCCCCTTGTTTGAGATACGGCACAATGCGGCTCTCGCCTTTTTTGGTCACCGATGGCAAAGCGATGATGGCTTTTCCGCCGTTGCTCAGTGAGGCTCCGCGGATAAAATCCATTTGACCGCCCACCCCTGAATACATGCGCGCACCAATAGAATCGGCACATACTTGTCCGGTCACATCCACTTCAATGGCTGAGTTGATGGCCACCATATTGGGGTTTTTGCGGATGCGCGCGGTGTCATTAACCATCGATGACTCTTTGAGCTCAATAAACGGATTGTTGTCAACAAAATCATACAATCGCTGCGAACCGACCAAAAAAGTAGCCAATACGCGTCCGCGCAACGTGCCTTTGTAGTTACAATTAATCACGTCGCTTTCAATGAGGTCAATCACACCGTCTGAAAACATTTCGGTATGCAAACCCAAATCTTTGTGGTTGGTGAGTTTGCTGAGCGCCGCATTCGGAATAGAGCCAATGCCCATTTGCAGCGTGCTTTTATCGTCAATAAGTGAGGCGATATAACCTCCGATTTTTTCTTCTTCGGGCGTAAACGGTTCTACCGAATGGCTAAAAATAGGCACATCAACCTCAACCAAATAGTCAATTTCAGAAACGTGTAAAATACCGTCGCCAAAGGTTCTGGGCATACGCGGATTGACTTGCGCCACCACCGTTTTGGCGTTTTCAATAGCGGCTACGGTGGCTTCAACCGAAACACCCAACGAGCAATAGCCGTGTTGGTCGGGCGGTGAAACATGTATAAAAGCCACATCAATGGGCAACACATTTTTGCGGAACAAATGCGGCAATTCACTCAAGAAAACCGGGGTATATGAACCGTTGCCGGCTTTGAGCGTATGGCGCACATTGGCTCCGATAAAAAATGAATTCACATGGAAACTCTCGGCCAGTGCCGGGTGGGCATAACGCGCCTCGCCTTCGGTGTGCAAATGGCAAACCTCAACGTTGCGCAACTCGGCGGCACGCTCCGTAAGCGCATCGGCTAAAAGGGTCGGAGCAGCCGCAGCCGCTTGCAAATACACGCGATCGCCCGATTTGACTACTTTGACTGCCTCGGCAGCCGTAACATATTGACTCATACCTAAAAATTTTAAGCAAAATTACACGACAGTTTACAACCAAAATATGACAAATCTCATGGCGTTTGCCCACCGCGTATTTTTTGCTAATTTTGCCGCATATTTTTTTGAGATGATTATACCCAAAACCCTAGAAGAAATCGAACTCATGCGCGAGAGTGCCTTGTTGGTTTCTAAAACACTCGGCATGATTGCCACCGAAATCAAACCCGGAATCACCACTTTGCAACTCGATAAAAGGGCCGAAGAATTTATTCGCGACCATCAGGCAGTACCGGGATTTTTGGGCTTATATGGTTGCCCTTCAACCTTGCTCACCAGTGTAAATGAGCAAGTGGTGCACGGGCTTCCGACCAACCGCCCGATTGAAGAAGGCGATATAGTATCGGTAGATTGCGGGGTGCTCAAAAACGAATTTTACGGTGACCACGCCTATACGTTTGAAATTGGCGAGGTCGATGCGGCTACGCGCAAACTTTTGCAAGTAACCAAAGAATCATTATATGTAGGCATTCTCGAATTTAGAGCGGGCAACCGCGTTGAAGACGTAGGCAATGCCATTCAGAAATATACCGAAGCCCATGGCTATGGCGTAGTGCGCGAACTTGTGGGTCACGGTCTGGGTCGCAAGATGCACGAAGCTCCGGAAATGCCCAACTACGGCAAACGCGGACGCGGCAAACAATTTGTCGAAGGCATGGTGGTGGCCATTGAGCCAATGATCAACATGGGCACCAAAAACATCAAACACCTCAAAGACGGTTGGACGATTGTTACGGCCGACAAAAAACCGAGCGCGCATTTTGAACACAATGTGGCTTTGGTAAACGGAAAACCTGAACTGCTTTCAACCTTTGCCTACATCTACCAAGCTTTGGGCATTGAGAGCAACGAAGAAGACGAATTCAGAAAAAACCCATTGGTGCTCTAATGAAAAAAATCTTCAAGTGGATTCTCAACACCATCCCGCGACCGCTGCTCATCAGGTTGAGTTATGTGGCTCGCCCTATTTTGGCGTGGTGGCTGCGCGGTGACCGGTTTACCGACCCCATTGACGGAAAGAGTTTCAGAGCTTTTTTACCGTACGGCTACGGAAAACAGCGCAACAATGTGCTTTCGCCGAGTACTTTATCGCTGGAACGCCACCGACTTTTGTGGTTGTACCTACAAAACGAAACCAACTTTTTTACAGCACCCAAAAAAGTATTGCACTTTGCGCCCGAACAAGCTTTTTATCAGTTGTTCCGAAATCAGAAAAATTTAGACTACACTACTACTGATTTGCTTTCGCCTTTGGCCGATGTCAAAGCTGACATTTGCAACTTGCCTTTTGCTGACAACACCTATGATGTGATTTTGTGCAACCACGTCTTAGAACATATTCCTGATGACGCCCAAGCCATGCGCGAGCTATACCGCGTGTTGAAACCCGGCGGCATGGGCATTTTTCAAATTCCGCAAGATGTAAACCGCGCGGTTACTTTTGCCGACGACAGCATTACCGACCCCAAACAACGCGCTGAGATTTTTGGTCAATACGACCATGTGCGCGTTTATGGCCGTGATTATTTTGACCAACTGCGCAGCATTGGTTTTGAAGTTTCAGAAGTTGATTATACCCAAAAACTCTCGGCTGATTTAGTAGAACGCTATTGTTTGGCGCCCGGTGAGATTATTCCGGTTTGCTATAAAAAATAATACAACAAACGTTAATTTTAAACGCGTTACAAGCAATATAATAGTATATTTACGCTGCTGAAAATATACCGTTATGCACAAATCTCTATTCTGGCTTTTGACGTTGATTTTAACCAGCAGCTTTGGCTGGGCACAACCCGAAAAAGAAGTTCCACCCCCATACAACATCAAAACGGTCACTTTTGTTCAGAACGGACAAAACATGGTACCGCTTTTTCAGTTGGGCGATGCTTTTGAATTGCAGTTTGACGATTTGTTTGGCAATGAGGCCAATTATTATTATCAAATTGTTCATTGCGATTACGATTGGAAACCCTCACAACTATCCATCAACGAATACATACAGGGTTTTGACAACCAACGCATTCAAGAATACACCAATTCATACAACACCCTTCAAATTTATTCGCACTATCGCATTGCCTTTCCCAACCGTAACACCCGTTTTTTGGTGAGTGGTAATTTCATGATCAAGATTTTGAATGAAGACCGCGAAGTAGTTTTTTCAAGAAAATTCATTTTGTATGAAAACATCGTTTCAGTTGGCTGTCAGGTAAAGCGCGCCCGAACCATTGAAACATCCAACACCAAACACAATTTAGATTTTACCATCAAGTCCGGCACCATTAACTTTCAAAGCCCACTAACCAATGTCAAAATATTGCTGCTGCAAAATGGTCAATTCAACAATGCCATCACCAATGTAAAACCGATGTATACCATTGGCAATGATTTGATCTACAAATACGACGCCGAGACCCAGTTTTGGGCCGGAAATGAATTCCGTTACTTTGAAAACAAAGACATCCGTGCCGCCACCAACAATGTAGGCCGTATAGATTCTCCTCAAGGCGGTATCTATAATGCATATTTGTATACCGATACGGCTCGCGCCAATGTTCCGTATAGCTATAATCCCGACTACAACGGCAACTTCATTGTCAAAAACCTCAACTCAGAGAACAATGCGGTTGAGGCCGACTATGCTTGGGTTTTCTTTACTTTAGAAGCACCCGCATTTTATGAGAAAAAAGATGTCTATGTCAATGGCATGTTCAACAATTACGCGCTTTCGCCTGAAAACAAAATGGATTACAATGCCGAGAAAGGCGTTTTTGAAAAAGCCCTCATGATCAAACAAGGTTTTACGAGTTATCAATATGTGGTGGCCGATAAAAATTTAAAAATTGACGGCAAGAATGCCATAGACGGCAACTTTTATCAAACCGAAAACAACTATTTTACGTTAGTCTATTATCGTGAAAATGCCCAGCGCTATGACCGCGTCATCGGAAAAAGCGTTGTGACTTCAGAGAACATCATCAACTAGAAAATTTAACTATAAAATAATGGTTAAGACTCTATTTTTCATAAATTTGACCAACCAATAACCCGCCTTGCTATGGTAACGCAAATCACCAGAGGTATAAAAATATCAGTTTTGACGGCTTTTGAAGGTACCTACTTCAAAAACCACAAAATTCACTATGCCTTTAGTTACCACATCACCATTGAAAACCAAAGCAAAGACTCGGTTCAGCTTACCACCCGTCACTGGGAAATTTTAGACTCGCTTAACGATATTGAAATTGTAGATGGCGAAGGCGTCATTGGCAAAAAACCCGTACTCAAACCCGGCGAATCGCACACCTACAGCTCGGGCTGTCTACTCGCATCGCCCTTTGGTGCCATGAGCGGACACTTCAACATGATCAATTTTACCTCAACACGCAACTTTCGCGTGATTGTGCCTACCTTTAAACTCAGCGCTCCGTTTGCGTTGAATTAATTTTTTTAGAAGCTTATCCCGCTGTTCGTTCAAGTCAGTTGCAACGCTCATTTTTGGGCAACGCTGTGCTTGGGGCTTCTGGCAGTCGCCCCACCCATCGGCCCAAAATAATCGCATTGCGGCCTGAGCTTTCCACGGCCATCGGGGCTATCAGAAACATCCGTAGCGCTTCAAAACCACACGTAAAAACCCATGCTGTTTATTGAATAAACCTTTGTACTTTTGTGCAGCCATTGGCACAATAAATAGTTTAGTTCTAAAAATATATACCTATGCTTAAAGGATTTTTTAATGTACCCAAAGCGGTCAATGAACCGGTCAAATCATACAAACCGGGTTCGCCCGAAAAAGAAGCCGTCTTGGCAGCTTACCGAAAAATGTACAGCGAAACCATCGATGTTCCGATGTATATTGGCAGCGAGCAAATCAAAACGGGCAACACCCGTACCATGACCCCGCCGCACGACCACCAACACGTAGTGGGCACCTACCATTTAGCCGAGAAAAAACACATCGACCAAGCCATTGCATCAGCTCTGGAGGCGCGCAAAAAATGGTCGCAAATGGCATGGGAACAACGCGCAGCTATTTTCTTAAAAGCAGCCGAACTCATCGCCGGACCTTACCGAGCGCGCATCAATGCAGCCACGATGATTGCCCAATCTAAAAATATATTTCAAGCCGAAATTGACGCTTCGTGTGAGCTCATTGACTTTTTGCGCTACAACGTTGCGTTTATGACGCAGATTTATGCTGATCAGCCATCGTCAGATTCAGCGGTTTGGAACCGATTAGAATATCGCCCACTCGAAGGTTTTGTCTATGCCATCACGCCTTTTAACTTTACCGCTATTGCGGCCAACCTTCCGGCCAGTGCCGCTATGATGGGCAACACAGTGGTATGGAAACCCAGCGACAGCCAAGTGTTTTCGGCCAAAATCATCATTGATGTCTTCAAAGAAGCCGGAGTTCCTGATGGCGTGATCAACGTTGTTTTTGGCGATCCGGTCATGATTACCGATACCGTTTTGGCACATCCTGATTTTGCCGGTGTTCATTATACAGGGTCAACCTTTGTGTTTAAAGAAATCTGGAAAAAAATCGGCAGCAACATCCACAGCTACAAAACCTATCCAAGAATCGTGGGTGAAACCGGCGGTAAAGATTTTGTGTTGGCGCATCCGTCGGCCAACGTGAGCCAAGTAGTGGCCAATACGTTGCGCGGTGCTTTTGAATTTCAAGGACAAAAATGTAGTGCGGCCTCAAGAGCTTACTTCCCAAAATCATTGTGGCCGGCCATTAAAGAAGAAATGGGCCGCGAACTAGCCACCATGAAAATGGGTAGCCCTGAAGATTTCTCAAACTTCATCACGGCAGTCATTCACGAAGGTTCGTTTGACAAATTAGCCGGCTTTATTGACCAAGCTAAAAAAGATGCCGATGCCGAGGTAATCTTTGGTGGAAACTATGACAAATCAAAAGGTTATTTTGTAGAACCCACCGTTATTTTAACCAGCAACCCAAAATATACCACCATGGAAACCGAATTGTTCGGACCTGTCCTAACGGTATATGTATACGAAGACGCTGATTGGAAAAACACCCTCAAACTCGTTGATGAAACTTCTGAATACGCCCTTACCGGTGCTGTGTTTAGCCAAGATCGTTACGCCATTGAAGAGGCTACCGTAGCTTTACAAAATGCCGCCGGAAACTTCTATGTCAATGACAAACCAACCGGTGCTGTGGTAGGTATGCAGCCATTTGGTGGGGCCAGAGCCTCAGGAACCAATGACAAAGCAGGTTCGGCTTTGAACTTGTTGCGTTGGGTATCGCCAAGAACCATCAAAGAAACTTTTGTAACCCCTGATAATTATCGCTATCCGTTTTTAGGCGAATAGTACCACAAATAACAACTCAAAAGCCCGATTTCAAACATCGGGCTTTTTTATGTTTTTGATTTTCAGAATTATTACTAATTTCGGGGGCTAATTCCTAAACCATGAAAACAAAATTACTCGGCTTATTTTTAAGCTTCGGTTCGCTGTGTTGGGCGCAAAGTCCGATTGAATCTTTTTACCCTACAGACAACTCAACCTATAAAATGCTGCAATCAGCAGCCGGAATAGACCAAACCAACACAGGGGCCAACACCAGTTGGAACTTTACTGATTTGGTACAAATGGGTTCTTCTGTTGATGTCAACCAAAACCCAACCGCAAATCAGTCAAGCACTTATCCCAACACCACAAAAGTGACCAAAAACACATCAACGGTGGGCTTGATCATTAGTGATTCGTATATGTTTTCAAAAGAACTCAATGGTGAGGTTTCTATTACCGGACTGACCAATCCGACTATTACCATGAACTTTTCAACCAACAATGCCACCGTAGGAACTTTTCCGATGAATTTTGGCGACAGCAATACGGATAATTTGGCCGGAAATTATGTGTACGGAACCTACAACGGAACCCTATCAGGAAGCATCAACACGATAGTTGATGCCTATGGAACACTAAACTTGACCATTGATGGTGTTGCAAGCGCACATACGGTAACCCGTTTAAAATCAGTTCAGAATATTTCACTCAACTACAGTATCTTCCCGAATGTAGGCACCATCGTTCAAACCATTTATACCTACTATGAAGCCGGTACAGCCTCGCCTGTATTCAGAAGCACCCAAACGGTGGTTAATGTTCCTTTGCAAGGAATTGTGGATGAAACCACCACGGTGTTAGAAAAGTTTGACGGTGTTTTAGGCCAAAGTACTTTTGAGACCAAACACCATTTGGCTTATCCAAACCCGATGCAAGACCTCTTGAGTTTAAACCATGACGCCATTGATCAGATTTCGCTTACAGACATGCGCGGAAGAACAGTTTTAAGCCTTCAAAAACCGGCCCAAACCATTGATGTATCATCACTTGAAAAAGGTCTGTACTTACTTGAAATACAAACTGCCACAGGCACACAAACCCAGAAAATGATCAAAAACTAAATCAAAAAGCCGCTCAAGAGCGGCTTTTTTTAGGGTTTATACTTAAGCGGTACATGCACCACTTTCTTGGTCTCGAAAAATTCTTCTTGAAAAAAATCAGATAGCAGATACTCTGTGGCTTTCGGAAAATCAGCCAATTCTTCTGATAAATCGCCGCCTTTGAGGTAAAGAATGCCGTTGGGCAAGTCATGTTTGTTGGCCTTCTTGGTTTTGCCTTTAACCCACTGCACAAAATCGGGCATGTTGGTCACGGCACGGCTCACAATAAAATCAAAATCACCTCGGGCATTTTCGGCGCGCAATTGCTCGGCTTTGAGGTTTTTCAGACCGAGTGCATCGGCCACGGCTTGCACAACTTTGATTTTTTTCTGAATCACATCAATCAGATAAAACTGGGTTTCCGGAAACAAAATAGCCAAGGGTATCCCCGGAAAACCGCCGCCTGTGCCCACATCCATTACTTGTGTTCCGGGCACAAAAGCTTGTACTTTGGCAATACCCAACGAGTGTAAAACGTGTCTTACATACAACTCGTCAATATCTTTGCGCGATATTACATTGATTTTGGCATTCCAATCTTTGTATAAAGCCTCTAATGCCTGAAATTGCTCTATCTGAAGTGGCGTCAAATCCGGAAAATATCTAAGAATTTCCTGCATATTCTTTTTTAACAAAAGTAACATTTTACTGTTGAAATATTTATGTCAAAATGCGGTTATAAAAAAATTAATAATACCTAAATTTGCGCGTTAACCAAAAGCTTATGAATACCGCACCCACGTTTGCTACGCAAGACCATTTAAAATTCTTCAGAACACTCAACTCAAGAGTCAATAACTACTTCAAAGAAAACAACATCGCCAAAACCGGCAACTGGAAGATTCACTTAAAAACCATTGTTCTGTTTACCGTTTTTTTGGTTCCGTATTTTATCATTTTAAAATTTGAAATGCCTTTTTATGCGCAACTATTGCTCAACATTTTAATGGGCGTAGGCATGGCCGGCATTGGCATGAACGTTATGCACGACGGAAACCACGGCGCTTATTCGTCAAAAGGTTGGGTCAACAAAATCATGGGCGGAACCATTTATGTTTTGGCCGGAAACGTATACAACTGGCAAGTACAACACAACGTTTTACACCACACCTACACCAACATTCACGGCCATGATGAAGACTTAGAAGCCGGACGCATCATTCGCTTTACGCCCACTGCCGATTGGTACGGCTACCACAGATTTCAGCATTTGTACTCGTTTTTGCTCTATGGTTTATTGACCTTTAATTGGGCCCTGACTACTGATTTCAAACAAATGCGCAGCTATACAGCCCGTAATTTATCCTATGGCCAACCCCAAAGCACCACCCAACTTTGGACAGTATTGGTGATCACCAAAATTATTTATGCCTTGATTTGGATTGTATTGCCCATGATGGCAGGAATCTTATGGTGGAAAGTGCTCATCGGATTTTTTGTGATGCACTACACCGCGGGTATCATCTTGAGTGTGATTTTTCAGTTGGCGCATGTGGTAGACGAAACCGACAATCCGGTACCGGGTGATAATGGTGAAATGCAAAACACTTGGGCCATTCACCAACTATACACCACTGCCAATTTTGCCCCGAAAAACAAAATCATGAACTGGTTTACCGGCGGGCTTAATCATCAAATTGAGCATCATTTATATCCGCACATCAGCCACATACACTACAACAAAATTGCCGAATTTGTCAAGCAAACCGCCCAAGAATGCAACCTGCCCTACCACGAATTCAAAACTACCCGCAGTGCTATTATTTCGCATTACAAACATTTAAAAGCGCTCGGACAAAAACCTCAATTGGCCTAAATCAGCACGCATGAATCATATACTATCTGATAGAATCAACGAATTATCTACCTCACAAACTTTGGCGATGGCTGCTTTGGCCAGAGAACTCAAGGCGCAAGGCAAAGACATCATCAGTTTGAGTTTGGGTGAACCCGATTTTAACACCCCTGATTTTATCAAAGAGGCGGCCAAAAAAGCCATTGATGATAACTACAGCACCTATACCCCGGTTGATGGCTATCTTGACTTGAAACAAGCCATTTGCCGAAAGTTTAAAAGAGACAACAACCTAGATTATCAACCCGCCAATATTGTTGTATCAACCGGTGCCAAACAATCGCTGTACAACATTGCTCAAGTAATGATCAACCCGGGTGATGAAGTCATTTTACCCGCTCCGTTTTGGGTGAGTTATTATGAGATCATTAAAATGGCCGGGGGAATTCCGGTAGAGGTACCCACCAGTATCGAAACTGATTTTAAAATAACCCCTGCCCAATTAGAGGCGGCCATTACCCCTTCGACCAAAATGATTTGGTACAGTTCACCCTGCAACCCAAGTGGTTCGGTATACAACCGAGCTGAGCTGACTGCATTGGCTGCTGTACTTGAAAAACACCCGAATATTTTTGTGGTTTCAGACGAAATCTACGAGCACATCAATTTTGCCGGAACCTTTTGCAGCATTGCCTCGATTCCGGGTATGTTTGACCGAACCATTACCGTTAACGGTGTAGCCAAGGCTTTTGCCATGACCGGCTGGAGAATCGGTTATATCGGCGCTCCTGAATTTATTGCCAAAGCCTGCACCAAAATGCAAGGACAGGTCACCAGCGGTGCCAACTCAATTGCCCAAAGAGCTACGATTGCCGCCGTTGAAGCTGATCCGGCAGTACTTAAAGATATGGTCAAAGCCTTTTATAACCGACGTGATTTGGTGGCTAAACTGGCACAAGAAATTCCGGGCCTCAAAGCCAACGTTCCCGAAGGTGCGTTTTATTTGTTTCCGGATGTATCTTATTACTTCGGAAAAACCCTACGCGGAACCCTGATCAACAATGCCGATGATTTCTCGATGTATTTGCTCTCTGAGGCCAATGTGGCCACAGTAACCGGCGATGCTTTTGGCAACCCCAATTGCATCAGATTATCGTATGCCACCAGCGAAGACTTGCTCATTGAAGCTTTTAAACGCATCAAAGAAGCCTTGTCCTAAAAAATATCAGCCTCTGAAAAGAGGCTTTTTTATGCCAAAAAATTGTCACAAATTTTAGAAAATATCGCCCGTCATGTTGCCCTTACAAGCGCTGAGCAAGACTTGTTTTTGGCCCATACCCAAACGCAGTTGTTTGAGGCCAAAACCATCATTCAGCATGCAGGAACGGTATGTAAACACACCTATTTTGTCAACAGCGGTTTGCTCAGAAGCTTTTACATCAACGATCATATTGTTGAGCATGTGCTGAGTTTTGCCTGCGAAGGCTGGTGGATATCAGATATGTACAGTTTGCTCTCGGGCCAACCCGGTAACTTATTTATCGAAGTGCTTGAAGAAGCCCAAGTGATTTTGCTTGAAAAAAGCCAACAAGAAATTTTGTATCGTGAAATCCCGAAACTCGAGCGCTTTTTTAGAATTCTCACCGAAAAATCTCTCGTGGCCCATCAAGAAAGGCTCATCGATAATTTAAGCCTGAGTGCCGAAGAGCGCTATGAAAAGTTCTGCCAAAAATACCCGAGCCTGATTCAAAAAGTACCGCAAAAGCAAATTGCCTCTTATATTGGGGTAACGCCGGAGTTTTTTAGCAAGATGAAGGCCAAAATGCTGCGCAAATAAAACAACTCTTTTCAAGTTATCTATTCTTTCTTTACTGTTTTTACCCCTCCCTTCAAGCAGTTTGCTATGCGTTTTATAGCACAAAAGCCACAGCCAAACAAAACAAATTCATATCTTTAGGTTGATTTGTAGCTGATGCATCCATCTTTTAAGGTGTGTTTTTTACAAAGGCTTGAGGCAGATTCATAGCACATTCATAGCACAACTATGGCATATCTATGGTATATACTGCTATAAATCTGGAACGAATCTGGAACCAAACCACCGGAAATCATGGGAAAATCACTGAGCATTTTAAAAATTACGGGGCACTTTGAGGGTTTATCATTTTATGAGCTCAATGGGCAAATTGTGGTGCGCCGCACCGGAGGGTTTGATTCAAAAAAATTAAAGACCGACCCCAAGTATGCCCGTGTGCGTGAACACAACCAAGCATTTACAGAAAGTTCTATTTGCGGCAAATATTTCAGACAGGCGCTCAAGAGCTACTTGCCCAAACTGCGCGTCAGTTATGTACACAGCCGCGTTTTGGGTTTGTTTCAACAAATCACACAACTTGATACACAAAACCCAAAGGGAGCACTCAGATTTTTTGAAGGGCTTAAAACCCCGCAGGCCCATGCGTTGGTACAAAATTTTGAGTTTGATTCGGCCATGGCGTTTTCAGCGCTATGGGGTGGCACAGGCCAATGGAATGCAAGCCAAACCACTTATACCCTCAACGCCATTAAACCCAAACAAATTCAGGCACCCGAAGGGGCTACCCACGTAGGCTTGCGTTTGATTGATTTGGGTTTAGATTTTGAACAACTCGGCCCGGCATTGATACAAGAAGGTAACGTGCAATTGTTTTCGTTAAACCCCAAAAGCTCAGAACACAAAGCCGTGGTACTCACTACAAAAGAGCTCAACGCACCCAGCCAAATGAGCTTGCTGTTTTTGGAATTTTACCAAGCGCAAGACCAAGATATGATTCCTTGTGCCAAAGCCTACCTCAAAGTGATTAAGCTTAAAATCAAAAACTCCGACGCGTAAAATAACGGTCGGAGCTTTGTTAGGATTGTTTGATTGGGTTGAATTCTTCGGGAAGAATTTCATTTAAAATGTCTCAGGGCAAAGTTCAAAAAACACCGCAGATTAATCGCACCACAACTGGGTAGTTAACGGGTAGTTGTATTACTACCTGACGGGTAGTCCTTTTTGAGAAGCCTTGATTTTAAGCGCATTAAAAATCAGCGATCATCATATTGATTTTGTTGTTTATCTTTGAGGTCAATCAAACCTCCTCAAATGCGTTTCAAAAGTTTTTTTTTAATGGCTATTTGGATACTGAGCCAAACCTGTTTATGGGCTCAACCCAACAGCCTAGAAAACCTCTCTAAAAAAGTAACGGCCTATAATGATGCTTTGGCTTTTGACAAATCAATTCGGCTGATTACCGATTTTATGACCCAAAAAAACCTCAGCCCGTATGAGAAATACCAAGCTTATCTTTTAAAATCATACACCCACAAACGTCTTTTTAACTATCCCGAGGCCATGGAAAACTTAAATTTGGCGCTCGAGGAAGGTCTTAAAAGCAACCGCAAAAATGAAGTACAAAACAACATCTTGGCCGAGAAAGCCTTTGTTTTATTTGATACACACCAATACGATCAGGCTTCAAAATTAATGCAGCAACTAGACAGCGCTCACTATCAATATTTGAGTTATGACAGCCAAGTGTTTATCATCATGCAAGAAGGATATTTGCTGATGTTGGACCAAAAATACCCGCAAGCCGAACAAAAACTCAATACCGCTTTAAAAATTGCTCAAGAGCATTGCCCCAGAAACTTGCCCAATGTTTACGGCAAAAAGATTGAGCTCTACAACAAAACAAAACGCTATGACTTGCGCGACCAAGCCTTTGCTCAAGGTTTGGCATTGGCCAGACAATACAACATACTTAAATATGAAATGTATTTGTACGAGGTTATGACCAACCAATACAAAAACAACCAAGACTATAAAAATGCGTTTGAAACCCAATTAAAGTATGATTCGATCAGCCATATTTATGATGTAAACAGCAACAACAACAAGGTTAAATTGATTGAAAAGCAAATTGCGTTAGAGCGCTATGCGTTAGACCAGAAAATGCAACAACAAAAAACCCTGTATTTGATTGGATTAATTGGGGTATTGGTTATTTTATTGATCATCTCGGTACAACTTTTTGTAACCAACCGCGATAAACGAATGTTGGTTGAAAAAGAGAACACCCGTATACACGATGAAATTGAATTGCTCACCAAAGCCAAAGACGAAAAAGGAAATGCTCATCTCAATTTGGACGATTTTAGCTTAACCCCGCGTCAATACGAAATCACAAAACTCATTCAGCAAGGCAAAACCAATAAAGAGATTGCCGCACAATTGTTTATTTCAGAAAACACGGTTAAATATCACCTCAAACAAATCTATGAGATTCTTGATATTGAACACCGCGTTGAGCTCACCGACCGCAAAAGTTCTTAACCTAGATTAAGTGTTTGAACCCAACTTTGAACCTACCTTTGTATGGTAATAATTCTTAAATTTATTTTGATATGAACCATACCGTTATACACAAAGCAGATACCCGAGGTCATGCCAATCATGGCTGGCTCAACGCCCACCACACCTTTAGTTTTGCCGGATATTATGACCCCAACCGCGTTCAGTTTGGCGTTTTGCGCGTTTTAAACGATGACATCATTGCCCCGGGCATGGGTTTTGGCACGCATCCGCACGACAATATGGAAATCATTACCATTCCGCTTGAAGGCGATCTGGCGCACAAAGACAGCATGGGCAATACCGAAGTGATCAAGTTTGGCGATGTACAAGTAATGAGCGCCGGCACTGGAATTCAACACTCAGAGTTTAACCCCAACCACGACCAAAGAACCAATTTGTTGCAAATTTGGGTGTTCCCGAAATACAGAAACGTCGAACCGCGCTACGAGCAAATTACGTTGAATGTTGCCGACAGACACAATCAGTTTCAGCAAGTGCTTTCGCCCAATGCTGATGATGCGGGTGTTTGGATTCATCAAGACGCTTGGTTTCATATGAGTAATATGGATGCCGGAACTACCCTAGAATACACCCGAAAACTAGAAGGCAACGGTTTGTATGTGTTTGTGATCAAAGGCTCGGTTAAAGTCAATGGAGAACAGCTCGAAAAACGCGATGGCATGGGCCTTACCGATTTTGAAAAAGCAACTTTTGAAGCCACTGCTGATGCCGAAGTATTGCTCATGGAAGTTCCGATGCACCAATAAAAATCAGAAAATATGGAAGCAACAGTAGGCATGCACACCAACGGCCACAAAGGTGATTTTTATATAGAGGCCAACGGCCAACAACAGGCGCTCATGACCTTTGTGATGGCCGGCGAGCAACAAATGATTATTGACCACACCGAGGTAAACTCCGGCAACAACGGCAAGGGTTACGGTAAAATGATGGTGATGGCCGCGGTAGACTTTGCCCGCAACAACCACATTAAAATAGTTCCGTTGTGCCCTTTTGCCAAAAGTGTTTTTGATAAAACTGCTGAAATTAGAGACGTATTGTAACACAGCTTGCAACCAGCGCTATCAAACTGCGAGGTTTTCAAAATGACCTGCGAGGTTTTTAAAACCTTGTAGGTCTAAAAAAAATCAGAAACATGAACAACTTACTCGAACAAAACCTCACCGCCCACATTGGCCAACAAAAATATCTTTGCACCGTTAATTGGCGCAACGGCCAACTCATCATGGATGAACCCGAAAACATAGGCGGTGGTGATTTGGGCCCTGACCCGTACAGCACTTTATTGGCTTCATTGGCCGGATGCACGCTCTCAACCCTGCGCATGTATATTGACCGCAAAGGTTGGGACATCCCTGAATTATCGGTTTCACTCAATATGCATCAAGAATCAGCAACTGAACTCATTACGCAAATGGAGCGAATCATCACTTTTCCTGAAGGACTTGACCATGAAATCAAAGAGCGCTTGCTGGTCATAGCCGGAAAATGTCCGGTATCAAAAATCTTAGAAAATAAAATAGTCATCAACACCCAAACCCCTTAGTTATGGATCCGAAAGACATCACCAAAGAATACAGCAACGGCCAGGTAACCATTGTCTGGAAATCAGGCTTATGCCAACATGCCGCCGAGTGCGTGCGCAACAATCCGGAGGTTTTTAAACCCCGTGAAAAGCCTTGGATTAACCCCGAAAACTCAACCACTGATCAAATTGTTGAAACCGTTCAAAAATGCCCTTCAGGTGCACTGACTTATTATTTGAATTCATGAAACCAACCAAAAAATGGAAGTTCGCACTCATGGTCTGGATGGCCATTTATCCGGCCATTACGCTGCTGAGCTTTTTGATCGGCAATCAAATTAAAGACTTACCTCTGGCCTTGCGCACCTTGATTATGACGGGAATTCTAGTTCCGGTTATGGTATATCTGTTATTGCCCTTGCTCAGAAAAATATTAGGAAACTGGTTAAACACCTAACAAATGAAAAAAATTATAGCCTTGGCGGGCTCATCGAGCCGCAACTCAATCAACAAACAATTGGCGGTTTATGCGGCGGGTTTGTTTGAAAACGCACAAGTAGAAGTTTTAGATTTAAATGATTTTGAAATGCCCCTATTTTCGGTTGACCGAGAAAAAGAAAACGGCATCCACAACTTGGCACATGATTTTTACGCCCAAATAGGCAGCGCTGATTTGATCGTGCTTTCATTGGCCGAACACAACGGCGCATACGCAACGGCATTTAAGAACATCTTAGATTGGACTTCGCGCATCAACAACAAAACCTTTCAAGAAAAACCCATGCTGCTTATGGCTACTTCACCGGGAGCACGCGGTGGTGCTTCGGTTTTGGATATTGCCGCCAAACGCTTTCCGTATCAAGGCGCGCAAGTGTTGGGAACATTCTCTTTACCGAGTTTTTTTGAAAACTTTGATGCGGTGCATGGCATCATCAACCCCGAACTCAAAAAGCAATTGATCGATTTGATTCAAAGGATTGATTTCTAATTAAAAATGATACTTTTGTGGTTCATCAAAAGCAGTCATTAAATGAAAAAAATACTCCTCTTGCTTGGTTTTTTTGCCTTGTTTTCTTGTTCGAATGATTCAGGTTCTGACAACCAAACCAATCCGCCTGATCCGGAGCCGGACAGATCTACGGTGGTTACTCTTGAGCCTGATTATATGGTGGGCGGAGTAAAACTAAACGGCGAAATTACCCATTTGGGCGACGGCTATTCGCGGAGGGGGTTTTGTTGGAGTCTTAATTTGAATCCGGTTATTGACGACAACTATATCACTACTGACGGTAGTGGCGAAGGGCCGTTTTTTGCTACTGTTGACTATTATACTTTGCCTTTAGAAAGCACATTTAACATCAGGGCTTTTGTAGATCCGCTGGGTTCAAACCAAACCGTATACGGCAACAACATTACCATTCATACCCCAAAAGTTTATGAACTTACGGTGGCTCCGGTAAAAGACATTGAATCAGAAATAGCTACATTCAGCGGTTCTATTTTAAGCAATGACCCTGCTCTTCACAGTACCATTGCACACAAAGGGTTTTGCATCAGTACCTCGGCTACGCCTACGCTTGACAATTCAATTCTTTGGGAAAGCCCAAATACCACTTTAGGTAATTTTCAGTTTTCGGTCAATAACCTATCGAGGAACACCACTTATTATGTGCGTTCGTTTGGTTATAATACAACTACAAATGTATACTACAGCACCGATGTGGTTACCTTTAAAACAAGCGGTTATATTGGTGTTTCAGGAGGTTATGTGCTGTATGACAAAGGAAGCTACAGCAACGGATGGAGGTATTTAGAAATAGCACCCAATGATGCCACCTACAATGGTTCAAATTTGATGAAATGGGGTTGCCCAACCATCTCAATCATGCAAACCTCAACCGAAGTAGGTACCGGTCTTGAAAACACCAACAGAATTATTCAATATTGCAGTGATGCAAATTGCGCTGCCAGAGTTTGCAGCAACTATTCTATCAATGGAGTGGACGATTGGTTTTTGCCCTCAAAAGGAGAATTATACCTGATGATGTCAAGCTTAAACGGATTGGTTAATTTTGGAGACAACATCAACCAAACCCATTGGAGTTCATCTGAATACGATGCCGGTACCGCCCATTTGGTGAATACCTATTATAATTTCGGGCCGGCCTTTGGTATCTCTAAAAATTTAGGCAACTTAGTAAGACCTATGAGACGATTTTAAAACGCATGGGGCTGTGGTTGTTTGATAAAACCCGGTGGCCACTCATGGGATGAGCCATCTTGAACGCCAAAATGCCATTGACCCAGGGGACTTGTATCAAATGGATTCTAGAGTATCTGGATCAAAGCCAATTTGTTTTTAAAACTCAAGACTTAAGCTCAAGCGTTTGCCCTGATTTTTTAGCTCAAAATTCTGCCTAATTCCCTGAAAACAAACGGGTAATATTTTTAAGTTATCACCCCAGAAGAATCATATTTTATTACTACTTTCGCTTGATTTTGTTCAAAAAAAGACGCACAATGCAAAAATATATACTAGGGGCTTTATGCTTGTTTTTTTATCAATCAATACACGCTCAAGGTTACGAGCCTCGGGTTGTGATTGATGATTCCTTTGGGATGACTCGGCCCAATGAAACGCAAATTGCCGATGTTGACCATGATGGCTTTTTGGATATCATTGCGGCCGGAAATGACAAAATAGCTTGGTTCAAAAGCAGCAACGGAACCGGCAATTATACCCGAGGCAAAATAGTAAACGACAATTTTTCAAGTTATACTGATTTGGCCACCGGCGATATTGACAATGACGGCGATATAGACATAGCGTTTTCTTGCTGGGGCAACAACATCCAAAACTTTTATTGGTGTAAAAACACTGACGGACAAGGCAACTTTGGAACGCCGACTTTATTGGTTTCAGGCGGATTGTTTTCAAACAATAAAATACAAATTGTTGATGTAGATGCCGATAATGATTTGGACATTATGATTTCAAGCATAACTTATTTGTCTTTTTTTGAAAACACCACCGGCACCGGTACCTTTACAGAGCGATTGATTGCGGGCTCGCACACAAGCTCAGCCACGAGCGTGTCAAAATTTGTAGCCCGAAACGTTGATAGTGAACCCCGAGCCGAAATCATTACGGTGGTGAACGGCGTTTTGAATTGTTATAAAATTAATCCGAACTATACTGTTAGCTTGGTTGATTCTATTACCTCAAATGCTTTTTCAGACACTTATGAAGTGGTTGACCTCAACAATGACGGTTTTCAGGATATTGTAACTTCCTATTCAAACGGGAATACCAAAAAACTACAATGGTTTAAAAACTTGACCGGCGCGGGTGTTTTCGGGACGGCACAAAACATGGTCAACATGCCGTCAAACGCCTCAACCAACGGCAACGGCAACGACGAGAAAAGGGTCATTGCCCTTGCTGATTTAGACAACGACAACAAGCCCGACATTGTGCACATTGATTCAAATATTGCCAGTGCCCATTGGTACAAGAATATGGGCAACGGGGTTTTTAGCATGCAGCAATTGTTGATCACTACCCAACAAAACATACGCGATGTAAAAATCATTGATGCCAACCAAGACGGATTTAACGATATCTTGTTAACGGTGCGCGGCGAGGACAAAATTGTGTGGTATAAAAACACCAACGGAGCCGGAACTTTCGGCACTGAAAACCCCATTACCTACATTTGTTATGTGCCCAACAGTGTTGATTATGGCGATATTGATCACGATGGTGATTATGACCTGGTTTCGTCATCAGGCTCTGACGGCAAATTGGCCTGGTATAAAAACACCGACGGCCTGGGTGGTTTTTCAGAGCCACAGCAGGTAATTGTTCGCAATTTGGCCTCGGCCGGCAATGCACAATTGGGCGATATCGACAACGATGGCGATTTGGATGTTGTGGCCACTTCTTGGTATCAGAATTCAGGTAACTTCAGCACGATTGTTTGGTATAAAAACAGCGATGGACAAGGTACTTTTAACAACCCACAAGTGGTGGTTTCAAATACTGAGCAAATCCTCAAAATAAAATTAACCGATATTGACCAAGACCAAGACTTGGACATTGTTTGTGGTTCATACAACAACATACTCACCTTGTATAAAAACAACGGAAACGGAACCTTTGCCGCTCCGGTGGTTTTTTCAACCCTAACCAACAATATGTATTTGCTGGATTTGGTGGTTGCAGACTTGGATAATGACAACGACTCAGATGTATTGGTGAGTTTTAACAACAACGAAATTGCTTGGTACGAAAACACCGATGGTTTAGGGAATCTCACCACCAAGCGTGTAATTGTACCGTCGATGTTTTACCCGATGAGTCTTTTTGCCGCCGATATTGATGGCGATAATTTAAAAGAGGTGATTTTTTGCAACCGCAACCAGAATAAAATAGGATATTTTAAAAACTTGGGCTCGGGTAACTTTGCAGCGCTTACCTTGATAACGGTTAGCGGATTGTTTCATCCGGCCATTTGTATGGCACAAGACCTAGACCAAGATGGTGATCAAGACCTGATTTTTGACAATGAAACCGGCTCTAAATTATTTTATCTGCTCAATGATGGTTTGGGTAATTTTTCTGCACCGGTAGATATTTATACTTCGAGCTACAATACTTCGTACAATCAGAATATCCGCAGTTTAAAATCGGTTGATTTGAATGCCGATGGAAAATTAGATATGATTTTGGCAGACATCAACGAAAATAAAATTGTTTGGCTCAAAAACCTGGGGCCCCTTGAGAATAGAATAGTCGGAAATATAAAAATAGACGCCAACAACAACGGCTGTGATGCACAAGACAATCCTGTGCCGAATGCTTTGGTTACCACCCAAAGTGGCGCTGTAACCTTTTCAACTTTTTCAGATGCTCAGGGCAATTATGAATTATCGGCCGGTGTAGGTCAATGTGTAACCTCGGTGGTTTCACCTGAAGCGAATTACACAGCGAATCCCGACTCGTACACGACTGACTTTACTTTAAACAACCAAACTGAAAATGCCAATTTTTGCCTGCAACCCACTGCCCTTTTCAATGATCTAAGGGTTATTGTTTATCCGATAACCAATGCC
Source organism: Flavobacterium sp. CYK-55 (assembly GCF_018413465.1). Taxonomy (GTDB): domain Bacteria; phylum Bacteroidota; class Bacteroidia; order Flavobacteriales; family Flavobacteriaceae; genus Flavobacterium. The sequence continues at coordinate 126,707 of NZ_JAHCDK010000006.1, forward strand.
AGAGCAGGTTTTGTGAGCAAATACAAAATTGTCATCAAAAATGTGGGAACTGCGGTTGTGTCGGGCGATGTAACCTTTAGCTATAACTTTTCAAAATTTGATTACATCAGCTCATCAACAAGCGTAACAACACAAACCAACAACAGCCTAACCTATACATTGGCCAATTTACCGGCTTTTGCATCACAAGAAATTGAGGTTTGGTTTCAGGTAAAAACGATTCCGAGTGTTAGCATCGGTGAAAGTGTTGTGTTTACCTGTACTATTGACGATGTAGCTGATGTGCAGCCAAACGACAATCAATTTGTATTGCACCAAACCATTTTGAATGCTTATGACCCCAATGATATTCGCGTGCTTGAAGGTAGCCAAGTATTGATTGACCATGCCGATGAGTATTTACACTATATTATTCGTTTTCAAAATACCGGAAACAGTTTTGCCCAAAGGGTCAACATTTTAAATCAGCTTGATGAAAAGCTTGATTGGAATTCAATACAATTAGAATCGTTTAGCCATGACAATAGGGTTGAAATCAAAGACGGCAACCTAGTGAATTTTATTTTTGATGCGATTTATTTGCCCAATGCCGCTGATGATTACAACGGTTCGCAAGGCTATATCAGTTATAAGATAAAACCAAAGAGCAATGTTGTGGTTGGCGATGTAATCAACAATCAGGCTTCGATTATTTTTGATTACAATCCGGCCATCAACACCAATACAGAGCAAACCGAATTTGTGGGCTTGTTGTCAAATGCAGACCACGCAAACCAACTGAATCAGGTTCGTATATCGCCCAATCCTGTGCAAGATTGGTTGATGATCAACGGCCAAGCGTCGTCTTACCAAGTAGCGGTTTATTCGCAAATCGGGCAATTAGTGGCGCAAGGAGAATATCGCGATAAAATAGATCTAAGCTTTTTAAATACGGGCATATACATCATAAAAATAACCGACAACTACCAAAACACCATTTGCCAAAAGATTATAAAACTGTAACCAAATAATTGACAACTATTATAAAGCGCACTATGAAAGCATACGTTTTTCCGGGTCAAGGAGCCCAATTTACCGGAATGGGTAAAGATTTATATGAAACCTCGCCATTGGCTAAAGAAATGTTTGAAAAAGCCAATGAAATATTGGGTTTTCGCATTACCGATATTATGTTTGAAGGCACAGCCGAAGAGCTCAAAGAAACCAAAGTAACCCAACCGGCCGTGTTTTTACACTCAGTGATTTTGGCCAAAACTTTAGACATTCAACCTGATATGGTAGCGGGTCACTCTTTGGGTGAGTTCTCAGCTTTGGTGGCCAACGGAGCGCTCTCGTTTGAAGACGGATTAAAATTGGTATCGCAACGTGCGATGGCCATGCAGAAAGCTTGTGAGATTACCCCGAGCACCATGGCTGCGGTTTTGAATTTAGACGACAAAATAGTGGAAGACATTTGCGCCTCTATTGACGGTGTGGTGGTGGCTGCCAATTACAACTGCCCGGGCCAATTGGTGATTTCCGGCGAATACAAAGCCGTAGAAGCCGCCTGTGAAAAACTCAAAGAAGCCGGTGCCAAACGCGCCTTGATTTTGCCTGTGGGCGGAGCTTTTCACTCACCGATGATGGAACCCGCGCGTGAAGAACTCGCAGCCGCCATTGAAGCTACTACTTTTAATACACCTAGCTGTCCGGTATATCAAAACGTTACGGCTAGTGCGGTTTCTGATGCGGCTGAGATCAAAAAGAATTTGATTATTCAATTGACTGCTCCGGTGAGATGGACCCAATCAGTACAGCAAATGATTCAAGACGGAGCAACGAGTTTTACTGAAGTTGGCCCAGGAAAAGTTTTGGTAGGTTTGATCAATAAAATTGACAAAGAAGCTCAGACCATTTCGGCATCTTTAAATTAGAATTGTAAGATTTTAAGACTATAGGACGATAAGACTATATCTGATAAAATATGTAATAAAAAAATCCCGAACATCAATTCGGGATTTTTTTATTACAATCTTGCGGTCTTACTGTCTTAAAATCGTACAGTCAAGTTTTAAGATCTTATCTTCTGTTCCCATTTCCAGGCATAGGTCAAAGCATCTTCAAGGGTTGATTGCGCTTTCCAGCCCAATACCTGATTGGCTTTATCGGTGCTGGCATAAGCCGAGATGATATCGCCTTCGCGACGGCCTACAATTTTATACGGTAATTTTTGTCCGCTGACTTTTTCAAATGTTTGAATCACTTCAAGTACTGAGCTTCCGGTGCCGGTGCCTAAGTTGAATACTTCAACTTTTTCAAGATTCTTTTGGGCCAACAATCTTTGCAAGGCTACCACGTGTGCTTTGGCCAAATCAACTACATGGATGTAGTCGCGAATGCAGGTTCCGTCAGGCGTTGGGTAATCATCGCCATAAACTGATAATTGTTCGCGCAAGCCAATACCGGTTTGGGTAATATACGGAATGAGGTTTTGCGGAACACCAATAGGCAATTCTCCAATATGCGCCGTTGGATGGGCTCCGATTGGGTTGAAATATCGCAACAGAATTGAGTTGATGTTGCTTACCTTGCAAACCTCGTTGATGATTTCCTCGCCAATTTGTTTGGTATTACCGTAGGGAGAAACCGCCGGTTTTACCGAAGCGTCTTCGGTAATAGGCATTTTGTCGGCCTCGCCATATACGGTACAAGACGAGCTAAAAATAAAATGCGCTTCGGGCTTTTGCTGTAATTCTTGCAAAATATACACCAAGGTGTTGATGTTGTTTTCATAGTACAACAAAGGATTCTCAACACTTTCGCCTACGGCTTTTGAAGCGGCAAAATGAATGACTCCTGAGATGTCTGCATGTCTTTTGAAAAAATCTTGAACGGCCGGTTTGTCGCGCAAATCCATTTTTTCAAAAATTGGGGTTTTACCTGTAATGGCTACGATTCCTTTTAATACGTCTTGAGATGAGTTGGATAGGTTGTCAATAATCACCACCTCAAAACCTTCATTTTGAAGCTCGACTACGGTGTGAGAACCAATAAAACCTAATCCTCCGGTTACTAATACTTTCATTTTGTTCTGTTTTGTTGTTGATGTTGGATGCCCTAGCCCTGATCATTTAGCTTCGCTCAGTTCGGCCTTGCCTCGAGTGATATTAAGAGGAGGAAGTCCGGTGGACTTCAGGTACTGTCCCTTTTTTGATTTGAATTAAAATATTAAACTTTACGAAAAGCTCTAGCCCTGATAGTAGTGGAAATCCTTTTGCGGCGGTGTTCGCCGTGAAAGATTGCAACGGATAGCAGGTTCTTGGCTTCTAAAATTATTTCAAAAATTCAAGTACGCTGTCGGTAATGAATTTGATTTGTTCGTCGTCAAGTTCGGTGTGCATAGGCAATGAAATGACTTCTTGAACCAATTGGTTGGTCACCGGAAAATCGGCTTCATGGTAGCGCGCATCGAGATAGGCTTTTTGGCTGTGCAACGGAATCGGGTAATAAATGGCACACGGAATGCCTTTGTCAAGCAAATGCTTCATCAAGCCATCGCGGTTGGCGTTGACAATGCGCAAAGTATATTGGTGAAATACGTGGCAATCGCATTGCTCGCAAATGGTTGGCGCAATAATGTTGGGGTGCCCGCCCAAAGCTGCCGTATATTTACGAGCGGCTGTTTGACGCGCTTGGTTGTAGGTGTCTAAAAGCGGTAATTTGGCATTGAGCACTGCGGCCTGAATACTGTCCAAACGCGAGTTGACACCCACTACATCGTGGTGGTAACGCACATACATGCCGTGGTTGACAATGCCTCTGAGCGTGTGCGCGAGGTCATCATCGTTGGTAAAAATAGCACCGCCATCGCCATAGCAACCAAGGTTTTTAGACGGAAAGAACGAAGTGGCCCCTACGTGACCAATGGTTCCGGCTTTCTTTTTGGTTCCGTCTGAAAATTTACAGTTGGCACCAATGGCTTGTGCGTTGTCTTCAATGACGTATAAATTGTGCTCACGGGCGATTTGCATGATGGCTTCCATATTGGCCGCGCGTCCAAACAAATGCACCGGTACGATGGCTTTGGTTTTGGGGGTGATGGCTTTTTTGATGGCCTCAATCGAGATGTTCATATTGACCATATCTACATCAACCAAAACCGGTGTGAGTTGCAACAGCGCAATGACTTCAACGGTAGCGGCAAAGGTAAAATCAGCCGTGATGACTTCATCGCCGGGCTGTAACCCCAGACCCATCATGGCGATTTGCAAAGCATCGGTTCCGTTGGCACACGGAATGACGTGTTTGACCCCGAGGTAATCTTCAAGGTTTTTCTGAAAACTGTGCACTTGCGGTCCGTTGATGTATGCAGTGTTATCTAAAACTTCTTGAATAGAAGCATTGACGGTAGTAGCAATTTTATCGTATTGACTTTTGAGGTCAACCATTTGAATTTTTTTCATTTGGGCGTGAATTTTATCGGGACAAAATTAGCAATTTAATGAAGTAAACCATAAAAATTCTATAAAGTGATGTATTTTAGCGACACAATTCACAGCTGATGTTTGTACTGTATAATTTGGTGGTTTTCTTGGCAGATTTTGCCCTGCATTTTCTGGCTATGCTGAGCCCTAAAATGAAGTTGTTTGTGGCCGGCAGAAAAGACGTTTTTGAAAAACTCTCAGCGGCCATCAAGCCCACCGATCGGACGCTTTGGTTTCATGCCGCCTCCTTGGGCGAATACGAACAAGGTTTGCCGGTGATGGAGCAGATGCGCGTAAAATTTCCGAATCATAAAATTATTTTGACTTTTTTTTCGCCTTCAGGTTATGAGGTTCGAAAAAACAATACTATGGCCGATGTGACTTTGTATTTGCCTTTGGATTCAGCATCAAACGCACAACGATTTATAAGTTTGGCGCATCCGGAATTGGTGTTTTTTATTAAATATGAATACTGGCCGAACTATTTAAAAGAGCTCCAAAGACAAAACATCAGAACGTTTTTGATTTCGGGTATTTTTAGAGAAAACCAATTGTTCTTTAAATGGTATGGCGGGTTTTACCGAAACGCTTTGGCCAGCTTTGAGCATTTTTTTGTACAGAATACTACTTCAGAAAAACTTTTGCATCGTCTGGGGAAAACCAATGTAAGCTTGTCGGGCGATACGCGTTTTGATCGTGTAGCAGCTATTTTAGAAAAAGACAATCATTTGCCTTTTATTGACGAATTTAAAAACAATACGCTGACCTTAGTAGTGGGCAGCAGCTGGCCCAAAGATGAAGAAATACTCGTGGATTTTATCAATCATACCTCCGAAAAAGTAAAATTCATCATTGCGCCGCACAACATCAAGGCCGAACAAATTGATGCGTTGCAAAAGGCCATCACTAAAAAGACGGTGTTGTTTTCAGAAAAAGAAAATACAACTCTTGCAGACAAAGATGTTTTTATTATTGACACCATAGGCATTTTGACCAAAATATACAGTGCCGGCGACGTGGCTTATGTGGGTGGCGGCTTTGGAAATCCGGGGGTACACAATGTTTTAGAACCGGCTACTTTTGGCCTTCCGATTTTGATTGGCCCGAATTACAGTCATTTTGCCGAGGCTACAGAACTCGTGGCGCGTGGCGGATGCTTGCCCATTGAAAACACAGATCAACTCAAAGAACTGCTTGAAAAATTAATTCAAGACAAAAACTACCGACGCGCTGTAGGACAAATTTGCGCTAGCTTTGTACAGCAAAATACCGGAGCCACGCGTAACATTTTAAGCTATTTTGACACTCAAAACTGATTCAAACATAATTCAAACTAAACCATCACTCATGAAATTTTTAAGATTACTTCTTATTCTTTTTATCGTTCCTGTGCAAGCACAACAAGGCGGCATGTGGATTCCTTCATTATTAAAAGGAATGAACGAAACCGAAATGAAAAACCTAGGTATGAAAATGTCGGCCGAGGATATTTACAGCGTTAATCACTCGAGTTTAAAAGATGCCGTTCCGCATTTTAACGGAGGTTGTACCTCTGAGGTGATTTCGCCCAAAGGCTTGATCCTAACCAATCACCACTGTGGTTATGATGCCATTCAGAGTCATTCATCGGTAGACCACGATTATTTGACCGATGGTTTTTGGGCTTATAAAATGCAAGACGAATTGCCCAATCAAGATTTAGAGGTGACTTTTATTGTGAAAATTGAAGATGTGACCACAAAAGTTTTAGAGGGAACAGCCGGTTTGTCCTCTGAAGCCGATAAGCAAAAGAAAATACAAGAAAACATAGCCAACCTGAACAAAACTTTGCCGAAAGAAAGTTGGCAAGAAAACAAGATCAGAACGTTTTATGAGGGCAACCAGTATATGTTGTTTGTGACTGAAACCTATAAAGATGTTCGTTTGGTAGGCGCTCCGCCATCATCAATTGGTAAATTCGGATCAGACACAGACAATTGGGTGTGGCCACGTCATACGGGGGATTTTTCGTTGTTTAGAATTTATGCCGACAAAAACAACCGCCCGGCAGCCTATTCAAAAGACAATGTACCGTATGTGCCGAAACACTTTTTACCGGTTTCATTAGACGGTGTAGCCGAAGACGATTTTACGATGGTGTTTGGTTATCCGGGCAGAACCAGCGAGTATTTGCCGGCGGTGGCCATAGAGCAAATTGTCAACGAACTCAATCCGGCCAAAATTGAAGTGCGCGACAAAGCACTCAAAGTGCAAGACGGATTTATGCGCAAAGACAATGCGATTAAAATTCAATACGCCTCAAAATATGCAGGCATTGCTAATTACTGGAAAAAATGGATTGGTGAAACGCAAGGTTTGAAAAAATCGAACGCTGTGGCTGTGAAAAAGAAGCAAGAAGCTGAGTTTATGGTCAAAGTAGCCCAAGCGGGCAAACAGGCTGAATACGGAAATTTATTGGCCGATTTTGAAAAGTATTACAAAGAAATAGCTCCGTATAGCTTGAGCCGTGACTATTTTGTTGAAGTGGTTTTGCGCAATACTGATTTGACCAATGTGGCCTATAAAATGTATCAGTTAGAGCAAATACTCAATACCAAAGGCGAGCAAGCTTTTAACGACCGAAAAACGAATCTCATTAATGGTTTGGGTGAATTTTACAAAGATTTTAATGCAGCTGTAGATGAAAAAGTGTTTGAACAACTCATTGATTTATATGCTAAGAAATCGCCTAAAGAGTATTTGCCTGCCGGCTTGTTGAACATCAATGCTAAATCGTTGACCGCTGAAGTATACGGACAATCGGATTTGACCGACTTTAGACGTGTGCAAGAAATGCTCTCAGGCGATTCAAAAACGGTGTTGTCAAAGTTGAATGCCGACCGTGCCTATCAGTTGGTAAAAGAAATGGCTGATCAATATACCAAAGTGGTGGCTCCGAAGTATGAAGAAATCAACCTTAAAATTGGTGCGCTCCAGCGAACCTATATGAAAGGTATTTTAGAACTCAACCCAGGCGCGCGTATTTTTCCGGATGCCAACAGCACCTTGCGTGTGACCTACGGAAAAGTAAAAGGATACGAACCTAAAGATGCAACCATCTACAAACCATTTACTTATTTAGAGGGGGTAATGGAAAAATATGTACCTGGTGATTATGAGTTTGATGTGCCCAAAAAACTTATCGAACTCTACAACAATAAAGATTATGGCCAATATGGTGTAAACGGTAAAATGCCGGTCTGTTTTATCGGAACCAATCACACTACCGGAGGAAATTCAGGAAGCCCGGCCATAGATGCTCAAGGAAACCTGATTGGTTTAAACTTTGACCGCGTTTGGGAAGGCACGATGAGCGACTTATATTATGACCCTGCCATTTGTAGAAACGTCATGGTAGATGCCCGTTATGTTTTGTTCATCATGGACAAGTTTGCAGGGGCCAAAAACCTCATTGACGAGCTCAAAATCGTGCATCCGAAAGGAAACAAGCCGTATTACAAATCAAGATTTAAACACAAAAAGAGAAAAATAAAAAGACAATAGGCATGTTTTGTGATAAATATACAAGTAGTCGGCATGAAATTAAAGACAAAGTTGAATTTATCATTAAAATGCTCATCTTGTAATTTTTGGCACGATACTTGTAAATAAAAACAACGTTGCAATAGATTAAATTTTTAAAAAATTATTCGAAAAAACTTTTGCGTAATAAAAAATTTATATCTTTGCCTCGAATTAATAATTAACCTTTTATAATTTAAGTAAGATGAAAAAAGTATTTTTAAGTTTAGCTGCTATCGCTGCATTGACTGTAGTATCTTGTAAACAAGCTGAAGCTCCTGCTGAAGAAGCTCCTGCAACTGAAGAAGTAGCTCCTGCTGTTGAGGAAGCTCCTGCTGCAACTGATACTGCTGCTGCTGCTGCTGAAGCTGCTCCTGCTGCTGACGCTGCTGCTGCTGAAGCTGCTCCTGCTGCTGAGCCTGCAAAAAAATAATTTAGAGTTTCTCTAAAAGATTTAAAACCACGCAATAGCGTGGTTTTTTTATTGCTTTAATTTTAAAAAAATGCAAGCATAAAAAAAGCCCGTAATTTTCATTACGGGCTTTTGTACTCAGAGCGGGACTTGAACCCGCACGAACATTGCTGTTCACTGGATTTTAAGTCCAGCGTGTCTACCAATTTCACCATCCGAGCAAACACTTGGAGCGAAAAACGGGGCTCGAACCCGCGACCTCGACCTTGGCAAGGTCGCGCTCTACCAACTGAGCTATTTTCGCATTTTTTATTTAAAAGAGCAGCACTACTGTGTAATGCGAGGGCAAATTTAAAACTTAAATTCTATTCTGCAAGCCTTTTGTATAAAAAAATTGCCTGTTTTTTTTAATTGATTGAATACGATTTTGTTAGGTGATTTATTTTTTGGTCAGCAACCTTTTTATTTCATTCAACTTCATCAAAGCCTCAATTGGTGTGAGCTCATTGAGGTCAAGCGAAAGAATCTCGGCTTTGATTTCTTCAAGCAACGGATCGTCTAAATTAAAGAAACTCATTTGCATATCAGCCTCTTTGAGCGCCTTGACATCAACAAATGCATTTTCGGAGTGGTTTTTCTCTAACTTCTTCAAAACCTGTTGTGCTTTTGAAACCACCCACTGTGGAACTCCAGCCATTTTGGCTACATGAATTCCAAAGCTATGAGCACTGCCGCCTTGAACCAATTTGCGGATAAAGACAACGTTATCTTTGAGCTCTTTTACAGCTACGTTGTAATTCTTTATTCTGGGTAGAAACTCAGACATTTCATTCAACTCGTGGTAATGCGTTGCAAAAAGAGTTTTGGGCTTAGCGGGATGCTCATGTAAAAACTCAGCAATGGCCCAAGCAATCGAAATACCGTCATAAGTACTGGTGCCGCGGCCAATTTCATCAAGCAAAACCAAACTTCGCTCAGAAAGATTGTTCAAAATAGAAGCTGTCTCGTTCATTTCAACCATAAAAGTCGACTCGCCCATTGAAATATTATCACTAGCGCCTACTCTGGTAAAAATTTTGTCCACCAGACTCATCCTTACCGAATCAGCAGGAACAAAACTTCCGATTTGAGCCAACAATACAATCAAGGCCGTTTGTCTTAATATAGCCGATTTACCCGACATATTCGGACCGGTAATCATAATGATTTGCTGTTGCTCTCGATCTAAAAAGACATCATTAGCTACATAAGGCGTACCGATGGGCAGTTGTCGTTCAATGACCGGATGACGACCATTTTTAATGTCGAGCGCAAAACCTTCAACAAGCTGGGGACAAACATATTTGTGGTCAATGGCCAATTGTGCAAATGACGCCAAACAATCAAGTTGGGCAATCAGTTGTGCATTGCGCTGAACAGATTTGATGTAAGAGGCCATCCATTGAACCAAAGATTCAAAAAGTGCCGACTCTAGTGCTTGAATTTTTTCTTCAGCACCGAGAATCTTGGCTTCGTATTCTTTGAGTTCCTCGGTTATATAACGCTCGGCATTGACCAAAGTTTGTTTTCGTATCCACTCAGCAGGCACTTTGTCTTTGTGTGTATTGCGCACTTCGATGTAATATCCGAAAACATTGTTGAACGATATTTTAAGCGATGATATTCCGGTTCGTTCTGATTCACGTGTTTCAATGCCCTCGAGAAATTCTTTCCCGGAATGAGATATCATGCGCAACTCATCGAGTTCAGCATGAACACCTGTTGCAATAGCATTGCCTTTGGCTATTGAAACCGGGGCTTCAGGATTGAGTGTTGTTTTTATTTTTTCGCGCAACAATGCACAATCATCGAGTTGTGTTCCTATTTGCTTTACCGAAGTATTGCTGCTTTTTTCAGCCAACTCTTTAATGGGCAAAATTGCATCGAGCGAATCTTTGAGGTAAATAACTTCCCGCGGGCTAACCTTTCCGGCGGCTATCTTTGAAATCAAACGTTCAAGATCAGAGATTTTTTTGATTTGCATTTGCATTTCAGAGAGCACACCCGGGGTATCTTTCAAATAACCCACTACCTGATGTCGCTCTTGGATGGCTGATGTGTTTTTGAGCGGCAAGGCCAACCATCGCTTGAGCAAACGACCACCCATAGGTGAAATCGTTTTGTCAATAACTTGCAAAAGTGTAACGGCATTCGGGTTATAACTGTGGTATAGCTCAAGATTTCTGATGGTAAACCGATCCATCCAAACATAGGCGTCTTCGGCAATGCGTTGTAAATTGCTAATGTGCTGAAGCTTGTTGTGCTGGGTTTCAGACAAATAATACAAAATAGCTCCTGAGGCTATAATTCCATCTGGCAAATCATCAACTCCAAAACCTTTTAATGTATTGGTCTGAAAATGTTTGGTCAACGATTCAAAGGCGTAGTCTTGTTTGTAGACCCAATCTTCAAGATAAAACACATGATGATCATCGGCAAAGTTTTCTTTGAACTGATTTTTGTGAATCTTAGCCACCAATATCTCACTCGGACTAAAATTTTGCAAGAGTTTATCAATATATTCGGCAGTGCCTTGTGCCGTTAAGAACTCACCTGTTGAAACGTCTAAGAACGACACCCCCAACTGCTTTTTTCCGAAATATATCGAGGCCAAAAAATTATTGGAAGTTGCTTGCAAAACCTCATCATTCATAGAAACACCCGGAGTCACCAACTCAGTAACCCCTCGCTTGACGATGGTTTTGGTCATTTTTGGATCTTCGAGTTGATCACAAATGGCCACACGCAAACCGGCTTTGACCAATTTAGGTAAATAGGTATTGAGTGAATGATGCGGAAAACCGGCTAATGCAGTTTCGGTTTCAGAACCGTTGCCCCGTTTGGTTAGTACAATACCGAGGATTTTGGCAGTACGAATAGCATCTTCACCAAAAGTTTCATAAAAGTCACCAACGCGAAACAACAAACAAGCATCGGGATACTTGCGTTTGATCTCGTTGTATTGCTTCATGAGTGGGGTTTCTTTGACTTCTTTGGCTTTGGTTGTCAAGGGATTTTTGAATTTATATGCTGTTAAAAGAAACAGCGAATTTATCATTTTATAACCGATTTTCTAAGCATGAGTTGTTAAATAATTTAAGAAAGATTTAGGATGTTGTGTTATTTTTTTATATAGATTTGTTGCGTAATTCTTAAATTCAAAAGAACAATGAAAAAAATAGTATTATTAGCTGCATTAGCCATTTTTGGTGTAACTGCTTCTAACGCTCAAGCTAAAAAAACTGCGGCTAAAGCTGCGACCAAAGCTGCAACAGCAAAAGTAGAAACTCCTAAAGTTGAAGGAGCTGGTATGCTTTTCGAAAGCGAAACTATTGACTACGGAACCCTTCCGCACAATGCTGACGGAAAACGTGAGTTTGTATTTGTAAACAACGGAACCAAGCCGCTTATCATTACCAACGCTACGGGTTCATGCGGATGTACTGTTCCTTCTTTTCCGAAAGAACCAATTGCTCCCGGTGCTAAAGCCATTATTGGTGTAAAATATGCTACGGATCGAGTTGGAGCTTTCACCAAAACTGTAACTGTTACTTCAAATGCTGAAGGACAAGCGTCAAAAGTGTTGACCATCAAAGGAACCATCCTTCCTGATGAAACACCGAAAGACACTGCTCCGAAAGGATAATCATTTGAACATTTCATAATAAAAAAAGCTTCCATAACTTTGGGAGCTTTTTTATTTTAAACCTTTTCTGATGCGCAAACTCGAAACCAATGAACTACAACGAAAGTCCGTTGACGATTTTAAACAAGCCGAAAAAACACCACTCATCATCATATTGGACGACATCCGCAGCCTCAACAATATTGGTTCGGTGTTTAGAACCGCCGATGCTTTTTTATTAGAAAAAATCTATCTGTGCGGAATTACAGCAACTCCGCCAAATAAAGAAATACACAAAACAGCCTTGGGCGCAACCGAGACCGTTGCTTGGGAACACACTACAAACGTGGTTGAACTCATTGAAAAATTAAAATCTGAAGGAGTTCAAGTCATGGCCATTGAACAGGTTCAGGGATCGATTATGCTACAAGATTTTAAAACGCAAGCAAATCAAAAATATGCGCTGGTTTTTGGCAACGAAGTTTTTGGGGTCAATCAACAAGCAGTTTCAGCCTGCCACGGAACGATTGAAATTCCGCAATTAGGAACCAAGCATTCGCTCAATATTGCCGTGAGTGCCGGAATAGTGATTTGGGATTTGTTTAAAAAACTACATTATTCCGAAGGCAATCTTCGTTGAATTTCGTCTAAAATAAAAATATAATCTTCTTGATTTTTGACAAAATCGCGATCAGAAACATCAATGGTCAACACATTTAAATCAGTTTGTGTTTTGATGTAATCAAGATAACCTCGGTTGATTTTCTCAAGATATTCTGCCGGAATTTCCTGTTCATAGCTTCGGCCACGCATTTTGATATTCTCGAGCAAACGCTCGGTATTTTGATACAGATAAATGTATAAATCCGGCTTGGGCATTTCTTTGTAGATGATTTCGAATAGTTTTCGATACAAGCGATATTCGTCGTCGGTGAGCGTAACTTTGGCAAAAATAAGCGACTTGAAAATGTGATAATCAGCAACGATAAAATCTTTAAACAGATCAAACTGTGCTAAATCATCGGCTATTTGCTGATAGCGATCGGCCAAAAAAGACATCTCGAGCGGAAACGCATAACGACTTTGATCTTCGTAAAACTTCGGCAAGAAAGGGTTATCGGCAAAACGTTCCAAAACTGTTTTGGCATTGAAATCTTGTGCTATACGGTTGGTCAAAGTGGTTTTTCCGGCGCCTATATTGCCTTCAATAGCAATATAATTGAGCTTATCCAGGGCAATTCTCCCGAGTGGAACGCGCAAACTTTGAATGGGTTTACACTGACTTTTATCTTCAGAAGCTTTGAGCATTTCAGGCAAATATTTTTGCAATATCGGATGACGCCAATCAAGATTCAAATCGCGCATGGGCAGCAACACAAACATACGATCAGCCATGGCCGGGTGTGGCACTTTGAGTTTTTCGGAACTGATAATTTCTTCATCATAAGCAATCATATCAATATCAATCACCCGTGACTGATAGCCCGGAGATTCTGATCGAACTCTGCCAAGTGATTTTTCAATTTCGAGCAGTTTTTCAAGCAATAATTCAGCTGAATGCAACGTATGCACCATGAGTGCGCAATTGTAAAACGCCGGAGCTTCAAAACCCCACGAAGCCGATTCGTACAAACGCGAAACGCGAACCACTGTGGCCGCTTGCGCGTGAATAGCTTCAATGGCTTGAGTGATGTTTTCAAGACGATTGCCTTGATTGCTTCCCAACGATAAAATTACCTGATGCTGCGTAGTCATATTAAGCGCAAATTAAACAAAAGAAATCTAGAATAGCAGTATATTTGCAGCGACTGTTGATAAATTTTATAAGCTCTAGTTTTGTAACAGTTTAGAGCAAATTTGAACTCATTCTGATAAAATTTTATGCGTTTTTTAGGTAATGTACTCGCGACCATAACCGGTCTTTTTATTTTCTGTATCATTTCATTTTTTGGCTTATTGGTTCTGGGCGCTTTGCTTGGCGGAAGTTCTGAAACCGTGTCAACCGAAAGCAACTCGGTTTTGGTTTTAGACCTATCAAAAGTAAATTATGATTATGCAGGCAAATACAACTTTAAAGATTTTGATTATTTTGATGCGCAACACGATGGGCTTATCAATGTGATTCACGCTATTAAAACAGCGGCCAACGACCCGGATATTCAAGGTATTTCAATCTTGAACAATACTTCAAATCTGGGACTGGCTCAGATAAAAGCGGTGCGCAAGGCCTTGGAAGATTTTAAAAAATCAAAAAAGTTTGTTTTGGCTTACAATAACAATTTTTCGCAAAAAGAATATTATTTGAACTCAGTAGCCGATCAAATTTATATGAATCCGGTGGGTGATATGGAGTTCAAAGGTTTGTCAACAGAATTGTTGTTTTTCAAAGATTTTCAAGACAAATATGGCGTTAAGATGGAGGTTATTCGTCACGGAAAATACAAAAGTGCTGTAGAGCCTTTTTTAGAAAACAAAATGAGCGATGCCAACCGAGAGCAGATTACGACCTTGCTCAACTCGGTTTGGAACGAAATGCTTGCTGATATTTCAAAAAGCCGAAAAATACCTGTAGAACAATTGAGCGATATAGCGACACATTTGTCGGCGCGCACCCCGCAAATGGCCAAAGATCAAAAACTCATTGACGCAGTTACCTATGAAGATGTTTATCATGGCCACATCAAAAAATTATTGCACTTATCAGATGACGAAACCTATCATTCGATTAGCGTTTTAGATTATGCGCAAAACTTGGCCAACACGGCCACAACTGAATCGGGTAAAGATAAAATTGCCGTGATTTATGCCCAAGGTGAAATTGGTTCGGGCGAGGGTGATGTTGATATGGTGGGCGAAGGCTCGATGCGTCGCGCTCTTCAAGAAGCCAGAAACGACGAGCAAATTAAAGCTGTGGTGCTCAGAGTAGACTCGCCGGGCGGAAGTGCACTGACCTCTGAACTGATTTGGCGTGAGGTAGAGCTAACCAAGAAAGTAAAACCCGTGGTGGTTTCGATGGGGAATTTGGCAGCCTCAGGCGGATATTATATTGCTTGCGGCGCCAACAAAATCTTTGCTGAAAACAACACCATTACCGGCTCAATCGGTGTGTTTGGCTTATTGCCTAACTTTCATCAGCTTACCAATAACTTAGGAATACATGCCGAACAAGTTGCTACCAATCCTAATGCCAACGAGTACAGCGTATTCTTGCCTTTGGCCGACAACAATCGGTTTTTGGCACAAGAAGGCGTTGAGAAAATTTACAGCACTTTTGTGAATCGTGTAGCAGCCGGACGCAAAATGACTTATGCGCAGGTGGATGCCATCGGTCAAGGGCGTGTTTGGTCAGGCGCCGATGCAATCAAAATTGGTTTGGTAGATCAAATTGGTGGATTGCCCGATGCTGTGGCCTATGCCGCGTCTATATCTAAAACCAAGAACTTCAAGACACTGAATTTACCGGTGTATGAAAAAGACATACACGATTGGCTGGGCAAAATGGGACTTCCGTTTGCCCAAAGCAAGGAAGCATTAGTCAAAGAAACCATTGGAGATGAAGGTTATCGGGTACTAGAACGCATCAGAAAAGCGCAAACCCAAAAAGGGATACAAGCCGCTTTACCTTATGAAATAGAAATTCATTAATCATAAAATTGCTACAAAATCGTTGTTGATATAAACCTCATGTTATGGTCAAGAAAATTCTAAAAATTACCGGAATCACCTTATTGGTATTGTTGCTGTTGCTTGTAGCAGCACCGTTTTTATTTAAGGATCAAATCAAAGCCAAGATTACACAAGCTATTAACGAGCAAGTTGATGCTCAGGTATCGTTTGAAGATGCTGATTTGAGCTTGCTCAAAAGTTTTCCGCAAGCCAACGTAACGATTGACAAATTACTCATCATCAACAAAGCACCTTTTGCAGGCGACACGTTGATATCGATGGGTGAACTCAATTTAAAAATGTCGGTCAAAGAGATATTTAAAGGCGAAAATGAGCCGATGAATATTGAAGCGATTAACACCGAGAACGGCATCATCAATATTTTATTCAACAAAGATGGTCTAGGCAATTTTGACATCGCGCTCAAAGACCAAGACGACAAAGACGACAGCAAAAGCAAACCTTTGGCACTCAAAATCAAAGAATACAAAGTAACCAATTTGCGTTTTAAATATTACGACGAGCGTTCAAAAATAAAAATGATCATTGACAGTTTGAACCATAGCGGAACGGGCGACTTTACCAATTCAAAACTTGATTTGGCAACCAAATCATCAGCCAAGGTTTCGCTTGATATGGACAAAATGAACTATATGAACCGCGTAGCTTTGAATTTGGATGCTGTATTGGGCATTGATTTAGAGCAAAAAAAATATGCCTTCAAACAGAACAAAGCACTCATCAATCAGTTGCCCTTGGAGTTTGACGGATTTATTCAATTACTTGAAAAAGGCCAGCAATACGATTTGACTTTTAAAACACCAACTTCTAGCTTTCAGAACTTTTTAGGTTTGATTCCATCAGCATATGCCAGCAATATCAAAGAAGTAAAAACCACCGGAGACTTTACTGTAGTGGGTTTTGCCAAAGGCATATTGTCAGATACTACAGTGCCAAAATTCAACATTGCCATTGCCTCTAACAATGCCTCGTTTCAGTATCCGAACTTACCTAAATCAGTACAAAATATTGTGATTGACACCAAAATTGTCAACGAAACCGGTTTGCCTAACGATACTTATGTCAACCTCGATCAGCTTTCGTTTAAGATTGATCAAGACGTTTTTAATGCACGAGCCAACATCCGCAATATGGCCGAAAATGCCTTGATTGATGCCACTTTAAAAGGAACCGTCAACTTGGGGAATTTCTCAAAGGCATATCCGGTTAAAGTCAAAGTGCCGCTGAGCGGAATTCTGACAGCTGACATCAACACCAAATTTGATATGAAATCAGTTGAGACAAGCCAATACGATCGCATGCAAAACTCGGGCAAGTTGAGTCTTACCGGATTTAAATATGTGGACGACACCAACAAAACCATGAACATCCACAAGGCTGCGGTGGCGTTTACCAATACGCGTATCAATCTGGAACAGCTTGATTTGACCACCGGAAAAACCGATATGAAATTGAGTGGTGTACTCGAGAATTTCTATGGCTTTATGCTCAAAAAGCAAGAGCTCAAAGGCCATTTTAATTTGCAATCAAATCAGTTTGCCGTGGCTGATTTCATGTCGGCAGAGCCTGCTAAAACCGAAAGCAAAAAACCCGCTCAAGCCGTCAAGATTCCGGCTTATCTGAATTGCTCACTCACGGCCAAAGCCAATACAGTTTTGTATGATAATTTAGCTCTTAAGAACGTTTCGGGCAAACTCATCATCAAAGACCAAATGGTAACTTTAGAAAACATCAAAACCGATATGTTTGGCGGGCAAATTTTGGCCAGCGGTGATGTTTCAACCAAAGAAAAAGTACCAACTTTCAAAATGAACTTAGGATTAAAAGGTGTGAACATTGATCAAACCTTTACCCAACTGGAGATGCTTAAAAAGATTGCGCCCATTGCTGAAGTGATCTCGGGCAAACTCAACTCGAACATTAAAGTGGCCGGTAACCTCAACGCCAAAGAAATGACGCCTGATTTGAATTCACTGAGCGGTGATTTGGGCGGACAACTCATGGCGGCTACGATTAATCCGAGTAATTCGCAAACACTCACCAAACTCAGCGATAACTTTAAGTTTTTAGATTTGAAAAAAATCAACATCAATGATGTCAAAGCTTTGCTGACCTTTCAGAACGGAAAAGTGAACATCAAACCTTTTGATTTGAAATATCAAGATGTAAAAATGAGTATTGGCGGTATGCACGGTTTTGATCAAAGCATGAATTACAACGTCAAGTTGGATGTACCTGCTAAATACTTGAGTTATCTGGGTCCGGATGTCAATAAGTTGATTTCAAAAATATCTCCGACCGACTTGAGTAAATTAGACAATATTCCGATTAATGCTTTGTTGAGCGGTAATTTCAAAAGCCCGAAAATGACCACCGACATGAAAGCCGGAATGACTCAGTTGACCACACAGGTGGTGAAACAACAAAAAGATAAATTGGTCAAACAAGGCACCAATGTGTTGGGAGATATCATCAACAAAAACACCAAGACTGACACGACCAAAACCAAAAGTCAGGCGCCGGTCAAAGAAGACATCAAGAAAAAAGCCGGTGATTTGCTCAACGGTTTGTTCAACAAAAAATAAACAGAAAGCTCGGTGATGATTCCGGGCTTTTTTTATAATTCTATCTGAACTACATAACCTTCAGAACTGCGGACATTAAAAACGGTTCCGTCGTCAAAAATCAAGTACTGACCTTTGATGCCCACAAGCGTTGCAGAAAAATCGGGTGTTTTGTCTAAATTCAAACTATTGACTTTGCTCGGATAGGACAAAACCGGATAAACCAATTGCTGTAGTTCGGATTGGGTTTGCGCCACATACGGCTTTACTTCTTCGGGCAATAAATCTTTTACTTTTTCGCGTTCTGCTACTAAGTCAGGATGAATCACCTCATTGGTGAGCATTTTGCGCCAATTGGTTTTATCAGAAAAATGATTTTTGAGCGCAACTTCGGCAATGCCTGCCAAATAGCGATTGGGCACCTCAACAATGGCGATGGCCTCTTCGGCACCTTGATCAATCCAACGCGTAGGCACTTGGGTTTTGCGCGTCACCCCTACTTTGATTTCACTCGATGCAGCCAAATAAACAATATGTGGTTGTAATTGCACTTTTGATTCATAAGCCAAATCGCGGTCGGCAATGCCTAAATGCGCGGTACTGAGCTCGGGTTTCATGATCCAATCACCTACTTCTGGGCTTGAATAAAAACAGTCGTAACAAAAACCTTGTCTGAAAATGTTCTTTTTCTTGTTGCAATTCAAACACTGATAGCCTTCAAGGTGCAGGTGCATTTTTTTGTTGAGCACTTGGTTGACGTTGAGAAAACCATCGTTAAAAACCATATAATATTGAATCGGATGGGCCAGTTCAGTTGGCATTTTGGTGAGCACTCCGCTGTATCGCATAAGCTGTAAAAGTCTTAGAAATCCTTGTAGAGGTTAGAATTTTAGTTATTTTTTTTGTTATTTTGGAAAGCGTAAAGTTACCGATTTACCACTATAAATCTCAGGAAAAATTGATATGCCAATACCGATTATAAATTCAATCGCTTCGTGGGTGCTCAAACAGCGCATTCACCAAATTGAATTGTTCCTGAAATACCCGCACGAGGTTCAGGAAGAATTGCTGATGAATTTACTCAGATCGGCCGAGAATACTGTAGTGGGTAGGCATTATGACTTTGCGTCGATTCGTTCATATGCCACTTTTAAAGAGCGAATTCCGATTTCAACTTACGAAGATTTAGAGCCATTTATTGAGCAGACACGTCGAGGCGAACAAAATATTCTTTGGAATACGCCCATCAAATGGTTTGCTAAATCGAGCGGAACCACCAATGCCAAGAGCAAATTTATTCCGGTGAGTAATGAGGCGCTCGAGGGTTGTCATTACAAAGGCAGTAAAGATTTGTTGTGTTTGTACTTGAACAACAATGAAAATTCAGGTTTGTTCATTGGTAAGAGTTTGCGTTTGGGCGGAAGTTCGCAGATTTATGAAGACAACAATACATTCTTTGGCGACTTGTCGGCGATTTTGATTGAAAATATGCCTATTTGGGCTGAATTCAGCAGTACGCCCAGCAATAAAATATCACTCATGAGCGAGTGGGAATCAAAACTATCAGCCATCATCAACGAATCAAAAAACGAGAATGTAACTAGTTTTGCGGGTGTTCCTTCGTGGATGCTTGTGTTGCTCAACAAAACTTTAGAAACTACCGGTAAAAATCATTTGCTGGAATTGTGGCCCAATTTAGAAGTGTATTTTCACGGCGGTGTGAGTTTTGACCCATATCGAGAGCAATACAAAAAACTGTTGCCGAGTGGCGATTTCAAATACTACGAAATCTACAATGCTTCAGAAGGGTTCTTTGCGATTCAAGATCAAAATCATTCCAACGAATTGTTGTTGATGCTTGATTACGGCATTTTTTACGAGTTTATTCCGATGGAAACTTTTGGTACAAAAGACGAAAAAGTAGTGCCTTTATCAGCAGTGCAAATAGGCGTAAATTATGCCGTGATGATTACTACTAATGGCGGATTATGGCGCTATTTGGTAGGTGATACCGTTCGATTTACCTCTGTAAATCCTTATAGAGTTCGTGTAACGGGTCGCACCAAGCAACACATCAATGTTTTTGGCGAAGAACTCATGGTAGAGAACGCAGACAAAGCCTTGTCAAAAGCCTGCACGCTAACCCAAACCGAAGTAATCGACTATACGGTGGCTCCTATTTTTATGGATGGAAAATCTAAAGGTGCTCATGAGTGGATTATTGAATTTCGGGAAAACCCTAAAAACGTTGAAGAATTTAGCCGAATTCTCGATTTAGAACTACAAGCCATCAACTCTGATTATGAAGCCAAGCGATACAATAACATGACTTTGAATCCGTTGGTATTGAACTTGGCACGGCCGAATTTGTTTTATGACTGGCTCAAAGACCGCGGAAAATTAGGTGGTCAACACAAAATTCCGCGTTTGTCAAACACACGGGAATATGTTGAGCAGCTCAAAGAACTATCGGTTTAAAAAAAATCAGATGAGAAAAATAGTGTTGTTGGTTTTGATCTTGGTTTATCTAACTTCTTGTGGGCCACACAGAATGCGTTGCGGACCACGTGGCATTTGCCAATCGAAAGAAAAAAACTACAATGTTAGTGTAACATAATTCTTTCAATGAAGTCTATTGAGCATCATCATCAAAATCAAATCGAAACTCATGAGACTTTTTTACTTAGGCCTATTCGCCTTTTTCTGTGTTGAATCATACGCACAAGAAACGCCCAAAAACACCAAGACAAAAGATTCAACGGCTATTGCAAAACCGCAAGAGCTCAGTGAAGTTACCATTTACGGCAACAAGCGACAATACATTAAAGTTGAATCAGACAAAACCACTGTTAATGTTAAAAACAATCCGATGCTCAACAGCGGTTCAAGTTTGGATGCTGTAAAGAAAATACCGGGTGTGATTACTTCGCCTTCAGGTAGCTTGACGCTCAATGCCAAAGGAGTCACTATTTATATTGACGGAATGCCGAGTTCGCTGAGCGGTACTGATTTGCAAAATTATTTGTTGACACTACCGGCCACTGCGATTGAAAAGATTGAACTGATTTATAATCCCGGCGCATCATACGATGCCAATGCCAGCGGGTCAATCATCAATATCATCACCAATTCGCGCAAGATGAAAGGGGTGAATGCGAGTTTTAACATCAACTACAATTTCAACAAATATCAAAAACCCAGCCCGCAGATTTTGCTGAGCGGGAAGGCCAAAAAAGTAAGCTGGCAAACCATGGTGGGTTACAATTATATTGATAGCGAAGTCACCAATAAAAACGACCAAACTTTTACGGACTTCAATCCGGACGAAATGCTCAAGCAGAAAAACTTTGCACAAAGTACCAACCGAAACTTTTATTGGAGAACCGGTGCCAATTATAAACTCAGCGATAAATCAAACCTTTTGGTGAACTACAATGTGAATCTGGCTAACGACCGAGTGACTAATGAAGCAACAACCACTGGAACCGGCATTGACTTTTTAAACAACGGTCTTTCTAAAAACAAAAACAACAACCACGAAATTAGTTTGCAGTATAAAACCAAACTGGACACCCTTGATAGAACCCTAGATATTATTGCTTTTACCAACTTTTTTGACAAAAACCCAATCACCAAATCACACGGTATTAACAACGGAACATCTACATTTTACGGCGGTGATGTCGATTTTAAATTGGCCAATCACTATTTAAAATACGATTTTGCCATTCCGTTTAAAAAGATGGATTTCTCGCTCAATACCGGCGGAAAATTCAATTTTATCAAGGTAACAGACAAAGGAATTTATGCATTGAATTCGGCAACGCCTTCAGTGACCGATTTTGATTATAAAGAAAGTAATTTGGCGTTTTATTTGGAAGCGCGCAAAAAGATAAAAAAGCTGAACCTAACAGCCGGATTGCGATTTGAAGATTATAAGGTAAACAGAACCGCATGGCAAGATGCTGGGCGAACCGATGTTGATTTTAAAAACACCAACTTCTTCCCGAATGCCAGTGCGATGTATGAATTTACCAACGACATCAATTTGACGGCTTCGTATTCGAAAAAAATCCAACAAGCAGATTACAATGTTTTGGATCCGAATAATTTTTCAAACTTTGACCAATACAACACCTCAGGCGGAAATCCATTCTTAGACCCAACCTTTTTTGATAACTATGAAGTGAAATTGTCGGCTTTTCAGTTTGTTCAGTTGAGTGCAAATAGAACTGATGCCAAAGATGTCAACAAATTTATTTTTGAAGCCGACCCGAGCACGCTTGTGAGCAAACAAACCTTTCGTCAGTTTGACAAATTAACGACCAACAGCATCAATTTTTCGTTTCCGATTCCGCTGGATTATTTCTTGAAAGGCAAAGAAGAATTTCAGAAACGCATGAACGATATGGACAAGATGAACTACATTTTTTGCAACATCAGCTACATTGATTTTACGACCAAAGGCTATGATTTTCAGTTCAAGCAAAAGCCTATTATGAGCTATTATGCTCAAGCACAAATTATTTTGCCTTGGAGTATAAAAAGCAGTTTCTCTTATAACTTTACTCCGCCGGGAACCTGGGAAATATACAGCTTGACCAAAAACATCAAGCAATTTGACGTTTCACTCACCCGAGATTTCATGGATAAAAAACTCAAAATTGGCTTGCACTGCTTTGATGTGTTCAACGAAAACGAAATCAATGCTGTGGTGTCATCAACCAATTTACAAACAGTATTTTATCAAAAACCCGATACGAGAACCTTTAGATTCTCGCTTACATACAACTTCGGAAACATGAAACTCCAAAAAGAAAACACCGAGATTCAAACCGAAAAAACAGGACAAGGTGGTGGAATTCTCAAATAAAAACAATAAAAAAACCCGTCTTTTCCGACGGGTTTTTTGTTGCTTTATAGGAAATACTTAAGAAGCAATTTCTAATCGTTTGAGCAGGTTTTTGCCGAGTGAATCTTTGGCGTAATCTTGATCAATGGTAAGGGTTTTCTCATCAGAGCCTGGCAAATCATACATGGCATCGGTCAAAATAGCCTCGCACAATGAACGCAATCCACGCGCGCCCAACTTGTATTCGAGGGCTTTTTCTACGATATAATCAAGAGCTTCATCGGTGATGGTAAACGTGACATCATCCATTGCAAAAAGCTTTTGATATTGTTTGATGAGTGCATTTTTAGGCTCGGTCAAAATAGCGCGTAAAGTTTCTTTATCAAGCGGATCCATGTGTGTCAGCACCGGCAAACGACCAATAATTTCAGGAATCAAACCAAAGTCTTTGATGTCTTTCGGGATGATGTACTGAAGCAAATTGTCTTTGTCAATCGAGTCACTGCTTTTTGAAGTACTGTATCCTACCGCTTGACGATTCAGACGTTTGGAGATGATGCGCTCGACGCCGTCAAAAGCACCACCGGCGATGAACAAAATATCTTTGGTGTTGACCTCAACAAATTTTTGATCCGGATGCTTGCGCCCTCCTTTGGGTGGAACATTGACTACAGTTCCCTCCAGCAATTTGAGCAAAGCTTGTTGCACGCCTTCACCCGATACATCACGCGTTATAGATGGATTA
Organism: Flavobacterium sp. CYK-55; assembly: GCF_018413465.1. Classification (GTDB taxonomy): domain Bacteria; phylum Bacteroidota; class Bacteroidia; order Flavobacteriales; family Flavobacteriaceae; genus Flavobacterium. Next base: position 150,655 of record NZ_JAHCDK010000006.1, read on the forward strand.
TCACTTTTACGGGCAATTTTATCAATTTCGTCAATGAATACAATTCCGCGCTCAGCTTTGGTTAAATCATAATCAGCCGCTTGAAGCAATCGGGTTAAAATACTCTCTACATCTTCACCCACATAACCGGCTTCTGTGAGTACAGTAGCATCAACAATGGCCAGCGGAACATCGAGCATGCGCGCGATGGTTTTAGCCACCAAAGTTTTACCGGTTCCGGTTTGACCCACCATGACGATGTTGCTTTTTTCAATTTCAACCTCATCGGTTTGGGCCGGTTGCATGAGTCGTTTGTAGTGATTGTATACCGCCACAGACATAACCTTTTTGGTTTGGTCTTGACCAATGACGTATTGATCGAGGAACGATCTGATTTCTTTAGGTCTTTTTAGAACCAAATCAGCAGCGCCTTTGACAGGGCCTTGACTTTTGAGTTCTTCGAGTACAATGCCGTGGGCTTGCTCAATACACTTGTCGCAAATATGGGCATTGATACCGGCAATCAGCAGATTGGTTTCGGGTTTCTTACGACCACAAAACGAGCAATCCAAAACTTCTTTTGCCATAGTTTATTTTTTAAGGTTGTAGGTAAAAATTGGGATTATCTTCTGAGTACTTCATCAATCATACCGTACTCTTTGGCTTCATCGGCAATCATCCAATAATCGCGCTCTGAATCTTTGTAGACTTTTTCAAAAGTTTGACCTGAATGATTTGAAATGATTTGGTACAACTCGTCTTTGAGTTTGAGCATTTCTTTGAGGTTGATTTCCATATCGGTGGCTACACCTTGTGCTCCGCCCGATGGCTGGTGAATCATCACGCGTGAATGGGGCAAAGCCGAACGTTTACCGGCTGCACCCGCACACAAAAGTACCGCACCCATAGAGGCAGCCATACCCGTACAAATGGTAGCTACATCAGGGCGAATATATTGCATGGTGTCATAAATTCCGAGACCGGCATAAACGCTTCCGCCCGGTGAATTCAAATAAATTTGAATGTCTTTGGTGGCATCAACGCTTTCTAAAAACAACAATTGCGCTTGTACAATATTGGCAATTTGGTCGTCGATTCCGGTGCCTAAAAAGATGATTCTATCCATCATCAAACGAGAGAAAACATCCAATTGTGAAATGTTGAGTTGACGCTCTTCAATGATGTACGGAGTCATATTGGTAGGATTCATCGCCGCTACCATTTTATCGTAATAGAGGTTATTCACCCCGTGGTGCTTTGTAGCAAATTTTCTAAACTCTTTACCGTAATGCATGTGGTTTTTTGTTGTTGGGTAGTCTTATTAAAAATAGTTAAGCGCCAAAACCGCAGTTTTGACGCCCAAATATAGTGATTATTTTTAAAAATTACTCTCCGTAGCTAGCAGCGATAAACTCCTGATAAGTAACTTCTTTGGTTTTGGCTTTTACTTTTTCTTTGAAAAGGCTGAGCATTTTTTGGCTCATCACCTGCTCAGAAAGTCTTTTTACCTCTTCTTGATTGGACATAACGCGCGCTACGATGTTATCAACATCAGCATCTGACGGATCCATCTGACCAAATTGAGCCATTTGCTTTTTGATGAGCTCTGCTGTGTGTGCTTTTAAATCTTCAAAGGTAATTTGCAAATTGTTTTGACTCATGATTTTACCTTCAATCAATTGGTAACGCAAACCGTTTTCAGATTTAGCGAACTCTTCAGCAGCTTGCTCTGGCGTAAGTGGTTGTTCACCGGCCGTTTGCAACCATTTTTTCAAGAACTCCGAAGGCAAATCAAAAGTGGTGTTTTTAAGCAATGATTCGGTTACATCGTTCAAGAATTTTTGCTCAGACTGTTGTGCAAACTGATTTTCTGCATCTTCTTTGATTTTGACTTTGATGTCATCAACCGATGATACGTTTCCGGCACCGAACAATTTATCAAACAATTCTTGATTGAGTTCAGCCGGCTCTGTATTGGTGATTTCTTCAATTTTAAAATCAACATCAACAGCCAAACCATGCACTAAATCATGACCAACTCTGAGGTAATCCATAAGTTTGTGGTCATCGTCAAACAAACCTTTGGTATTAACGGTCACTACATCACCTACTTTTTTACCTACAAAAGCTTTCCAAGTTTTTTTGTCTTTAAAAATACCCACATTGATTTGTGCCGGAGCATCAATGTTTTTATCCGCATTTAAGAAAGTTCCCGACACATCACTGTCTTGAGCAACAACTTCAGCCGGAGACATTTTTCCGTATTGTTTGCGAATACGCGTTACTTGATCATCTAACAATTGGTTATCGGCCACAATTTTGTAGCTGATTACATTTTTAGCAGCGGCTAAATCAACTTCAAAAGTAGGTGCCAAGCCCAATTCGAATTCAAAAGTGAAATCATCAGCATCCCAATTGAAGTTTTCATTGATTTTTGGCAGCGGATTTCCTAAAATATCCAACTTCTCATCTACCAAATATTGGTTGAGATTTTCTTGCAACAATTTGTTTACTTCATCAAACAAAACTGCTTTTCCGTATTGTTTCTTAACCATTCCGAAAGGCACATTCCCTTTTCTGAACCCGGGAATATTGGCTGTTTTTGAATAGTTTTTTAGAGTTGATTCTACTTGCGCAGCATAATCGTCTTTGGTAATTTGAACCGTTACCACAGCATTGAGCGCATCGAGGTTATTTCTTGTAATATTCATTTTTATACGAACTAAAATTGGGTGGCAAAAGTATATTTTTTTTACCATCCATACAAGTTTAAAAGCTGAATATTATCAGGTTTGTTGATTCCCTGTTACTCTATAAACAATTGATTGTGAAACCGCGAGTATAATGCTGAACAAAACAGCTGTCCAAAAACTGCTGACATGGAAGCCGCCTACAATTTTGGTGCACAGCAAAATAATGATGGCATTAATCACCAACAGGAATAATCCAAACGTAAAAAGGGTTACCGGAAGTGTAAACAAAATCAAGAGCGGCTTGACAAAAACATTGAGCAAACCCAGCACCAACGCTACAATGAGTGAAGTGGTAAAACTAGCGACGGATACACCAGGCATAAAATGCGCAATGAGCATAACCAAAAGCGCGGTAATGATGATGCGGATAAGTTGGTTCATGAATATTTGGAATTGGAATTTCAAAAATAATAAAAAGACTTTGTTCTAAATAAACTTCAATGGCAATATCACATCACAAAAAATCTCTGGTGATTTCAAAAAACAACTTCGGATTTTCGGCATGAAGCCAATGCCCGACGTTGGGAATCGTCTGAAAAACTGCTTTCGGAAAATGATGCAAAATTCCGGAATGATCTTCTAGTAAAATGTATTTTGAATTTCCGCCATTGATAAACAAAGTCGGGCCGTCAAAATGAGCTTCAGCGCTCAAGGCGGTGCCGACTTTTTCAATTTGTTGGTTAAAAACCGGCAAGTTGAATCGAAATGCCAATTGCTCGGGCGTTTGCCAATACAAACTCTTCATCAAAAACTGGCGAGTTCCCGTATCGGGAATATATTGTGCCACGGTTTGGTCAACTTCTGTACGCGATGGTTTTTTAGAAAAATCAACCGCATTGAGCCCTGCCAAAATATCTTGATGATGCGGTGGGTAATACTTTGGGCCAATATCAGCAACGATGAGTTTTTGCACCAATTCAGTATGTTCGGTTGCCAATTGCATGGCTACTTTTCCGCCCATAGAATGCCCAATGATGCTGATGTTTTGCAGCTGATGCACCGAGCAATAATCTAAAACATCTTGCGCCATGACTGGATAGTTGAATTCATCAGAATGAAAACTGCGCCCATGGTTGCGCAAATCGAGCATATGCACTTCAAAACCCAGCGCGGCATATTGCGTGCCGAGGGTTTTCCAGTTGTCAGACATACCGAGAAATCCGTGGATGATGATGAGCGGTGGGCCAGAGCCTTCTATTTTGGAATATAAAGTCATTTGTGTTTGTTGGGGTTTTCTTGAAAACGAATACCCGCGTGAGGGATTAAGGCGGCATCCTCGCAGCGCAGCAAGAGATATAGCCGAAAGCCCGACCCGCAGGGGCACGCCCTATTTTAATTTGTTCAAATACATATTGACCACGTTGTCAAGCCCCAAATAGAGCGCCTCTGAAATGAGCGCGTGACCAATTGAAACCTCGAGCAAGCCCGGAATATTTTGTTTGAAAAAGGCGATGTTGTCCAGGCTCAAATCGTGGCCGGCGTTGATGCCCAAACCGAGCTCGTTGGCACGAATGGCCGAGGCTACGTAGGGTTCAATGGCGGCGTGGTTGCCCAAACTGTATTGGTGTGCAAAGGCTTCGGTGTAGAGTTCGATGCGATCGGTTCCGGTTTGTGCGGCGCCGTCAATCATGGCCGGAATCGGATCGACAAAAATGGATGTGCGAATGCCGTTGCGTTTGAACTCGGCAATGACTTCTTGCAAATATTGCTGATGTTTGACCGTGTCCCAACCGGCGTTTGACGTGATCGCGCCAATGGCATCAGGCACCAAAGTAACTTGCGTGGGCTGACATTCGAGCACCAGATCAATGAAATTGTGCTGCGGATTGCCCTCAATATTGAACTCAGTGTAGACCACCGATTTTAAATCACGCGCATCTTGGTAGCGAATGTGGCGCTCATCAGGCCGTGGGTGAATGGTGATGCCTTGGGCTCCGAAATTTTGAATATCGTGTGCTACTTGGAGCAAATCGGGTACGTTTCCGCCGCGAGCATTGCGCAAAGTAGCTATTTTATTGATGTTGACACTGAGTTTGGTCATCATAATGTAGGTGTTTTTTTGAGAGACAAAAATACAAAGTAATTGTAGGTGGTCTGCGATAATTTTGATTATTTTGCGTGTGGTTATTAGCCTTAATTTTTATGACTGAAATTAGAGAATTCATCAACAACGACTTTAAAGCGTTACGCAGCAATCAATCGGTTTCTGCGGCGCAGGATTTTTTTATTGAGTATGATTTTTCGCATTTTCCGGTGACTGAAAATGGCGTCTATATGGGGAGTTTATCTTCAGAAGATGCCGATACCTTTGAGGTTGATAAAACCATCGCAGATTACCGTTATACTCTGGAGCCTTTTTTTGTGCGCGACACCACCTCATGGCTGGATGTACTGGAGGTTTTTGCCAACAACCACACCAACGTGGTTCCGGTTTTGAATGCTGAGAATCGTTATGTTGGTTATTACGAATTTGAAGACATCATCAAATTTTTTCACGACACGCCGTTTTTAAAAGAACAAGGAGGCATCATTGTGGTTGAAAAACCAGTTCTGGACTATTCGATGAGCCAAGTAGCACAGATAGTTGAGAGCAACAATGGCAGAATTCTCGGGCTTTTCATATCAGACGCAACGGTTGATACGGTGCAAATTACCGTGAAGATTTCTTTGGGCGCGATGAATGATATTATTCAGACGTTTCGCCGATATAACTATGAAATTGTTTCTGAGCACAACGAAGACAACTACATCAACAACTTGCGCGAGCGATCAGATTATCTCGACAAATACCTCAATATTTAGGCTGTATGAAAATTGCCATCTACGGACAATACTATCAAAACAGTACCGAACCGATTATTCGGGATATTTTTGTGTTTTTCAACCAAAATCAGGTTGAGCTGGTCATTGAAGCTGAATTTCTGCAGTTGTTGTATGACAAAGAAATCGTAAAGAAACCCTATAAAACTTTTAGTACCCACCATGAACTTGATGCATCATTTGATATGTTGCTCAGCATTGGCGGTGACGGAACCATTTTGCGCGCCACAACTTGGGTGCGTGATTCGGGTATTCCGATTTTGGGCGTCAATGCCGGAAGACTGGGATTTTTAGCCACAGTTCCCAAAGATGATATCGAAAGTTTTTTACAATTAGTCATTGAAAAAAAATACAGTATTTCACAGCGCAGTTTGCTTTCGTTGGAGTGTTTTCCGGAAAATCCGGACATTAAACAACTCAACTTTGCCATGAACGAAATCACCGTGAGCCGTAAAGACACTACTTCGATGATTACCATTGACACGAGCCTTGATAACGAACATCTAAATTCATACTGGGCCGACGGGTTGATTATTGCTACACCCACCGGCTCAACGGGATATTCTTTGAGTTGTGGAGGCCCGATCCTTACGCCTGATGTGCGCAGCTTTGTCATCACACCAATTGCACCGCACAATTTAAATGCACGACCACTGGTGATTCCGGATGACCGTGAAATCAGACTCAAGGTTTCTGGCCGTGAAGAATATTATTTGGTTTCATTAGATTCAAGAATTACCTCAATCAAAAACGATTCTGAATTGGTTATCAAAAAGACTCCGTTTAAAATCAATATGGTTGAAATTTCAGAAGAAACCTTCTTTAAAACTCTGCGTGGCAAACTTCTTTGGGGTGAAGATAAAAGAAATTAACCTCTTTTCTTTTTCTGCCTATACTATATTCTCACTTATTGGCGTTTGGTTGCTACATTTTTGAGGATATTGTCTGTTGTAAAAAGGCTAATTTATTTTAACATTATTAGTCATTTGATGCCTTGAAAGTGCTCATAATTATTATATTTGCACGCTATTTTCAGTTGGATGAAACGTTTTTGGGTTTACATTTTTTGCATTTGCTTAGCTACGGGCGCTCAGGCACAAATACACGAGATTGGTGTATTTATGGGTGGAAGTAATTTTATAGGTGATGTTGGCGCAACTGATTATATCAAACCCAAAGAACCAGCCTACGGGATTATGTACCGTTGGAACAAAAGCCCAAGGCATTCTTGGCGTTTTTCATACATCCAATCAAATTTGGCGGCAGATGATGCAGATTCTGAAATTGAGGCTCGACAAGAAAGAAACTATCATTTCAACAATTTAGTTCGTGAATTTTCGGCCGGCTTGGAGTTTGATTTTTTTAATTTCGATATGCATGATTCAAAGCCTCAGGCTACTCCGTATGTTCATACCGGATTGAGTTATATAATGTATGACGGATTATACTTTGACAATGGCAAAGACAAAAGTTATGGCAGCAGAAGTAGTTTTGCGATTCCGATGACCGTTGGGTTTAAAGGACGTATTTTTGACATTTTTGTCCTTGGATTTGAAGTAGGCGCTCGCGCAACATTCAGAGACGATATTGACGGAAGCAACCCTTCTGGAACAAAATATAAGGCCGCTAAATTCGGCAATTTGACAAGTAAAGATTGGTATACATTTACCGGATTTACCTTAACCTATACCTTTGGCGACAGACCTTGTTTTTGCGCCCAATAATAATGAGTTTAATTGAACAGATAAATAGCGAAAAACTACCTAAGCATATTGCCATCATCATGGACGGCAATGGTCGTTGGGCCAAACAAAAAGGTATGCTTCGCGCTTTTGGACACGAAAACGGTGCTAAGTCAGTTCGAACAACCGTTGAAACCTGTGCCCGATTGGGTGTTGGCCATCTTACCCTGTATGCCTTTTCAACAGAGAATTGGAATCGACCAAAATTGGAAGTAGAAATGTTGATGAAGTTGTTGATTAACTCCTTAAAAAATGAAGTTAAAACACTTTCAAAAAACAACATTCGACTCAATGCCATCGGCAATTTAGACCGTCTTCCAAAATCAGCCAAAAAAGAATTACTCGAGGTAATCGAAGCCACAAAAAACAATGACAGAATGGTGCTTACCTTGGCTTTGAGTTATGGCTCACAAGAAGAAATCATCAGCGCAGTCAAAGCTATTGCGGTTAAAGTTAAAAATAATATAATTTCAACAGACGCTATTGATGAATCGATTATTAATCAGCATCTTTACACGCAAAATTTACCCAACGTTGACCTACTGATCAGAACCAGCGGCGAACAGCGTATCAGTAACTTTTTGTTGTGGCAAATCGCCTATGCAGAATTGTATTTCACGCCAGTTTTATGGCCTGATTTCAATGATGAAGATTTGTACGCGGCCATTGTTAGTTATCAAAATAGAGAACGAAGGTTCGGAAAAACAAGTGATCAAATTAAATAGCTTTTTAGTGTTACTCAGAAATATAAAATCTTTTTTTGTTCTAATATTTTTTGCAATTGCTCCTGCTCTTTTGGCTCAAGAGAACCCATCTTTTGACCAAGGCACAAAATATATTTTAGGTGACGTAAACGTAACCGGAAAAATTAGTTATAACGAACAAACCGTGGTCACTTTTGCCGGATTACAAAAAGGGCAAGAAATAACCGTTCCGGGTGAAGAAATCAGCAATGCCATCAAAAAACTTGGAAAGCTTGGATTATTCAGCGAAATTGACTTTTACGTAAATAGGATTTCTGGCGACAGCATTTTTTTAGAACTCAACATCAATGAACTTCCGAAACTGAGTGAAGTAAAATTTGCCGGAATCAAAAAGAAAAAAACCGAACAGCTCATTAAAGATAATGGCTTAACCAAAGGTAAAGTGGTGAATGAAAACTTGATTACCACTACCCGAAATTACATTGAAAACAAATACAAAAAAGACGGTTATTACAACACCAAAGTAACCATTCGCACCATTCCGGACACCACCAGCGGCAACGAGGTAAAAATGCTGGTGAATATTTTTAAAGGAAACAAAATTAAAGTCAAGAGCATTGATTTTGAAGGAAACGAAAAGTTTAGTGACAGCAAATTGCGCAGCGCAATGAAAAACACCAAACAAATCAATCCGATTCGCTTTTTTAAAGCCTCAAAATACATTAAGGATAAGTACAAAGAAGACCTGACCAAAATTATTGATAAATATAAAGAAAAAGGTTATCGAGATGCCCGCATTATATCAGATACGGTAGCTTTTACAGAAGACAAAAAACGTTTGGCTATCAAGGTAAATCTTGAAGAAGGCCAGAAATATTACTTCGGAAACATTAAGTTTCTGGGAAACACCGTTTATCCCGACAATACACTCAGACAGCTTTTGGGCATTAAAAAAGGTGATGTCTACAACGGTGTTCTTCTTGAAAAACGCATCTCAGACAAGTCAAAACCTGACGGCGAAGACATCAGCAACCTTTATCAGAACAATGGTTATTTATTCTCAAACATTAATGCTGTAGAGGTCAAAACGGCTAACGACACCATTGATTTTGAAATTAGAATTGTGGAAGGGCCACTGGCTTACTTCAACAAAATTACAGTAGTAGGCAATGACAAAACCAATGATAAAGTAATTTATCGCGAGCTCCGCACCAAACCCGGACAAAAATACAGCAAAGAAGAGTTGGTGAGAACCATTCGCGAAATAGGTCAATTGGGCTTTTTTGATCCGGAATCTATTGAGCCTGTTTTTAAAAACGTAGATGCCGGAGCCGGCACCGTTGATATTGAATACAAATTGGTTGAAAAGGGTTCAAGTCAAATTGAGCTTCAAGGCGGCTATGGCGGTGGCGGTTTTATTGGAACTTTGGGATTGTCGTTCAACAATTTCTCAATTAAAAATATTTTCAAAAAAGAAGCTTATCACCCACTACCAATGGGCGATGGTCAAAAGCTTGCGCTGAGATTACAAGGTAGTTCTTATTTCCAAACCTATAGCTTATCATTTAGTGAACCTTGGTTTGGCGGAAAAAAACCAATCAACTTTAGTGGTTCATTTGCTTATAGTAAGCAATTTGCCAACACTATTTCAGGTGTTGACAGAAGCCGATATTTTAACATTACTGCGGTAACTGTTGGTATTGCTAAAAGATTATCGGTGCCTGACGACTTCTTTGTGTTATCACAAGGATTGAGCTATCAGTATTACGACTTGAACAACTACAACATTGGTTTGTTTACCTTCGGAAATGGCTCGTCTAGAAACCTAGCCTATACTATTGGTTTGAGCCGAAACAACAAAGGTGTCAATCCGATTTTCCCGATGTATGGTTCAGAATTTAGTGTTTCAGGTAAATTCACTTTGCCGTATTCGTTATTTAACGGAGTAGATTATGGAAACTTAGAAAACCTACCGGAATACAAACTAACCTATTCAGCTAGCTCAGGAGTATCAACTGTTGAAAATGAAAACAATCAATTCCCTACAGAAGGCGACTATATTGTTCAAACCAGCACTGGCGCATACAAAAAGGTAGACGATTATAAAGACGCAAGCACGAATATTGGAAAAGTTGATCAAGAAAAATTTAAATGGCTTGAGTATTATAAAATAAAATTTAAAGCCGATTGGTATACGCGCTTGTACAACAAATTAGTTTTACGCTCTCTGAGTGAATTTGGATATTTAGGCGCATACAACAATAATAGAGGTTTGGTTCCGTTTGAACGATTCTTCGTGGGTGGTGACGGATTAGCCAATTTTGCACAAGACGGTCGTGAGGTAATTCAATTGCGCGGTTATCCGAACAATTCATTATCAAGCACCAACGGAGGGCCAATATATAATAAGTTTACTTTAGAATTGCGCTATCCTTTGACTTTAAAATCTGCGGCATCAATTTATATGTTAACCTTTTTAGAAGCGGGTAATGCCTACACCAATTTTAAAAACTATAATCCATTTAATGTCAAAAGATCTGCCGGGGCCGGTTTGAGAATTTTTATGCCCGCATTTGGTTTACTCGGAATTGATTTTGGTTACGGATTTGACCCATTGGATGGATCAACCACACCAAATGGATTGGAAACACATTTTATAATTGGTCAGCAATTTTAAAATAAATATATTTGGCAAGTTATTAAGTATCGAAACATAACGTGTATGAGAAATAACCTTCGAATATTACTGGTCATTACATTGTTTTCTGCTATGGCTCATGCACAGTCAAGAGGCATAAAAATTGGCTATATTGACATGGAGTATATCCTTCAAAATGTTCCTGATTATACTGAAGCCAAAAACCAGTTAGAACAAAAAGCGCAAAAATGGAAGCAAGAAATTGAAACCAAAAAAAATGAAATTGCTGCTTTAAAAGAAGTTTTGGCTACTGAACGAGCTTTACTGACCAAAGAATTATTAGAAGAACGTGAAGAAGAAATTGCTTTTCAAGAAAAAGAACTCATTGACTATCAAGAAAAGCGCTTTGGCCCTAAAGGTGATCTAACCATTCAAAGAGCTGTATTGGCACAGCCTGTGCAAGATCAAGTTTTCAATGCAGCACAAGATATAGCCGAAGCCAAAAAATACGATTTCATCTTAGACAAAACCTCGGATTTGACCATTTTATTTGCAGCCAAACGATACGACATTAGTGATCAAGTTTTACGCGTGATAAACAGATCAAATAAAAGAAATCAGTTGACTAAAAAGCAGCTCAAAGAAGAAGAGGCCAAGGAAGCTAAAGAAAACATGGAAGATGAGAATCCGGCTTTAGCTGATAGAAGAAAAAAACTTGAAGAGAAAAAAGCACAAAGAGACAAACTGATTGCCGATAAAAAAGCTGCTCTTGAACAAAAGAAACTTGAGCAACAAACTGCAAAAGAAGCCAGGAAAAACGGAACTGCTGCAAAGACTTCAGCCAAAACTTCTGAAACTCCTGAAAAAGCAACTGACAGCACAAAAACTCCCGAAAAGAAACCTCTAATAAAAGAGCGTGAAGCCAAATCGACTGATAGTACAGCAGTCGCTAAGAAACAAAAATCGGCCGAAGAAAGAGCTCAAATATTGGCTGACCGAAAGAAAGCTTTAGAAGAAAAAAAACAAAAAGCATTAGAAGCGCGTGAAGCTGCCAAAAAAGCCCGTGATGAGAAAAAAGATTCTAAAGAAAAAACAGAAAATCCAGTAAAAACAGAAAACCCAGATAAAACAAATTAATTAATACATTTAAAATGAAGAAACAGTTCAGAAATTTAGCAATCGTCGCTTTTGTTTTTGTTTTAGGAAGCTTTAAAGCATTAGCCCAAGCAAAAATTGCCCATGTGGATGTAAGTGAATTAATGGCAAAAATGCCAGCAATGTTAGATGCTCAAAAACAATTAGAAAAACTTAGCGGAACCTACGATGCTGAATACAAAACCATGGTAGAAGAATACCAAGGTAAAATTAAAAAGTATGATCAAGAAGCCGCTACAGTAACTGATGCTGTCAATGAAACTAGAACCAAAGAAGTTCAAGACATGCAAAAGAGAATTGTTGATTACCGTGATAACGCACAAAAAGAATTACAACAAAAAGAAGCTGATATTGTAAAACCTATCATGGAAAAAGTAAAAGCTTCAATTCAAAAAGTTGGTAAAGCTAAAGGTTATCAATACATATTAAACTCTGAAGGTTTACTACTTACTGATGGTCCAAACATCACTGCTGATGTTAAAAAAGATTTAGGCTTCTAGTAGAATCTAATAAAATAACTGACTACTCCATTTATCAATATATAGATGGAGTAGTTTTTTTTTACCTTTGATTCATGTTTAATTCAAAACCCATTGGCCTTTTTGATTCTGGTATTGGCGGCACATCAATTTGGTCAGCCATTCACGATTTGATGCCCAATGAAGACACTATCTATTTAGCCGATAGTAAAAATGCGCCTTATGGATTGAAGTCAAAAGATGAGATTATTGCCCTAAGCATCAAAAATACCGAATTTCTTCTCCGTCAAAACGCTAAGATAATTGTTGTAGCCTGCAATACGGCAACCACTAATGCCATCAAAGAACTTAGAGCAAAATATGATGTTCCGTTCATCGGAATAGAGCCAGCCATTAAACCAGCTGCCTTACACTCAAAAACACAAAAAATTGGCATTCTTGCCACCAAAGGAACCTTGAGTAGTGAACTATTTAATAAAACCGTTGAGCTCTATCACGACACTAACATTATCGAACAAATTGGTTATGGATTGGTTGAACTCATTGAAGGCGGAAAACTTCATTCTGCTGAAATGACACAATTACTTCAATCTTATGTTGACCCCATGATTGAACAAGGAATTGATTATTTGGTTTTGGGTTGCAGTCATTATCCATATTTGATTCCACAGCTTAAAAAAATTCTACCTTCACACATCCAAATCATTGATTCTGGGGAAGCAGTAGCCAAACAAACGTTACATGTTTTAAAAGAAAAAGCCGGCTTAAATAATCCTGAGCATAAAGGAAAAACTGAATTTTATTCAAACCTCAATCCGGAAATATTGAGTGATATTTTGAAAAACAAACACTCAGTTGCATACTTAGATTTCTGATTTTGGTTCTTTAAACCAACCGGAATACATGATATAGTTATTCGAGATTCTTTCAATTTCACCGGCAAAATCAGAAGCATCAATATCCTTAACCCATTTAGCAGGAACACCGGCAAAAATAACTCCTGAAGGGATATGTGTATTTTGTGTGACTACAGATCCGGCTGCAACAATAGAATTACTTTCAACCACACAATTATCCATAACTATTGCACCCATTCCGACAAGTACATTGTCATGAATCGTACAACCGTGTACAATTGCATTGTGGCCAATTGATACGTTACTACCAATTATGGTTGGATGCTTTTGATATGTACAGTGAATCACCGCGCCGTCTTGAATATTAACTTTATCGCCAATTTGAATTTTATTTACATCGCCGCGAACCACAGCATTAAACCAAACACTACATTGCTTGCCCATTTGAACTTGACCAACAATAGTAGCGTTATCTGCAATAAAACAATCTTCAGGAATGGTAGGCTGATGCCCATTTACTTCTTTAATAATCATGTAAAAAAAATCCCGACTTGAAATCGGGATAATATTTTATGGGTTAATAGCCGGACAGTTACAGTGGTATTTTTCTGGCTGACAGAATAGATTCATACCCAGGGTAATTTGGTGAAAACCACCGTTGTCAAACCGCACAGCTCCAGTAACTACTGAATAAGTGTAGGCCAACATAAAGTTTTGATAATTAAAACCGATGATTGGCGTGATGTATTGGAGTTTCTGTGTTTTGGTGGTTCCGCTCTGAACATAATCAGCACCGTCTAAACTTCTTCGATAAGATAATCCACCCCAAATTCTGCCCATGTCTAATTGCTTATATGCTTTTAGATTGATATCAAAGGTTTTCTCTTTGGTTTCGTTTACTGACTGAAACATTACAGATGGTTCCCAAAGTATTCCATCTTCATTACCAAACACATATCCTGCATTGATAATAAATTTACGAATGTCATCTGACTCGTATTCTGAGTATATTTTTCTTCTGGTTTCAATCGCATTCTTTACCGTTGCATGAATATAAAACTCTAAATAGTTATATGACATACCAAAGTCAACGTTGAAATAAGAATATTTCTGAACAATATTGCCAACATAAGGATCAAACTCACGAAACTCACTCTCATCTAATGAACTTTGCGTAAGTCCGGCACTCATACCAAATGACAATTGATTCAAATCAACCATATCTCGCGAAAACATAATATGGTGTGCATAAGTAGCTTTGATTCCTTTTTGTGAGTGGAAACCGTTTTTGTCGTTATAAACAATAACTCCGGCACCGGATTGTTCACCGATTTTTCCGTTAAAACTTAATGTTTGCAATGCAGGCGCATCTTTTTGTCCGAACCATTGTTGACGAGCAGTTACTCTAAGTTTAGCACAATTGGCGGCACCGGCCATTGAAGGATGCAATAAATAATAGTTGTCTGATAAGTAATCTGAATATACAGCTATTCCCTCTTGTGAGAAAGTTACCTGCGAAGCCAATACTGCAATGAACAACAATAATTTCTTAATACTCATTTTGTTTTTATCGTTTAAGTGAAAAATGGGACTTAAATTTTCTATCTACACCGTTTTCTTTATAAGATACCTCAAACCAGTAATCGGTGGCCGGAACCGGTGTTCCATCTATGGTTCCATCCCAGCCCTCGCCTGACGGCATAATTTCTTTCACCAATT
>NZ_JAHCDK010000007.1 GCF_018413465.1 Flavobacterium sp. CYK-55
TTCTCAAAGCGGGTGCAAAAGTACAAACCTTTTTCTCTTATCCAAACTTTTTATTGAAAAAATTTAAAGGTTTTTTTTAACCAACTGAAAACCGGAAACTTAATCGGTAAAGTTTTTTTGAAGTTTTCTCACTTGACAAGGCGCAAGCCATACAAAACCTTTTTTGAGCAGTGGACAGCTCGAAGTAAAAAGGAATGGTTGTGGAGAAGATTTTAGTTTGCGTGAGGGATGGAAGCGGCATCCTTTTGTGAAGCATGAACAAAAGATATAGCGAACAGCCCGACGGCGAGCGATTTAGTTTTACTGAAAAACCGAAACACAACGAGCCGGCACGCCCAAATAAATTCGCTTATATATTTACTTATATATAATATTGCACGTAAAGGCGAATCTGTTATATTTGCGCTGCATAAAATATAGGATGAATGATTAAGATTACACTACCCGACGGTTCGGTAAAAGAGTTTGCCTCTGGGGCGACTCCGATGGAAGTTGCTAAAAGTATTAGTGAAGGTTTGGCCAGAAATGTACTTTCGGCTTCATTTAACAATACAACGGTTGAAACCGAAACGCAACTCACCACCGACGGCTCGCTTGTATTGTATACGTGGAATGACCTGGACGGTAAAAAAGCGTTTTGGCATTCAACTTCGCACGTGATGGCGCAAGCGTTACAAGAAATGTATCCGGGCATTAAATTGACCATCGGACCTGCTATTGAAAAAGGGTTTTACTACGATGTTGATTTTGGATCGCACAGCATTAGCGATGCCGATTTCAAGAAAATTGAAGATCGTGTTCTGGAAATTGCCCGTGAAAAACACGAATTTAAAATGCGCTCGGTGAGCAAAGCCGAAGCGCTGGCTATTTATAAAGACAATGAGTACAAAACAGAACTCATTACCAACCTTGAAGACGGAACGATTACGTTTTGTGATCACTCAAACTTTTTTGATTTGTGCCGCGGCGGACATATTCCGAATACAGGCCTGATCAAAGCCATGAAGATTATGAGTGTAGCCGGAGCTTATTGGCGCGGTGACGAGAAGAACAAACAGCTTACCCGCGTGTATGGCGTTTCATTCCCGAAACAAAAAGATTTGACCGATTACTTAGAATTGCTCGAAGAAGCCAAACGCCGCGATCACCGAAAACTCGGAAAAGAATTAGAGCTTTTTGCTTTTTCATCTAAAGTAGGACAAGGATTGCCTTTGTGGTTGCCCAAAGGCGCTGCTTTGCGCGAAAGATTGGAGCAGTTTTTAAAACGCGCTCAGAAAAAAGCCGGATACGAGCAAGTAGTTACGCCACACATTGGCCAGAAAGAACTGTATGTAACTTCAGGTCATTACGCCAAATACGGAGCCGATAGTTTCCAGCCGATTCACACGCCGGCTGAAGGCGAAGAGTTTTTGCTTAAGCCGATGAACTGTCCGCACCACTGCGAGATTTACAACAACAAACCTTGGTCATACAAAGATTTACCAAAACGCTATGCTGAATTTGGTACGGTATACCGATACGAACAATCGGGCGAATTGCACGGTCTGACCCGTGTACGTGGATTTACGCAAGACGACGCGCATATTTTTTGTACACCGGACCAGTTGGACGAAGAATTTAAAAAAGTAATTGACTTGGTGTTGTATGTTTTTGGATCGCTCGGATTTGAAAACTTTACAGCTCAAATTTCACTCAGAGACCAAGTGAATAGAGATAAATATATAGGTTCTGATGAAAATTGGGAAAAAGCTGAAAACGCCATCATCAATGCTGCTCGTGACAAAGGTTTGAACACTGTAGTTGAGTATGGAGAGGCTGCTTTTTACGGTCCTAAATTAGACTTTATGGTCAAAGATGCCCTCGGACGCAGCTGGCAATTGGGAACCATTCAGGTAGATTACAACTTGCCGGAGCGCTTTGAGCTTACGTATAAAGGTTCAGACAATGAGCTACACAGACCGGTGATGATTCACCGCGCACCGTTTGGATCAATGGAACGTTTCATTGCTATTTTGTTGGAACACACCGCCGGTAACTTCCCGCTTTGGCTCATGCCCGAGCAGGCTATCATCTTGTGTTTGAGCGAGAAATATGAAAATTATGCGAAAAAAGTTTTAGAATTACTGGAAAATCACGAAATTCGCGCCCTAATTGACAATAGGAACGAAACCATTGGCAAAAAAATCCGTGATGCGGAGGTGCAAAAAATGCCGTTTATGCTGATTGTAGGCGAAGAAGAAGAGAAAAATGGTACGGTATCCATTAGACGTCACGGCCAAGAAGGCAAAGGAAACACAACTGCTACGGTTGACCAATTTGCCGCGATGGTTCAAGAAGAAATAGACAAAACATTAAAAGTATTTACAGTTTAACATTTAAATTTTAAAGTCATAGCAATTAGAAACAACAGGGGTTATCAACCCAGAGTAGAAAAAAAGGATGCGCACCGAATTAACAATTTGATTCGCGGTGTTGCAGAAGTTAGATTGGTGGGTGATAATGTTGAGCCCGGAGTTTACAAAATTTCTGACGCCTTAAAACTTGCAGACGAACTTGAACTTGATTTGGTAGAAATTTCTCCAAACGCCGAGCCGCCTGTATGCAAGATTATTGATTACAATAAATTTGTGTACATGCAGAAAAAGCGCGAGAAAGAACTCAAAGCTAAATCGTCTCAGATTGTGGTCAAAGAAATTCGTTTCGGACCTCAGACCGATGAACACGATTACGAGTTCAAGAAAAAGAACGCTGAGAAATTCCTTAAAGACGGATCAAAACTCAAAGCGTTTGTATTCTTTAAAGGTAGATCTATCATTTACAAAGAGCAAGGACAAATTTTGCTTTTGAGATTGGCGCAAGACTTAGAAGAATACGGTAAGGTTGAAGCCATGCCGGTATTAGAAGGAAAGCGTATGATTATGTTCATCGCGCCGAAGAAGAAAAAGTAGTGGCTGAATATTGGGGAAACAGAAATTCTAAGAATACACTGCTGCCCTAGCCCGGATGGAAGCAAGCTACCGCGTAGCGCGGACAGCCGGATTAAGCTTCTCAAAAAATAAAAGAAAAACCAAAGGCACAGGCAACTGATGCCTTTTGGCTTCTGAAATAGAAAGTAAATAAGTAAGTATAAATCAAAAACTCAGGAAGAAATGCCTAAAATGAAAACTAAATCCAGCGCCAAAAAACGCTTTAAAGTGACAGGTTCTGGTAAAATCAAAAGAAAGCACGCTTTCAAAAGTCACATTTTGACTAAAAAATCTAAAAAACGCAAATTAGCGTTGACACACGCAGCTCTTGTTCACCCAAGTGATGAGCGCAGCGTTAAAGAACAATTGAGAATCGTTTAATCGATATATCGTTCTTTAGGTTAAAAAATTATTTAATAACCTTGGAGTATGGCCCATTAAGTTCTCTTGATTCAATTCGGGACGCCTGCTACAAAAAAATCACAAAATTATGCCTAGATCAGTAAATTCAGTTGCTAAAAGAGCAAGAAGAAAAAAGATTATGAAGCAAGCCAAAGGTTTCTTTGGCCGCAGAAAAAACGTTTGGACAGTAGCCAAAAATGCTGTTGAGAAAGCGATGCAATACGCTTACCGCGACAGAAAACAAAACAAAAGAAACTTCCGCGCTTTGTGGATCCAACGTATCAACGCTGGAGCTCGCTTAGAAGGAATGAGCTACTCTCAGTTCATTGGTAAATTAAAAGCAAACAACATTGAACTCAACCGTAAAGTTTTGGCTGATTTGGCCATGAACCACCCGGAAGCTTTTAAAGCCATCTTGAACAAAGTAAAATAAACGTTTTATCAACCCGATTTTTACTTACTTATATAAAGAAGCCTCACTGAAAAGTGGGGCTTTTTTTTGCTTTTATTTTTGGGGCGTGCCACCGGCTGCGCTGCGCTCCGCCGCTGTCAGGCTGTTCGCTATAGCCTTGCCGCTCCGCTGCGCTGCGCGGCTTCGGGCTACCGCTGCCATCCTTCACGCAACCTTCAAAAATGAATCATCCGAAATAAAATTCATCGATTTTTGTAAATCCAAAAACCAAGTTCATAAAACTTGCGTAGATGAAGCCAAACAAAACTTCAAATACCAATCACATGAAAAAATCAATCCTATTTTCGGCCTGCTTATCAGCAGCAATGTCCTTGCTTGTGTTTACAAGCTGCAGTAATGATGACGAGACTACAACAACACCTCCGGTAACCAAACCCGACCTTGAATTCTACGGACTCACCGCCAATAATTCGCTGGTAAAATACAACGCGAATAATGCCAATGCTGTGCTGAGTAACCAAACCATTACAGGTTTACAAGCCGGTGAAAACTTATTAGCTATTGACTTTCGACCGGGCACAGGCCAATTGTATGGTTTGGGCAGCAGCAACCGATTGTACCTCATCAACCTCAACACCGGTGCTGCCACCGCAGTGGGTGCTACCTCTTTTAGCCCGGCATTGTCCGGAAGCCTGACTGGTTTTGATTTTAACCCAACGGTTGATCGCATCCGATTGGTTACATCCAGCGGACAAAACCTCAGATTAAATCCTGAAACCGGAGCCGTTGCAGCCATAGACGGTAATCTCAACCCGGGCACGCCCAATATTGGTTCTGCCGCCTATACCAACAATACTTCAGGAGCAACATCTACCGAACTCTTTACGATTGATTACAGCACCGCTATGCTATACAAACAAGATCCGCCCAATGCCGGAACACTAACCGCAGTTGGCGCCTTAGGCATAACCGCGAGTATTGAAGGCGACGGTGGTTTTGACATTGCAGCCAGCAACGGAACTGCCCTAGCCAGCATCACAACCGGCGGCAACAATCAACTTTATCAAATTGATTTATCAACCGGTAAAGCAACCAACTTAGGCAAGCTAAATACCTCAATTATTGGCTTGGCCATTCCAACAGCACCTGTTGCTTATGCCGTTGACGGAACGAATAATTTGCACATCTTTAATTTTATGAACATCGGAACACCCGTTTCTAAAGCGATTACCAATTTACAAGCCGGTGAAAATATTTTAGGAATTGATCTGCGTCCGGCCACCGGGCAGTTATTTGCACTGGGCAGCACCGGGCGATTGTATGCCATCAACACAGCTACCGCAGCTGCCACCATGATTGGCGCTGGCCCTTTTGCTACTTTAGACGGAAGTGACTTTGGATTTGATTTTAATCCGACGGTTGATAGAATTCGCATTGTGAGCAACACCGGACAGAACCTGCGTGTCAACCCCAATGACGGTTTACTCGTGGCCACTGATGGAGCGCTCAATCCGGGCACGCCCAATGTTACAGCAGCAGCTTATACCAACAACTTTCCGGGAACAACCACAACAGCTTTATTTGATATTGACACAACCACTGACATGCTCTACAAACAAGACCCGCCAAATACAGGGGTACTGACATCTATCGGAGCTTTAGGCATAAATGCATCGGCCAGCAACGGTTTTGATATTGGCGGAACATCAAATAATGCTTATGCTATTCTTACGGTGGGTTCGTCACAAGCCTTATACAGAATTGACATCGCCAGCGGTTCAGCAACCCTTGTGGGTAGTTTTCCGGCAGCAGTCAAAGGGCTAGCCATCGGACTTGGATTTTAAAACGTACGATATCTTTTTTCAAAACCCGGATTAATTCCGGGTTTTTTATTGAGCAGCTGAGATGCTGAGAAGATGATTTTTTTTAAAATTTTTAAGTGCATTGTATTCATCAATGGCTTCTTTCTTTTCTCAGGTACTCAGTATCTCAGCAGCTCAGCAACTTAAAATACGAAAAACATCGTATGGCAATACTCACTCAGACACCGTTTCTTTACCACAGGAAATAACTTGCTGGAGTGGGTGGTTAACAAACAGAAGTTTTCCTGAGACATTAAAACAAACGTCCGGAGCATCAACCGAAAAGAGATGAAAAAGAAAACCCCGACCAAAAGTCGGGGTTCTTTTATTTTGATTTTAGACCTACAAGGTTTTGAAAACCTCGCAGGTCTATCCGAAAACTTCCTCATTCACACCATCAAAACTCGCAAACACCATACTCGGATGCGAATCTTGGTGATACATATTTCCGTTTTGATCTAGGGCAATCGCACCGGCAAAACCATCAAAAGGTTTGAGCTCGGCAAAGGTTTTGTCAAAAGCTTCCGCCAGTGAAAAACCATCGGTAACGCGCGTGACAATTTTAGCAGCCACCGCTCCGCTCACAATGTCCTCACCCACACCGGTCAAACTCACGCCACAAAATTCATTGCAATAATTACCGGCCACTGTTGCAGAATCTGAAACACGTCCGACAATTTCAAAACCTTTCCCGCCAGTCGAGGTGGCCACAGCAATTCTACCTTCGGCATCCAAGGCTACACAGCCCACAGTTCCTAAACCGGTAGCTGCCAATTTGGCTTCATATTCGGCGCGTCGTTGTGGAATTTCAGTAGAGAATTTTTCAAAACCATGGGTTCGTGCAAAATGGGTAGCGCCTTCACCACTGAGAATTCGATCATCCACTTCCATGAGCTTTTGCGCTACTTGAATCGGGTTTTTTACTTCTTCAATATTAATGACACCGCTCATTTTCATCGAAACGCTGTCCATGAGTGAAGCGCTCATTCTGATTTTTCCATCGCTTTGAATCTGCGAACCAATGCCGGCATTAAACAAAGCATCGTCTTCTAAAAGCGAAACGGCATAAACCACCGCCTCCAGAGCCGAATGCGATTGCAAATAAGCATGTGATTCTTTTGCAATGCGCAGCAGAGCTTGCTGTTTGGCTACTTTGGTTTCGTGGTTGGTTGATGATTCTGAGAAAAATCCACCGTGAATGATGATTTTCATTGAAGATTAGATTATAAGATTGTAGGATTGTAAGATTGTAAGATTGTAGGATTGTAGGATTGTAAGATAACTATACTTCTTACTGTCTTAAAATCTTAATATCTTAAAGTCTTATCGTCGATTATACGTATTGCGATGACTTAATCGTCATCTTAAAGGTATCCAAATCAAAAGTATCGTTCTTGCTCAACACATGCGTGACCAAATGGTTGATCGAGATCGGCTGGCCTAATTCAACTTGCGTCAAATTGGTATCTTTTACCTCACGCCCATCTACCAAAATCACCAAGCCTGAGCCAATGGCTTCCATCTGTTTTCCGTTGGCAATAAACAAACCGGTATCTTCACCCAAGCCCACGCCCAAAACTTTTGGGTTGCCCACCACCGCTTGAAACAACCGACCAATGCGGCCGCGCTGCACAAAATGCGTATCAATAACCACATCGTCAATAAGCCCAAGGCCCGAAGTAATCTTGACTTCACCTTTAAGCAAAGCCTCACTGCTGCTGCCTTGATAAATCATATTGTTCGACGCTGCCGCTGCGCCCGCCGAAGTTCCGGCATAAATAAACGGCTCATTGCGGTATTTGTCGAGCAACATATCGTGAAACGGCGTTCCGCCCAAAATTGAGGACAAGCGCAATTGGTCTCCACCGGTAAACATCACCACATCAGCTTTTTTCAAACGATCTAAAATCTCAGGATCCATCGCTTGTTCACGACGCTCAATATGCAAAACATCCACATTGTTTGCGCCTAAGTAATTAAAAGCTTTTACGTATTCAGGGCCAATTTCTCTCGGAATTTTTGAAGCCGTAGTAATCACTTCAATACGAGATCTTTCATGATGCAAAGATTCTTTGATGATGCGTTTTAAAATACCTTCCTCAAAGAAGTTCAAATTTTTTGGGGCATTCACGTCCAAATCAGTCTCAGTAAAACTGCCTTTATCAACCGCCCCCCCAATAATAATCAGTTTTCCGTGTATTTTCATGCGGTAAAAATAACCATTTCATCCAATTGCGCAAACGTTTTTTCTGGTTTTGCAGCGCAATCCTTTCGGGGCTCATTGAGGTTGCTGCCCGCTGTCCGCGCTACGCGGTAGCTAGCTCCCATCGGGGCTAAAGGCCAACATTTTGTTTTCAAAGAACACAAAAATGCATATCCAAATTATTGAATCTCAACTCAATATTCACAAAGTGTGTTTTTTTCACAATATCATGTAAAAACCAAAACAATAATTTCCTATTTTTAACAAATTCGTTACAAAAATTTATCTATCAAGAAATCCATTATATGAAAATTGAAAAAATTCAGGCCCTGCGCGGACCCAATATTTGGAGCGTACAACGCAAAAAACTCATCCAAATGCGCCTCGACCTCGAGGATATGGAGCAAAAACCCACCAATAAAATTCCCGGATTCCGCGAGCGTATTGAGGCCATGTTCCCCACCATGATTGAGCATCGTTGCTCTGAAGGCACCCGCGGCGGATTCTTCTCACGCATTGACCGCGGCACCTGGATGGGGCACGTTATTGAACACATAGCCCTTGAAATACAAACCCTCGCCGGCATGGAAACCGGTTTTGGACGCACGCGTGAAACCAAAACACCGGGCGTTTACAACGTTGTTTTTAGTTATGTTGAAGAAAGCGTGGGCATGTTTGCCGCCGAATCAGCCGTGCGCATTGCCGAAGCGCTTATTGCCGGAACCGAATATGACGTGCAAGCCGATATTCAAAAAATGCGTGAAATTCGCGAACGCGTCAGACTCGGGCCTTCAACGGGCAGTATTGTTGACGAAGCCGTTGCGCGTGATATTCCTTGGATTCGCCTCGGCACCAACTCGCTCGTACAATTGGGTTATGGTGTGAACCAAATGCGCTTTCAAGCCACCATCACTTGCAAAACCAGCAACATCGCCGTTGATATTGCTTGTAATAAAGAAGAAACCAAACGCATGCTCGATATGGCCTCGATTCCCGTGGCCAGTGGTGGCATATGCGTGGATGAAGAAGATTTAGAAAACGTCATCAAAAAAATCGGCTTCCCCATCGTAATCAAACCACTCGATGGCAACCACGGAAAAGGCGCATCCATCAACGTCAAAAATATGGACGATGCCAAAGCCGGACTGGCCCATGCTAAAAACTACAGCCGCCGTGTGATTGTTGAGAAATTCATCACCGGATTTGACTTCCGCGTATTGGTCATTGACAACAAACTCGTAGCTGCTGCTTTGCGCGAACCTGCTCATGTTAAAGGCAACGGAACGCACAACATTCAACAACTCATCGACGAAACCAACAAAGATCCGCGTCGTGGTTATGGTCATGAAAACGTATTGACTGAAATTACCGTCGATCGCGATACCACTGATTTGCTGACTAAAAAAGGATATACATTAGAAACCGTTCCGTCCAAAGATGAAATTGTCTACCTCAAATCAACCGCCAACCTCAGTACCGGCGGAACTTCGGTAGATGTCACCGATATGATGCACCCGGAGAATATTTTCTTGTGTGAACGCATCTCGCGTGTGATTGGTTTAGACATTTGCGGTATTGATATTATGGCGCCCAACCTCACGCAACCACTCAAAGAAAACGGTGGATGTATTCTTGAAGTAAACGCCGCACCGGGCTTCCGTATGCACTTAGCACCTTCTGAAGGTTTGCCTAGAAACGTAGCTGCTCCGGTCATTGATATGTTGTATCCACCGGGTAAACCGAGTCGTATTCCGATTATTGCTGTTACCGGAACCAACGGAAAAACTACTACCACTCGATTGGTAGCACACATCGTTAAAAACAATGGTTATCGCGTTGGATTTACTACTTCAGATGGGATTTATGTGCAAAACCATATGATGGAAAAAGGCGATACCACCGGACCGGTTTCGGCCGAATATATTCTCAAAGATCCAACCGTTGAATTTGCCGTTCTTGAAACAGCTCGCGGCGGAATCTTGCGTGCCGGTTTGGGTTTTAGCCGCTGTGATATTGCCATCATTACCAATATTCAAGAAGACCATTTAGGCTTGAGTGATATTCATACGTTGGATGATTTGGCTCGCGTGAAAAGTACCGTGGTCAAAAGTGTTAAAAAAGACGGTTGGGCTATTTTAAATGCCGAAGACGAACAATGTATTAAAATTGGTGAAGAACTCAGTTGCAATGTGGCTTATTTTAGTTTGGATGAAGAAAATCCGCTGATTAAAAAGCTTTGTAAAGAAGGCAAAACCGTATGTGTTTATGAAAACGGTTTCATCACGGTCAAAAAAGGCGAATGGAAAATCCGTATTGAGCGTGCCACGCACATTCCGCTTACGATGGGCGGAAAAGCGCGATTCATGATTGCCAACGTTTTGGCAGCAACGCTTGCTAGTTATCTTTGGGGCTTTAAAACCGAAGACATTAGTTTATCCTTGCAAACCTTTATTCCGGGTGCGGCACAAACACCGGGCAGAATGAACATTTTTGAGTTCAAAAAATTCAAAGTAATGATTGATTTTGCACATAATCCAGCCGGTTACCGCGGTATTGAAGATTATTTGAGCAACGTTGAAGCCAACAAGAAAATAGGCATTATTGCCGGTGTGGGCGATCGTCGCGACGAAGATATTAAAGAATGCGCCAGAATTGCCGGTCGTATGTTTGACCACATCATCATTCGTCAAGAAAAGCATTTGCGCGGCAGAACCGAAGACGAAATCATCAATTTGATTTTAGAAGGCATTGCCGAATCAGGGAGAAACGTCACGCATGAAATCATCACCAAAGAAGTTGAGGCCATCAAACACGCCATCAGTGTTGCCGAAGAGGGAACATTTATCACTGCTTTGAGCGATGTAGTAACCAATGCCATTGAAATTGTTCAAGAATATTTAGATAAAGAAATCGAACAAGGACACTAATTCATCATCCAAAAATGTAACAAAAGGGCAATGCTTGTAGACCAAAGTCAGGGCATTGCGCTTTTTTTTATTTTTGTTTCATCTGTAAAAAAACTATTATTATGAATAAATTTACACTCGTTCTGGCGAGCTTTTTAATGGCTTGTTCCGCTGTTGGACAACAAAAAAAACTCACGCTTGAAGAAAGCGTTCTCCAGCAAAACCGTCAATTCCGCGCCGATAAATTACTTGGCTTTCAGTGGATTCCCGGCACCAATCAATATACTTATTTTGCCGAAGGCGGAAAAAAACTCATGACCGCCAACACTTCTAACAACAATGCAACTGAATTGATTCAGTTGGCTGATTTGAATAAGGTTTTGGGAACAGACCTTAGAAGCTTTATTGGAATTGAATGGAAAGATGCCACGCATTTTCTCATCGCCAACGGGCCAAAATTCTTTGAATACAATACCCAAGACAAAACGGGCAAACTAACGGGAACTTTTTCTGATACAGCCGAAAACCAAACCTATGATCACGGTCATCAAAACATCGCTTTTACCGAGAAAAATAATTTATACATCAGCGATCAAAACAATCAAAAAATTACGGTGACCAATCAAACCAACGAGGGCATTGTATCGGGGCAATCGATTGCACGCAATGAATTTGGCATTGATGGTGGAATTTTTTGGTCACCGAATGATCACTTTTTAGCCTTTTACCAGAAAGACCAATCTGAAGTGGCTGATTATCCGCTGTTGGACATCAACACCGTTCCGGGTTCATTAGAAAACATCAAATATCCGATGATTGGCCAAAAAAGCGAAAAACCATCCGTGGGTATTTACAACTTGAAAACCCAGCAAACCGTATACATCAAGCCACGCGGAAATGCCGATGATTACCTAACCAATTTAGCTTGGACACCCGATGAAAAATACGTTTTGATTGCCGAACTCAACCGCGCGCAAAACGACATGAGCCTTAATGTGTACGATGCCCAAACCGGAGCTTTTGTACGTACATTGCTCAATGAAAAAAATCCGAATTGGGTAGAACCGGAACATCCGGCATTTTTCCCGAATGCAAAGTCAAATAACTTTGTTTGGCACAGTGAAAAAGACGGTTTTCAAAACTTATACCTTTATTCTATTGACGGAAAACTCATCCGTCAGTTAACTAAAAACAAATTCCCGGCGCGTCAGATTTTGGGCGCTAATCCGGCCGGAACCGAGGTTTATTTTATGGCTACGGGCGACAACCCAACCAATATGCTGGCTTATAAAGTGGATATGAACGGAAAGCAAACACAAATTACCAAAGATGCTGGTGTGCACAACGTAACGGTAAGTACCGACGGAAATTGGTTTTTTGACGATTTTTCAAACCATAACACACCGGGCAAATGTTTGATGTATAACAAATCACTCAAAGCCACAACTTTGGTTGAAAGCCCGAATAAATACAACGGTTATGCGATGGGAACGGCTGAGATTAAAACCATCAAAGCTGCTGATGGAACAACAGATTTGTATACGCGACTCATCAAACCAAGTGATTTTGATCCGAGCAAAAAATATCCGGTTTTGGTGTATGTTTATGGCGGTCCGCACGCGCAAATGATTACCAACAGTTATTTAGATGGTGCCAATTTGTGGATGTATTGGATGGCCGAGCAAGGTTATTTGGTTTTTACTGTTGACAACAGAGGTTCTGACAACCGCGGGTTTGCTTTTGAAAGTGTCATCCACGGGCAGTTGGGCAACAATGAAATCGCCGACCAAATGAAAGGTGTAGAATATTTAAAATCATTGCCTTATGTAGATGGCAACAGATTGGCCGTTCATGGTTGGAGTTTTGGCGGATTTATGACTACTTCAATGATGTTGCGCAAACCCGATGTATTTAAAGTGGGCGTTGCTGGCGGACCGGTAACCGATTGGAAATTATACGAAGTAATGTATGGCGAACGCTATATGGATACTCCGGCTGAAAACCCAAAAGGATTTGACGAAAACTGTACGTTGAATTATGTAAAAGACCTTAAAGGAAAGCTAATGCTCATTCACGGAACCAGCGATGATGTCGTAGTGATGCAACACAACTTGAATTTGATCAAGAAATTTGTCGAAGCTGAAAAACAAGTTGATTTCTTTGCTTATCCGATGCACAAACACAATGTAATAGGCAAAGACCGCGTTCATTTAATGTGCAAAGTGCTGAACTATGTGATGGAGAACAATAAATAAACACAACGCTATATAAAACAAAACCACCAATAATACTGGTGGTTTTTTTATTTAGCAAATGTTGTCTCGGTCATTTACCAAATTATACTATAATTACTTCATCCTCAAATTGAAAAATTAAAAAAACATCAGGTCAATAAAAAGTGCCGAAAACACCACCGAACAAATGCATATGGCAACGATGATGATTTTAAGTAAAGACAAATTTTCTAAAAAGGGAAATTTTTCAAAATAGAAAACCCATTTCATATCGCTTTATTTTTGAACTATTTCATCATAAAGAAAAAAAATGTCGTTCAATAGCGAAAAAAAATGTGATGAACTCTCCAGAACTTGTGATGAAACGCACTGGTCAAGTGATGATTGAATCTAAGGCTCAGACAATATTGAGTTTTTCTACCAAAATATCGTAGTAATTCTTGGCAATGGGAATCTTGGTTTGCTGTATCGTCACAAAATTGTGCTCTAAATTGGTCATGTAATCCAGGTTGACAATATAAGATTTATGCGTTTTAAAAAACACTTGACTGTTGAGCCGTTCAATGAAGTTTGAAAGTGTGGCCCGAATGAGCTCATCTTTGTGCAGTGTTTTGATCTCAAGGTAATTTCCGTCAGACTTAATCCAAAGAATCTCATGAATATTGAGCTTGGTATATTTAAACTTGTCTTTGATAAACAACGCATCTTTGATGATGAAAGAATCAGCTTTAGGCTCAGAAACAATCGAGGCATTTTCAAGCGCAGCCAACTGATGCAAAGCCATTTCAATAGTCGTTAAAAGCTGTTCTTGCTTAAAAGGTTTTACCAAATAATTAATCGGATGCGTAGCTTTGGCGCGCTCTAGGGTTGGCGTGTCAGCATATGAAGTTGTATATATAAACGGAATTTTATAAATCTTGCTAATTTCATGCGCCAAATCAATACCGTCCAAACTTCCGTTTAGGTTTACATCGAGTAAAATCAAATCGGGCGTTGTTGATTTTAAAAGATGAATGGCCTCGTGATAATCCATGGCCACACCTAAAACTTCATAGCCCATTTTGCAGAGCATTGAGCGCACATCTTCGGCTATAATCAACTCATCTTCAACAATTAAAATTTTTACCATGGTGCATGTATTAAGTTTGTGTCGCTTTAAATTCTTTTAAATCTTTAAACAAA
Organism: Flavobacterium sp. CYK-55; assembly: GCF_018413465.1. Classification (GTDB taxonomy): domain Bacteria; phylum Bacteroidota; class Bacteroidia; order Flavobacteriales; family Flavobacteriaceae; genus Flavobacterium. The sequence goes on from NZ_JAHCDK010000007.1 coordinate 14,168, forward strand.
ACCACAAATGAAGTTTCGTTGGGCTTTTGTTTGACCGATAAACTTCCGCGCAATTGCTTGCTCAGAATCGAGACCAATTTGAGCCCTAAAGATTTTAAATTCTCTAAGTCAAAATTCTTGGCCAGACCGTGACCGTTGTCAGATACCTTTAACTCATAATCAACCTTGTTCAATGCTTTGATGGCCACTTTGATGGTGCCGCCTTCTTTCTCGGCAAAGGCATATTTAAAGGCATTGGCTACGAGTTCATTGACCATCAATCCGAGCGGAATGGCCGTATCAAAATCAAATTTTAAATCAACGGTTTCAACCACCACCTGAATATTTTTTGATTTCGCACCAAATAAATCTGACAAATAAGCCACGAGTTCTATGAGGTAATTATCAACGTTTACTTTGTGAATTTCATCTGATTGATACAAATTCTGGTGAATCAAACTCATGGCCTGTACCCTGCTCTGCCCTTCTTGAATCGTAGCCAAAACCACCGGATCGTTGATTTCTTCAGATTGCATATTGAGCAAACTCGAAATAATTTGCAGGTTGTTTTTAACGCGGTGGTGAATTTCTTTGAGCAAAGTTTCTTTTTCTTTGAGCGATTTTTCAATTTGCTCTTTTTGCAGCTGAATAATCTTGCGTTGCTTTTGATGCTTTTGGGAATTGATATAAATACTGATGGTCACCAAACTGAGTAAAAACAGCGAAATCAACACCACATATTTGATTTTCTTTTGTTTGTTGGCCTCATACAATGAAGCTTCTTTTATAGCGTCTTGCTTTTTCTTGAACTCATATTCCAACTGAATCTGCGTGAGCTTGTTGTTGATTTCAGTATTGAACATTGAGTCGCTCATGGTTTTAAAAAGCACCTGATTTTCATAGGCCGCTAGGTAATTTTTCTTTTCGCGATAGATTTTGGCTAAATTTTCATAGGCAAACTTCACCGACTCAATTTCTCCGATTTCTTTTGAAATGCGCAAACCTTTTAAGGTAAATTGCTCAGCCAAATCAAGCTGATGTTGCAAATAATATACTTCACCTATGTTTCGGTACGAATCACCAATTCCTGATTTATAATCGCTTTTTGAGAAATTTTTCAGTGCTTTATTAAAGTAGTCAAGCGCCTTTGCGTACTGTTTTTGCTTTTTGCAATTGGTGCCTATATGCTGCTCATTATAGGCTATTCCAATAACATCATTGACCTTTTGATAATAGGTGTAACATTCCTCGAGCATGGCATTTGATTTTTGATAGTCTTTCTGATCGGCATAAATACTCGCGATGTTCGAAAGAATGGTATAACGCAAATCTAAATGTTGCCCGGGCACATGGTCATCAAGAATTTTAAGCGCTTTTTGATAATACTTAAGCTCCTTTTCATGCTCATTGATTTTACCGTGCAAAATGGCCAGATTGTTGGTCAGGCTTGACATTTTTCGGTATTCATGCAAGGGTTCAAAAATGCTCAAACCTGCATTGAGATATTTGAGCGATTGAGCAAAATTGTTCAGAAACAAATACGATTGACCCAGCAAACCATAGCTCACCCCTAAATCTTTACAAGTCGGATCTTTCTTAAAAATGACAATGGCTTTGTTCAAGCAAACAATTGCCTCTTGAAAGTTGCCTTTGTTGTTGTACAAACGCCCTAATGAATTGTAGATTTTTCCTTGTCCGATGAGATATTGAATCTTCACACACAACGCTAATGACTGTTTATAATAAGCAATCGCTTTTTGAACATCATCATCTTGATAAGTATCGGCAATTTTGTTGAGTAAATTGACTTTGACCGTATCTCGAATTGCATTTTTTATAGAAGTGTTTTGCGGATGAACCCGATCATAAGCTGCGAGCTTTTGTAGCAGACTATCTCTCTTGCTTTCTGTTTGCCCAAACGAGCCCACAAAAATGAAAAAACAAAACAGCAAAAGGATATTTCTGAGCATCTTATTGGCTTATTACATGATTAGGTTTTTTGAGGTTTTTTGCGCGCCGCCGGAAACAATACATTGTTCAAAATCAATCTGAATCCCGGAGAATTAGGATGCAAATCTAAAACGGTCGGTTCATCGCCCACGCGGTGTTGGTAATCTTCAGGATCATGTCCGCCATAATAAGTAAAAAATCCTTTGCCTTTTTGTCCGTGGATGTAACGCGCCTCATCATTGAGTTCGCATTTCCCTAAAACCAAAACGTTTGACTTGACCAAAGCCGAATCAAATGAAGTGGTTTGCCCCATAAATCCTTTGATGAGTTGGGTGTGGTTTTGACACAACATACTCGGAATCACATCCCATTTGGCCGAATAATCCATTAAAGTAAAATAATCACGCTCAAACGGAATCTTGCGTTTCTCAGTCATATCAATATCTGAAAACTCGTAATGCTCCGGACGACGATCTAAAATAAAATCCTTAAAAGCAAAAGTACGGCTGTAATCAATACGCGATTGATAATTCGGATCACTTGGGTCACCATCAAACATCGGTTCACAAATATCGACGCCTTCAGCCGAAAGCGCAATATCAAAACTATCGGTAGCCGAACACATGGCAAACATAAAACCACCGCCAATGACAAAGTCGCGGATTTTTTTGGCTACGGCTAATTTTTCTTGCGAAACCTTGTCATAACCCAATTGAGTTGCTAAAGCTTCGGCTTCTTTTTTCTGTTCTATATACCAAGGTGCGTTGCGATAGGAACCGTAAAACTTGCCGTATTGACCCGAGAAATCTTCGTGGTGCAAATGCAGCCAATCATACAAAACGAGCTGGTCTTTGAGCACTTCTTCATCATAAATAGGCGTAAACGGAATTTCGGCATAGGTCAAAACCATCGTCACAGCATCGTCCCAGGGTTGTTTGCCTTTGGGCGTATACACCGCTACTTTGGGCGCTTTTTCAAGCACAACTGTTTCCATATTTTGCGACGGACTTGAGATTTCATCAAGAATTTGCTGGGCTTCAGCATCTGATAAAAGCTCAAAACTCACCCCGCGAATTTGGCATTCTCTACGGATTTCTTCGGCATCGGGAAGCAAAAAAGATCCACCGCGATAGTTGAGCAACCAACTCGCTTTGTAGTTTTTATTAAGCGTCCAATAGGTAATTCCGTAGGCTTTGAGATGGTTTTTTTGCGCTATTTCATCCATGGGTAACAAGATAAAACTCGCGCGTGCCGAAAAACTGCAAGCCAGCATCAACCCCAAAAAATAAAGCAAAAATTTTCTCATCTTTTAGAAATATGGCCCAAGATAGTATTTATCCCGACGAGTTCAAAGATAAGCCTAGTTAAAAATAACCCGAAATTTCTTAGAACGGAACATCATCATCACCTGAAGACGATGGATTGATTTGACTGCCAAAGGCTTCGTTGGCCGACGGCAAGTTTTTGGTCAAAAACGGATTGTCTTCGTGGTTCATTTTGGATGGCAAATCATCATAAGCGCCGCCGTATTCATCGAGGTTGTCAAATTTACCCAAATTGCCAATGAATTTCAGACGTACGTTTTCAAGTGAACCGTTACGGTGCTTGGCGATGATGAACTCGGCCTGACCTTGTGTTGGAGAAGCTTCTTCATCATCCCATTCGTCAATTTTGTAGTATTCAGGACGATAGATAAATGATACAATGTCGGCATCTTGCTCAATTGCCCCAGATTCACGTAAGTCTGACAACAACGGACGCTTGCTCGAACCGCGGGTTTCAACCGCACGCGATAACTGCGAAAGCGCAATCACCGGAACGTTGAGTTCTTTGGCCAAGGCTTTTAAGTTTCGTGAGATGGTTGAGATTTCTTGTTCACGGTTTCCGCCGCCTTTTCCGGCACTGTTTCCGGCGGTCATGAGTTGCAAATAATCAATAATGATGAGTTTGATGCCGTGTTGTGACGATAAACGTCTGGCTTTGGCACGTAGATCAAAAATGGATAATGACGGCGTATCATCAATAAACAAAGGAGCTTTCTCAAGGTTTTTAACTTTGATGGAAAGTTGTTCCCATTCGTGTTTTTCGAGTTTCCCGGTTCTGAGTTTTTCAGATGACAAGCCAGTTTCAGATGAAATCAAACGCGTGATGAGCTGCACCGATGACATCTCAAGCGAGAATACCGCCACCGGATGTCCAAAATCTATAGCAATGTTGCGCGCCATTGATAATACAAAAGCGGTTTTACCCATACCCGGACGCGCTGCGATGATGATCAAATCGGATGGTTGCCAACCCGAGGTAACTTGATCGAGTTTTTCAAATCCGGTAGCAATTCCTGAAAGCCCTTCTTTTCCGGCAATTTCTTCGATGCGTTTTTTGGCTTGAATCACCAAACTTTGCGCGGTTTCTGAGCTTCGTTTGATGTTGCCTTGGGTAACTTCATACAAACGCGATTCAGCTTTGTCGAGCAAATCAAAAACATCAGTGGTTTCGTCGTATGATTCTTCAATGATTTCTGAAGAGATTTTAATCAAACTGCGCTGAATAAACTTCTGCAAAATAATACGCGAGTGAAACTCAATGTGCGCAGAAGAGGATATCTTTTGGGTAAGTTGAATCAGATAAAAATCGCCACCGGCCAATTCAAGTTTTGCGTTCTTTTTGAGTTGGGCCGAAACCGTAAGCAAATCAATCGGTTGGGTATCGGTAAACAACTGAACAATTGCTTCAAAAATATGCTGGTGCGCTTCTTTGTAAAAAGCTTCGGGATGCAAAATATCAATCACCTCGTCGACGCCTTTCTTGTCAATCATCATAGCGCCCAAAACCGCTTCTTCAAGTTCTAAAACTTGCGGTGGCAACTTGCCTTTTTCAAGGTTGATGATCGTGGTTTTATCGACGCGAACCGGGCTGATATTTCTGAAATTTTCCATGTTGCGAATGTATGTAAATTAGAAAAATGGATGGGCTTTAGTTATACAAGAACAAGTGTTAATAAATTTTCGGTTTTGTTCAAAACCACAAAAAAATCCGAAACCAAAGGGCTCCGGATTTAGGGTAAAAATCTATGATTTTAAACCTTATTCTTTGAACTCGCCCATTTTGCTGTATTTGTCCATACGCTGCGCAACAAGCTCGTCTGTTGATAAATCTTTGAGCTCGTTAAAAGCTTTCATGATGTATTGCTTGACGGTTTTAAACGTAGTGTCTTTATCGTAATGTGCGCCCCCCAATGGTTCTGGGATGATGTCATCAACCAACTTGTTTTTTTTCATGTCAGATGAAGTCAATTTGAGCGCTTCGGCTGCTTGTTCTTTATATTCCCAGCTTTTCCAGAGAATTGAGGAACATGACTCAGGTGAAATCACCGAATACCAAGTGTTTTCCATCATCAATACGCGGTCACCCACGCCAATGCCCAAGGCACCGCCCGATGCTCCTTCGCCCACAATCACACAAATAATCGGCACGCGCAATCGCGACATTTCAAATATGTTGCGCGCAATGGCTTCACCTTGTCCGCGCTCTTCGGCTTCCATACCCGGATATGCACCCGGCGTATCAATAAAAGTTACCACCGGAATGTTGAACTTCTCGGCCATTTTCATGAGTCGCAAAGCCTTTCTGTAGCCTTCCGGATTGGCCATCCCAAAATTACGGTATTGACGCATTTTGATGTTGATGCCTTTTTGTTGTCCGATGAGCATGAATGATTGACCGTCAATTTTGCCTAATCCACCAATCATGGCTTTGTCATCTTTGAAATTTCTGTCGCCAAAAAGTTCTAAGAAAACACCGCCAGTTATGGTCGTAATGTGCTCTAAAGTATAAGGACGATTGGGATGTCTTGACAACTGAACGCGTTGCCAAGCCGTTAGGTTTTTATATATTTTTCGTTTGGTTTCTTCGAGTTTCTTTTCGATTTGTTTGCAGGTCTCGGTAACGTCAACGTTAGATTCAACTCCAATGATCTGACATTTATCTAACTGATCTTCGAGCTCTTTAATAGGCAACTCAAAATCTAAATATTCCATGCGAAAGTGCTTTTTTTGTTAGGTGAACAAAGATAAAACTTAAAATGAGTACCGAAAGAAATTTTTTGTTTTTAGTTGTAAACAATCTCGTTAAAATTTAATCGGATTGGCGGTGTTTGATGATGCCATTGAGAATGACTGTTATAATGATAATGAGCGCTCCGAGGTAAAACTGAGGGCTCATTTTTTCTTTTTCGTCAAAAACCAAAACAGCCAAAATGGTTCCGTAAATGGGTTCAAGATTGATGGTCAGCATGACTGTATATGGGCTCAAAAAGCGCATGACTTGTACCGAACCGATAAAGGCATAAGCGGTGCAAACAGAACTTAGTAAAGCCAAATACAACCAATCTGAAGTGCTGATGCGGAAGAACGATGCGTCAAATCCGCCGGAAAAAGCCAGTAAAACAGAAAAAAACAATACACCTCCGGAAATTTCATAAAAAGAAACCACCGACGGATTGTGCGTTTTGGCAAATTTGCTGTTGATGATAGAGAACAAAGCCGACAGAAAAGCCGAGGTCAAGGCCAATAAAATGCCTTCGATATAATGCGACTCTACCCTAAAAATAATGCCCAATCCAACAATGACCAAAAGCCCGAAAAAAACTTCATACCAAACCACTTTTTTTCCGGTGAGTAATGGTTCAAGCAACGAAGCAAAAAAAGCTCCGGTAGACAAACACGCCAAGGTGACCGATACGTTGGAGACTTTAATCGCCCTAAAAAAAGTAAACCAATGCAACGCAATGACCACTCCGGCAATGAGCAATTGCAACAGTTCTTTGGTGCTGAGCTTGAGCGGGAATTTTTTGTAGAGAATATAAACCAAAATAAAGGCCGCAGCCAAAAGCATGCGGTACCAAACCAACGGCAAGGCATCAAGTGATATCAGCGCGCCGAGCACCGCTGTAAAACCCCAGATAAAAACAATCAAATGGAGTTGTAAATAGCTGTTGAATTTATCGCTTGGCATTGCGCAATAGATAATAGGCTAATCCACCAAAAATAATATTCGGAATCCAAACAGCAATCAGTGGCGGTATACTGGATTTCTCAGCCAAAACACCAAAAATTTTATCAAAAAACACAAAGGTAAAAGCAATGAGAATACCCAGAGCGAGGTTCATGCCCATGCCTCCGCGACGCTTCATAGATGATACGGCCACTGCAATAATAGTCAAGATAAACGCCGATACCGGAATGCTGTATTTTTTGTACAATACCACCAAATACACATCGATATTGGCTGAGCCTCGTTTGCGTTCTTTTTCAATAAAATCTTGTAATTCAAACAACGAAAGCGTCTCAGCAATATATACCGTTGGCGTTAAATCTTCAAAGCCAAAGTTGAATTTCATCTCGCGCTCATCGGCCTTTTCAATCACATCGTCAAGTGGACCTACCGTACGTTTAACAAAACCATAAAGCGTAAAATTTTTCTTTTTCGGATTCCAACGAATGCGGTTGGCTGTTATTTTATAATCGAGCTCATCACCTTTAAATTTCTCGTAACTAAAGTTAAAAGCCGTTTCAGACATGGTGTTGAAATTGCTCACATAAATATATTCGTCATCGTTGACTTGGCGGTATACATCAGTGTTGTCACGCATTTCTTCTCGGCCGTTGCCAATAAGATACATATACCTAAAAGTCTTGAATCCTTCACTGGCCTTGGGCACAAAAAAGAAGCCCATCATGAGCGAAGTAAACGATACAATCGTAGCGCCAATGATATACGGCCTGAGAAAACGCGTAAACGAAATTCCCGAGCTCAGAATAGCAATAATTTCAGTATTGTTGGCCAGTTTTGAAGTAAACCAAATCACCGACAAAAACAAGAAAATCGGAAACAACAAATTGGCAAAATAAACCACAAAATCAACATAATATATAGCGATTTTGCCAAACGGAACTTGGTTTTCAATCATGCGGTTGACCTTCTCAGAAACGTCAATAACAATCCCAATCGGAATAAACAACAACAACATCACCGTGAAAGTCACGAGATATCTTTTGAGGATGTATTTGTCAATGATTGTTAGCATGTTTGAAACGTTCAACGATTATAAACGTTGGCTCATATTCTTGACCATCATATCTTTCCAGGTTCTGAAATCACCGGCTAAGATATGTTTTCTGGCTTCACGAACCAACCACATATAAAATCCGAGGTTGTGAATCGTGGCAATTTGTTTTCCCAAATACTCATTGGCTGCAAACAAATGGCGCAAATAAGCCTTGGTATATTCGGTATCAACAAAGGTGTAGCCCATTTCATCGAGTGGAGAAAAATCAGCTTCCCATTTTTTGTTTTTGATGTTGATCACTCCATTGGCGGTAAACAACATTCCGTTACGCGCATTTCGGGTCGGCATCACGCAATCAAACATATCAACACCCAACGCGATATTTTCTAAAATATTGATGGGAGTGCCCACACCCATGAGATAACGCGGTTTGTCTTGCGGAAGAATATCGCAAACAACTTCGGTCATCGCGTACATTTCTTCAGCGGGTTCACCTACGGATAATCCGCCAATAGCGTTGCCCACTTGCCCTGCATTGGCAATATATTCGGCCGATTGAATGCGTAAATCTTTATAAGTACTTCCTTGTACAATCGGAAAAAAAGCTTGTGAATACCCATATTTAAAAGGTACTTTTTCTAAATGATTGATGCAGCGATCCAACCAACGGTGCGTCATATGCATAGAGCGGCGCGCATAGTGAAAATCACACGGATACGGCGTACACTCATCAAAAGCCATGATGATATCAGCACCAATCGTACGCTGAATTTCCATAACATTTTCGGGCGTAAAAAAATGATACGAACCGTCAATATGCGATTTAAACTTCACGCCTTCTTCTTTAATTTTACGGTTGGCCGACAGCGAATACACCTGATAACCGCCTGAATCGGTCAGAATGTTGCGGTCCCAATTCATGAATTTGTGCAAGCCGCCCGCTTGTTCTAAAATTTGGGTTTGCGGACGCAGGTATAAATGGTAGGTATTGCCGAGAATAATATCCGGATTGATTTCTTCTTTGAGCTCGCGCTGATGCACTCCTTTGACCGAAGCCACCGTGCCTACCGGCATAAAAATCGGAGTTTCAATGGTTCCGTGATCAGTAGTGATTACGCCGGCACGCGCTTTAGATTGGGGGTCTTGATGTAATAAATCGAACTTCATATGGGCATTTTCAGTCGGCAAAGATAACGGATTTAGGTTTGTGAAAAATAGGATTTTAAGATTTTAGGACGGTAAGATTATAGGATATGTCCGTTCGCTTTGACAATCTTATATCTTAGAATCTTATAGTCTTATAATCATCATATTGGCGTGCCCCTGCGGGTCGGGCTGTTCGCTATAGCCTTGCCGCTCCGCTGCGCTGCGCGGCTTCGGGCTGCCGCTGCCATCCCTCACGCAAACCGGTGCACAAGACAAATGATCGAAAACTTTGACAACAGTTCAAACTGTAAGCTATGTAATAACCCTGCACAAAGAACAATACCGTAGATGAAAATCTTAAGTCCTGCTTCGGTGGGACTTTTTTTTTGAGTTATATTCTTCTCTACAATCCAAATGTTAAATTGTGTCATTTTAAAAAAAATAAAAAAATGACACAATTTAACATTTGGATCAAACTTGAACTTCAATTCTTTTTAAGAAAAACTTGTTGGAATTCGGAATTAAAAAAATAGCAGCGGTTTTTTTGCGGTTGATGATTAAAAAAGCCGAGTGATTCAAAAGAATTTGTAATATGCAACAGCAAAGTCTTAACTCAAGTGGCATGCTCAAAGATTTCTGTGGTGAAACCTAATAAGGTTATGTAAACCTACAAGGTTGGGCAAACCTTGCAGGTTAGAAGCAAACCTTGCAGGTTAGAAGCAAACCTCGCAGGTTAGTGGCAAACCCCGCAGGTTAAGAGAAAACCTTCTTTTTGATTTGCCGCCCTGCGAAATAAGCCTTACTTTTGGGGCTCAAACAAATGAAACATACAAATGGCTGACATCAAACATTTACACGATTTTAGTGTGCAAGTGCGTCGCGATATTTTGCGTATGGTTCATGCGGTTAACTCGGGACATCCGGGTGGCTCGCTGGGCTGTACAGAATTTATGGTGGCTTTGTACCAACACCTCATGAAACGCAAACCCGGTTTTGACATGAACGGTATAGGCGAAGACGTTTTCTTTTTGTCTAACGGTCATATCTCGCCGGTTTTTTATAGTGTTTTGGCGCGTTCGGGTTATTTTCCGGTGAGTGAATTGGCTACTTTTAGATTGATCAACTCGCGTTTGCAAGGACACCCGACTACGCATGAAGGTTTGCCGGGAGTTCGTATTGCTTCGGGTTCTTTAGGACAAGGAATGTCGGTAGCTTTGGGGGCAGCACAAGCTAAAAAGCTCAACAACGATACAACTTTGGTATACAGCCTGCACGGTGATGGTGAATTACAAGAAGGGCAAAACTGGGAAGCCATCATGTATGCTTCGGCTAAAAAAGTTGATAATTTGATTGCGACGGTTGACCTCAACGGAAAACAAATTGACGGATCCACCGACGAAGTTTTGTGCATGGGCGATGTCAAGGCTAAATTCTTGGCTTTTGACTGGGAAGTGGTCGAAATCAAACAAGGCAACGATTTGCAAGCCATTGTGGACGGAATGACATTAGCAAAATCAAAAACCGGAAAAGGAAAACCGGTTTGTGTGCTTTTAGAAACTGAAATGGGCAACGGCGTTGATTTTATGATGCACAGCCACGCTTGGCATGGTAAAGCGCCAAACGATGCACAACTCGAAGCAGCTTTAGCGCAAAACCCAGAAACTTTGGGCGATTATTAATCTGAAGGAAAAAGACAGACAAGCATGAAAAAATATACCAATACCGGAAGTAAAGATACCCGCTCGGGCTTTGGCGCCGGAATGACAGAATTGGGCAAAACCAACGAAAATGTGGTGGCGCTTTGTGCCGATTTGATCGGTTCACTTAAATTAGATGAGTTCATCAAAAATCACCCGGAGCGCTTTTTTCAAATTGGCATTGCCGAGGCGAATATGATTGGCATTGCCGCAGGTTTGACCATTGGCGGAAAGATTCCGTTTACGGGTACTTTTGCCAACTTTTCAACCGGACGCGTTTATGACCAAATTCGTCAATCGGTGGCGTATTCAGATAAAAACGTAAAGATTTGCGCCTCGCACGCCGGACTTACTTTGGGCGAAGACGGAGCTACGCATCAAATTCTCGAAGACATCGGACTCATGAAAATGCTGCCGGGTATGACGGTGATTAATCCGTGTGATTACAACCAAACCAAAGCCGCAACCATCGCTATTGCTGACCACCACGGTCCGGTTTACTTGCGTTTTGGCCGTCCAGTGGTTCCGAACTTTATGCCGGCTGATGAACCTTTTATCATTGGCAAAGCAATCATGCTGACGGAAGGTTCAGACGTAACCATTGTAGCAACCGGCCATTTGGTTTGGGAAGCTTTACAAGCCGCTGAAGCACTAGAAGCCAAAGGCATCAAAGCTGAAGTGATTAATATTCACACGATCAAACCACTCGATGAAGAAGCCATTTTGAACTCGTTGTCTAAAACGCGTTGCATTGTTACGGCAGAAGAACACAACATTATTGGCGGTTTGGGCGAAAGCGTATCGCGTGTATTGGCGTTGAAAGATCCGGTTCCGCAAGAATTTGTTGCGGTAAACGACAGCTTTGGCGAATCGGGCACTCCGGAACAACTCATGGAAAAATACAAACTCAACAGCGCAGCCATTGTTGAAGCCGTTGACCGAGTTCTGAAAAGAAAATAGAAACCCAATGAAATAAAAAATCCCGCCTTTTGAGCGGGATTTTTATTTTAAGGACACGTTTTGTCTAAATAATTTTTCTTTCCGGAGCTACAGGTGGGTATTAAATCATAAGGATAGGGCTCTCCGGTAGCCGGGTTTTTTATTTCAAATCTGGTTAAATATCCATCACCATCATCATCGGTATCATTGTAGTCATAAATTCCATCATCGTCGGTGTCGTCATCAAAAACTCCGTCGCCGTTAATATCTTCATACATAGACAAAATACCATCTCCATCTTGATCCATTCGAACCACATCATACAGCTTAAAAGTAAACATCAACGGAGAATACGACGGAATAAAACCCGGTTGTCCTGATACACCACGAGTTTGATTGTAGTAAGCCAAACCTGAAGGAATAAACATAACTCCTGCTCCAAAATTATTATATAAAGTAGGCTCACCCTCAATAATAGTTTTGGTACCGGCCTTAAACAAAGGAATAATTTCGGTCCAACCTCTGATTACCGAGTTTAACACAAACGGATCATCCGGATAAGGATTATTTTCAAACTGTTTTGAATCTGCGATAGTTCCTGATGAATAATAAAGGTACGAACCTCTGTATGAAACCGTAGCTTTATCTACACGAGTTGGCGCAACACCGGCAGCATAATCTTCGCGGAGTTTGAGATAATAGATGGTGTAGGTTATTTCGTCAAGCTCAACTTCTTTAGAAAATAATTTAGGATAAGTGGTGCTGGTTTGTAAATCCCAAATTGAGGTTTGGGTTCCCCCTTCGGGGATTGCCGCAATGGTGATATCTTGATCGTCATAACCACTTGTGTTTTGAATATTCTGGATGTAATGTGTTTGAAGGTATTTTTGCATCAAAGCAATATCTTCATCAAATTGATCTTGAAAATCACGAAGAACAACCGTTGAAGAATCATCAGATTTATTACAAGAAAATAAAACGACGGATAAAGATAGTAGGAAATAAAACTTAAATTTGCTCATTATAACCTTGAGTTTAGTGCGGCGCAAGATACGACATTGATTTATTTATGTAAAGTATTTAACGTCTATTTTAGTTTTTCATGAGAGTCGATAAATATTTATGGTGCGTTCGGTATTATAAAACCAGAAACATGGTTACCGAAGCTTGCAAAAAAAATCACGTTACCGTTAACGGACAAGTGGCCAAGCCGGCCAAAGAGGTTTTTCCGGGTGATGTTGTGACTTTTCGAAAAGATCAAATCACTTATACCTTAACGGTTTTGGACATTCCAGAAAATCGCGTGGGCGCGAAGTTGGTAGATATTTACCGAAAAGACCAAACGCCTGAATCGGCTTTTGAACACCTTGAATTGCTTAAAATTTCGAAGATGCATTACCGCAAAACCGGTGATGGGAGGCCAACAAAAAAAGACCGTCGTGACTTATATGACTTCACCGAAGAAATTGATTTTGAAGACCTTTAATTAATACATTATGCAAAACATTATTCTCAACCACCAAGAAATTGAGCATAAAACCAAGCGAATTGCCTATCAAATCTGCGAAAGTTTTGATTCTTCATCGGTAGTTATCATCGCTGGAATTTCAAAGAATGGTTATGTATTGGCTGAAAAAATCGAGCAATTGCTCAAAGAAATTTCTGATTTAGAAGTAGTATTGTGCGAAGTTATTGTTGACAAACAAAACCCTACGCTACCGGTAAAAACATCTATTACTGAGAAAGAATACGAAAATAAAGGTTTGGTTTTGGTTGATGATGTTTTGAATTCAGGAACAACACTTATTTATGCGGTTCGACACTTTTTAAATGTTCCGCTCAACAAATTCAAAACGGCTGTTTTGGTGGATAGAAACCACAAAAAATATCCGGTAAAAGCTGATTTCAAAGGAATTTCACTGAGTACCACGTTACAAGAACACGTTCAAGTAGTTTTTGATGCGTCCGGCAACTATGCTTATCTATCTTAAAACACTCATTATTTTTTGAACTACTTGCTCTTCATTGAGTTGGTCCGTGTTAATAATATGTGTTGCCTGCTGATAAAAAAAGCTGCGTTCAAACAAATGAGGCCCAATAAATTGTCTGAGTTCTTGCTCAGACTTTCCTGAAATAACCGGCCTTTCAGCTTTTGACCGCTTAAGTCGATCTAATAAAACTTCAGTAGAGGTTTTTAAATAAAAAGAATGAACGTTTGCGCCTATGAGAAGCTTGTGGTTGTTAGCATAGCAAGGTGTTCCACCACCCAAACTCATAATAAAGTTATCTTCTGATTGCAAAAGCTCAGCAAAAAGTAAGTGCTCTTTTTTGCGAAAATAGATTTCGCCTTTGGTTTTAAAAATCTCATCAATAGACATTTGCTCAGTTTGTTCAATAACTTGATCGAGATCCAACCATTTTAAAGACATTTTTTCAGACAATAATTGTGCAATGGTAGACTTACCAGAACCCATATAACCGAGCAAAATTATTTTTTTCATACAGATAAATCCTTATGAATTAAGGCGTTAAAACGAAATATTAAAAAAACCCAAATTTAAAATAAAATTGCTTTGATAAATTAATAATTAGGTCATATATTTGCACCCGCGTTAAAGAAATGACTTTTGACTTGGTAGCTCAGTTGGTAGAGCACATCACTTTTAATGATGGGGTCCTGGGTTCGAGCCCCAGCCAGGTCACAAAATTCGACAGAAAAATTTAACGCCGACTTGGTAGCTCAGTTGGTAGAGCACATCACTTTTAATGATGGGGTCCTGGGTTCGAGCCCCAGCCAGGTCACTAAAGTCGTTCACAAGTGGATGACTTTTTTTATTTCGGCCACGTGGAGAAATTGGTAGACTCGCCATCTTGAGGGGGTGGTGTCGCAAGACGTGTCAGTTCGAATCTGATCGTGGTCACATTTACTTCGTCCGTTCGCTATCGCTCGGGTGATATTAAGAGGAGACCCAAGACCGAAAGGTCGAATTGTATGGAGCTCCTGCGAAATAAATGTCCGGTGGACATTCGGGAAAAACCTAAACGCATTTCTATTATTGAAGTGCGTTTTTTTGTTTTAAAAAAATTTTCAAAGCGGAGCTTTGAAGATGGCCGCCAGGCAATCTGATCTTCAACTCTGAAAACGAGATAACTATTTACTCTACTTTTTTTAAATTAAAATCAATCAAATACCGGAGCTTTGAAGATGGCCGCCAGGCAATCTGATCGTGGTTACATTTACTTCGTCCGTTCGCTATCGCTCGGGTGACTCGAGCAAAGCGAACTGGCGAAGCATATTAAGAGGAGACCCAAGACCGAAAGGTCGAATTATATGGAGCTCCTGCGAAATAAATGTCCGGTGGACATTCGGCAAAAACTTAAACGCATTTCTATTATTGAAGTGCGTTTTTTTGTTTTGAAACAATCGCAAGATAATTGTGTAATAAAACCAGCTCTTCTTACAAACTAAACAAATCCAAAAATTAACACCTCTTTTTGTTTATCGTAGTGTAATTTGTTTATTTTTGTTTAACTTTTTTTAAATAAAGATGAACAATATCAAAACTGTATTAAGTATCAAAGACCTTGAAAACCTTTCAGGCATCAAGGCGCATACCATTAGAATATGGGAAAAAAGATACAATCTCCTTGAACCCGTCAGAACAGATACCAACATTCGCACTTATGACGTTTCATCACTGACCAAGCTTTTAAATGTAACATTGCTCATCAATCACGGTTATAAAATTTCTAAGATTTCTAAATACAATTCTGAACAAATTTCTCATTTGGTAAAAGATATTACTACCAAAATCAACAGCAACAGTCACGCGGTTTCGGCTTTTAAAAGGTCGATGATGGAATTTGATCAATCGCTCTTTTTTAGAACTTATGACGAACTTTTAGCAGAAAAAACTTTTAGAGAAGTATTTTATCAAGTGTTCATACCGCTTATTGAAGAAATAGGTTTACTGTGGCAAACCAACACCATTTTACCCGCCCACGAACATTTTATCAGCTACCTTATCAAGCAAAAAATATTGGTCAACACTGCGCTAATTCAAACCAACCCACCTACCAAAACAGACACGGTTTTTGTCCTTTATTTACCGATGCATGAAATTCATGAATTGGGCATCATGTATCTCAACTACGAGATTTTATCGCTGGGCTATCAATCAGTATTTCTGGGAGAAAGTTTACCGGTTGAAAATCTAAAAGAGTTCACACAAATATTTGACGATGTTACCTTTCTAACCTATTTTACTGTTGAACCAAATCCGGATGAAATTGATTCTTACATCAGCAACATTCGCAAAAACATCTTGACCAATAATTCAAAATTGTGGATCACCGGTAGATTGGCCGCAAAAATAGATCCTAAAAATACAGACCATCAACTCAGAACTTTTAGCAGTATTGCCGAAATCATCAACGAAATTTCATGAGAAAAAACATTCAAATAATAGGCTCCGGATTTTCGTCAATGGCGGCTGCGTGCTATCTGGCAAAGGCCGGGCATCAAGTAACGGTTCATGAGCAAAATAGTACCGTTGGTGGACGTGCGCGACAATTAAAACGCGATGGTTTTACTTTTGACATTGGCCCGACTTGGTATTGGATGCCCGATATTTTTGAACGATTTTTTGCTGATTTTGGCAAGAAACCTTCAGATTATTATTCCCTAAAAAAATTAGCTCCTGCCTATCGCGTTTACTTTAGTGACGGAACCTACGTAACCATATCTGATTCGCTAGATGAAATAGCCCAAACCTTTGAATCTATCGAAGCCGGAAGCGGCAAAAAACTCAAAAAATTCATTGAATCTGCGCGCGAAAATTATCAAATTGCCATTGGTGATTTGGTCTATCGTCCCGGGCAATCTTTTACAGAACTCATCACTTGGGAAACCTTTAAAAAGTGTGGCTTGTTTCTCAAAAACATCAGTTCAGAAATGCGTCGACAATTCAAAAATGAAAAGCTCATTCGCATTCTTGAATTTCCGGTTTTGTTTCTCGGAGCCAAACCATCTGACACGCCTTACTTTTACAATTTTATGAATTATGCCGATTTCGGGCTTGGAACTTGGCATCCTGAAAACGGCATGTATGGTGTGGTTCAGGCCATCGAAAAATTGGCGCGTGAATTAGGTGTACAATTTGAATGTAACAGCAAAATTTCTGAAATAAAAGTCGAAAACAATCAAGCTGTTGGCATGGTCGCTAACGGAATTTTTAGAGCTGCCGATGTGGTTTTGAGCGGCGCTGATTATCACCACACTGAAAGTTTACTTCCGCAAGCCAACCGACAATTCAGCGAAAAATATTGGGATCAAAAGACTTTTGCCCCGTCATCATTGTTGTTTTATGTTGGATTTGACCAAAAAATCAAAAATGTGGAGCATCATACTTTGTTCTTTGATGCCGATTTTGATGCGCATGCCTCAGCAATTTATGACCGTGCAAAATGGCCTGAAGACCCGATGTTTTATGCAAGTTTCCCAACTATTACCGATCAAACGGTAGCACCAAATGGTCAAGAAGCCGCTATATTTTTGATTCCGTTGGCTCCCGATCTCGAAGACAGTGAAGCATTGCGTGAAAAATATTTTGACATTTTAATCCATCGATTAGAAAAACACACCCAACAATCGCTCAGAAATTCTATTGTTTTTAAAGAATCTTTTGGCATCAATGATTTTAAAGAACACTACAATTCATATAAAGGAAATGCCTACGGACTGGCCAACACACTGTTGCAAACAGCTTTTTTAAGGCCTGGTCTCAAAAGCAAAAAAATCAATCAACTCTATTTTACCGGACAACTCACCGTGCCCGGACCCGGCGTGCCTCCTGCCCTTATTTCCGGCAAACTCGCAGCTGGTTTAATCCAAAAAAATCAATAATCATGAAAGCATTATTTGACACCGTTTCGCATCAATGTAGTCGCGCTGTAACCAAAACCTACAGCACTTCTTTTTCTACAGCAGTGCAATTGTTGGCCCCGAGTATTCGACAAGATGTATACAATATTTACGGATTTGTTCGTTTGGCTGATGAAATCGTTGACAGTTTTCACGATTATGACAAACCGGCCTTGTTTGCACAATTTGAAGTTGATTTAGAAAATGCTTTAAAGCAGAAGATTAGTCTAAATCCGGTGCTCAATGCTTTTCAGTATACAGTGCACAAATATGACATTCCGCATGAACTCATTGATGCTTTTATGAAAAGTATGAAAGCCGATTTGACCAAAACGGTTTATCAATCGCAAGCTGAATATGAAGATTATATTTATGGTTCGGCTGATGTGGTTGGGCTGATGTGTCTCAAGGTTTTTGTTAAAGGAAACAATCAAAAATACAATGAACTCAAAGCTTCTGCGATGAAATTGGGATCTGCCTTTCAGAAAGTTAATTTCTTGCGTGATCTTAAAGCTGATTTTGAACAACTCAACAGAACTTATTTTCCGAATACTGATTTAACCGAGCTCAACGAACAAGCCAAACAGCAAATTATTGAAGAAATTGAAGCCGATTTCAAAGCCGGTTATGAAGGCATCGTTCTTTTGCCACTTGAAGCTAAACTCGGAGTATATACTGCATATGTTTACTACAAAAAACTATTGGCTAAACTCAAACAAACTCCATCTACGCAAATCAAACAAACGCGTATTAGAGTTCCTGATTATGAAAAATACGGCCTATTTGCCAAATGCTATTTGAGTTATAAATTGAAATTTATTTAAGAATTATGATGGTTCAAATATTCGCTTTTTTACTGACTTTTTGCATAATGGAATTTATGGCTTGGTTCAGTCACAAGTATATTATGCACGGATTCTTGTGGCATTTGCACGCTGACCACCACAAAAAAGATCACGATTCGTGGTTTGAGCGCAACGATGCCTTTTTTATTTTTTATGCCGTGGTGAGCATTTGCTTTTTCTTATTGTGGCAATATGATATTTTATTTGTTGGTTTGGCTATTGGTCTGGGGATTTTCGCTTACGGATGCGCCTATTTTCTGGTTCACGATATTTTTATTCACCAACGGATTAAATGGTTCCGAAATGCCAACAATCGATATGCTAAAGCCGTGCGACGTGCCCACAAAATGCATCACAAACACATTGGCAAAGAAGATGGAGAATGTTTTGGAATGCTCGTGGTTCCGTTCAAATACTTTAAAAATTAAATAAAAAAAGCCTTCTGAATTTGAAGGCTTTTTTGTTTGTAAAATGGGATTGTTTTA
The DNA here is from genome assembly GCF_018413465.1 of Flavobacterium sp. CYK-55. Classification (GTDB taxonomy): domain Bacteria; phylum Bacteroidota; class Bacteroidia; order Flavobacteriales; family Flavobacteriaceae; genus Flavobacterium. The sequence continues at coordinate 33,199 of NZ_JAHCDK010000007.1, forward strand.
AGGAGTCATAATGGATTGAAGCGGTTTGAGTTGTTCCATATCAATGTTGGCATTTTTCAAAACCGAAACCATCTCAAGAATCGAATTCGGATTCATATCTTGACCCAAAACACGTACAATTGCGAATCCGTTTTCAGAACGATTGGCATAAATAATGAATTCACTGATGTGATCATCAGGCCCGACATAACATACCGATGCGCCGTCTTTACCCGAGCCGACTTTGATGAGTTCTTGATACTCGGGATTTTTAAGAATCGCTCCAATTTTGACACGCTCAGCTTCAAACTCCTTGAGGTTATTCGCATTGCGTTTAAAAGCCAAAACATTCACTTTTTTAAATGATGTCAAAGCTTGTTTTTGCTCATCTGTCAATTGATTTGTATTTACTTTGAGAATACTCGGAGAAATATCCAGCGAAATAAAATCTTTCTTCTCGGCATTCTCAACAAAATATTTTTGCAAGCTTGGATTTTGGTTACAACTGACCAACAATGCAAACCAACCCAAAATTGTATAGGCTAATATCTTTTTCATCTTACTTTGGGCCTTTGGGACCTTTGGGGCCTTTGGTTGCTTTTTTTAATTCATTTCCTCCGGGAAAACGCATTTTATCAGTCAAGAGTGAAATTTCGTCTAAATCAAAATTACCCGTGAGCGACATCAGAACTGTGTCATCGTTTTTGCCTCCGCCCTCAATAAACATCAAGAGCTCTCTAATTTGCGTATCCTTAGCGCCTGATTTTACTAAGATTTTAATGTTTTTTCCAGCATCATTTACACGCATCAACTCTTCTAGATTGGCTGATTTAATGTATTGATTTGCTGCCGCTCGCATCTCATTTTCAACCCGTGTACTTTTGGTGGTAAACACTTTTAAATTGTCGAGTTTTTTGATCAGATTTAAATATTGCTGCGCTTCTTTATCGCTGGCATCCATTTTTACTTTCCCCATCAAATCAAACATTTTTTTGTTGACAATGATTGATGTTACATCGTCTTGTCCGTCAAATTTGTCAAAGGCGCTTTGAGCGAACACAGTAGCCGAAAACACGACGGCCATTAAGGTAATTGCGATTTTTTTCATGATTTTAAAATTTTGATTGATTCATTATTAATTGATGATTGATTACTCCGTAATGAAAATTTTGTCTTTGGTTTCTTCATAAGTTTCTATGTATTGGATGCTGCTCACCCCCACATTTACATGTCCTGACAGCAATTCTAATGCTTTGCGCGTTTCTTTAAAAGCTACTTCAGGATTGTTGTACGTTCCGTATTGCGTAGGGTTGTTCACCGGAGCTGAAGACTGATTCGCCGTCCAATAACCAACGCCCAACAAAACAGCTACTGAGGCCGCAGCCCAATATATTTTTCGGGTTTTTCTTTTAAAAGTAAACCTTTGATTTAAAACTATTTTTTGCTCTTTTTCTTGATTGAAGTAAGCAAACATAGGCTGATATTCTTTGAGATGTTCGGCTACTAAATCTGTCGAAAAATAAGCGCGCAACTGTTGTTCTTGCGCTAATGTTGTTTCGCCGTCAAAGTATTTTTCTAATAGTTGTTCAATTACTGCTAATTCCATACTGATGGGTTTTGGTCATATATTCGCGAATGGCTTTTCGTCCGCGAGAAAGTGCCACTCGAATGGCGGTTTCATTCATGTCGAGTATTTGGGCAATTTCTGAAAATTCATATTGTTCAATATCGCGCAATTGTATGATGAGTTTTTGCTGTTCGGGTAACTCATTGAGTCCGCGCTCCATCCATTGCAAATTGTCATACGCCTCGATGTGTCTGAGCACGCCCGCTTGTTTGTCAGCATATTGATGATGTTCAAGAGTGAGTTGCGATGCGCGTTTTGATTTGAGTTGATCCAAACAATAATTTTTGGTGATGGTCATAGCCAAAGCTTCAACACTGTTGTATTGTTCAAGGCTGTCGTTTTTGTTCCAGAGGCGCATCATCACTTCTTGAGTAGCATCTTCGGCTTCTTCGGCACTCACCAACAATCGTTTGGCCAGGCGATAAACCTTATCCTTAAACGGATTGATGAGACGTACAAACTCTTGACTATTCATTCTGCTGTTTTAATCAACTTGAGGCAAGACGAGCCACCTATAGTTTTGTTACAAGACCACAATTAATAATTTGAATTTAGGTAAATTTACCGAGTTGTTGCGCGACAAATTATGAAAAAAACACTGCTCATTTCAGTTTTCATCACTTTAATTACTTGTACTCTTAGTTGTGAAGTTCAAGATGACAACCATGTTCCAGAATCGATTCAGGCACAGAATTTTGTCTGGAAAGGACTCAATTTATATTACTTATGGCAAACTGATGTGCCCGATTTAGCGGATAATCGCTTTAGCAATCAAGAGGGTCTGAATCAGTTTTTAAAAACCTACAACGATCCAAAAGTTTTATTTCAGGATTTGCTCAACAAACCGGTGAGTCAATATCCAAACTCGGGTGAATCCATAGACCGATTTAGCGTTATTTTTTCAGATTATACCCAACTTGAAGGCATCCTATCAGGAACCACTTTAAACAATGGTGCCGAAATCGGATTATACTACAAAAACAACTCACAAACTGATATTTTCGGAGTGGTTCGCTATATTTTGCCCGGTTCTGATGCCGCCCTCAAAAATGTTCAACGAGGCGATCTTTTTTATGCGATTGACGGAACAGCTTTAACAGTCAATAATTACCGAACGCTCTTATCATCCAATAGCTATACCTTGTATTTAGCCCATTATGACAGCGGCAACATTACGCCCAACGGACAAAGTGTTACTTTGACTAAATCTGTCATTTCTGAAAACCCGGTGCATATTACTTCAGTAATTCAATCAGGCGCGCATCGGATTGGTTATTTGATGTATAACGGATTTTATCCACAATATGAATCAGCACTCAACCAAGCGTTTGCCGAGCTTAAATCAGCCGGAATTACCGAATTGGTTTTGGATTTACGATACAACTCAGGCGGATCCATCGCTACCGCTACCCGACTGGCCAGTATGATTACCGGACAATTCAGCGGACAAGTTTTTGCCAAAGAACAATGGAATGCCAAAATAGAATCATACTACAACAGCCATGGATTGAGTGACCGTTTCTACAACCGATTTACCACCGATTTAGGCAATGGCGAAAACATCCAAAGTATACAACTTAATAAAATTTGGATATTGACTTCAAAAGCAACGGCTTCGGCCAGCGAACTAGTCATCAACGGACTCAAACCGTATATCCAAGTAATTCAAATAGGCGATGCAACCGTGGGCAAAAATGTAGGTTCAATTACTTTGTATGATTCTCCCAATTTCAGTAAAAACGGAGCCAACACAAAGCACAAATATGCCATGCAACCACTGGTACTCAAAGTGGTCAACAAAGACGGCTTTGGGAATTATATCAATGGTTTAGCTCCCAATTTTGAATACAAAGAAAACTTAGGACAGATGGGCGTTTTGGGTCAAGCTGACGAACCTTTACTACAAAAAGCCATTCAAAATATTTCAGGCGCAGGCAGAAGCTCACTCAGACCTGGCCGCGATTTCAAAATGTTCCAAGACCAACGCATTGAAGCCCAACTCAAGTCTGAAATGTACAAAACCGCTGCAATCCTTCCATAAAAAAAAGGCCCTGTTTCCAGAGCCTTGATTTTATAAGTTGAAGTAAAATCCGTTGGGAGCAACCTCTGTATCGATGGTTTTGAGCAAAGTACCAATCGCGATACCTCCATCGCCTGATGAATAAATCAAAGCTTGTCCGCTTTCATTAAATCCTTTGGCATCGGCTATATAAACTCGGTTGTTTCTCACCGCAAATCCGTAGATATTGACAGCTGACGAAGTAAATGATTTAGCAGTAGGCAAATCAGTAGCCGTGAGTGGCATTTTGAATATATCTTTCCCAACAACATAAAAAACAGAATTACCATACACCGTAAAATGATTGATGTGTTTTTTATCCGTCAAAGAAAAAGTTTTTACCACGGTTTGACTACTCAAATCAATTTTCATGATTTTACCTTCATTTTCATCAGCGGCTACCGGGTAACTCGATTTTCCGTTGCAAGAAACCCATAAAGCGCCATTGTCGTCTATCACAAGGTTATCAGGCATATCGCCAACTGCAATAGAACCAGTGACTGATTGAGTTGATGGGTCAATAACGGTAATGCTATTCCCTACTTGTCCCAAATCATTATGCGCTACATAAATTTTACCGTTATGCGCAATGATTTTATTTGGAGCATCAGCAACCGAAATAGTACTTTCAACAGTATTACTGCCTAAATTAATCACTGATACATACCCTGAACCGCCAAATGCCGAAGACCAATTGGTCACAAAAGCTTTCCCATTGGTAAAAGCAATGTAACGCGGAAAACTGAGTCCGCTGGTAATAGAGCCCACTTTCTTGAAAGTATAGCGATTGACCACCTCAATTTTGTTAGAATTATTGACTACAATATAAGCCAAATCACCATTAAAACCAATGCTTTGAGCTACATCACCCAGTTCTTGACCCGTGTTCTCAGTTTTAAAAATTTCATGATTCACTTCGGTCATGTCAAACGATAAATAAGTTACTTCGGCATCATTATCCGCTGAATATTTACCTTCATTGAGCACCAATATCCCGCTGTCGTAATCGCCTTTGGGCGTATAGCTATTTGACTCGGTTTCGTTTGAACATGAAGCCAGTGATAATATTCCGGCAATGGCTAAAAAAAATACTTTGTTGATTTTCATAATTATAGTTTGATATCTAATTGTAATTGATAATTTCTGCCCGGCATGGGGCTTCCGGGTACACTTTGGTACAATTCATTTGAAATATTCTGTATTTGAACACCCAAAGTCCAACCAAAACCGGCTGTAAAGTGATAAAAAACGCCCGCATTGGCTACTGCATAAGGTGTTAAAGCTGCCTTGTGATCGGCAAGTGTGTATACTTTTCCTGAATAAACCAGTTGGCTGTAACAACGAAAACCTTTAAAAACATAAGCCAAACTTGCGGTACATTTATGCATCGGAACATAGGTAAGTTGCAATTGTCGCTTTTGATCTTCTGAAACCGTATAACCATAACCGGCTTGTAATTCCAGCTGATGTTGCTCCATAACAAATCGGTTTTTAAACGAAGATTCAAAACCATAAGCTTTTACCGAAGCCACATTTACCGGGCTCCAAATACTGCCATTTTGGGGTTGCCACTGAATCAAATCTTGCATTTGGTTGTGATAAGCTGTAAAAGTGAATTGCATTTTTCTATACGTAAATTCCTGACCCAACTCAAATTGAAAAGAATTTTCGGCTTTTAAATCTGGGTTTCCTCCGGGCTGCCAAAACAAATCGTTAAAAGTGGGCATTCTGAAATTGCGTGATATATTCGTGCGAATTGTATAGCTTTTGAGCGGCTGGTATACCGTTCCGACCGAAAACAAAAACGGGCTTTTGTAGGCCGAAGTTTGCTCTTGACGGATGCTGACTTCACCCGATAATTTTGAACTGAAATTGATTTTGGCCAGCAAAGTTCCCGCGCCAATTTGGCGTTTTGATTGGCCGATGTTAGCTCCAACAGCGCGTGTTTCGAAATATGAAACTACTGATTGCAGCTCAAATTTTCGACTGAATTGATACGACAACTCAGATTGCACTAAATAAGTTTGTGCCCGAGATGATTGAACATCCTGCAAATTATAATCAAAATAATATTGATATTGTTCAGATAAAAATGCGCCTTTGAGCTGGCTTTTGAATCGGGCTTTTTGATAATTCCAACTGAGCAAACTTCGCTGGTTTAAATCGCGATACATACTTTTGGGCGATGAACCGATTGGGCCCGTAAAATGCCTTTGTTCATCATACGTTTGGGTATACAATTGAATGGATTGATGGCGGCTAAATTGATAACCCGCCTGTGCATTCAAACTCAAATTTTGGTATTGCCCATTTTGATTTTTGAGCCCCGAAGTGTTCAACAGCGGATAATTATTCTCAGAGCGATTCATTGAGACAGCACCGCCAACACTCCAATTTTGACTGCCTGCACTGAGTTTGTAGTTGGCTGAAGAAGTTTCAAAACTGCCATAATTAAGTTGCAGATTTTGCTTGAAATGTTGCCCAAACAACAAGTCATTATTCAAATGCACACTTCCACCAATAGCGCTGCTACCGTAAGCTACACTTCCGCCACCGGCTTGAATAACTACTTGATCAAAATTCCAAGCATTGATGGTATTAAAATCAGTCTGACCGTTGAATTGCGAATTGATGTTGATTCCGTTCCAAATCACAGCGGTTTGTTGTGCGGTAGTTCCTCTAAAGGTAGGAGATGAAACCATACCGTAACCGTTTTGTTTCAACGAAATCAAACTGTTGAATTGCAACAATTGCGTGAGTGAAGCCGGTTGTAAACTAATGACCGAATCATTGAGTGTTTGCTTTGAGAGCGCCCGGGTATTGGACCATAGCCGAGTATCTGAAACTACTACTTCGCGCAAGGGTACAATGCTGTCATGTTGCGCCCAACCCAATGAACACAAGAGTAAAAAAGCAAACGGTATGATCTTGTTTATCTTCATAATTTTCTGAATCTTTTTTCCCGAAGATTCGAAACTTTTAAAAATAAAGGCAGGTCTCCTGGCTTGCGTCTTGTTGTTTACCTTCCCATCACTTATGACAGTGGTTTTGTAGCTTACAACAAGCTTAATAGCTTACAGTTGCGGGTACAGCTCAGGTTTTGAACCTGATTCCCTTTTCATGCGTTGGAACTTTCAACGCAACCTTCATTCGCTGGCAAAGATAGTTGCATTGCTGGGATAAAAAAATAAAATTTGATTTTTAAAATTCAATCCATATACCTTTGCAGAGCCAACTTGAGCTTATGAAAACCATCCGCATATTTGTATTTCTGTCTTTTTTGAGTCTGCTTTTGAACGCTTGTCATCCAGCCAAAAAACCAGAGGCAACTGCCGCAAACGTTAGCAATAGCATCAAATACGCGCAAGGCCTTTCGATTCAAAAATGCAGTGGTTATTCAGTGGTTAAAGTTTCAAATCCATGGCCCAATGCCCAACAAACTTTTACCTACATTCTCAAAGAAAAAAATGCTGTCATTCCTGAATCTTTAAAAAAACATACGCTGATTTCGGTGCCGATTCAAACCGTTGTCGTTACCTCAACCACGCATATTCCGTCGCTTGAAATGTTGGGGGTTGAAAAAACATTGGTGGGATTTCCACAGCTTGATTATATTTCATCATCTAAAGTGCGCGCCTTGATTGATGCTCAGAAAGTCAAAGAATTGGGCACCAACCAAAACCTCAACACTGAAGCCTTACTCGATTTACAGCCTGATTTAATTGTGGGTTACGGCATTGACGGAGTAAATCCAACGCTTGATTTATTACAAAAAAGCGGGCTCAAAGTAATGCTCAACGGCGATTGGAACGAGGCTACCCCGCTGGGAAAAGCCGAATGGATCAAATTCTTCGGGGCTTTATACGGCAAAGAAAAATTAGCCAACGAAATATTTTCATCTATTGAAAAAAATTATTTGTCAACCAAACAAAAAGTACTTACAAGCAGCTATAAACCCACGGTAATGGCAGGTGCGCTCTATGAAAACCAATGGTATTTACCGCACGGAAACAGTTGGGGTTCGTTGTTTATCAAAGATGCCGGAGCTGATTATTTATGGGCTGATTCAAAAGGCACCGGAAGCTTGTCGTTATCCTTTGAAACTGTTCTTGAAAAAGCCGTCAACGCCGATGTTTGGATAGGGCCTTCGCAATATACTTCGTTGGCCGAGATGCAAAAAGACAATCCGCATTATGCGCAATTCAAAGCATTCAAAAACAAACAAGTCTATTCATACAGCAATAAAAAAGGGGCAACCGGAGGCTTGATTTTTTACGAATGGGCGCCCAACAGACCTGATTGGGTTTTGGAAGATATGGTCAAGATTTTTCATCCGGAATTGATGCCTGATACTGACTTTCACTTTTTTGAACCACTCAAATAACATGCAAACAAAACGCTCCAATAGTTTACTGCTGCTGTTGCTTATTTTGGCTATGGTTTTGGCTGTAGCCGATTTGAGTTTGGGCTCAGTGGTGATTCCGATGCGGGATGTTCTTAAAAGTCTCACCGGACAAGGCGCTGGCAAAAGCACTTGGGAATACATCGTTTTGAATTATCGCTTACCCAAAACAATCACCGCCATACTTACCGGTGCTGGTTTGTCAACTTGTGGGCTACTGATGCAAACACTGTTCAGAAATCCACTGGCCGGACCTTATGTTTTAGGATTGAGTTCAGGCTCTAGCCTTGGAGTTGCGTTGGTGATTTTGGGTGCGGCTTGGCTTCCACAGAGTTGGAATTTATTTTCTGAAATGAGCCTTGTAGTAGCTTCTTTAGCAGGTAGTTTTGTTGTTTTGATGGCTGTTTTGGCCGTAAGTCAGAAATTGCGCGACACCATGTCTATCTTAATTGTTGGGCTTATGTTTGGCAGTTTTACCAGTGCGTTTGTGAGTATTCTGACCTATTTTAGTTCGGCAGAACAACTCCAAAAATTTACCTTTTGGTCGATGGGAAACCTAGGTAATTTATCGTGGAATTCATTAGCAACACTCGCATGTTGTGTATGCATCGGATTGATATTAACCGTTTTTTGTATCAAATCATTAGATGCGCTTTTGTTGGGCGAAAACTACGCGCGCAGCTTGGGCATCAACTATCCAAAAACACAAACAATCATCATTATTGCCACAAGTATTCTCGCCGGAAGCATTACTGCCTTTACCGGGCCCATTGCCTTTATTGGTTTGGCGGTTCCGCATATAGCGCGCTTGATTTTTAAAACCAGTCAGCATAGAATTTTGTTTTGGGCAACGATTATTTTAGGCGCCATCATCATGCTTTTGTGCGATATCTTGTCGCAACCTCCGGGCACTGATTTGATGTTGCCCATCAACGCCATCACATCAATCATCGGAGCACCCGTGGTCATTTGGCTGCTTTTACAACCCGCACAACGCCGCCATTAATGAACGCACAAGTTTTACATACACAGCAATTAAGCATCGGCTATCAGCATAAAAAAGACAATATCTGCGTTGGTTCTGATATTAATTTAACCCTGAATTCAGGGCAATTGATTTCGATGGTAGGCGCCAACGGTGCTGGAAAATCTACGCTAATCAGAACTTTGGGCGGATTGCAAAAACCGTTGTCGGGCCATATCTTTTTAGAAAATAAAAATCTGACTGAATTTTCTACAACGCAAATAGCACAGAAACTCAGTTTGGTATTGACTGAAAAACTTCCGCCCAGCCAACTCAGTGTATATGAATTGGTGGCTTTGGGCAGGCAGCCTTATACCAATTGGTTGGGAGATTTGTCTCAAGACGATACGCAGAAAATTGAACTAGCCATCAAGCTGACACAAATTGATCATCTGCGACACAAAAAGCACCATGAAATTAGCGATGGGCAACTGCAAACTGTTATGATTGCACGCGCTTTGGCACAAGATACAGATTTGATTATTCTGGATGAACCCAGCACGCATTTAGATTGGTTGCACAAAATTTCGCTCATGCAATTACTCAAAAAACTCAGTCATGAAGCCGGAAAATGTATTTTGTTCTCAACGCATGATTTAGATATGGCGCTTGAATACAGTGATCAGATGGTGGTGCTTACAGCTCAAAAATGTTGGCAAAACACACCCGACCAACTCATAGAGCAGGGCATTTTTTCTGAGTTATTCCCAAAAGATCAAGTGACATTTGACACAACCACCAAAAAGTTTTTAATTCGGTGATTGATTTCCTTTGAGCAGATTAATGCTCACTGTGGCCAGATCAGAATCAGGAAATCTTTTGAAAACTTTATAGTCTGGATAGAGTCCGGCTTCAGCGGCCACCTTGTTGAAAACATCAATTTCAACAATGTACTGATCTGAAAAACCATGCGTGGCATCATAAGCAGTAGCAGCGGTTTTTCCGATATTTTTAGCGGCAAATTCAGGCGCAATAGTATGTAATTCTATAAGCAGCAAACCAAATCTTTTAACATAAGGCGCCCATTTTTGCATATGCTCCAACAGGTTATCTTCAACAGCGCGTGTTGAGATGAGCTCGCCTCGGTGCGCAAAAGCCCCAGTTGAAAGACTAATTCTGTTTGGAGTTGTATTTTTAGGATTTTCCCAAATGCGATTGTGATCTAAAAAAGTGCGCACATTGAGTAAATCGCCCAAATCAATATTGTAGTTTTCTTTGAGATCGCTGGCCAATAAATCTGGTCGGCCGATGTCGCCCCAAATCACTTTCGCCCAAATATCAGCTTTGATGAGATTGGCTCGGGTTACTTTGAGCGCCGCCTGATTGTAATCGGCACCCACCAAAAACAGCGGATGTTGATCGAGTATTTTTCCGCGCAAAGTTTGTCGGTCAATAACTTCAAAAATATGTTGAATAAAAGCTCCGTTGCCGCAACCCATATCGAGAATTCCTTTGGGTTGTTGCTCAATGGGAAGATTGAAAAGATAAATCAAAATTTCATCTACAATTTTAAAATAGGTTTCATGCGCTCCGCCGCTGCCCCAAACATTCATCTCGCGGTCAACGTGAATTTCATCACTGCCGTCGGGTTGCATGCGCAAAGCAGAAGGATTGCCAAAAATGAGTTCCTCAATCTGAGCAAAAGTGGGCAAATAAGAAACCGTCACTCCGTATGAAGCCGCGCGTTTGGCAAAAAACAAACCCGTCTCGGTAAATTGATAATTTCCGTTTTTGTGTTGAAACCAACCTAAATATGACAAAAATTGTAAAATCTGATCAAACATTTCAGGCGATTTGTGAAATTCCTCAGCCCGAAAAGAAGTTTCCATAAAATATTTGTGAAACATACCACTCATGCCCAAACGAACCGTGGTTGGCGCGACTAAATAACCTTCAACATGCTTGAGGATTTGATTTTGAACTTCGGCTGTGAGTGAATCTTGTGAAATTTCAAGGTTGTAGTTGCGTTTGTATTTTTCAAAAATGGCCTGGAGTTTTGCAAACGGAGCTTCATCAAATAACCTCGGATGAAATTGAGTTGAATATTTCAATAAATCAACCACATCTTCGTACAAGTAGAAATGATCAAAAGCCAACTGACTTTTATCTGAAAGCGAAAAACTGATTTTTTGCGCCACCGGATCTAAGTGATAATTCAAAAAACCTTGCGAACACAACACGCGCAAACCAACATGCAAATAACCTTTGTTGGCTTTGAATTGCAGCGCTAACTCATCTAAATCGGCTTGTTTTTGTTGTTGTAAATAGTCAAGAATTCCTGTTTTCTGGAGCGCAACGGCAACGGGTGCTGTAGCTAATCCGTCAAGATGTCTGAAAATGGTTCCGCGCAAATGAGCTGTGTTGTTCATAAATGAATTGGTTGATTTTCTCAAATATAGAAAAAATTACCAACCCATTTGTCGTTTGGCCTCACCGATGATAAAAGCACAAGCATTGGCCAAGTTGTAACTGCGCACTTGTGGTGAAATTGGAATTTTTAAATGATGGTCAAATTGGGCCATCATATCGGCACTTAAACCCACGCTTTCTTTTCCAAAAACCAGCCAATCACCATCGCGAAATTCTTGTTCGTGGTAAAATTTTGTGGCATGCGAGCTCATCAAAAAAACCCTTGAAGCATCGGGAACTTGAGCAGCCCATTGTTCAAAATTATCATACTCGTTCCAGTCAAGATGCACCCAATAATCAAGGCCGGAACGTTTGAGGTGCTTGTCTGAAATTTCAAAACCATAGGGTTTAATTAAATGCAATCGGCTTTGTGTTCCCACACACAAACGACCAATGTTTCCGGTATTGTTGGGAATTTCTGGTTCTACAAGAACAATATTGAGCATATTTATACAAGTTGATTTAATTCGGGAATTTCTTTTACATTTTGATCTTCAAGCATCTCAAGACCCACAGATCCAATACGAACACGAACCAATCGCAACACCGGAAACCCAACCGCTGAAAGCATTTTGCGCACTTGCCTGAACTTGCCTTCGTTGACTGTTACTGAAACCCATGAGGTTGGTCCATGACGCTCATCGCGGATTTTTTTGGCCCTCGGCGGAAAGTTCGGAACTTGGCTTATCAACTTGGCCTGACAAGGCAAGGTTTGGTAGCGAATTCCTTCAAAACCAATTTCAACGCCTTCCTGTAATTGGTTGATCGCTTGCTCTGAAATCAATCCGTCCACCTGTAAATAGTATTCTTTTTCAATTCCGCTGCTGCAGATGTAATCGCTGAGTTTACCATCGGTGGTGAGTAAAAGCAACCCTTCAGAATCTTCGTCCAAGCGTCCAATGGCCATGGTTCCTAGAGGAAAATCATACAACTCACCCAATAGTTTTTTGGTTCTTTTGAGATCATACTTAAACTGGCTCAAATATCCGTAAGGTTTAAACAATATAAAGTGACGATGGTGCATCGAGATTGAACGCTTAAAAAGAAGACCATTCTTTTGGAATGGCCTAACTGATTTTATTATTGTTTGCTTTGCACATAATCAGACAATTCATCAACATTGCTACTGAACTTAAAAATACCATTGAGTTTAAAATAGTTTCTTGGCTCAATGCAATAATCATATGCGTATTTAGCAAAATCAAGTTTGTTGTCTTCAAAGTCAAAAGTGTTGGCAATCTGAATAATTTGATCAACATTAAGACAATTAGCCGTGATTACTTGTTTGGCTGTTTTGAGTCGGGTATCTTCAAAAGCTTGTTTCTTAATGGTGGCCAAAGCCGCGTTAAAATTGCCTCCGGTCATACAACTTCTTCCTCCGCAGCCGCTATTATTTCCGTGATGATTGTGATCTTCGTAATCATTGTGGTGACTTGTGCTGTGACTTGACGAACTGGTTGTCGTGGTAGTTGTTGTCTGGCTAACCGCACCACCACCCATGCTGTCATTTATGGTCATACCAACGTTTACACCGCCTACATTCATACCTACGCCAATACTTACACCATCATTGGTGGTAGTGGTGGTGGTTTGGGTAACTTGGGTATTCTGTTGGCCACCTCGAACCGGAGCAACAGGTTGTCCGTAATGAACTACATGTACATTTGATGGCGGAATAAAATCAGGTCTTACCGGAATCGATGAAAAATAATTCATCTTCATTTTGGTTTTGTTGTTCTTGTCGCGTTTGATTTTATAAGTCACATCTGAATAAACACCATCAACATCTGTTAACATCAAATTATTTTTGGTGATATCAGCCAAAGCGGTATTTTCAAATTTGATTTTAGCACTGTAATACGGCTGATTTAAATCTTCAACTCTTAAATTGGTTTGCGGAGTATCATTAATGACTTCACCATTGAGAATAAGTGTAAACTTGTCTCCGTCCTCAGAAAAAATAGTCAAATGACCAACTGGACCGCCGGGTTGCGCATACGAAAGAGCACAAATAAAAAACGTAAATAATAGGATAAATCTGATTTTCATAGTTTGCGTATTTGTTTTGAGTTTTTTTTAAAATCGAGTTCAATATTAAAAACTATTTTTTAATTATCGATATTTATTTGCGTTTCTTAAGTATCTTTAAACACTCAAGAAACATATTGTATGACGCAAATAATGACCGTAGTTTTTGTATTGATAGCTTTATTAATTGGCTTTTTTATCGGAAAGTTATTATTCAAAGCACAAGCGCAATCTGAACGAGCTTCACTTGAAGAAAAAAACCAAAACTTACTCTTGAATATTGCAGCATCTAAAGAACAACTCGACAAAGAACAACAGGCCAAACTTGTACTGCAACAAGAAAAAGAATCACTAATGGTTCAGCTCAGCAAAAAAGAAGCTGATTATGACCATTTGCTCTTGCGCCTTCGTGAACAAAAGCAAGAAACAGAACAACTTCAGGAAAAATTCACTAAGGAATTTGAAAATCTGGCCAATAAAATTCTCGAAGAAAAAACCAACAAATTTACCGAACAAAACAAAGAAAACCTCAAAACCATTTTGCTTCCGCTGCAAGATAAAATTCAACTTTTTGAAAAGAAAGTTGAAGACACCCACAAAGAAAGCATTGATTATCACGCCGCACTTCGTCAGCAAATTTTAGGCTTGCGCGAAATGAATGAGCAAATGAGTAAAGAAACCATCAATCTGACCAAAGCACTCAAAGGCGACAGCAAAATGCAAGGCAACTGGGGCGAATTGGTGCTGGAACGCGTGTTGGAAAAATCAGGTTTAGAAAAAGATCGCGAATACGAGGTACAAATGGCTCACGAATCAGCTGAAGGTCAGCGCGTGTTTCCGGATGTAGTGATTCATTTGCCCGACGGTAAAAAAATGATTGTTGACTCTAAAGTTTCGCTCACAGCATATGAAAAATGGGTCAACGAAGATGACGAATCAACCAAGGCTGGTTATTTAAAAGAACATGTCAACTCAATCAAACGCCATGTTGATCAATTAGGCGAAAAAAATTACCAAGATTTATATCAAATGGAAAGCCCTGACTTTGTGTTGTTGTTTGTTCCGCTGGAACCCGCATTTGCCATTGCGCTTCAAGAGGATTCAAGCTTGTACAACAAAGCATTTGAGCGCAATATTGTAATTGTAACCCCAACTACACTTTTGGCTACTTTGCGCACCATTGACAGCATGTGGACCAACCAAAAGCAACAAGAAAACGCTTTTGAAATTGCACGACAAGCCGGCGCTTTGTATGATAAATTTGAAGGGTTTGTTTCAGATTTAATTAAAGTGGGCAACAAAATCAAAGATTCAAAAACCGAATACGATGCTGCAATGAACAAACTCGTTGAAGGCAAAGGCAATTTGGTTACCAGCATTGAAAGACTCAAAAAAATGGGGGCAAAAGCTAAAAAATCACTTCCTGAAAGCTTGATTAAAAGAGCAGAAAACGAACAGCAAGATTAAATTTATTTTTGTCAGTAATAACTTTGGCAAACTGCACCGTTAGAGCGCTGAAAATTAAGTGCATCAACTCTAATCCGACTATTGCTTTTTTAGTTTTTTTTAATACATTTGGGTCGATGTTGAATAATGTGAAAAAATTTAAGCTAAATCACACATGATATTCATCAAAAAAAACAACTAATAAAAAAAGATTGCATGAAAAAAATTACTTCCCTACTTGCATTGTGCCTGAGTTTTTGGGCAACTGCACAAAACGAATGCGCTTCACCTTTGCCTCTGAGCCCGAATGTATTGACATACGTTTCTGGTGTGAACGGCACCAACATTGTAACATCTTGTTCAAGTCAGGCAACAGCAGCCGTGTGGTATAGTTATACTGCAGCTCAAAATTACACTGTAACCATTACTTCAGATTTAATGCAGAATGTGTGCGGTGACACACGAGTTAGTGTTTATTCGGGCATCTGCCAAGAACTAATTTGTGTTGCCAATGATGACGACTCTGGTTCTGTGTTGTGCTCTAACAACAACACTTCATATCTTTCTACGGTAACTTTTAATGTTACTGCCGGAGCTACCTATCTCATCGCATGGGACAACCGTTGGAGTGCTGCTGGCTTTGATTTTATTTTAACTGAAACACCTATAGCGGTTTCTCCGATTAATTTTACACAACAAACTTTTGCAGGAAACTCAACCATTTGTTGTGTTAGTGACATGAATGGTGATTATCTGGATGATATTGTTACAGTCTCTTCTTCAGGAATCAATGTATATGCACAAAAAGCTGACGGTACCGGTTTTACTACCAATACTTATCCGCTAACGGTAAATTATATTCCGGGTTGGAGTATTGCCGCAGGAGATTTTGACAAAAACGGCTTCAATGATTTGGTGCTCGGAAACGGCAGCCGTGTTAGTGTTGTAAAAGCTGCTGCCGAAGGTGCTGGTTATACGATTGTTGAATATCCGCAAAGTATCTTTACCCAAAGAACTAATTTTGTTGATATCGATAATGACGGAAATTTAGACTTATGGGCTTGTCACGATGTTGATCAAAGTCACGCATACCGAAACGATGGCAATGGCAACCTTCTGTTTGACATTCCATTTATGCCAACACTAGATTATGGTGGAAATTACCAATCTCAATGGGCTGATTTAAACAACGACGGAAAAATTGATATGTACTTATCAAAATGTCGTGGTAGTGCTCCGGTTGGAGATCCGCAACGTATTAACTTATATTACAAAAACAATGGTGACGGAACCTACAGTGAGGTTGGTGCCGCAGCCGGAATCAATGATGGTGCTCAATCTTGGGCTTCAGCTATTGAAGATTACGACAATGACGGAGACATGGATATTATGCTTTCAAACATCTCTGACACCAATAAATTCTATCGCAACAATGGCGATGGTACTTTTACCGATATTTTTGCTGCATCTGGTATTGCTGCTCAAGTGGGTTCATGGGAAATTCAAGCAGCAGACTTTAACAACGACGGATGGATAGATTTTTTCTGGCAAAATTCAAAAGAAATATACCTCAACAATGGCGATATGACCTTTACCGGTTATGATCTTAACTTTAACGAAGGCGGTGTTGGTGATTTAAACCACGACGGTTTCTTAGATGTTCAATTTGGAAACAATGTTTATTTGAATGTTCCAAACGGGAACAATTGGATAACGATTAACCTAGAAGGAATTCAAAGTAATATTAATGGTATTGGTGCTCGAGTTGAAATTCACGGAGCATGGGGCAAGCAAATTCGCGACATTAAAAGCGGCCATGGATTTAGTCATCAAAGTACTATGAATGCACACTTCGGTATTGGTTCGGCTAGTGCTATTGACAAAATTGTGATTAAATGGCCTTCAGGTGTTGAAGACACTATATTGAACCCAACTATAAACACAGCTACTAAAATAACAGAAGGTTCTACTTTGGCAGTGAATCAGTTTGCACAAGCTGGTTTTGAAACTTATCCAGTTCCGGCGCAAAGCGTTCTGAACATAAAAGCACAAAATGCTATAGAATTCAAGTCAGCCAAAATTTACGATTTGAATGGTAGATTATTGATGCAATGCAATGCGAATAATAATAGTATCAATGTTGAGAAACTTTCAACAGGAGCCTATTTATTGTTAATTCAAGATGCTCAAGGTAAAGAGCATATGCAAAAATTCATCAAAGGATAAACATTTTTAATCTCAGGTCAAGATATAACGCTTGACCTGTTTTTTCTCAATCGCTATGAAAAAGTATTTATTGTTATTAGCAACGTTAATCGTTCTAATATTGGTCACCTTTGCATGCTCACAAGACGAAAGTTCTGATTATTCTGAAATCAACAGCAAAGCAACAAACCCTGTTGGCAGCCCTATCAAAATTGATTTGTCGTTGGTTCCGTATCCAAAGCTTTCAGATTATCAGTTATTTGTTGGCCCTCTTAAAGACCACAAACCAAATTATATGGTAATTCCATATAAACCTGCGAGTGCATTATTTACGGATTATGCTCATAAAAAAAGATTCATTTGGTTGCCAAAAGGAGCCAAAGCTTCATATAATGGTGATGACAACGTATTGGAATTTCCGGTGGGGACGGTTATTTCAAAAACATTTTATTATGACCATGTACAACCCAACGATGTGACTAAATTAATTGAAACGCGCTTGTTGGTCAGAAAAGTCGATGGTTGGAAACTCTATGATTACATTTGGAATGAGGCGCAGACCGAAGCTTATCTTGATACCAATCAAAATGGGTATTTCGTGCCGATTACTTGGATAGAAAATGGTGTAAGCAGAAGCATTACTTATAAGATTCCATCACAAACTGAATGTGTGACTTGTCATAAAATAAATCCGCTTCAGGTTGAAGGTGGCGAACGAAACACACCTATTGGCCCCAAACCACAAAATTTGAATACCTTATACAATTATGGCGGCACAACACGAAATCAATTACAATACTGGAAAAACTTAGGCTATATAAACAACACCTTGCCTGCTCTATCAGCGATTCATTCGGCTGTTGATTGGGAAGATACAAGCAAACCACTTGATCAGAGAGCTCGCTCTTATATAGACATTAATTGCGCACACTGCCACAGAACCGGCGGTCACTGTGCTTATGTACCACAAAGATTTGATTTTGCCAACAATGATTTATACACGTTTGGCGTTTGTTTGCCTCCGTTGTTTACAATTCCTAATCAACCTTATGTGATCAACGGTCGAGATCCGGATCATTCTGAATTAATCTATAGAATGAACACTAATGAAGCTGCTGAAATGATGCCTATGATTGGTCGAAGCATCATACATGAAGAAGGTGTACAATTGATGCGAGATTATATCAACTCATTACAAGGATGCCACTAAATCATAAAAAAAGCCTGTTTGTCTAAACAGGCTTTTTTATTAATCCTTTTTTACTAGGGTTACGTCATCCATTTTGTATTCTTGCATTAAATCGTCATAGCCTACATATCTGCCCTTGAGTGTATATCTTTGCTTTTCTTTGAGTTCTGCAGGCAAGATTGAATCTTTAAAAACTACAACCATGTTATCATCAACATCAGCCGAATGTGTTTCTGGAATCAAACGGCTAATAACCCCTGTATACTCAATGGTTTTATCAATATACTTCAGATTGGCCAACGAATCATTTTTGGTATAATCTTGATCGAGTTCAATTTTGGTAATCTTAAAAGCAGCAACTTCTGAACTAACATCTCTAGCAGCTTGATTGAGATAAAGATAAACTGTAGTTGCTCCCAATCCGAGTATCGCCAATGCAATACCCCATTTTTTGTTTTTCATCATTTGTTTGTTTAATTAGTTTGTTATTTAGAATTCTATCAGCTTATAGCTGTTGAGTTTGTTCAGATGTAAAATTGTTCGACTGTCATCGTCACTATCTGAATACATCATTTCAAATTTGGCTCCGTAAACGATTTCATCAAATGTATACGATGTGCTCGCCGATACAGTTGTGCTGTACATATCATCAAATGCAGTCACATATACGATGAGTTCTCCGTCAATGGATTTAAAATCCTCAGAAGAAAATCCAAAAATCGGACTATTTTCTGTTATCGGATGAACCAAAGTCCAACTCAGGTTGAGTGAGTTTACTTCAGACAATTCTAAATCAAGAGAATAAAACTTATTGACCATTTGCTCATTTTCTTCGATAATCATACCTAAAGTAATCTTGGCTTGAGCATTAGTTAGATGTGTGTTTTTGAACGGTGTCAAACGCATCATTAGTGCTTTTTGATTATTCCGATAGGGTGCTATCAATGCATTGTGTGAAAATTTAAGATAAGCTCTGGGTCGGCTAAATCTTCCGAAAAATAAACCCGTCGCAATCGCGAAACTCAACAAACCCACCAAGGCTTCAGTGGCTGCCAAAGCACTGGTTAAAAAACCGTTCGGGCTTATGTGACCATAACCAACCGTTGTAAAAGTTTGCGCACTAAAAAAATACGCTTTGCCAAATTTGATCCATTCAGAGCCTGAAGAGTCAATACCATTGAGATATTCAACATCAATCAAGTAATAAACTGAAGCAAAAATAAAATTCACAATCGCATAAAAAGCCAATAAAACCAACAAAAACTTAGCACGAGGCATTTTGAGCATAGTGTGATACCAACTGATTCTATCAAACCAAGTAAGCCCACGCTTTTGAATATTAGCAGAACCGTCTTTATTGATGAAGCGACCGCCATAGCTAGCTGCGCTTGTTCCGAAACCGGTATTGAAATCAGCCTTGGCTTTGGTGTTGATTTTTTTGAGTAAATCCATGCAATTGCTTGTGTAACATCAACCGCAAATAAGCAATTGAACAAAAGCAAAAATATACTTTTTCAAGCTTAAACATTGTTAAATAAAATTTCAAAATATATCATTGAATTTCAAAGCTATATAAAATTGTTTTGCTTATTTTTAGTAAAAAAAGCTATGAAACAAAAACTATTTTATCTGTTGATACTCTTATCGAGTATCTGTCTTGCTATTCCTAAAGCAAGTGCTACGAGTCCGGCCATTGGAGTTACTCTAGCTCGAATTGGACCTTATTACATGTTGCCAAATTTAGAAGTCAAAATCAAGAATATTGGAGATGAACCTCTGACAAATATTTATGCAACAGAAAACCCGAATGCTCCATCTGAAGGGACATATACTTTCTTCAACAACATTCCAATACTTCAACCTGGAGAAGTTTATACGGTCGCGATAAGCAAAGACAACCCATCTTGTTTCGATTCAAGCCAAATTATGGTACATGCCACAACCATTGGTAATATTG
This sequence comes from Flavobacterium sp. CYK-55, assembly GCF_018413465.1. Taxonomy (GTDB): domain Bacteria; phylum Bacteroidota; class Bacteroidia; order Flavobacteriales; family Flavobacteriaceae; genus Flavobacterium. The sequence goes on from NZ_JAHCDK010000007.1 coordinate 53,524, forward strand.
AAATTACCGACTTATCTGCTGACCCTTTCGCTTATAGCAGTGATGGTCTTCTCGGCTCCTATTATAACGATGGCTGGACATATTACCAAGCTGAGGAACCTCTCTACAGTAATCAGGAAGGGAATTATTTAGATTTAAACAACAATGGATTGGTGGATGTAGGCGATATCGTCAATTACATTTATACTTTTAACACCATGTACTTTAACTTTTTTGGATGCCAACTTATTGATAACAATGCGATTGTTGAAAATCCTATATTTGATATAGTAGACAATTACAGTACAACAGGAATTCATTATCTAACTCAAGAGGACGTTGATTTGGGATATGTTTATAATACCTCATATTTGATTGCGCCCAACACATGTTCGCAAATTTTTTATTTGAATGACGCATCTTATTGCAGCGGTTGTCCCAATCCCATGGGCGCCAACATCATCACCAAACTAACTTCTTTGTTGCCCAATAAAATTTCAGGAAGTGTCAAGTTTAACAACAATAACAATTGTGCCACCGCACTCAGTTTTAGTGGTAGACGCGTCCATACTACCGATGGTACTCATGATTACACCAGTTTTACCAATGCCAATGGAAACTACGAAATCCTGATTCCCAACGGCGGAAATTACACAACATCTGCTTTAAACGGTTTGGGCAGTGGTTTTTCATCGACGCCAACATCAGTAGCAACTGTGAGTTCAGGCGAAAACGTCAATTACAGCAACACTGATTTTTGTATTGCATCGGTTAATAACCAAACTGATTTGCTCGTGCATTTATTCAATGTAAACCAAGCCATTCCTGGTTTTGCAGCCACTTACCGACTGTATTACGAAAACAAAGGCACGACTGCTTTAAACGGAACGCTTACGTTGCATTACAACAGCAGCATACTGGCTTCATTAAATGCGAATCCCGCTTTTATAAGCGATATCAACGATGATTTGACATGGAATTTTACCAACTTGCTTCCGTTTGAAAGACGCTATGTTGATATTCAAGCGATGGTGCTGCCACCGCCGGCTGTAAGTTCGGGTATGATTAATACACTAACGCTTATCGGAACTCCAACCGATATCAACCCTGCCAACAATACTTATGTTCTGAATCAAACTGTTTTCAGTTCTTTTGATCCGAATGACAAAACGGTTCTTGAAGGTGAAAGCATCACCGCAAATCAGGCCGCTAATTATCTACATTATGTAACTCGTTTTCAGAATACCGGAACGGCCAATGCCAGAACCGTAGTTGTGAAAGAAACTTTAGACCCAGATTTGGATTGGAACACTTTTGAACCCATTGATGCCAGTCATGCCAGCAATGTACAAATCAGAAATGGTAACGAACTCACTTATACTTTCTCGAATATCGATTTGCCTTATGAATCAGTCAATGAACCCGCAAGTCACGGTTGGTTGGTATATCGCATCAAACCCAAAAGCAATTTTGTGATTGGCGATGTAGCCACGTCAAGTTCAGACATTTATTTTGATTTTAATCCGGCAGTCATCACCAACAGCGTCAATACTTCGATTAGTCCGCTATCAACGGTAACCGCTATTAAGGATTATTTTAGTGTTGTACCCAATCCGGCGCAGCAATTTATTGTCATCAGCAACAAAGAAAACTTGACTACCGAATATCAAATTTTATCTACCAACGGACAAACGCTCATTAGCGGTACTACGCAAACTTCTGAAAAAGTTGATTTGAGCGAGTTCTCAAAAGGTTTTTATTTGATTAGTCTAAAAACCCAACAAGGCACAGTTACTCAAAAACTCATCAAAAATTAAAACACCAACCCAGTCTGAAAAGATTGGGTTTTTTGTTGATTTGATTTTACCAATAAAGCGGTAAATCAAAAAGCTAATTCACTAAATTTGACGGATGAAGTTTATTTTTCGGCACTTCGGTAAAGTTTTTTTGGGTTGGCTCTTATGGCTCAGTTGTTTGAGCTGTGGCTCATCGGTGGTGAAATCTGTTTCATCAGAGCCAAAAACATCAAAATCTGATGAAAGCAAAATAGTTTTTGTAAGTTTTTTAATTTCAAAACAACCTGAAGGAGAAAGTAAAATAGAGTTGCTATCTGTTACCGAAAGCCCCGGAAAACTCAAAAAAAACACTGAAAACAAAAGTTCATTAGAAAATTATCTTACTCTGGAAATCACCAGTTATGAAACACCCAATGAAATTATCTGTATTGAGCATCCGCTGTATAAAACGGTTGAATATGTAAACGACAACCATCAGTTGACATCACAATACGTTGAGACTGATCAAGCTGATTTTTTCATCAGATTTCAAAAAACCGGAAGTACACAAATCAAGGTTTCAGAAACCAGGAAAAAGCAAAAAAGAGAATTAAAAACTTTTAAAATATAAGCTGTGAAAATTCACTACACTTTACTAGCATTATTTTTAGGAATATCTATTCAATCCCAAACTTTTGAAGTAGTTCCTATCCTTGACAACGGAAACCCTGACAAGCATCTAAATCTTGTAATTATGGGCGATGGTTATACCGATGTTCAACAAGATGATTTTATCAACACAGCACAAAACATTTCAAATTATCTGTTCTCAATATCGCCTTGGAGCACCTATAAAAATTACTTCAATGTTTTTGCCATTAAAGTAATCGCAACGCAAACCGGCGTTAAACATGCCAATACTGCAAGTGATTGCGCCGACTATTTTACCGAGGTTTCAAACCCAACCAACTACTTCGGGACCAAATTTGATGGCTACGGAATCCACCGCTTGACCATTGTAACAAGCAATGTAAAAGTAGCTAATGTGCTTTCGGCCAATTTTCCGAATTATGATTTGGTTTTTATTGTTGGTAATTCTAACGAATATGGCGGTAGCGGAGGTTCTTATGCCGTTTTTACTGCTGACGAAGCTTCAAGTGAAATTGCAGCGCATGAAATTGGCCATACTTTTGGTCGATTAGCTGATGAATACTACGCCGGCGACCAATATTTTCAGGAAAAAGTCAATATGACCCAACAAACTGATCCTAATTTGGTCAAGTGGAAAAACTGGCTTACTGAAGAAACCAATATCGGCATTGATCCATATTGTTGTGGTGGAAATTCAGCTCTTTGGTATAAACCGGTGACTAACCAATGTAAAATGGAGCAACTTAATTTGCCGTATTGCGATGTGTGCAAAGAGGGTATAGTTGAACGTATTCATGCTCTGATTAGCCCTATTGAATCCTACGCACCGAATAATGCAACGGTTATCAATGTCAATTCAGACCCGGTAGATTTTGCGCTTACTTCACTGATTAGACCGATTCCCAATACACTGCAAATTCAATGGCAACTCGACGGAAACTTTTTAAGTTCAAACGAAAATTACACTTTGAATCCGACTACTTTAAGCGATGGCGATCACATACTTACTGCCACCGTTACAGATCAAACCACACTAGTCAGAACCGATAATCACCCTACCATTCATTTTAATACGGTTGCTTGGAATTTGAACAAATCTAATTTGGGTATTCATGCACAACCACATGAAAACACCATTGCGCTCAAAATGTATCCTAATCCTGTAACAAATGTGGTAAATTTTGAACTTGACTTATTAACTTCGGCAAAAGTTTCAATTGATTTGACTGATGTTACCGGAAAAATTGTCCGTCAAATTTCTGAACGAACAGCTTCTGCCGGTGTTTCTGAAATCTTGATAGACATGAATGGATTGACTGCGGGCGTATATGTGGCCGAATTGAAAATAGATGGTGCAGCCTATCCGCAGAAAATTGTAAAGCAATAAAATTGAGTCACGGATATAAAAAATCCAAAACGCTTAAATAATAATTCAAAACACTCAAATAATAATCGAGTAAAATTCGCAACTTGACATACGCTACATTTGTTACGTTAACTTAAAACACAGAAGTTTTGAAACGTTTACTTTACATCGTATGTCTGATTTTTCTCTGCACGAGCGGACCATGCATCTTCGGGCAAAAACCTTCGGCAAAAAACCTCATCAAACAACTCAAACATACTTCGGCTGATACCGTCAAAGTAAACTTATACAACAAAATCGCCGATCAATACAAAACAAGTCAGCCTGATTCCCTATTCTATTTTGCTCAAAAAGCGCAAATATTAGCTACTAAAATTCAATATCCGTTGGGGCTTGCTCATGCCTACATCAACTTGGGCAATCACGCATTAATTCTCGGAAAATATGAGCAAGCTCTGGAATTCTTTAAACGAGTTGATCGCAAACTAAATACATCGCTCGAAAATGAATCTAATCCATTCGTAAAAAACACAAAAGCCAGAGCCTTGGCCAGCATAGCCGTTGTTTATACACAACAAAGCAATTACTACAAAGCGCTTGAATTTTATCAAAAAGCACTCAAAATTTATCAAGAAACCGCTGATAAAATCAGTATATCTAAATGTCTCAACAACATTGGAATTGTCTATAAATCTCAATCAAATCTTACAAAAGCCCTTGAATATCTCAAACAAGCAGTCGCAATTCAAGAGCAAATCAAAGAGCCCAATACCGCGATGACCCTTACCAACATTGGCGTGATTTATTTTGAACGCCATCAATATGAGCCGGCAAAACAGTATTATGAACAAGCTGAAAAGTTATTTTCGCAAAACAATAATCCTTTAGGTTCGGCTTTATTGGCCAATTATTGGGGTGATTATTTTCAGAAAAAACAACAATCTGAGCAAGCATTATCGGCTTATGAAAAAGCATTGAACTTATATGAATCGATGCAAAACAAATTTGGCGCTTCGTTGGCTTTGTACAACATCGCAAAATTATACGCTGCGCAAAAGCAATACAATCTAGCGATGCCGTATGTACAAAAATCATTGGCTTATGCTCAAAACATAGGCGTGCTCGACCAAGCCTATCATTCTGAAAAACTACTCAGCGAAATTTACGCAGCGCTCCATCAAACCGAAGCCTCGTTTGCCCATTATCGGAATTACATCGCTGCGCGTGACAGCATCAACAATTTAGAGAACAGCAAAAAATTTGCGCAGGCCGAGATGAACTTTGAGTATCAAAAGAAAGAAGCGCTCCTCGCCGAACAAAACAAACGTCAACGCCTAATAACTCTTTTTATCATTTTGGGCTGTGCTTTTTTGGCTGTAGTGATCATATTACTCTACAACAAACGACAAGTTAAACGCAGACTTACACTGCAAAAAGAAGTCGCCGAATACGAACAAAAAGCCTTGCATTTACAAATGAATCCGCACTTTGTGTTTAATTGTTTGGGCGCGATATCAAGCTTTATCGTACAAAACGGAACCGATTCGGCTCTGAAATATCTGTCCAAATTCTCCAAATTGATGCGTCTGACTTTGGAATATTCAAAAGGTTCACTGATTCCGATTGACAAAGAAATTGAAAGCTTGCAGAATTATCTTGAACTCGAACAATTGCGCTTTCGTCACAAATTTGAATTCAGCATTAGTTCAAGCCCGAAGGTTGAGTTCAATATGGGCATTCCGCCCTTGCTGATTCAGCCTTTTGTAGAAAATGCCATATTGCACGGCATGGTTCCCAAAGACGGAAACGGCCAAATTGAAATTGCCTTTGATGTGGTTGACCAACAGTTTATATGCACCGTAACCGACGATGGTGTAGGCCTATCTGAATCAAAAATGCTCAAAGAAAATTCGGTGACCGCACACAAATCAATGGCGTTGGAAATCACCAAAAAACGACTCGAAATCATGGAATCGATTACCTCAAAATCGGCCCAAATCGAAATAGAAGAACTCAATAATGAGCATCAAAAAGCCGGTACGCGCGTGACTTTGCGATTGCCTATTCAATACATTCCTTAAAATTCAAAAAATGATTACAGCATTATTAGTAGACGACGACGAACATTTACGCACCGGTCTTAAAGCGCTTTTAGACCGATATACCAACGATATTGCTATTGTGGGTGAAGCCGAAAGCGTCAAAACGGGCATCGCCGCCATTGAAAAATGGCAACCGCAAGTCCTTTTTTTGGATATCCACCTGAGCGACGGAACGGGTTTTGACATTTTAGAACAACTGGCGCTAAAACAAGGAAAAATCAAAGCGCATATTGTGTTCATCACCGCCCATGAACAATATGCTGTAAAGGCTTTCCGGTTTAGCGCGCTTGATTTCTTGCTCAAACCTGTTGATTTTGAGGAATTGCAAAACACGATGGCCAAAATCAAAGCGGCCACCGGAAAAGACAATTCGTTCGAGCACATTGATTTGTTGCTTGAGAACATTCGCAAAAAAGTCGACAATTACAAGCGAATTGCCCTATCAACCAGCGACGGGATTCATCTTTTTGAAGTTTCTGACATTATTCGCTGCGAAGCCAAAGCCAACTATACTCAATTTTACATCAAAAATCACAAACCTGTTTTAATTTCAAAAACACTCAAAGAATACGAAGAATTGCTCAGCGAACATGGATTTGAACGCGTACATCAATCTCACCTGATCAATTTGGCCTACTTAAAATCATATATCAAAAATGACGGCGGTTATGTGATTATGGCCGACCAATCAAATATTCCGATTGCGCAGAGCAAAAAAGAAAAATTACAGGAATTGATTAGAGCCTTATAGGAACCAATTATTCAAAAAATCAGAGATTATGAAACCAGATCAATACTCCATACCAAATTTGAAGATTATGAAAAGTAAACTAATATTGCTTTTGGCAATGCTCCTTACAAGCGTAATGAATGCCCAGATTGTGGCTATACCCGACGCGAGTTTTAAAGCGAAGTTGATTGCCTTGGGTGTAGACACCAATACAGATGGCGAAATTCAGCAAAATGAAGCTTTGCTGCCAACTGCCCTTGATGTGAGCAACAGCGGCATATCCGATTTAACGGGAATCGAATATTTTACCAATCTAAATCATTTAGAATGTCACGACAATTTGTTGTTAAATCTAAATTTAACCGGGCTTTCTTACTTACAAGTCTTGGACTGCTCTAACAATCAACTTTCAACATTAAATCTGACGGGAGTTCAGAACCTCGCTATCTTGGTTTGTTCGAATAATCTGCTGACTTCATTAAATGGAGTGGCAAGCACTACTGCCGTCTTGCGATGCAATGGCAACCGACTCACCAGTATTAATGCCAACAGTTTGACCAATCTCACGGAATTGGATTGTTCTAACAATAAAATTACCAGTTTGAATATTGCTGGAGCTGCTAACCTGAACACGTTGCTTTGCGCGTCTAACCTATTGACTACTTTAGACGTAAACGGTTTCACTAATCTGAATATGTTGGACTGTTCTGCCAATAAATTAACGCAACTAAACGTATCGAATCTTGCCTTGTTGACCGCGATTTATTGTCGGACAAATGAAACATTGACTACTGTAAACCTAAACAATTTAAGTAGTCTGACCAATATTGACCTTATCGGAGTAGATGATACCAATAACGGATTTAACGTAACGGGAAACCTCAGCAGTTTGACATTGACGAACCTGCCTCAAATATGGAACATCAACTGCTCTTACAACAAATTGACTACGCTAGACTTAAATAACTTGAGCAATTTACGTTACCTGAACTGCTCTTTCAATCAGCTCACCAACCTTTCGCTGGTTAATCTCCCGAATCTAATCGATTTGACTTGTTACGTCAATAAAATGCAAAACCTAGATGTTACCAATTTGCATGGATTGGTTACTTTGCGATGTGGTGGTGGCTACCGTCTCAACAATCAACTTACCAATGTACTACAAACTTTAAATGTAGCGGGATTGTCAAACTTAGATACTTTTGAATGTTTTGATACACTGATCACCAGTTTGGACCTTACCGGCTTAACCAATTTAACTTCTTTTTATTTTTCAGGGATAGACAATGCGGGCGTATTGAGTAGTTTAGACATCAGTGGTTCAACAAACTTAAAATACTTACGTTGTATGAATACAGCTCTAACCACACTTGACGTAAGCAATTTGCCCCATTTAGAAACGTTAGAATGCTGGCGCGGCCATATCACAAATTTAAATTTAAACGGACTATTACAACTTAAAACATTGAATTATTCGTTTAATTATATCACAAATCTGAGTTTAACCAATCTACCGTTGCTTGAAAGTTTTGACTGTAGCAGCAACCTGCTTACTGAGTTGAATGTTTCTGATCTGACCAGCCTGAAAACACTTTATTGTGCTTTCAATCAACTCACAACACTTAACTTAACCGGACTTTCTTCCTTGGTAAATTTAAATTTCTCCAATAACAACGTAACGCTTGCCAACATCAACGGCATTTCGCCTAATTTGATTAGTTTGGGTTGCGAGTCAAACAACCTAACAAGCTTAGACGTTACGGGATTTCCAGCGCTCGAAATTCTTTATTGCAAACAAAATCAATTAACAGCCTTAGATTTATCTACTTCAAATAATCTGAAATATTTGAATTGTGATTCGAATCAAATTTCAAACCTCAACGTAAGCAACCTAAGCCAACTAGAGAAATTAGAATGCAGTTACAACCAGCTAATAACCATCAATACCAGCAACCTAACTCAGTTAACGGTACTGCAATGCACCAACAATCAAATCAATGCACTCAATTTGACCAACAATCCGCTGCTCGAGATTTTGAGTTATTCTAACAATCCGTTGCCTAACTTTAGTGTGAACCATCTGGTCAACCTAAAAGGATTGTCGTGTTTTGAAACACAAACTAGTTCATTGGATGTTTCCAACCTAACCAAGCTCCAGTTTCTATACTGCGATAACAACCAATTACAAACGTTAGATGTTGGCAATTGTATTGCATTAGATTATTTGTCTTGTACCAATAACCTTTTGACTACTTTATTTGTAAAAAACGGGAAAAATGAAAGCACAATAGACCTGGTCAACAACCCCAACCTACAATACATTTGTGCCGATACAGACCAATTATACACACTGCAAACCTATATCAATTCACTAGGGATGAATGCAACGGTTGCCAATTCTTATTGTACGTTTACACCGGGCGGAAATTATAACACCATCACGGGAACCACTATTTTTGATGAAGATAATAACGGTTGTGACATTACCGACGAAGTCAATCCATTCATCCGATTGGACATTCATGACGGCACAACAACCGGTTCAACCATGACCAATATTGATGGCGGTTACAGTTATTATACCGATGCTGGAACCTATACCATCAACCCGAATGTCGAAAACCCAACTTGGTTTGATTTTTCGCCGCCTACAGCTAATTTTACTTTTGCCGACAATAACAACAACCTTTCAACCCAGGATTTCTGTATTCAGGCAGTGGGCTTGCACAATGATGTAGAAGTGGTGCTCATTCCCATCGACTTTGCGCGTCCCGGCTTCAATGCCACTTATAAAATCGTATACAAAAACAAAGGAAATCAAATGCATTCGGGAGCCGTTTCGCTTCATTTCGATGACTCAAGAATAGACTTTGTAAGTGCCGTTCCTGCAACTAGCGCAGCATCTTTAAATAATTTAACCTGGAACTTCGTCAATTTAATGCCTTTTGAAAATAGGGACGTTCTTGTAACTTTGAACGTCAATGCCCCAACAGAAACACCGTCGGTAAACATTGGGGATATTTTGAACTTCACCGCCTCTATTACGCCTGTTGTCGCCGATGAATTGCCGTTAGACAACACCTTCTCCTACAATCAAATCGTCGTGGGTGCCTATGACCCCAATGACATTACCTGTTTAGAAGGCGATACCGTAAACGCCTCTGAAATTGGGGCATACCTTCATTATGTCGTCAATTTTGAAAACACCGGAAACGCTGCTGCAGAAAATGTGGTTGTTAAGCTTGACATCAATCCTGCCGAATTTGATATTAGCTCTTTGCAATTGATGAACACTTCGCATGAAGTCAAGGCACAAATCAAGGACAACGTAATCGAATTTAAATTTGCAAACATCAACCTCGCTCCAAGAGCCGGAGACCCACCGGTGGGCGGGCATGGAAGCATCCTTTTTAAAATGAAATCGCAATCAAGCCTAAACGTTGGATCAATCGTAACCAATAAGGCCGGCATATATTTCGACTACAACTTTCCTATTGAAACCAATGATGCCGACACCACCTTTGCAACACTCAACACCAGCGGATTCACGAAAGACAACAGTGTGATTGTCTACCCAAATCCGTCCTATGATTTCATCCAAGTAAAGGCCGACAACAACATCAAACAGATTGAATTGTTTGACATACAAGGAAGAATTTTGGAAACGCTAACACAAAACGAAAATGCCGTGAAATTCAATATTTCAAATAAAACGAACGGCATCTACTTTTTGAGAATTACCACTCAGAAAGGAACCAAAATAGAAAAGATAGTCAAAAAATAAAACTCATAAGCCTCAAGAAATTGGGGCTTTTTTTATGCTCTGTGCCTGCGATGAAACAACAACCAGTGATACTTCAGGAAATCATACACGATGGTGCTGATCAAAACCAAAGCGGCCAAAAGCAATACTTTGAGCCCGATGCGCATATAAAAAACTCCGCCGGTGATTCCGCCCAAAAAGAAAAAGCTGATGATCGTGAGCCTGAGTTTGACCGATGACCACAACTGCGCTTGTTGCTCGGGTAATTTGTAAAAAATAAGCTGAGAAAGTTCAATACCCAAATCAGTAAACAAACCCGTGAGATGAGTGGTGCGCACGGTTGCTTTAGAAATCTTGGTGACCAGCGCATTTTGCAATCCCATCGAAAAAAGCAGTACAAAAGCTAAAAAATTGGGACTTTCGCTGGCCATCATCGCACCTAAAAAAGCCAGAGCGAGCAATATAAAACTCTCTAAAAAAACCGGAATCTGATAGCTGATTTTAGAATGCTTGCGCAGAGCAATTTCAATGAGTAAGTTCGAGGTAAACGAGCCCAGAAAAAAGAAAAAGATGTACAGAAAATAAACGAGTGAATTCAACCATTCCAATTTAAAAACCTCGTCAATTAAATACGCAAAATGCCCGGTGATGTTGGTGGTTAATTTCTGAACCGACAAAAATCCGGTTACATTGACCAGCCCCGCCACAAATGACAACAACGAGGCTATGCCCAAATTGTGCTTGAAATTGCGCGTTTTTCCTTCGTGGCGAAACATGGTCTTTTAATTTTTATCTGCTCAAATACATTTTGCGTCTGGAGTACAATTCGTAAAACTGATCATCTTTGAGATCGTCAATAAACAAAATGCTCTCGCCGGTTGATTTCATCTCTGGGCCCAATGCTTTGTTGACATTCGGAAATTTGCTGAACGAGAATACCGGTTGCTTGATCGCGTATCCTTTGAGTTTGGGTTTGAACTCAAAATCGGTGACTTTATTTTGTCCGAGCATAATCTTGGCGGCATAATTCACATAAGGTTCGCCGTATGCTTTGGCAATAAAAGGCACGGTTCGCGAGGCCCGCGGATTGGCTTCAATAATATACACCGTATCGTCTTTAATCGCAAATTGAATGTTGATCAGACCCACGGTTTGCAAAGCTTTGGCAATGCGCACTGTGTGATCTTTGATTTGTTGCATCACAAATTCGCCCAAATTAAACGGCGGCAAAGTAGCGTTAGAATCGCCCGAGTGAATACCGCAGGGTTCAATATGTTCCATAATACCGATGATGTACACGTTTTCACCATCGCAAATCGCATCGGCTTCGGCTTCAATAGCGCCATCCAGATAATGATCGAGCAGCAACTTATTGCCCGGAATATTCTTGAGCAAATCAATGACATGCTCTTCCAGCTCTTGTTTGTTGATGACGATTTTCATGCCTTGACCGCCCAAAACATACGACGGACGCACGAGCAGCGGAAAGTCTAAAACATCCGCAAGTGCGCTGGCTTGGTCGGCATTTTCGGCCACGCCAAATTTTGGATACGGAATTTTGAGCTCGGCCAACAACTCTGAAAAACGTCCGCGATCTTCGGCCAAATCAAGTGCATCGTAGCTGGTTCCGAAAATTTTAATGCCATAACGGTCGAGTTTTTCTGCCAGCTTCAAAGCGGTTTGTCCGCCCAATTGCACAATGACGCCGTCGGGTTTTTCGTGTTGGATGATGTCGTAAATATGTTCCCAAAAAACGGGTTCAAAATACAGCTTATCGGCCGTGTCAAAATCAGTCGAAACCGTCTCGGGATTACAGTTGATCATGATGGTTTCATAACCGCATTCTTTGGCGGCCAAAACCCCATGCACACAAGAATAATCAAACTCAATTCCCTGACCGATTCGGTTCGGACCAGAACCTAAAACAATCACTTTTTTACGATCTGAAACCACGCTCTCGTTCGACACATAAGTTGCTCCACTGGCCGTTTGAATTTCAGCTTCAAAAGTTGAGTAATAATAAGGTGTTTGCGCTTTGAACTCGGCCGCACAAGTATCAACGAGTTTATACACGCGCTTGATGTTCATGGTTTCGCGCAGTTTATAAACCTGGCTTTCTAAACAACGTAGCATGTGCGCAATCTGTCGGTCGCCGTAGCCTTTTTGTTTGGCTTCGAGCAAAAGTTCGCGCGGCAAAGTATCAACATTATATTGCGAAATGGCTTTTTCTATTTGATATAGTTCTTCGTATTGTTTGAGGAACCACATATCAATTCGCGTGATTTCATGAATGCGACTGAGCGGAATGCCCATTTGAATGGCGTCGTAAATCACAAAAACGCGGTCCCAACTGGCATGGGTGAGTTTATCAATGATTTGTTCATAATTGCGGTAGCTTTTTCCATCCGCGCCCAAACCATTGCGTTTGATTTCTAGTGATTGCGTGGCTTTGTGCAAGGCTTCTTGAAACGAACGCCCGATGCCCATCACCTCGCCTACCGATTTCATTTGTAAGCCTAAAGTTCGGTCAGCGCCATCAAATTTGTCGAAGTTCCAACGCGGAATCTTGACAATCACATAGTCTAAAGTCGGTTCAAAAAGTGCCGAAGTTGATTTGGTGATTTGGTTGTGCAATTCATCTAAATGATAACCCAGCGCCAATTTACTGGCAATTTTGGCAATCGGATAACCGGTGGCTTTTGAGGCCAAAGCCGAAGATCGCGACACCCGCGGATTGATTTCAATGGCTACAATATCTTCACGCTCATCGGGTGAAACGGCAAATTGCACGTTGCAACCACCAGCAAAATTCCCAATCGAGCGCATCATCAAAATGGCCATATCGCGCATTTTCTGAAAAGTCGTATCTGAGAGCGTCATGGCCGGCGCCACCGTAATAGAATCACCGGTGTGAATGCCCATCGGATCCATATTTTCAATCGAGCAAATAATGACTACGTTGTCATTTTTGTCGCGTAAAAGTTCGAGTTCGTATTCTTTCCAGCCCAATAAAGCTTTGTCAATCAAAACTTCGTGAATGGGTGAAGCTTCAAGTCCGCGGGTGAGCAATTCGTCAAAATCTTCTTTGTGATGAACAAAAGCTGCACCGGTTCCGCCGAGGGTAAACGACGGGCGAATCACGAGTGGAAAGCCAAATTCCTGGGCAATTTCTTTTCCTTTGAGGAATGAGTTGGCTGTTTTGGCCGGAGCCGCCGGAACACCGATACGCTCCAGCAATTGTTTGAACTGCTCGCGATCTTCGGTGATGTTGATGGCATTGATATCGACCCCAATGAGGCGCACGTTAAAATCTTCCCAAATGCCTTTTTCGTCGGCTTCAAGGCAAAGGTTGAGCGCTGTTTGTCCGCCCATGGTTGGCAAAACCGCATCAATTTGCGGATGCGCTTTGAGAATTTCAACGATGGATTTGGTGGTGAGTGGTTTAAGATACACGTGATCGGCCATGGCCGGATCGGTCATGATTGTAGCCGGATTGGAATTGATGAGAATGACTTCAATGCCTTCTTCGCGCAGGGAACGCGCTGCTTGTGAGCCGGCATAGTCAAATTCGCAGGCTTGGCCAATAACAATGGGGCCTGAGCCAATGATGAGCACTGATTGAATAGAAGTGTCTTTGGGCATATTGTTGTGTTGTTGTAGTTGTTGTTTTGGATCAAAAATTCAGTCGGTTAAAACGGATGTTGCTGTTTTGAAGAATGCCCTAGCCCGGATGGGAGCAAGCTACCGCGTAGCGCGGACAGCCGGAAATAGCTTCAAAAAAGGCTGCAACAAGGTATAAAAAAAAGGCGCTACTAATTGAAGTAACGCCTTTATTTTGAATGCTCGTAAACATTATTTTTTGTGTCTTGGTTCAGAAGAAACAGTCAATTTGTGTCTTCCTTTCGCTCTACGACGCGCAAGCACTTTTCTTCCATTTGCAGAAGCCATTCTGTCCATAAAACCGTGCTTATTTCTTCTTTTTCTTTTCGATGGTTGAAACGTTCTCTTGCTCATTGCTTGATATCTTTAAAACTTAATATAATCTTTGTGCGATTTGGTTTATTTGTAAAACCGGCTGCAAATATAGAAAGTTTTTTTTTGTTGACAAGTGGTTTTTAAAATAATTTTTTTGTGCTTTTTGAATTGCTTTTAAGCGCCTATTTTTTTGTTTTTTAATTCTGGAAATTCAGCGGGATTTCTTTGGGCAAAATCAGAAGAAATGATACCTTTGGCGCCGTTAATTTACATGGTATGTTTCACAGATTTTTAAAATTGATTATAGCCGGGCTCATGATTGTCGTGGCAATTTGGCAAATGACTGAAGGATATATTGGCAACGGAATATTCTTGTTGCTCTTGTCTACACTTCCGATTATCTTGTATTTCAGAAACGAATTTATTTTGCTGGCGTTCTTGCGTATGCGCAAACAAGATTTTGTCGGCGCTCAGAAATGGTTGTCGTATATTAAAAATCCTGAAACGGCTTTGGTTAAAAAACAACAAGGCTATTACAATTATTTGCATGGCATTATGCTTTCACAAACCAATTTGATTCAAGCAGAGAAATACTTCAAAAAAGCGATTGAATTGGGCTTGAACATGGATATGGATTTGGCGGTTGCTAAATTGAACTTGGCTGGTGTAGCATTAACTCGTCGCAGAAAACTTGAAGCAACGAACTTGCTCAACGAAGCTAAGAAGCTCGACAAACAAGGCATGCTCAAAGATCAAATTGTGATGATGAAAGAGCAGTTGAAGCGAATTTAATTTTCTACTTACCAACAATTTTGCTGTGGTTTTCAACAAGTTATTCAAAATAGTTTGTTGAAAACTTTTATATTTCATTTTTTCTTTGCTATTTTGGGGCATTATTAATCAATAATTCTCTGGAGTCATGCGATTAATTACTACAACTCTTATGCTCTTGCTGACCCTAAATGTGGGCTACAGCCAAAACGACGAAACCGTAACTTTTGCCTCTGCAATCAAGGCAAACCTTAAAAAGTACAACAGCCAAAGCGATCAAGCTTTTGAACGTGGCGATGTTGACAAAGCCTCCGTCCTATTTGATTCATTGGTTCAGAACCATTTGGTAGGTTCAAGATTTGATGATTATGCCTTAAAATCAGCCAAAGGCAAAAAAGTCAGATTGAGCAAAATCAAGAAACCGATTTTTTTGATTACGTATTCGTCCTGGTGTGTCATGAACAAAGGTGAAATTCAAGCCTTGAACAAATTAGCGCACAAATATGAAGATAACCTTCAGATTGTGGTTTTGTTTTGGGATATTAAAATGGATGCGCGCAAAGCAGCCGGGCCATTTACGAGTAAAATAAAAGTTTGCTATGCACATGAGTCTTACCGAAATGACGAAGCTATTGTAGCTACACTCAAACATACCCTAGGCTTTCCAACTTCATATTACTTAAATCAAAATTTAGAAGTGGTAGATATAAAACGTGGTGGTGTAGTAATTCCGCCCAAAACGCCTACCATGAAAGCTTTTGAACTCAACTATGAAGTTTTTGATCAGCGTGCGGTTGGTTTTTTAGACAGGCAAGCAAGTATAAAGCCATTATACCAAACCAACACAAGTCGTGGCAGACTTGCTCAAAATGAATAAAAAAAGCGCCTTAAAGGCGCTTTTGATTTTAATACCCACTCAGCGGAATCTCGAGTTCGTATTTCTTTTTATTGGGATTAATCAATTTTTTATCGCGCAACCACGGATTGTGGATTTTGAGAATTTTATAATTGATGCCTTGATCTTTGGCAAAAGTTGCTAAATCAGTAATACTGCTGTCAATCGTGATTTTTTTGCTCGGCAAACTGGCATATAAATCTTGCTCATTAAAAGTAAAACCAAACTTTGCGGGTTCTCTCATGATTTCTTTCAGTGCCAAAATTCGGAATACATAGCGTGAAGTTTCGTCATTCAGAAGCAAATCGTAATAATTAGTCACTTTTTGCATTTCGATTTGCTTGTTTACGCCGGTCATTCCTCCGTTGTAAGATGCCGCTGCTAAAGTCCAATTGCCAAATTTAGCTTTGGCATCGAGTAAATATTTACAGGCCGCTTCAGTTGATTTTTCTAAATGATAGCGCTCATCGACCAAATCGTTGACTTCCATACCCATTTCACGAGCCGTGTTAGGCATGAACTGCCAAACACCACGCGCGCCTGCAGGCGAAACGGCATTGACCAATCCGCTTTCAATCACCGCTAAATATTTAAAATCATCGGGCACATTATATTTTTGAAGAATCGGTTCTATAATCGGAAAAACCCGATTGGCTCGTTTGATAATAAGCAAGGTAGTGGCGTCTAAATTAGCATTAATCAGTAATTCACGATCAAGCCTTTCCCGCACATCGGTAATTTGCAGCGGTGTTTCTTCGCCAGCAAAATCAATACTCGTCGGGAAAAACATAGCCGAGCCTTCATGAGTAATTTTGTTTTTTTCTTCGGTAGAAACTCCGTATACCAAAGCACCGCTGACCAGAACAACGGTTCCAATCAAGGCTGTTTTTTTCATCCAATTCATCATCATATCTAGTTTGTTTGAGTAAACTTACAAAAATGCTTATAAAGATTAAGCGTCTAAAATAATTTTAGGTAAATGTTCATTGAACCAACGATAGCGCAAAACAATCATTATGTGTGAGCCGCCGGACACCGCAATACAACTCTTGATGTTCTCAATCGGAAAAACCTCATCAGCATCGCCATGAATGTGAACTACGTTTTCATCTACTTGCGTTCTGTTCCAACACAGCATTTGCTCAATAGCCCATTCCAGATATTCTTTGTTGCGCATTGACAAATATTTCTCGTACAACTTAAAACGCATTTTAAGCGCTTGGTTAAAAGCAAAACGCTGCAATACTTCAATTTGTTGCAGTAAACGTGTCGGAACAAGACGATAAATTTTAGAAGAACGAACCAGCTTCATTCTCAAGGGAATTTCATCTTTGGTTTTAACACTTGAAATAATAATGAGCTTACGCAGATTAATAAATTGTGCCATTTCCTGAACCAAAACACCGCCAAATGAAACGCCTATTAAAACCGGATTTTCGTGTTTTATTTCACTACACATTCGTTTTGCATAGGCAGACAATGACTCTCCGTTTAGCGGTATTTTCCACGATAGCCAATGCACTTCAAACTGATCTTCGGGTAATCGGATTCGTTCAAAAATAACCGGACTGGCAGCCAAACCGGGCATCATGTACACAGGAATTTTGTTCATTTTGGTCGTTGTCATCTTCGTACAAAGCAAAGGTACACTTTAAAATCAAGGTCAAAAAAAATATATAACTACATCATTCTGTAACATTTGCCGTTCAAAATCAACCAAGATGAGCACATTATGCTTAAATTTGTAGCCCAAATCAGTGAATTAAATTGATTTTTGAATTATAAAATTGCAGACTATGGAAGCGATGATGACCTTAGAGATTAAAGACAATACTTTTGCTCGTCAATTTGAAATTACAATCCCAGAAGGATTGATTACCGTTGAATACTCGTTTCAAGAAAAGAAAATATTCTTAACCCGCATTAATAAACCAGAAGGTTTTGACGACGAGCTTTTAATTGACGAATTACTCAAAAACATCATGACCATTGCTTATGAGCGTAAGCTTCGCGTAGTTCCGATTCTACCTAGAATTGCTTCGTTTTTCAGAAAAAACAGCATGTATAAAGAATTGCTTCCTCCGGGTATAAAAATCTAATAATGAAAAAATTACTCTTTTTTTTCATTCTGACAAGCTTTGTAAACAGTTGGGCACAATCACCCACGCCTCCACCATTGGGTTGTAGAGTGTTTACTACACTTGACACAGACAACGATGGATTTGCTACTTTTGACATCAACCAATATTTGACACAATTTAGAGCTGAAGCATTGACTTTAAACTACGATTTGTCAGGATATTCTTTTGAACTTTATCCGTCTCAGGCTGATTACAATGCAGGAACCAATGTAATTGTTTCGCCTTATAACAACATTGTTGCCTTTGAGCAATTTTGTTATATGAAGTTCATTTATTCAGGAACCGGCCCATTTTATGATGCTGCCGAATTGGCCATGGCTTTTGAATGCCATAAACTTGAAACGTCTGCCAATTTATCTTTGGATATGGCGATTAAAAAACCACTGAAATTTTATCCGAATCCAACCGTTGGAAGTCTGAACTTTGATGAGCCAATTAAAAATATGGCTTTGTTTACAACAGACGCAAGACAAATACAAATAAAAATTCAAAATCAATCGATTGATTTTTCAAACCTTTCCAGCGGCATTTATCTCATACAAGGTCAAGACAGTTCGGGCGAGGTTTTCATACAAAAAATCATCAAACAATAATTTACACAAGGCTTCAGATTGAGGCCTTTTTTTATTTCTTACAGCAAAAGAAAAACTTATCTTTAGCACATGATATCACAAGAGCTACGCGAAGAAATCCTTTTGTTTTTTGAAAATATTTCAAAGTATTACGGTTGTAAAACCGAAATTGTCGAAGGCTTGCATTTAAAACATCAAGCCGAAGATGCGCAAAAAAGCACTTGGAATTTATCAGAATTTACGCTCGCTCGCTCAGCCTATCGCAACACAGGCGAGCACTTTATGCTTGAAGGCGAAAAAATGTATTACGAAATTTCAGCGGCCAAACTCGTTGATTTCAAACAAACCAAACGCCACAGCTACGAACTGGTAGAACAATATTCAGAAGAAGTTTTTAGAATGACCAAACTCAGATTTCATTCAAAATATTAAGCCGGAACACCCACAAATTCAAAACGCACACAACCATCGTCATCAATGCGTGTCAAGGTAACTTCGTGTAAAGTATTCACCAATTCCGGATTCCAAGGCGCTTTTACTTTGACGTAATTTTCGGTAAAACCGTGAATATAACCTTGCTTGTTTTCGCCTTCAAAAAGAACGGTTCTGTTCGAGCCCAATTGGCTTTCGTAAAAAGCACGGCGTTTTTTGACTGATAAACCTCGCAACATTTTGCTGCGTTTGGCCCTTACGTTGGCCGCAACCACACCGGGCATTTCGGCCGCTTCGGTATTGTCGCGCTCTGAATAAGTAAACACGTGCAAATACGAAATATCCAATTCGTTCAAAAAGTGATAGGTTTCCAGAAAATGCGCATCGGTTTCACCCGGAAAACCCACAATAACATCCACGCCAATACAAGCGTGCGGCATCACTTCTCGGATTTTGGCCACGCGCTCGGCATACAATTCGCGCATATAGCGGCGCTTCATAAGTTTCAGAATATCATTGCTGCCCGATTGCAACGGAATGTGAAAATGCGGCACAAAAGTTCTGCTGCCCGATACAAATTCAATGGTTTCATTCTTGAGCAAATTGGGCTCAATCGATGAAATGCGCAAACGCTCAATGCCTTCCACCAAATCTAGTTTCTGCACCAATTCTAAAAAAGTGTGTTCGTGTTTTTTATTACCAAACTCACCTTTTCCGTAATCGCCGATATTCACACCGGTAAGCACAATTTCTTTGATGTCTTGCTGGGCAATTTCATACGCGTTTTTGAGCACGTTTTCAAGCGTGTCGCTGCGCGAAATACCACGAGCCAGCGGAATCGTACAATAAGTACATTTATAATCACAACCGTCTTGCACTTTTAAAAACGCACGCGTTCTGTCGCCGATGGAATAAGAACCAACGTAAAAATCTGCTTCTTGAATTTCGCATGAATGCACCTCTCCATAATTATTTTTAGATAAATCATTGAGGTAATCGGTGATTTTAAACTTTTCGGTAGCGCCCAAAACCAAATCAACGCCATCTACCGCAGCGAGTTCTTCGGGTTTGAGTTGCGCATAACAACCCACGGCCGCCACAAAAGCATCCGGATTGAGCTTCATCGCTTTGCGCACCACTTGTTTGAATTGCTTGTCGGCATTATCGGTCACCGAACAGGTATTGATCACGTATATATCGGCTACTTCTTCAAAATCAACACGCTCAAAACCTTCGTCTTGAAAGTTTCGGGCAATGGTGGATGTCTCAGAAAAATTGAGTTTGCAACCCAGCGTATAAAAAGCAACTTTATTCTTGTTTTTCATGGTTTTATTTTGGGCGTTTCCCTTGGGCTTCGGCACATGTCTGCACTTGCGAAAGAATTGGTAAAAGCCTTCAGCCACGCGGGCCGCACTTTTCGCTTTTAGTCCTCGCTGTGCTGCGGGCTAACCGCTTTAATCGCTAACGCGGGCGCAAAGGTACACACAAAATTCGGTTTGAAAAAGCGGGCTTTGCTTTTTTTGAACACTCACAATCAGCGCGTTAAATGCCGGTTCAGTGCCCGCATAGCAGCCCCGATCACAGCGGTTATCCTTTGGGGCTGGCGTTCAGCCTCAAAGATAAAAGCGCAGAGCGGGAAAAGCTGCCCAACAAAAAAAGCCACCCAAAAAAAAGGTGGCTTCTAAATTCAATATTTGTTATGTGTTATTCTTTGCGGTATTTTTTGGTTGCTTCAAAAACGTGTTCCAAAATTTTGGCGTCTTGCTCGGTAAAATCAACATGACGGCGCGACATAACAATTTTGGCGGTCTGAAAAGCTTTTGAGGTAAGATAAGTTGTAAAACCCGAGGCTCCGCCCCAACTGAAACTCGGCACAAAATTGCGCGGAAATCCGCTGCCAAAAATGTTGGCGCTCACACCCACCACGGTTCCGGTATTGAACATGGTGTTGATGCCGCATTTGCTGTGATCGCCCATCATGAGCCCGCAGAATTGTAAGCCCGTTTTGGCAAAACCTTCGGTTTCGTAGCTCCAGAGTTTGACTTCTTCGTAGTTGTTTTTGAGGTTGGAATTGTTGCTATCGGCGCCAATATTGCACCACTCGCCCAAGACTGAATTGCCCAAAAATCCGTCGTGGCCTTTGTTTGAATAACCAAACAACACCGAGTTGTTGACCTCGCCGCCAATGCGACATTCAGGCCCAACGGTGGTGGCTCCGTACACTTTGGTCGCCAGTTTTACTTGCGCTCCTTCGCACAGCGCAAACGGTCCGCGAATGACTGAACCTTCCATGATTTCGGTGTTTTTACCAATATAAATTGGGCCGGTTGATGCATTGAGCGTGACAAATTCTAGCTTGGCCCCTTCTTCAATAAAGATGTTTTCAGGCGAAAGCACATTAACGCTTTTGGGAATCGGTTGTGAGTGACGACCTTCGGTAAGCAGTTCAAAATCTTCGCGCAAAGCCGCATCGTTTTTAGCAAAAATATCCCAAGTGTGCGCTACAAAAAGGCAGTCGTTGGCATAGTCAATAATTTCATATTGATCAAAATTCACTTCTTCTTGGGTGTCTTGCGTGTAAAAAGCAATCACTTCTTCGCCTTTAAAAATGGCTTGATTGGGTTCAAGATTGCGCACCATTTCAACCAAAATATCATTGGGTAAAAACGAGGCGTTGATCATGATGTTTTGCTCCATTTCTACCATCGGGAATTTCTCAGAAAGATATTCTTCGGTGAGCGTCGTGGTGGTGGTTCCGAGGTGTCGCTCCCATTTTTCGCGGATGGTCAAAATTCCGATTCTGATGTCGGCTACCGGTCGGGTAAACGTAAAAGGTAAAAGCGCGTTGCGTACGGTGCCGTCAAAAAGTATATAATTCATGTGATTCGGTTATGCGTTAATGGTTGGTCTGTTGTTCTCGATAAATCAACCGACCCAAAGTTTGAAAAAAAATTCCGTTTGGCAAAGTTCGGTTCAATAAAAAAGCCCTTCCGATACGGAAAGGCTTTTTTATAATTTTGAACACTGTAAAGATTATTTGCCGTGTTTGGCATATTTTGTTTTGAACTTGTCAATACGACCAGCCGTATCAATAAGTTTAGATTTACCTGTATAAAAAGGGTGTGAAGTTCTAGAGATCTCCATTTTCACCACTGGGTATTCAACACCTTCGTGCATGATGGTTTCTTTAGTTTCAGCAGTTGATTTGGTGATGAACACATCGTCATTTGACATGTCTTTGAAAGCTACTAATCTGTAATTTTCTGGGTGAATTCCTTTTTTCATGATAAATCTTTCTATTTAATGTGGCAGCCGATTCTGATGCTTTTGCTTTAAAAGGTATGAACCAGCAGCGACTTTTGTTATTCTATTGGTTTAATTTTGAGTGCGCAAAAATACAACTATTTTTTAATTGACAAACGATTATCAGATATTTTTTACCATAGCTTACATAATGTTTTTTCTGCGCTGTAACAGCAGATTTGCTATATTTGTCGATTGAATTTAAAAACCTTTTTTATGTCAGATTCAACTACTGCCAACAATGTGATTTCAGCCAATCAGCTCGGAATTCTTTTCGGAGTAATTATGGTACTCGAGTTTGTGATTTCTTATGTGATGAACATCGATCCAATATCCAACCCAACGGCCGGAACACTCATGAATGTTGGGAATTATTTGATTTTTCCGGTTTTGTTTATTTTCTTGGCTTGCAACAACTTCAAAAAAAGTCATTCGGGCTACATCAGTTTTAGTCAATGCCTTAAAACGGGCGTGATGGTTTGCTTGATTGCCGCGCTTATTTTTGGTGTTTTCAACGGAATTTTTATGACGATCTTTCCGGAGTTTGCCGAAGAAATCCTCAGAAAAACCCGTGCGGTTATGTTAGAGAAAAGCCCTCAGATGACACAAGAGCAAGTTGACATGGCGATTGGCATGACCAAAAAATTTATGAATCCGCTCTTTAGCACACCGATTACCGTTTTGATGTATTGTTTTATCGGATTGATTTATTCACTCATTATTGGCGCCATTGTCAAAAAAGACCCGCCTCATAGCTTGTAATTGCCGATGTATTTATCGATAGTCATTCCACTGCTCAACGAAGAAGAATCATTGCGTGAATTGCACCAATGGATTACTTCGGTGATGCAAAAAAATAATTACGCATACGAAATCTTGTTTATCGATGACGGAAGCACAGATGATTCTTGGAAAATCATAGAATCGCTTTCGGCTGAAAACCCACAAGTAAAAGGAATTCGATTTATGAGGAATTTTGGAAAATCTCAGGCGCTTCATGCCGGATTTGCCCAAGCCAAAGGCGATGTTGTGATTACCATGGATGCCGATTTGCAAGACAACCCTGAAGAAATTCCCGAACTGATAGACATGATTCAAAACCAAGGCTATGATTTGGTTTCGGGCTGGAAGAAAAAACGATACGATTCTGTGGTGACTAAAAACTTGCCTTCAAAATTGTTCAACTGGGCCGCCAGACAAACTTCGGGTGTTCAGCTCAACGATTTTAATTGCGGACTCAAAGCCTACAACCAAGAAGTGGTTAAAAACATCGAAGTTTCGGGCGAGATGCACCGTTATATTCCGGTATTGGCCAAAAATGCAGGCTTCAATAAAATTGGCGAAAAAGTAGTGCAACACCAAGCCCGTAAATACGGCGAAACCAAATTTGGCATGAACCGTTTTATCAATGGCTTTTTAGATTTAATCACGATTTGGTTTTTATCTAAATTCGGCAAAAGACCGATGCACTTATTTGGAGCTCTAGGCGTGGTGATGTTCTTGATTGGGTTTTTATCTACCGGATTTATCATCACTTTTAAACTCGTCAAACTCTACGCCGGATTCTCGACCATTTTGGTAACCGATAATCCGCTGTTTTATATTGCGCTGACTACGATGATTATAGGAACTCAGCTTTTTTTGGCGGGTTTTCTCGGAGAAATCATCTTGCGCACCAAAAACAACGAAGAACGTTATAAAATTTCTAAACAAATTAATCTGTAACAGAGCTGCCCTAGCCCCGGTTGCAGCGGCATCCTCACGCGATAGCGGGAGATACAGCGAAAAACGGGTATCAGCTCCTGAAAAATAAAAAGTTTTAAATATGAGTATTCCACAAAATATTCTAGAAGCAGCCCAACAGTGGCTTTCACCGGTTTTTGACACCGAAACACAAGCGGCCATTCAACATATGATGGCGCACAACCCTAAAGATCTTGAAGAGAGTTTTTATAAAAATTTAGAATTCGGAACCGGTGGTATGCGCGGGGTTATGGGCGTGGGCACGAACCGAATTAACCGCTATACTTTGGGCAAAAACACCCAAGGTTTGTCTGATTATATGCACCGTTCTTTTCCGGGAAAACAACTCAAAGTAGCCATTGGTTATGATTGTCGCCACAACAGCAACACGCTCGCCAAAGTAGTCGCAGATGTTTTTTCGGCCAATGGAATCAAGGTGTATTTGTTCTCAGATATGCGACCAACACCCGAATTGAGTTTTGCGCTTAAATATTTAGGATGCCAAGCGGGCATTGTGCTCACGGCTTCACACAACCCGCCGGAATACAACGGTTATAAAGTGTATTGGGAAGACGGTGGCCAACTTGTTCCGCCGCAAGATGGTGAGATTATTAAGGTAATTGAAAGTCTGCGTTATGACCAAATAAAATTTGAATCCAACCCGGATTTGATTGAATATATTGACACTGAAATTGATGCAGCTTTTAGAGCTTCATCGATTGCTAATGCGAGTTTTAATACGCCCGCTGCAGCCAAAGAAAATCTGCAAATTGTTTTTACTTCGCTGCACGGAACCTCGATCAAAGCGGTTCCGCAAACCTTGGCCGAGGCCGGATACACCAATGTGCATATAGTTCCGGAGCAAGCCGAACCCAACGGAGATTTTCCAACGGTAGTATCGCCCAACCCAGAAGAGCCTGAAGCTTTGACGATGGCTTTGGCTTTGGCCGATAAAATAGGCGGTGATATTGTGATTGGAACCGATCCGGATTGCGACCGTTTAGGTGTAGCCGTGCGCGATAATAATGGCCAACTGATTTTGCTCAACGGAAATCAAACCATGGTTTTAATGACCGCATTTTTGCTCGAACAATGGAAACGTCAAGGCAAAATTGACGGCAAACAATTCATTGGCTCAACGATTGTATCTACACCGATGATGTTGGAATTGGCCGAAGCTTATGGCGTGGCTTGTAAAGTGGGGCTCACCGGATTTAAATGGATTGCCAAATTCATCAAAGATTTACCCGAATTGAAATTCATTGGCGGTGGCGAAGAGAGTTTTGGCTTTATGGTGGGCGATGCCGTGCGCGACAAAGATGCCGTAGCCGCTACCCTACTCATTTGTGAAATTGCAGCTCAGGCTAAAGCGGCCGGAAGCTCGGTATATAAAGAACTCATCAACTTATATGTAGACCACGGTTTCTATAAAGAATACTTGGTATCGTTGACCAAAAAAGGCATTGATGGTTTGCGTGAAATCAATCAGATGATGGTGGATATGCGCGAAAATCCGGTGCAAGAAATTGCCGGAGCTCGTGTTGTAATGCTCGAAGATTACAAAAAATCAATCGCTAAAAATTTACTGACCGGCGAAGAAGAAGCGCTTAGTGTTCCGAAGTCTGACGTATTGATTTATTATACTGAAGACGGCGCCAAGATTGCGGCACGACCAAGCGGCACCGAACCTAAGATTAAATTTTATGTAAGTGTTAACGCTCCGCTCGATGCCGCTGAAAATGCACCTGTGGTTGAAGCTCAACTCGATGCCAAAATCAAAAACATTTTGACTGATTTAAACATCATTTAATGAATAATTTCAGAAAAATAATTCCTTTTATTCTGCCGTATAAAAAGTACGCTTACCTGAATATTTTGTTCAATATTTTGTATGCGTTTTTCGGGACACTATCGTTTTTAGCGCTCATGCCTATGATGGATGTCTTGTTTGGGCAATCAAACAAAATATACACAGAGCCGGTTTACAACGGATTGGGCGGACTCAAAAAATACGTTGGAGATGAGTTGAATTATTACCTGACCATGACCACCGAGCAGCACGGCATTGGCACTACGCTATCTATATTGGTAGCCGGAATCATCACGATTTTTATGCTCAAAAATCTGTGTGATTATTTGGCCATGTTTTTCATCACGTTTTTGCGCAACGGAATTCTACGTGACTTGCGCAATGCGATGTATCAAAAAACACTTGATTTGCCGCTATCATTTTTTTCAGAAAAACGCAAAGGCGATACGATTTCAAGAATTGCCAGCGATGTGAGCGAAGTACAAGCTTCGATGCTTTCAATTTTAGAACTCATTGTCAAAGAACCACTGACGATTATCTTTACGATCATTGCCATGTTTACCATCAGCGTCAAATTGACTGTTTTTGTGTTTATTTTTATTCCGGTTTCGGGTTATATCATCTCGCTCATCGGCAAACAACTCAAAAAGAAATCAACACGCGCCCAACAAGAACAAGGCGTATTTTTATCCACCATTGAAGAAACTTTAGGCGGACTCAAAGTAGTGAAAGGCTATAATGCCGAGGGATATTTCAGCAAGGTTTTTCAAAACTCAACCAACCGCTTTTTTAATTTGTCCAACAGCATTGGCAACCGACAAAATTTAGCTTCACCGATGAGTGAATTCCTGGGAATCATGGTCATCGCTATATTGCTTTGGTACGGCGGACACATGGTTTTGATTGAAAAAACACTCAAAGGAGCAGCTTTTATTACCTATATGGGATTGGCCTACAACATTCTCACTCCGGCCAAAGCGATTTCAAAAGCTTCATACGGTGTCAAGAAAGGAAACGCCGCTGCCGAACGCGTACTTGAAATATTAGATCAACCCAACCCGATTACCAGCAAAGAAAACGCGATGGTGAAAACTTCATTTGATTCAGATATTCAATTGACAAATGTTCGTTTTAAATATGCTGATGATTGGGTGTTGAAAGATTTTTCGCTTCAAGTGAAAAAAGGGCAAACCGTAGCGCTGGTGGGGCAATCAGGCAGCGGAAAAAGCACCATTGCCAATTTGCTGACCCGTTTTTATGACGTGAACGAAGGAGCAATTGCCATTGACGGAACTGACATCCGCGATTTAAACTTGTCATCGCTGCGCCATCAGATTGGTTTGGTTACCCAAGACAGTATTTTGTTTAATGACACCATCAAAGCGAATATTTCTTTGGGCAAACTCGACGCTACAGACGAAGAAATTATTGAAGCTCTCAAAGTAGCCAATGCCTACGAATTTGTCAAAGATTTACCGCAAGGCATTTATACCAATATTGGTGACAGCGGAAACAAACTCTCCGGCGGTCAAAAGCAACGTTTAAGTATTGCGCGTGCCGTGCTCAAAAATCCGCCGATTATGATTTTGGATGAAGCAACTTCGGCCTTGGATACCGAAAGCGAAAAACTCGTTCAATTGGCTTTAGAAAACATGATGCAACACCGAACTTCGATTGTGATTGCACATAGACTTTCTACGATTCAAAAAGCCGACGTGATTGTGGTGATGCAAAAAGGTGAAATTGTAGAACAAGGCAACCACGAACAACTCATGGCCAAGGGCGCAACGTATCACAAACTCGTGACGATGCAGTCGTTTGAGAGCTAGAATTATTTTGTAAGCTGATATTCGACCGATTGCCAATCTTTAGCCATTAAATCTAAATAGAAATAATGTACGCGGTCATTGCGATCAAAAGCTCCGTCTTTGTTGGTATCATCAATGGTTCTGAAATACAAACGATTTTTTGAATCGATGACTTTCCAATCAATAACTTCTTGAAAATCGGCAGAAACCTTGGTAAAACGACCGCCCGAAACATCGCTTAAATACAACGTTTGAATATCATTGGTATCTATAAGATTGTCTTTGTTGGTATCAGCATCGGCCAACAAATAAACCAAGGTTTGTTGTTTGGTTTTATCTGCTTGTGATTTGAGATAGCTGATGGATTGTATCATTACCGGCTTATCAGTCAAAGCATGCAATGAATCAGATTTTACTTCTTGAAACTTCACATTGCGCAAATATCCGGTGATTTCATTTTCGCTGTAATTCGATATTTTGGTATTTAATTGATTGCTTGATGAACCGCTGTCATATTTACTTCGGTCAGAAGCCGAAACTTCACCCATAGGAAATAATAAATATGGTGTTCCTTGAAACTGAATGGGCAGATCAGCTATTTCAACTTTAGAAGTGTCGACTTTAGGTTTTTCAACCGCTGTTGAAGGCGCTTCGTAACTCACCTTTGGAGTTTCGGTTTCTTTTTTACAACTAAAAAGCAACCCACAAACCGACGCTAAAACTATATTTAAAACAACTTTCATATCAAACTATTTAATTCAAAAGTAGCAAATAAACTACAATTTGGCCGAGATTTTAAAATTGAAAACGCGGGTAGTTAAGTAATTCGGAATTCCGTATTGGCTCTTGGTATACACATCGCGCACCCATGTATTGGTAATGGCGTTTTGGTTGTTGAACATATTGAAAATCTCAAAACCAATTGATAAATCATTGAATTTTCTAAGCCAATGTTTTTCTGGACGTTGCGGATTTTTTTCGGTAAACACATACGAGAACCCAACATCTGCACGGCGATAATCGCGCAAACGCGACTGGTAATCATACGGATCAGCATACGATGGTGAACCGCCCGGCAAACCGGTGTTGTAGACCAAATTCAGATAAATTTTTACACTCGGAAGATTGGGCATATAATCTTGAAACAAGGCTGCAAACTTGAATCGCTGATCAGTTGGTCGGGCAATATCGCCTTTACCATCTGTGTTTTCTTTGGTTTTCATATAACTGAAACTAAACCATGATTCAGTGCCCGGAACAAATTCTCCGTTGAGGCGCACATCCAAACCTTGCGCAAAAGCGGTTGCATTGTTGTTGGCCGCATAACGAATACGAACGTTGTCAATGGTATACGGATTCACATCATTCAAACCTTTGTAATAAGCCTCGGTAACCATTTTAAAAGGTCGACCCCACATTAAGAAACTGTAGTCGTTGCCTAAAACAATATGATATGATGCTTGTGCTTTTACATCGGGCAAAACCTCTCCCAATGCATTGCGCAATTCTCTATAAAACGGTGGTTGATAATACAACCCTCCGGAAATTCTAAAGAGCATATCTTTTTCCCAGTCGGGTTTGATGGCAAACTGAGCCCGCGGACTGACCACTACTTGACTTTTGCCGTTGATGTTATCGCCAGACACCTGCCATTGCTGAGCACGCAAACCTGCATTATACCATACTTGATGATTGCCTATACTGCCTTTCATGCTCCATTGCCCGTATGCTGAGAAACGATTGATCACAGCAAAATTTTTAGCACGAACATTTTGATAAGGCAACAACGGGCCAACAAAAGAATTGTATGGTTGGTCATTGGATGGAGGAACGTAGCCCGATGGTAATCTTGGCGGATTAATTGAAAAACCAGCCGAATCAATAACTTCCCATTCAATGAGGCGATCACGAATGTCTTCACGGGTATATTTGAAGCCCCATTCAACTTGGTGTTTCTTTTTGATATCGTGAAAACCTTTTACTTCGGCATTGACAATCAGCGCATCTAAATCATTGCGCGCATGGTTGAGTTGTGTTCCGATAGCGCGACTGTAGACCACATCGCCAAAAGTTTCAGAACCCAAATTTCCATCCACCTGACCCAAAGCATATTGGGCAAAAATGTCAAAATATTCTTGTTCTAAAGTATGATAAGCTGAGCCAATGAATTTTAGTGTAAATTGCTCGTTGACATTAAATACCGACTTATAGGCTCCAAATAAAGTTTGGTAACGATCTTTCTCTTGCCCTTGGTAGAAAACCTGTAAAGCAATAGGCTCGGCTATAGTTCCAAAGTTGGTCTGACGTGTGAGTGGTTGATAATCGTATTTGTTTTGTGAAATGTTACCCAAAAAACTATGCTGCCAACGCGTATTAGGCGTATAGGTAACATAGGTTTGCACATCGGCAAAAGTAGGATGATAATTGGTTTGTGTTTCTTGACTTTTAACGAGCAAACTGTTGTCACGGTAACGAACTCCGGTAATCGCTGTCCATTTTTGATTTTTTGAAACCAAATCAACCGAAGCTGCTCCGCCAAGATAACTCGCGTCGAAAGTGGCGCCAAATTTAGTTGGGCGACGGTAAGTAATATCTAAAACCGAGGACAATTTATCACCGTATTTGGCTTGAAAACCACCGGCTGAAAAATCAACATTTTGAACCAAATCAGTATTGGTAAAGCTCAAGCCTTCTTGTTGACCGGAACGAATCAAAAAAGGTCTGTAAACTTCGATTTCATTGACATAGACTAAGTTTTCGTCATAATTTCCTCCGCGAACGGCATATTGTGTACTAAGCTCGTTGTTAGAACTCACACCGGGCAATGATTTGAGCAAATTTTCAACTCCGGCATTGGCTCCGGGAATTTTTCGAATGACCTGCGGCTCAAGTGTAGTAATCCCTTGTACGCGCTTGCGATTTTTGGCGGTTACTACTACTTCGCCCATTTGCTCGGCCTTGTCGTTCATGACCACATTAAACTCGTAATCTTCATTGGGATTTAGCTGAATGTTGGCGATGGTTTTTTTAAGCGAAATATGCGTAAAAACAAGTTGAATCTTCTTTCCGGCGGGAACAGTCAATTGATAATAACCATTGGCATTGGTTTGTGTACTTTTACCTTCGGCCGAAACATTGACCTGTTCTACAGGCTGATTGTTTTCATTGAGGATAATTCCTTTTACACGAGCTGTTTGCGCAGATACCAGCGCGCTAAAAAACAGCATGAAAAGAAAGAGTTGAGATTTATCTGTTTTCAAAAGATGTTATTTTGTTGTCTTGTTCCTAAAAAAAGTCGTCTCAAAGATAGCAGAATTCCCGAGATTATCTGAAACGATTACTTTTAATTGATTGTCTCCATCAAGCATTTCGTCTTCATTAATTTGGTAGGTAATTCGATCAGATTTGTTGTCGTATTCAAACAAAACCCATTTTTCATTGAGATATCCTTTGTAGGTTTTGATTCCTGATAAATCATCTGAAATAGACAGCGAAATAGCTTTTTCACGATCTAAATTCTTGAGTGCTTTTGCATTGACTAACGCAATTTTAGGCGCTATCGTATCGGTCACTAATGTAAATCCGCCCAAGTTTTTTGTATAAGCTGAATACACATCATCCTTGCGTTTGGTGGCATTATACATTTTTTTGTTGCCGCTTAGTGAAGCTATAAAAGTTTTTTCTTTGTTGACTACAGTAGCGTCGGTTATACTGACTTTGAAGTTGCTGTGCACCGGAACAGAATCGTCATGAACGGTCATGATTTTGTTTTGCACTGAAAACTTCAGGTAAAAATCGTCATAAAAAGTTTTGGCAGGCACAAAGACTTCCATCCCATCTTTTTGATAAATATTATCGGTATCGGCTTTTAAAAAATAAGGCGTTTTTTCAGTGTAATCTTTAATGATTGCAGGTTGCGATGCGTAATCAATAGGGATAAAAACGGTGACTTGATTTTGATTGAAGTCAGAAACTTGAATTTTAAAAACTTGCGAATAACCCTGCTGAACTTGAACAATTCCGTTTTGCATATCTGATTTTAGAATACTTAAAGGAAAAGAATTTTTCATAAACAACTTTTGGTAACGTTGCTTGGTCTTTCGGAAACGTTGGAAATCTATCAAAGCATTGACATATCTGCCTTCATCAAACGACAATTGACTAAATTCATATCCAAATGAGGGGCTTCCGTTGTTGAATGCTTCGACTTTAAAAACACCATTGTTGTTGTATGATACATTGTCATAATCAGAGCAAATAAGTCCAAAACCTATTTTGCCTTGGGCATAAATCTTCTCGGCAATATAATTACCATCCTTTTGCAAAGACAGATTGATCATTATGGGCTTCTGCGACTCGTTGGCAATGCTTTCGTCACCAATGGGATAAACCATTAATCCGGAGATTAAAGGTTTTTTGGTATCAGGCAAGAAATTGTTGTAGCCAAAATAAAGCGGATTGATGATTTTCTCGGTTTTGGTATCGCGAAACTCAAAATGCAGATGTGGGCCTTCAGAACCCCCGGTGTTTCCGGAAAACGCAATCGTGTCGCCTTTTTTGACGACTAATTCACCCGGGTTCGGGAAAATCTCAACTTCAAAAGATTCATTTTTGTATTGCTCGGCACGGATGGCTTGCTCTAATTTGCCATAGCCTTTTTGCAAATGACCATAAACCGTGGTATAGCCGTTGGGATGATCAATGTAAATAGCTTTTCCGTAACCAAACGGCGAAATCTTAATCCGGGAAACATAGCCATCAGCAGTGGCATAAACCGGGAAACCTTCTTTTTGTTGGGTTCTGAAATCAAATCCGGTATGGAAGTGATTTGAGCGCAATTCACCAAAATTGCCCGCCAGTTGCATGGGTAAATCGAGCGGCGGACGAAAATAATCCTGTGGATAATTCTGAGCAAAAACAGGCGTAGAAAAAATCAAAAGTGCGAATAAATATTTCATAAAATAAAGCTTTTGGCTAAATTAGAAAAATTCCATAAACGTCTAATTTTTTTAGCATTTCATATAAACAACTAATTGACAAATGTTTATAACGCAATAATAAGGTTGCAGCAAAATTTTATGCAAAGTGTTGGTATAATTCAATCGGAATCTTAACTTTGTTCGGATTAGTAATGAACCGCCATTAATCATGAGTGAGATTGTAGAAATCATTGATAATCTTGAGCATAAGTTGCAAAAGCTGTTGTCTAAAATGGACCAGCTTGAGCAACAATCTGTACGATTGAAGCAAGAACTTGAGAAAGCACAAGGTATCGTTGATAAGCAATCACAAGAAATGAATGTACTTAAACAAAAGTGCGAATCGTTGAAAATGGCTAATTCATTGCTTGGCAGTGAAGATAATAAACGAGATACTAAACTGAAGATAAATTCATTGATTCGAGAAATCGATTATTGCATCGCCCAATTGGCTGATTAAATTTATGGATAACAAACTTAAAATCAAATTATCAATAGCCGACCGCGTATATCCGCTAACGGTAGAGCTCTCGCAAGAAGAAGGTTTGCGCAGCGCTTCAAAAAAGATTGATTTGATGATCAAACAGTTTGAAGAAAACTACGCTGTTCGTGACAAACAGGATGTTTTGGCCATGTGTGCCTTGCAATTTGCTTCTCAGCTTGAGCAAAAGCTGATGGAAAACTCCATTGACGGGACTGAAGCTATTGACCGCATCAAAAATTTAAATGCACGTTTAGACCAATATCTCAACAAAGCAAGCGAATAAGCGCAACAAAAAAACACGTTCTTATACACAGACTAAAAATACTGCCTACATTAGTTCATATTTGATAAACTCAACGCTAACAAATTAAAATGAGCGAATCGTTACTACTATGGTATGCCTTGCTTTGACTTGGAAACCTGAACAGTAAGTTAGCTCAAAACTTGTCTATACGAGTTTATACAATCACCTAATGTAGGCTTTTTTTATATAATTAATTTTTAACTAACTAATGGATATTTTAACTATACTGATTTCCGGAATTGCCGGAATTGGCGGTGGTTTCGGGGTGGCCAAAGTGCTTGAGAAAAAGAATGTCTCGAACCTGATTAAAAACGCTAAAAAAGAAGCATCCTCAATTTTAAAAGATGCAACTCAGGAAGCAGAAAACATCAAGAAAGATAAGATGCTTCAGGCCAAAGAAAAGTTCATCGAACTCAAAGCCGAACACGAACAAGTAATTTTATCGCGCGATAAAAAAATGGCTGAAGCCGAAAAACGTACGCGTGACAAAGAATCAATGGTTTCAAGTGAGTTGGCTCGAGCCAAAAAATCGGCAGATGAACTTGAAATCAAAATCAAAGAGCATCAATCTAAAATTGAAATTCTTGAGAAAAAACAACAAGAAGTTGATCGTATGCACAAAAGCCAGTTGAATCAACTTGAAGTTATTTCAGGTTTATCAGCAGACGAAGCCAAAGAGCAACTTATGGAAGGCCTTAAAACAGAGGCTAAAGCCGGAGCGATGGCCTATATTCAAGACACCTTAGAAGAAGCCAAACTCACCGCGCAACAAGAAGCCAAAAAAGTCATCATCAATACCATTCAACGCGTTGGAACTGAAGAAGCGGTAGAAAACTGCGTATCGGTATTCAACATTGAATCTGATGATGTAAAAGGTAGAATCATTGGTCGTGAAGGTCGTAACATTCGCGCCCTAGAAGCTGCAACAGGTGTTGAAATTATTGTGGACGATACACCAGAGGCGATTATTCTGTCTTGTTTTGACCCTGTTCGTAGAGAAATTGCCCGTCTGTCATTGCACAAACTAGTAACCGACGGTCGTATTCACCCAGCAAGAATTGAAGAAGTTGTAGCCAAAACAACCAAACAAATCGAAGAAGAAATTGCCGAAGTGGGCAAACGTACCGTGATTGATTTAGGCATTCACGGATTACACCCAGAACTCATCAAAGTAGTGGGTAGAATGAAATACCGCTCATCATACGGACAAAACTTATTGCAACACTCTCGTGAGGTTTCTAAGCTTTGCGGTATTATGGCTGCTGAATTAGGATTGAATGTGAAATTGGCCAAACGTGCCGGTTTGTTGCATGATATCGGAAAAGTGCCTGACACCGAAAGTGATCTTCCACACGCTTTATTGGGTATGCAATGGGCTGAGAAATACGGCGAAAAAGAAGAAGTCTGCAACGCTATTGGAGCACACCACGACGAGATTGAAATGAAATCATTGCTTTCGCCGATTGTTCAAGTTTGTGACGCTATTTCTGGAGCTCGTCCGGGCGCACGTCGTCAAGTATTGGATTCGTATATTCAACGTCTTAAAGATTTAGAACAAGTGGCTTATGGCTTTGGCGGTGTCAAAAATGCTTATGCGATTCAAGCTGGACGCGAATTGCGTGTGATTGTTGAAAGCGAAAAAGTAAATGATGACCGCGCTGCTGAACTGTCATTTGAAATTTCTCAAAAAATTCAAACAGAAATGACTTATCCGGGTCAGGTAAAAATTACAGTTATCCGCGAAACACGCGCTGTGAATATTGCCAAATAATTTTGAATCAATTCATAAAAAAAAGCACTCTTTAACCGAGTGCTTTTTTATTTAAAATATTTTCTTGAGATCTTCTAAAGTCATTGGTTTAAAGAAATAATCTTTAATCTGATCTTGATAATCCTTTGCCTTATTTAAATCGGTAATACTATTAGACGAACTAACCAAATAAATAATAGTTTGCCCGGTAGTGGATGTATTGGTAGTACACGTTTTTCTATACTCATCAAGAAATTGCCAGCCATCCATAATAGGCATGTTAATATCCAAAAGAATAAGGTCGGGCATCGAAACTCCGAGATTGACTTTCTCTCTAATTGTTTCAATGGCTTCTAATCCGTTGAGATAGAAACTGGGCTTAATATTAATATTATTTTTACTAAACAACTTCTGAATGATGAAATGAAAAACTTTATCATCATCAACAACAAAAACGTCTTTAAATTTACTATTGCTCATTGAAATAGATTTTAAAAGTAGTTCCTTCGCCAACAATACTTTGAACATCAACAGTTCCTCCCATCGCTTCGATTTGATTTTTGGTGATAAATAAACCAATACCTCTGGAATCTTTGTGCTTGTGAAAAGTTTTATACATTCCGAACAACTTCTCTCCGTGTTTTTCAAGATTAATACCTAAGCCATTATCTTGAATTTCTAATACTTTTTGATTATTGTTAGACTTAAAAGAATAACTAATTACCGGCGTTCGATCAGGATGAGCATATCGTATGGCGTTTGAGGTAAAGTTAAGAAGAATGCTTTCTAAATAAGCTGGGTTAAACAAAATTGTTTCACTTTTTTTGAGTTTATTTTTGATGATGACTTTGTTGGATTTTATTTCTTCACCCAATATATCTAGGGTTTTACCTAAAAAACTATTCAGATTGAGGTTCTCTTTTTTGTGTGAAAGCTCAGACTGAATTTCAACAAGTTCTTTCAAATGTGCTATGGTTTGCGTGAGTGCTTTTGATGAAGTTTTTAGATGCTTAAAGCTCTCATCAATAAATGCTTGGTCTGATTCATCGTCTATGATGTTGAGCAACATTTCAATATTGCTTGAATGAGATCGCAAATTGTGCGAAACAATATGGGCAAAATTGAGCAGTCTGCTGTTTTGCTTTCCGATAATACCCATGGTCTTGATCATATCCTCTTCTTTTTGCTTTTGAATAGATATATCGGTATGGGTACCAATGATACGCAGCGGATTGTTGAACGCGTCGCGCTGAATAATTTTGCCGCGACTCAAAATCCATTTGTACTCGCCGGATTGTGTCCTAACGCGCTGAGCATTTTCATAATACGGAGTCAAATTGTCAATATGCAATTGAATATCGGTTAAATAGCGTTCTTTGTCTTCAGGATGAACACGATCATCCCATAAATTAATTGAATCTGTACGATCATGCTCACCAAATTCAAGCATTTTCATAGATTGAGACGAGTAAAAAACTTTGTTGGTTTTAACATCTAAATCCCAAATTCCTTCTGAAGACGCCTGCAAGGCAAACTGAAAGCGTTCTTCTGAAAGTTTGAGCTTTGACTCTTGTTCTTTATATAAGGTAACATCTGTAATTTTTCCGTAGAAGCCAACAGTTCCGTCATCATCTGATTCAACAGTAGCAAAACCTTGATACCATCTGAGTCCTTTTTCAGGAAGCACAACTCTGAATTCATGCTTCCAGGGCTGTAGTGTTCTTTTGGCAACTTGAACCGAAGTTAAGAAAGCTTGAAAATCATCAAGATGAATTCGGCTTTTGAGAACTCTATATGCCGTTTCATGCTTTTCGTGCTGTGAAAGCTCAAAATGAGAGATTACTGATTTACTCAAAAACGGAAAAATCATGTTTCCGGTGAGATCTAAATAGAAGTGAAAAATCAAGTCGGGTGAATGCATCAACAGCTTCTTATATAAACTGTCTTTTTCTTCGAGATGTTTAAATTCCGAATAGTTGTAGGTTTTCATAGTTGAATACAAATTTAGTTGGGGCCATTTTGTATGCTTGTTTAATTAGTTGCATATTCACAACGAGTCCAAACATAAATAAAAAAATCGATTAAATGCAATTTTTATCGTCAAATTACACAAAATCGTTTATTTTTAACACTATATGTAAGTTTTATCTTTATTTTTTGTTTCGAGGATGGAATTGATGCACAATTTGGGTAAGGTGACGTCTATCAAGATGAACATAAACTTCGGTAGTGGTTATAGACTCATGCCCAAGCATCATTTGAATCGAGCGTAAATCAGCGCCGTTTTCAAGTAAATGTGTGGCAAATGAGTGCCTAAAGGTATGTGGGCTAATGTTCTTTTCTAAGCTAATCAAGCCGGCCAAATCTCGAATAATAGTAAAAATCATAGCTCGAGTAAGTTTATTACCTCGTCTATTGAGAAATAAAATATCTTCAGAACCTTTTTTTACCGTTAATTGTGACCGAATTTGAAGCCGATACCATTCAATATACTTTTGAGTAGTTTGCCCAATGGGAACAAAACGTTGTTTATTACCCTTTCCGGTAACTTTAATAAAGCCTTCATCAAAAAATAAATCAGAAATTTTTAGTTCAATAAGCTCTGATACGCGTAATCCACAACCATAAAGCGATTCTAAAATTGCTCTATTGCGCTCGCCTTCGGGTTTACTTAGATCAATAGCTGAAATCAAAGCGTCAATTTCTGAAATAGATAAAACATCAGGAAGTTTACGTCCAATACGCGGCGCTTCAATCAAAGCTAATGGGTCATCAGACCGGTAATCTTCAAAAATGAGATAAGAAAAAAAACTTTTTAAACCCGAGATAATTCTAGCTTGCGAACGAGCATTGAGTTCTTTTGAAATTTGATAAATAAATTGCTGAATAATTTCTGGTGTGACTTGAATTGGACTCACATCAAAATGATTCGCTTTAAGAAAATCACAAAGCCTAAGCACATCAAAAGTATAGTTATCAATGGTATTTGCTGATAAACCGCGCTCAATCTTTAAATATGACTTATAATGACTTAAATAGGTATTCCAATTCATCCTACCAAGATAAAAAAAGCCTCTCAATTGAGAGGCTTATAAATTCAATTATTGATGGATTAGAACTTGTATCCAACACCCAACAAAAAGTGACTAACTTTAACATCACCTGACAATCCAACTGAATATCTTGGCTCAACAAAAAATTCATCAGTAAAATTGTAAGATGCACCTATATCAAAGTTAAATCTTGTTTTGTCATCATCTTCTGATTCAAGACTGTAATACAATGAAGGGCCTCCCATCAAATTAAAACTTTCGGCAATTTCGTACTTAGCCAATACAGGAATACTCAAATAAGAAAATTTAACTCCGTCTTTTGAAGCTGTGTGGTAATTTAATCCGGGTTGCAATACCAACTTATCTGCTAAACCAAACTCAGCAAAACCACCTAAATAAAAACCAGTAGTAGATACCGAATATCCGTCAGCTTTGGCAGAAACCATATCTACCCCAGCTTTAACACCAAAGCCCATAGAAGAGTCACCTTTACTTTGAGCGTTTACAAAACCAATAGCAAAAACTGCTAGAATTGATAAAATTACTTTTTTCATGTTACTGTTTTTGTTTAATATTAATTGATTCAAATGTAACTTTTTTCGTTCAAATGAAAAATCACCTTACAGCCAAAGTTTTGAACACGTTTATAAACCATAAGGGATAAAAAAAGCCTCTCATGATGAGAGGCTTTCTTATAAAATATTACGCAATGATTAGAACTGCCAACCAATTCTGAATGAAGGTGTAATTGAAGGAGACAATTCGATTTTTGTTACGTTGTCAGCATCTTCACCAGCTTTAGAGCTAGTCAAAGCAAGACCGTAAGAAACCTCAGCTCCTAGGTAAATTTTAGGCATGATGTAGTAATCAAAACCTGTAAATACATTAGCACCTACACCAATTTTAGTTGATTTATCATCTAAGATATTACCAGCAGCATCTCTAGCATTTTCGTTCATGTATGCTAAAGTACCTTCGTAACCCCAGTAAGTTGACAATCTTTCAGCACCAGCCATGTGTTTTTCAACACCAACTGAAGCCGCTACAGTAAATTCAGCAGCTGCATTGTCACCGTTTACATTTTTCTCACCTGAGCTAACTACGTGTAAGTTACCTGCAAATCTTAAAGCACTTTTGTCAGAGCTAAATTTTCTAGCTTTAACACCCAAAATACCCCAGTCAGAAGAACCAACATTTGACAATTTGAAGATACCTCCACCTGTCAAATCAGGAGTCATAGTTGCCTCAACAATCCAAGTACCAGCAGCTGGTTTAGCAAAAGTACCAGCATCAGTTTTGATCTGAGCGCTAGCAATTCCGAAAGCGAAAAGTGCTACAGTTGATAAAATAATTTTTTTCATGTTCAGTTTTGTTTAAAATTAATACCGCAAATATAGAATAAATTGTTAACAAAAAAATTTTTAGGCCTTTTTTTTAGGCTGCCAAAGCCTCATAAAAGCCTACATGGTTGAATTTCAAGCAATAAGAATGAATTAATACTGCGGTAGACAGGCACAAAAAGCCCTTCAAATCAGACAGAAATTTAAATTCAAGACACCTTTCACAAACAGCAAA
This sequence comes from Flavobacterium sp. CYK-55, assembly GCF_018413465.1. GTDB lineage: Bacteria > Bacteroidota > Bacteroidia > Flavobacteriales > Flavobacteriaceae > Flavobacterium. Next base: position 93,485 of record NZ_JAHCDK010000007.1, read on the forward strand.
CAACCTGAAAAGACAAGGTATGTACAACCTAAATCGGTGAATGCAGTTTTGTTAAGCTCTAAATACGATTTTAATTTAAATCTCAAAATTTAGTTTTTAACTACTTTATCAACAACAGCTATTTAAAATTGTTAATAAAGTGTAAGTTTATTTATTCATCCGTATCAATTCGTGAAATTTTCAATCATTTCATTGGGGTTGCAATCTGCATTTTTATTTATTTTAGCTAAACTAACTCTATCGTATGAAACTCATCATCATCAATGGTCCAAACCTAAATCTTTTAGGACAGCGAGAACCCGAAACCTACGGAAACCAATCATTTGAAACTTATTTTAAAGAACTTCAAACAGCGTTTAAATCCGCTGAAATAACCTATTTCCAAAGCAACATTGAAGGCGAGCTCATCAATAAACTACACGAAGTTGGTTTTGATTATGACGGCATCATACTCAACGCTGCTGCGTACACTCATACTTCAATAGGAATTGGTGACGCTGTAAAAGCCATCAAAGCTCCCGTTGTTGAAGTTCATATATCAAATATTTATGCCCGCGAAAGTTTCCGACATCAATCGTTTGTTGCACCTTATGCACACGGAATCATTATTGGTTTTGGGCTTGAAAGTTATCGTTTGGCTATTCAATCATTTGTATATATATAGGTATGAAAAAAAAATACTGTTTGATCGTGTTTCTTTTTACAACTCTTGGGTTAGCACAAATTCATGGAAAAGTAACCGATACACAAGGAAATTTGCTACCGGCCGTTACCATTCATATTGAAGATACTTACATCGGAACTATAACCAATGACTTAGGACAATACGAACTCAGTCACAATTCAAAAGATTCGTTTGTCATTGTGTTCCAATATCTCGGATACAAAACAGCCAAAAAAACAATTCAGCCAGGAGATAACCATTCAGAAGTAAATATTGAGCTTCAAGAAGAAAACTACCAACTCCAAACCGTGGTGATTGACCCCAAAAACAATCCGGCCAATGAAATCATCCGCGCAGCCATTAAGAACAAAAAAGACAATTCTGAAGGCACAAACGCTTTTAACTCTGACTTTTACTCTCGAGGCATTTTTAGAATCAAAGATGCGCCCAAGAAAATTTTAGGTCAAAAGTTTGATTCGTTTGATGAAATCCTTGACTCAACCCGAAGCGGTGTTTTGTATTTGTCTGAAACTGTATCAAAAATCACCTATAAAAAACCAGACAAACTCAAAGAAACCATCATCGCATCAAAAGTAAGCGGCAAAGACAATGGTTTTAGTTTTAACACTGCGGCTTCGGCCAATTTTGATTTTTACAACAATTATATTGAGCTTGGTACCAATGCAATTTCGCCCTTAGCCGACAATGCCTTTCATTATTACAAGTTTAAAATTGAAAGTTCATTCTTTGACCAAAACAATATTCAAATCAACAAAATTAAAGTTACGCCCAAACGCCAAACTGAACCTGTTTTTGAAGGTTACCTATATATAGTAGAAGATAGTTGGTCTATTTATGCCGTTGATTTAACCACTACCGGCAAGCAGATTCAAATGCCGGCCATGAATTCAATGACGCTCAAGCAAAATTACAGCTACAACCAAAACAACAAAATTTGGTCAAAGAATACACAAACACTCGATTTTGAGGCCGGTATGATGGGTATCAACCTCAACGGACGATTTACCTATGTGTATTCAAATTACGATTTTGAACCAAAACTAAACAAGAAAACCTTTGCCGGAGCAGCCATAACCATTGAAAAGAACGCCAACAAAAAAAACGATGAATATTGGAATCAATTCCGACCGGTACCGTTAACTGCTGAAGAAACCAACGATTATCTCAAAAAAGACGCACTGCAAACCAAAAAAAAATCAAAAACCTATTTAGATTCAATCGATGCCAAACACAATCGATTTAGAATTGATGACATCATTTGGGGCTATAATTATAAAAATTCATTTCAGAAATGGCGTATTGATTATGATGGTTTAATCAAAGGTGTGAGCTTCAATACCGTTCAAGGTTGGGATATAGCAACATCTATTGGGTATTACAAAAATGATCCGGAAACACGAACCCGATCAAGCATCAAAGCAGAAATGGATTATGGCATTGCCGAGCAAAAATTCAGAGGTTTTTTGAATTACCACAACAAACTTGAAAATATGCACCACAGTGAAATGGCTATTTGTGCCGGAAGACAAGCTTTGCAATTTAATGCCAACAATCCAATCAATAAATTCATCAACAGCATCAGCACCTTGTTTTTTGAAGATAATTATATAAAGTTATACGAATCGAATTTTGTTGGTGGGTTCTTTAACCGCGAGTGGTTCAACGGATTCTGGTTCAAAACTGAATTGTATTATTCTGAGCGCAAACCTTTGTACAACCATACCAATTATGTCATTGCCAATGTAGCTGATAAAATCTACACATCCAACAATCCGCTTTTGCCTGATGTAGAAAATTCAGCAGCCCTTGTCAAACACAATTTGGTCAAGCTCAAACTCGGGGCTAAAATTAATTTCGGACAAGAATATTGGTTGCGTCCGGACGGAAAGTTCAATTTGCCCAACGACCTATATCCAACGCTTCATTTTAATTATGAAAAAGGCTTGGCCGCTAATGAAAACAAATACAATTACGACCATCTGAGTGCGCAAATTACCTATGATAGAACTGTGGGCAACAAAGGAAACTTGTCCTTACATGCTACGGTTGGAAAATTTTATCACGCTCAAAACATTTCATTTGTTGATTACAAACATTTCAATGGCAACCGAACTTATGTGGGCACTGAAGATCAATACCTCAACCAATTCAATCTCTTACCCTATTATAGCGCAAGTACCAACAATGCTTATTTTGAATTTCATGCCGAACACAACGACAACGGATACATGACCAACAAGCTTCCGCTGATTAATTTATTGCATTCGACTTTGGTTTTGGGTTATCACAATCTATCGGTTCCTGAGCGCAGTCCGTACCACGAATATACAATCGGTCTTGACCAATTGGGCTTTGGCAAACTAAAAATTTTCAGGATTGATTACATCCACTCTTACCAAAATGGGCATCAAGAAGACGGCGTAATCTTCGGGCTCAAAATTCTAGATATGTTCAATTAATCTTCGTGTGGCTCAATGTGAATGAGCACATGTCCCAGCTGCGGAATTTGTTCTCGTAAAGTATCTTTGAGTAAATGCGCAATGTCATGTCCTTCTTTAACCGATATATGTGCGTTGACCACCGCGTGCAAATCAACATGATATTTCATACCGGCTTTGCGGATAAAGCATTTTTCGGTATCGATGACACCCGAAACGGTTAATGAAACTTGACGAATTTCATCAATTAAATCGTCATACACGTGTTCATCCATGATTTCACCCAGTGCCGGACGAAAAATCAAATAACTGTTGTACATGATAAAGCCCGAGGCGAACAAAGCGGCCCAATCATCAGCGGATTCGTATCCCGGACCCAAAAAAAGAGCAATAGATATTCCGATTAAAGCAGCCACCGAAGTAATCGCATCGCTGCGGTGGTGCCAAGCATCGGCTTCAAGTGCAGAACTGTTGGTTTGTTTGCTGCGTTTGAGCACCAACCGATACGAATATTCTTTCCAGATGATGATGATGCCCAAAACAATCAAAGTCCATCTTTCAGGAAGTTGATGCGGCGTACCTATATTAATGATGCTTTCGTAGGCAATAACGGTAGCAGTGGTAATCAAAAAAACCACCACCAAAAAAGTAATCAGGGGTTCTGCCCTACCGTGTCCGTACGGATGATTGTCATCGGCTGGTTTGTTGGCGTATTTGATTCCGAATAAAACCAATAAAGACGAAAAAACATCGGTTGTTGATTCTAAAGCATCGGCAATGAGTGCATAAGAATTACCTAAAAATCCGGCCAAACCTTTTACCAGTGCCAAAGCCAAGTTTCCGAAGATACTGAAATATGTGGCTTTTACTGCAGTTTGCTCGTGACTCATACCAAAAATTATACGCGAACAATGTTGGCACCCAAAGCTCTGAGTCGCTCGTCAATGCGTTCGTATCCGCGGTCAATTTGTTCGATGTTTTGAATGGTACTCGTGCCTTTGGCTGAAAGTGCCGCAATAAGCAAAGAGATTCCCGCGCGAATATCCGGCGAAGACATAGTAGTTGCTTTGAGCTGTGATTTAAAATCGTGACCCATAACCACCGCACGGTGCGGATCACACAACATAATCTTGGCGCCCATATCAATAAGTTTATCCACAAAGAACAAACGGCTTTCAAACATTTTTTGGTGAATGAGCACATCGCCGTTGGCCTGTGTGGCTACCACTAAAATAATACTCAACAAATCAGGGGTAAACCCCGGCCACGGTGCATCGGCAATGGTCAAGATTGATCCGTCAATATCCGTTTTGATTTGATAGGTCTCGTGGGTAGGAATATAAATATCGTCTCCGCGACGCTCTAAAGTAATTCCGAGTTTTCTAAAAACACTTGGAATCACACCTAAATTATCCCAGCTAACGTCTTTAATGGTAATCTCACTGCGGGTCATCGCAGCCAGACCAATCCAACTGCCAATCTCAATCATATCCGGCAAAATGGTATGCGTACATCCGCCCAATGATTCAACACCTTCAATAGTGAGTAAGTTAGAACCTACTCCGTGAATTTTAGCGCCCATTGAGTTGAGCATTTTACACAATTGTTGCAAATAAGGTTCGCAAGCTGCGTTGTATATAGTAGTCGTTCCTTTGGCCAAAACCGCTGCCATCACTACGTTGGCGGTTCCGGTTACCGAGGCTTCATCGAGCAACATATAAGCTCCGGTTAAACCTTCAGGCGCTTCAACCCCATAAAAGTGATCTTCGCGGTTGTAGCGGAATTTTGCACCTAAGTTGATAAAACCTTCAAAGTGGGTATCTAAACGACGGCGACCAATTTTGTCTCCGCCCGGTTTTGGAATATATCCTTTGCCATAACGCGCCAAGAGCGGACCGACAATCATAATTGAGCCGCGCAAAGAACCGCCTTCTTTTTTAAAAGCTTCAGTTTCGAGATATCCGACGTTGACTTCATCAGACTGAAACGTGATGGAACCTTGCCCGTTGCGCTGAATTTTTACACCCAAATTACCCAGTAAAGTAATGAGTTTGTTGACATCAATAATGTCAGGTATATTGTTGATGGTTACTTTTTCAGGAGTCAATAAAACAGCACATAATATTTGCAATGCCTCATTTTTAGCACCTTGAGGTTTGACTTCTCCTTTGAGACGAATGCCTCCTTCAATTTTAAATGTTCCCATAAATCAATTTCCTTTTCTAGTCTTTACTTTTGGATGTTATTTTTGGTTGTTGTTCTTTTTGATAAAAATCTTTCCTTTTTTATTCTTGTTGTGCATCTTGCCATTGTTCGGCATGTTCTTGTTTGAAGATTTTTTGTTGGTCCGCATCAAATCAGTAGTGTTGACGAGCTCTTCATCGCCTTGCATCATATTGATTTTTCCACCGGAAAGCTCATACAAATGTTCAAAAATCACTTCATCTTTGACGGTGTCTTTGTTCCAACTCAAAAAACTCTTTTTCATGTGGTTGGCGATAACCTTGACCAAAGCACTTTTGAGTTCGCCCTCTTCCCAACTATTGGCAACGTCAATCATATATTTGATGTTGTTGCCGTAAAAACGATACTTGGGAAAATTCTGCGGATAAGGCAATGGGTCAGGTTTGAGCTGTAAAACCTCACGTGACGGAATCGGATAAGGCGAATCAACGTCGAGTTTAAAATCAGACATAATAAAAATCTGATCCCACAATTTGTGTTGAAAATCAGGAACATCGCGCAAATGCGGATTCAAACTGCCCATGACTTGAATAATGTAACGGGCCAATTTATTGCGTTCTTCGCGGTCTTGAACTTGAACCGCCTGATCGATCAGTTTGTGCAAATGACGCCCGTATTCAGGAATGATTAGATGCTTTCTCTCAGAATTATATTCGAGGTTAAAAACAACATCTCCAGCTTTTTCTTTGATATATTTTGAATGCATATTATAGCGAAATAATTCCTTCAACCACTGAGACTTCTTGATATTTACTGATGATTTCATCAGCATTTTTCATGGTGACATCAATAGAAATACTCGTGAATTTTCCGGTTTTAGATTTGGTTGTTTTAATGACAGCGCCCATACAATCAAAAGCATCTTCTACTTGTTTGATTTTTGACGGGTCGGTGGGCACGATAAATTTAAACAGATATTCGGCAGGCCAAACAGGATTGTTTATATCTAATTCTACTTTGAGGCGCTCGTAGAATTCTTGGGTTTTGTTATCCATTTTTGTCTATAAAATAAAGGCAAATATAGGGCATTGATTTAAGATTTTCAGACATCATTACGAGGTTTTTTGTGTTTGACATTTTTTTAACCTCATTGATTTTTTTAATTCTAGATTAGTTTGAGTAGATTTGCCGCTTATTTCAAAATCAGTGGCTCAAGAAATCATCGTGCTTATTGGTGGGCCCGGTACCGGAAAAACCACCATCATCGAAGGACTAAAAGCAAAAGGATACTGTTGTTATCCCGAGATTTCACGCGAGATCACCCTAGAAGCCAAAAAGCAAGGTATTGAGCAGTTGTTTCTTGAAAGACCACTCTTATTTAGTGAATTGCTGCTTGAAGGCCGAAAAAAACAACACCAAAATGCGCTCAACGAACCTTGTGAACGCGTTTTTATTGACCGAGGAATTCCTGATATTCTAGCTTATATGCATTATATAGGCGATAGTTATCCTTCTTTTTTTGATGTTGCTTGTCGCGAACATTTATACCACAAAATTTTCATCTTGCCGCCTTGGGAAGAAATCTACGAATCTGATGCCGAGCGCTACGAAAACTACGAACAAGCCAAACTCATCTACAACCATTTGGTCGAAACCTATTCGCATTATGGTTACCAGCTCACCGAAGTTCCAAAAGATTCTGTTGAAAACCGAATCGCATTTATCTTGAATGCGCTGGATTAACTTTTGAGTTCATTCTTTTTGAAATTCATCTTTTAAACCAATTGCTGTGATGCGTCTCAGCAAATCTTTTATTTCCAGAAGTCAAATGTTAATTTGTGTCATTTTTTTTATTTTTAAAAAATTGACACAGTTTTTGTGTCAAAATATTTTTTTAAAAAAAAATGACACAAATTAACATATCGCATCGCTTGTATAATTCTACACGAAAAACAGATGAAAAAAACAGTTAAACTAAACAAAATGCTTGGGCTCAACCAATACGATGTAGCCATGCTTATGGGCATCACACGCAGCCAATGGTCCATGTTTGAATCCGGAAAAAGACAACTTCCGCACCAAGCAACACTTTTATTGAGTGAGATACTCAAACATCTCAATGATTTTGACAACCAAGGATTTGAACATCATCAACAAGAAATCGCGCAAAAAAATGGAAAGAATTGCAACGCGAAAATGAATTTAAACTGCTTAAAATTGAAAAAAAGATAGAAAATACCACCAAAAAATTAAATGCAGAACGGAGCTTACAAAAATTAATAGCCTTTGTAAAAACTACAAAACCCGAAAAACTTCCGGTACCACATATCAAAATTTTTTTATCTCAAAGAGAAAAAGTAAACACTCTATCAGAACTAACCGAATTGCTCACCGAACAAGAACATCAAAAAGAGCTGCTTGATTTTGAAAAAAAATTACTCGAATCAAAACTCACAAAAAAATGATTATTCATCATCATAACACAACTCAAGAGTAAAGCTAAAGACTATTGATTTTGTTATCTTTGTTTATGCAGTTTATTTATCTACCTAAAAATGATGCTTGACGCCATACAAATACTTCAAAAATATTGGAAACACGACCGTTTTCGAAAACCGCAAGAACAAATCATTCAAAGTGTGCTTGATGGCCAAGACACTTTTGCTTTGATGCCTACCGGCGGCGGAAAATCAATATGTTTTCAGGTTCCGGCTATGATGCAACCCGGCATGGCACTAGTCATTTCACCGTTGGTGGCCTTGATGAAAGATCAAATCGACAACCTTCAGAAAATTGACATCAAGGCGATATCTATTACCGGCGGGCTATCAACCGATGAAATTTCAGATCTTTTAGACAATTGTCAATTCGGAAACTACAAGTTTTTGTATGTATCCCCCGAGCGTCTGCAATCAGATTGGATTTTAGAGCGCATCAAAAACCTGCGCATCAACCTCATCGCTATTGACGAGGCGCATTGTGTATCGCAATGGGGTCATGATTTTCGTCCGGCTTATTTAAAAATTGCAACGCTCAAAACGCTTTTTCCGAAAGTTCCTTTTATTGCTTTGACAGCTTCGGCAACACCAAGAGTTCAAGAAGATATTATTGAACAGCTCAAACTTAATAAGCCTATAGTTTTTAAAAAATCTTTTGCCCGCGAGAACTTGGCTTATATGGTTTACCCAACCGAAGACAAACTGTTTTTGCTCGGGCAAATCCTTCAGAAAAACCCCGAGCCTTCTATTATATATGTACGAAACCGAAAATCCTGTGTTGATACTGCTGCTCAACTCAATGCCATGGGGTATCGAGCAGTGTATTATCACGGTGGATTGTCGCGCAAAGACAAAGAGCAAAACATGAATCGCTGGATGGATGAATCAACCCAAGTCATGGTGGCCACCAATGCCTTCGGAATGGGCATAGACAAAGCCAACGTGAAAACAGTGGTACATATTCAGCTGCCCGATAATCTGGAAAATTACTATCAAGAAGCGGGTCGCGCCGGCAGAAACAACCAAAAAGCCTTTGCTGTTTTACTAACCGCAACCTCAGAGATACAAACCGCCAAGCAACAATTGTTGGCTATGTTGCCTGACAAAAAATTCTTGCTTCAGGTTTACCTCAAATTGTGCAGCTATTTTCAAGTGGCTTATGGCGAAGGTATAGGTGAAGTATTTGCCTTTAGCTTAAATACTTTTTGTACCAAATACAACTTTCCGATTTTAAAAACCTATCAAGCCTTGCAGTTTTTAGATCGACAAGGTGTTATTGGTTTATCACAAGAATTCTCTGAAAAAATTACCTTGCAGTTTTTGATTGAATCGCGTGAGGTTATCAGATATATGAGTTTGAATCCGGCCGACGAAGAAATCTTACTGACCATTTTGCGCACCTATCCGGGTGTTTATGATTTGCCAACTGCACTAAATCCGGCTTTAATAGCCAAAAAATCGGGTGCTCCAGAAAGTGATGTTTTGGCCTTACTTGAAAAATGGCACAAGCGTGAGATGATTTCACTGCAATCAAAAAACAACGACACACAACTGATTTTTCACGAAATCCGCGAAGACGAAAAAACCATCAATCGGGTCAGTCGCTTTTTAGAAATGCAAAACCAACGCAAAATCGAACAACTCGATGCCGTTTTAGCATACGCCACCAATCACCAACACTGTAAAAGTGAACAGTTATTGGAATATTTTGGCGAAAAAGGCTCACAAAGTTGTGGTATGTGCTCCTATTGCATTCAGCAGAAAAAAGGCATGGATCAAGAACCCAACCTCACCCGTGAAATTCTTGAGCTGCTCAAATCTGAAAAATTGTCTTCAAGAGAACTTCAAAACCGGCTGGGTTATGAAGCAAACGATATTATCTTTGCCTTGCAAACGCTGCTGGAAAACGAAATCATTTCGGTACAGGCCAACAGTCAATATACCTTAAATAAATGAAGCCATTAAAAATTGTCTTTATGGGCACACCCGAGTTTGCTGTGGGCATCCTCGATACTATTTGCAAAAATCAATATGAAGTAGTTGGGGTTATTACCGCTGCTGATAAACCTGCCGGACGCGGGCAAAAAATAAAATATTCAGCCGTAAAAGAGTATGCTCTTGAACACGGACTCAGATTATTGCAACCCACCAACCTTAAAGACGAAACTTTTTTGGCTGAACTCAAAAGTCTTCAAGCCAATCTGCAAGTGGTAGTTGCTTTTAGAATGTTACCCAAAGTGGTTTGGGATATGCCTGAGTACGGCACTTTTAATTTGCACGCATCACTTCTGCCAGATTATCGCGGGGCCGCTCCTATTAATTGGGCTATTATCAATGGTGAAACCCAGACTGGCGTAACCACCTTTTTTATTGACGATAAAATTGATACCGGCGCGATGATTCTGAGTCGTAAAACCGAAATTGATTTAGCCGAAAATGCCGGAACACTGCACGACAGATTGATCGACATCGGAAGCCAAGCGGTGATTGACACACTAAAACTTATCGAGCATGGCGATGTTCAAACGACCATTCAGCCAGAAAATGCCGAACTCAAAACAGCCTACAAACTCAACCGCGAGAATTGCAAAATTGATTGGCAAGCCTCGGGCGAGACGATTTATAACTTGATTCGCGGTTTATCACCCTATCCCGCGGCTTGGTGCTTTTTTGCCGATGAAGACCAGGAATGGAATGTCAAAATTTATGAAGCCGAATTTATCAGAGAAACGCATACTTATAATATAGGTAGTCTGTTGACTGCAAAAAAGAGTTTGTCGGTAGCCGTTCAAGATGGATGGATCCAAATTTTGAGTTTGCAGCTTCCTGGTAAAAAAAGAATGAGTGCATCAGAACTTTTAAACGGTGTTTCATTCTCAGAAAAGGCACGTACTTACTAGCCTCAGCGCTGAAAAAACCTCAAAAAACACTGCCTTTATCAACAAATAACCCGATTTATCAACAAAAATGCTGAAATCAGGCTAAATCGCTTGCGTGGTAAGGATTTCCTACTAAATTTGTTTCACTTATAACTTAATGTTTAACCAACAATTAATAACTATTATTATGAACAAATCAGAATTAATCGATGCAATTGCTGCTGACGCAGGAATTACTAAAGCAGCTGCAAAATTGGCTTTGGAATCATTCTTGAACAACGTAGGTGGTACCTTGAAAAAAGGTGGAAGAGTATCTTTGGTAGGTTTCGGATCTTGGTCAGTTTCTAAAAGAGCTGCTAGAGAAGGAAGAAACCCTCAAACTGGAAAAACCATCAAAATCGCTGCTAAGAATGTAGTAAAATTCAAAGCTGGTGCTGAATTAGAAGGTTCTGTAAACTAATAAAAGTTTATAAAATATAAAGAAAAGTCTCCGTTTTGGGGACTTTTTTTTTGAAATTCTGTGAAGGATATTTGTTTATTTAAAACTTTTATTCTTAATTTTAGGTAAAATTGCAATTCTCATGATATCTGAAAAATTACAAAAAGGGCAATTGCTAATCGCAGAACCTTCAATTATTGGAGATTTGTCATTCAATCGCTCAGTAATATTACTCGCCGATCACAATCAAGACGGATCCGTAGGATTCATCATCAACAAGCCTTTAAAGTATACCATCAACGATTTAGTTCCAGATGTCGAGGCCAATTTTAAAATCTACAACGGTGGTCCTGTAGAACAAGACAATCTTTATTTTATTCACAACATACCCGACCTGATTACCGATAGCGTTGAAATTTCGAATGGAATTTTTTGGGGTGGTAATTTTGAACTCACCAAAGACCTCATCAATACCGGAAAAATCAAAAAGGACAACATTCGCTTTTTCTTGGGTTATACCGGTTGGAGTCCGCAACAGTTGGAACAAGAAATGAAATCAAACTCTTGGATTTTATCTGAGAATCTCTACAAAAATAAAATTATAGGTAAATCAAGTACCGATTTCTGGAAAGAAAAAATACTCGAAATTGGTGGTGATTATGTCATTTGGTCAAATGCTCCGGAAAACCCGATTTTGAATTAAGACTTAATTGATTCGTTGAGTAATTGGGTAAGCTTGATGGATAATTCGCCTGTGTATTTCTTCTTTCGATATTGGCTAATGGGTTGAATACCATTGATAACATTCGTAATGAATAATTCATCTGCATTCTGCAAATCAAAAGGCGATATAATAGCTTCGGCAACTTGAATTCCTTCAACTTTTTGAGCTAATTGTATAACTCGTTTGCGCATGACCCCGTTCAGGCAGCCTTCTGAAATAGGAGGAGTTGTGAGCTTTTTATCCTTAAGCATAAATAAATTGCCATTAAGTGCTTCAACAATATTTTTATCATCGTTGATTAAAAGGCAGTTCTGATAACCGTTTTCTTGAGCAAAAATACTTCCGGTAACATGAATCATTTTGCTCGTTGTTTTGAGTGTTGACAATAGGTTTTTAGCAACGTGAAAATCTTTGTATAAATCAACCTCATAGGTTTGGGTTGAACATGTATATGATTTCTGCTCAAGTGCGCTTACCCGAATAACATACTTTACTTGTGAAGTTTTAGGTAAATAAAAGCCTGAGCTGTCGCGATAAAAAGTAATGCGTGCACGCGCAGAATCGGCACAAAGATTCACTTGAGCCGTTTTAATCAATTCAGCTTCAAAATGCTCCATAGTAAAATCCATCGGGATTTCCATACGAACTATACGCAAAGAAGCCATCAACCTAAAGTAATGATCTTCTAAAAACAACACTTGACCGTCAACAATCTTTAAGGTGTCAAAAATACCGTCTCCGTATAGAAAACTTCTGTTGCTTGTCCAGTCTTGATCGGCTTGAAAAACCAATTCACCGTTGATATTAATCATAAAAAAAGCCCTTAAAACAGGGCAAATATAAGGTTAAAAGAAACGTTTTTAAACTGATCCAATGACATGTTTTAAATCAGATATTTGATTTTCCCAAAGTAATTTGGCTTCTTCAATTTCATCATGTTGTGCAAAATCAATAATCATGAGCGATACATCTTTAGTGATTTCATCTTCGAGAATTCTGAGTTCAAAAAAATAATCGGTGTCTTTTTTATTTTCGTCAATCCATCTAAATTTAATCTTTTCACCTGTTTTTTTTGATGATACTCTGGCATATTCTTCTGTGTCATCCCATATAAAGGTAAAATATTCTCCGCGTGAATTTACATTATCAGCAAACCACTCTGATAAACCAGAAGGTGTTGATATATACTGATATAACAATTGTGGTGATGAATTGATTGGGAATTCTAATTCGTATTTCGTCTTTACTTCCATGGTTTTGAACCCTATTTATCGGTGAAATATATAGAATAATAGTACAATAAAAAAGCAATTTTATAAATAATTTTTTTTCGAAAGATTAATTTGCAACCTATAATTTAAGTTATATATTTGCAGCCGCATTCAGGGATGCACCGAATCATGGCGAGGTAGCTCAGTTGGTTAGAGCGCAGGATTCATAACCCTGAGGTCACGGGTTCAACTCCCGTCCTCGCTACTACACAGTATCAATAGCCTTAAACAATTATGTTTGAGGCTTTTTTTATTTATTTTCTTCCGGGTTATTTCAAAAAAATCAGAAAAAACCCATATAATAATTAATCTGTTTCAATCAAGTACATAATACAACCTGTTTCCCATCGATGAAAAACAATTATTTTTAATAGTTTTTGTAATCTTTTACTTTAAAAATACATCAAAAAGTGCATTTCATCGATTTTTTATGCTTTTTATCGACAAAAAATTTTGTCAGTTAAAATACACCTTCTACTTTTGACTCGTTAAAAAGTTACTAACCAAATAATCACTTTTCGGGGGAAAAAGAATTATGGAAACAACTACTTTACAAGGAAAGAAATTTTTATGGCTATGCATAATCTTGCTTATAGCAGCCATATCAAATGCGCAAAGCACACAAACCTACTCAACCTCAGGAAGCTTCAACCCTCCTGCAGGTGTTTCATCAGTTACTGTTGAATTATGGGGCGCTGGTGGTGGTGGCGCATCAGGAACCACAGCCTCTGGCGGTGGCGGTGGTGGCGCTTACACACGAGCTACACTCGGAGTCTCACACGGAACAGCCGTGCCCTTTACTGTAGGAGCCGGCGGAGCTGTAGGAGCTTCAGGAACATCAACAACAATGAGTGGAGTTACGGCCAACGGTGGAGCACCTGGAAGCGGACGCACAGGTGGTGCCGGTGGTGCCGCTTCAGCCATAGTAGCACCAGTTACACTCTCACGCTCCGGAGGAAATGGTGGAGCAGCACGCGCATCATCCGGTGGCGCCAACAACGAAGCCGGTGGTGGTGGTGGTGGCTCAGCTACATCAGCAGCAGCGGGAGGTAATGGCTCAAACGGAGGCACAAGCACTACTGTAGCTACTGCCGGGGGTTCTGGTCAAGCAATAGGTGGTCTAGGTGCAGCAGCAGACGGAAATCCGGTTGCAACTATCGGCAATGCCCCGGGTAGCGGCGGCGGTGGTCGTGGTGAAGGTGCTTCAAGCAGTATGGCTGGCGCGAATGGTCAAGTAATTATTTCATGGGTTTGCCCATCATATAGTCTAACCTCAGCTACAACTGCTACAGGCCCTCTTTGCGGAAGTGGTTCAACTTCAACCGTAACCATACGCTCAAATTCAATGCCCAGCGGCACTTATACCATTACATACAACCTAACCGGAGCAACAACAGCTACTGGTTCAACAGCATTAGTAACATTTGCCTCTGGAACTCCTGGAACAGGAACTTTTACTACATCAGCTTTGAATGTTGGTACAACCAATATTACCATAACCAATATCAGTTCGAACGGTTTTTGCTCGGCAGCAATAGGAACGAACAATACTGCCTCAGTGAATGTTGTCAGTGCTCCAACAGCAGTGGCCGGAACAGCGGTTAGTACTTGTTCTAATAGTGGCGCAGTAAATATTTGTGCTGGTGCGAATGCTACTTTTTATACAGCCTTTTCATGGTCAAGTAGTGGCACAGGAACTCTAACTAGCGCTAATTCATTATCGAATTGTACTTATACTCCATCAGCTGCTGATATAGCCGCCGGAAGCGTAACCTTAACTTTGAGCGTGACAGGATCATCTCCATGTGGTGTTGTTACATCTAATAAAACTTTGACTATAACAGCTGCTCCAACGGCTAACGCTGGAACAGCCATCAATACCTGTTACAACTCAGGTGCAGTAAATATTACCGCAGGCAGAAGTGCTGCAAATTACAGTTCAATTCAATGGACCTCAAGCGGAACGGGTACTTTTGCCAACGCAAACAACCTAACTACTTGTACTTATACTCCTTCAGCTGCTGATATAGCTGCTGGTAGTGTAACTATAACACTTACAGCAAACGGAACTGCTCCGTGCTCAAATGCAACTTCAAACAAAACTTTAACTATTCAGCCTGGACCAACTTCAAATGCAGGAACCGATGTTTATACTTGCAATACGGGCGCAGCGGTGAATATTACTGCAGGTGCTACGGCTACCAACTACAGTTCTGTACAGTGGACTACCAGTGGTATTTTAGGAACATTAAGCAATGCCACATCACTTACAAACTGTACATATGCACCCTCAGCAGTTGATTTACTAGCGGGTAGCGTAACCCTAACCTTAACTGTAACCGGAAACGCACCTTGTGGTGGTACAGCGGTATCAAATAAAACATTATATTTCAATAGCCCGTCAACAGTTGATGCCGGAACAGCCGTTTCAACCTGTTCAGCTTCAGGAGCTGTAAACATAACTGCGGGTTCAAGTGCCACAAACCAAGCTTCGGTTTTATGGACATCTAGTGGTACAGGAGTGTTTAGTAATGCAACTTCATTAACTACCTGTACGTACACTCCTAGTGCGGCTGATGTTTCGGCTGGCAGTGTAATTTTAACACTAACTGCTGTAAACCCAGGATGTGGAAATGTTACGGACACTAAGACCTTATCAATTACTCCTTCTGTAGTTGCAAGTGTCAGTATTAGTGCTAGCGCAACAACTATTTGCGGCGGAACCAGTGTAACTTTTACTGCTACTCCAACCAATGGCGGAGCAACACCAACTTATCAGTGGAGGGTTAATGGTTCAAGCGTTGGTACAAACAGTACAACATATACTTCAACAACTTTAGCCAATGGTGATGTTGTTACTTGTGTGATGACAGCAACTCCGGTTACTTGTTTGGCTGGTTCGCCTGCTACTTCAAATGCAATTACAATGTCGGTAACCACACCACTTGCTGCTAGCGTTGTCATCTCAACAGCTTCTACATCAGTTTGTGCCGGAAATACAATAACTTTTACAGCCACGCCAACCAATGGCGGTGCAACACCAACATATCAATGGAAAGTAAATGGTTCAAATGTCGGAACCAATAGCGCCACATACAGCACCGGTTCGTTAGCCAACGGAAACATCGTTACTTGTGTGATGACTTCAAGTTTAACATGTGTTACCGGTTCGCCAGCAACATCAAATGCACTTACCATGACGGTAAATCCGTATGCTACGGCAAGTGTAAGCATAACTGCAACCGCTACTACAATTTGTTCGGGAACCAGTGTAACCTTTACAGCAACTCCAACCAATGGTGGTTCAACTCCATCTTATCAATGGACTTTGAACGGAACCAACGTTGGCACAAATTCAACCACTTATACTTCATCAACTTTAACGCATGGCGATCAAGTAATTTGTATCATGACTTCAAGCATTAGCTCTTGTTTATTGGGCTCTCCTGCTTCGTCAAATACAGTCACTATGACCGTTAATAATACACCTAGTATTACAGGAACCACACCGGGAGCTAGAACTGGTACAGGAACCGTAGTTTTAGGAGCCACTTCATCGGGTGGCGGAACTGTTTTCTGGTATTCTACATCTTCAGGTGGTGGCGCCATCGGTAGCGGCAACAGCTTTACTACACCATCAATTTCAACAACCACAACTTATTATGCAGTTGCAGTGAGTGGCGCTGGATGTGCTTCTTCGCCAAGAACCGCTGTAGTAGCTACTGTGTATGCTCCTGAAATGGATGTACAAGGTAACTTAGTTTCTATTGCAGATGGTGATACCACACCAGCAGTTGCTGATTGGACCAACTTTAACGGAGCTAGTACAAGAACTTTTACCATATTTAATACCGGAACCGGAATCTTAAATATTGGCACCATCAGCTTTTCGGGCATCAATGCTTCAGAATACAGCATATCTGTTCCACCAAACACAAGTGTAGCTGCTGGTGATAATACTTCATTTACTGTACAGTTTACACCAACAGCCGCCGGAGCAAGAACTGCAACTATATCAATTGCAAACGATGATGCTAATGAAAACCCATATGATTTTGCCTTAACCGGAACCGGAACAGCTCAAGAAATCAATATACAAGGGAACACCAATGATATTGTAGACGGTGATACGACGCCAACAACTACAGATTGGACTGATTTTTCAACTGTAAGTACCACCAGAACTTTCACAATTCAAAATACAGGTAGTATTACGCTAAATATTACAGGAATTACTTTTGGAGGAACCAACCCCGGTGATTTTTCAATCATCAGTTCGCCAAGTGCAACTGTAGCTGGTAGAACTTCAACAACATTTACTGTTAAATTCACGGCAGGTGGTGTAGGTGTTCGATCTGCAATAATCAATATTGCCAATAATGACGCTTCTGAAAACCCATACAATTTTACTATTCAAGGAACAGGAAGCACCATCAACATGAATGTTAAAGCAGTAGCCTTACTCATTGCTGACAATGATACGACTCCTTCTGCGGCCGACTGGACTGATTTTGGAACTACCAACGTAAGCTCGCCAATTTCTAGAACCTATACCGTTGAAAACACAGGTACTTCAGCCTTGAGCCTTACTGGCACTCCACGTGTAGCTTTGTCAGGAAGTACAGACTTTTCGGTTACTGTTCAACCGGCTGCTTCAGTAGCTGCTTCAAGCACAACAACCTTTACAGTTACTTTTAATCCTACTTCAACAGGAATTAAAAATGCAACGGTTTCAATTGCCAACAATGACCCTGGGGCTTCAAAAAACCCATACACATTTGCCATTACAGGTACAGGATTACAAGCCTTTAGTGATACCGATGGCGATGGAGCATACAACCATCTTGATTCAGACGATGACAACGATGGTATTCCTGATAATGTTGAGCAAAGTTATGCTTCAGGTTCAGTTTTGGGAACACAAGTTCAAATGACTCTTTTGAATGAAACCTTCGGTTCCGGTACAACACGAGCTGATATCAATGACTTCGTATCATCGGCAACAACCACTTATTGTTATGAAGACGGAACAAGTGCTATTACAACTTGTGATACGGCAGCTAATGTTAACTGTGACGATGGTCAATATACTGTATACTATGAATCAGGTTCGACAGCTGTAGCATCATGGGCACCAACTTATTGGTACCAAGGCGTTGACCACACACCTAGTGATACCAACGGAAGAATGGCTATTTTTAATGCTACCAATAAAGTAACCGAAGAGTTCTACAGAACAGTAATGCACGGTGTCATTACCAATGCTCCGTTAACCTATGGCTTTTGGGTAATCAACCTTGACCGTTCAGATGCGCCAAGTATTGATTCTCGTAACCGTCCGAACATTACTGTAGAAATCAGAGATTTAAGCAATACCATTGTAAGTTCACTTAACACAGGTGATATTGCCCCAACTACAGCCGGTAATTTAGCGGGTAACTGGTTCTATTTTTCAAATACATTTACCCCTACACAAACGGGTTATTCAATTGTATTTAGAAATAACCAATTGGGTGGTAGTGGTAACGACTTAGCTCTGGATGATATTAGAATTGTACAATTGTTAACCGATACAGATCAAGACGGAACAGCCGATGCTTATGATCTGGATTCAGATAACGACGGTATTGGCGATATCAACGAAGATTTGTGGACTGCATATTCAAACGGAAAAGACCGCATGGATTTATCGGGCGGAACCTGGGTAGATGCCAATACTAATGGATTCCATGATACTGCTGAAGCTTATTATAACAGCGGCGGTACTCCTAAAAATACAGATGGTGATGCAGTGCCAAACTACATTGATCTTGATTCAGACAATGATTCAATCTTTGATGTTGACGAATGTGGTTTGACCAATGGAGATGGTGATGTTAACGGTGATGGCGCCGGTGACGGAGCTGATGCCGATGCTGATGGTATTCTTACAGTTTTTGATTCGTTATCAGGATTCGGAAATACCGGAAAATCATTACCAACCAACACTTTAGGCACCGGAAATGCCGATTATTTAAAAGTAATTGCAAGAACGGCTGGCGTTTATGACATCAGCTCTACTCTATACGCTAGCTTAGATGCCAATAACGATGGTAAAATTGACGGAACAGCCGATATTGACAAAGACGGAATCTTGGATGCCTTTGATACCAATACCAATTTCTATGGTTCACCAAGAGATTTAGACCGCAAACTATTACTTGATTTTGATGGTCGCAATGATTATGGCCAAGGAACCGGGGTATTGAGCGGTTTAGCCAATGCGTCTTTGATGGCCTGGATTGATTTGGGCAGCGGATACTCATCAGACGGTGTAATTGTCGGGCAAAATAATTTCCACATTCGTGTAAACAATAGCCGCAGACTTGAAGTAGTTGCCAATGGCACAACGTTAACTTACAGCACAGCCTTGAGTACCAATCAATGGTATCATGTTGGTGCTACTTATGGTGGTGGTACTTTAAAATTATACCTCAACGGGGCCGAAGTAAATTCAGCAGCTGTTGCCGGAAGTTTAGCAGCCGATGCTACATCACTTACTTTAGGTAAAGATCCAAGTACCTCAACCAAATACTTCAAAGGAAAAATAGATGAAGTAAGAGTATTCAATGTAGCACTTACAGCATCACAATTCCAAAGAATGGTTTATCAGGAAATTCAAAACTCAAGTTCACAAGTTAGAGGTTTGATCGTACCGGTAGATGTTGGATCGCTTCCGTTCACTAATGTATTGAGATATTACAGAATGGATGCATACAAAAACGATATTATTGATGATTTAACTACTGCTTCTATTGACACTGGAACTGGTATGAAAATCTACAACCATAAAAATATATACACACAACAAGCGCCAATGCCTTTTGTAACCGAAAGAGACGGAAGTTTTGCTACAGCAGTAAACAGCCCAACCAATGAAGTTCGAGGTCAAGACGCTATGGATCAAGATTGGTCAATTATTCAGGTGCAACACAATATTACTGAAACAGCTAATTCAGTTGACTTAGGTTTGATTGTTGACTCTGGAAAAACGGTAACCATGAACAACGACACTAAATTGCAAAATGATTGGTATTTGTTGCTCAACGGAAAAATTGACTTACAAGGTAAATCACAACTATTGCAAACAACCAATAGTGTTTTAGATGCTACTGGTACGGGTTCAATTGAAAGAGACCAACAAGGTCAATCCAACAAATTTAATTACAACTATTGGTGTTCACCGGTTGGAACCATAAATTCTGTATCAAACAATAACTCATACACCGTTAGTGGTGTGATGCGTGACGGTACAGATCCGAACAACCTAAAAACCATCAACTGGACAACAGGTTACAACGG
The DNA here is from genome assembly GCF_018413465.1 of Flavobacterium sp. CYK-55. GTDB lineage: Bacteria > Bacteroidota > Bacteroidia > Flavobacteriales > Flavobacteriaceae > Flavobacterium. The sequence continues at coordinate 113,944 of NZ_JAHCDK010000007.1, forward strand.
TTCTGCAGCTACTTCACCAATTACGTTGAGCAGCTACTGGATTTATAAATTCCAAAACTTGACCCCTCAGTATGCCAACTGGTCAGCTGTTGGTCAAAACGGAACACTATTGGCTGCTCAAGGATACACCCTTAAAGGTAGCGATGCGGGAACTGCTTCACAGAACTACACTTTTGTGGGCAAGCCAAACAGCGGAACCATTACAACAGTAATTGCTCCTGGCAACTTAAATTTGGCGGGTAATCCATACCCATCAGCACTTGATGCCAATGCATTTATCACGGCTAATAGTTCATCAATAACAGGTTCATTGTATTTCTGGGAGCACTACAGCACCAACTCATCACATAACTTGTTAGATTATCAAGGCGGATACTCAGCAAGAAATTTAGTTGGCGGTACACCTCCGGTAGCTCCTTCAGGTATTAGCGGAGAAGGCTCTAGTTCAAGAACTCCGGGAAGATTCATTCCGGTGGGGCAAGGTTTCTTAGTCTACGGAAGCAGCACAGGCGGAACCATTACTTTTAACAACAGCCAAAGAGCTTTTGTGAAAGAAGATGACGCAACCTCAAACTATATGTATCGCCAAGCAAATCAATTCACACAAGCTGATCCTGCTTTTGACAATAGAGAAGACTCATTTGTGGGCGGAGACACTTTTGCCAGAATTCGCTTAGGTTTTGATTCGGCCAATAATTATCACCGTCAAATTTTGCTCGGATTCATGGATAATTTAGCCACCGAAGGTTTTGATTTCGGATACGATGCTGTTCAAATTGACACCCAACCTAATGATTTATATTTCAAATCAGGTTCAAACAATTTGGTTATACAAGGTGTAGGAGCTTTCAATGCCAATAGAGTTTATCCATTGTCATTAAAAAACACTACTGCTGGCGATGTCAAGTTTAAATTAGATGATGTTGAAAATCTAGATGCCAACCAAAACATCTACATAAAAGACAACGTAACGGGATTGTACCACAACATCCGCAATCAAGATTTCCAAATTAACTTGGCAACGGGTATATATGCAGACCGATTCTCACTATGTTTTTCAACAAGTCCAAACCTTGGTGTAGATGACTTTAATGAAAACGAAGAAGTGATTGTGTCATACACCAACAATGACAGTATGATTAACATTACGAAAGGCTTGTCGAATGCAATTATCAAAGATATTGAGCTCATCAATATGCTCGGACAAAATGTAAAAACTTGGAATGTAGAAAACAACAACGGAAACAAAATCCAAATTCCGGTAACCAACATCAGCACCGGAGCCTACATTGTTAAAGTAACGACCTCAAAAGGTGATCTAACCAAAAAGATCATCATCAAATAATCCCCCTTTTTTCCCCAAACCTACTTAAAATAAGCTTCCTCCCCCAAAGGAAGCTTATTTTTTTTATTATTTAAGCTGAGATAGTAAATCGTCAAAAGAGAGCGTTTGTTGTTCGCCAGTAGTAAGATTTTTCAGGGCAAAAGTTTGGTTTTCGATTTCTTGTGTACCCACCACAACGGCAAATGGAATCCCGCGTTTATCGGCATAAGCAAACTGCTTCCCTACTTTGATGACTTCAGGATAAAGCTCAACACAAACTCCGGCTTTGCGCAATTGAGTAATCGCTTTCATAGCATATTGAGCTTCGATTTGTCCGTAATTAACAAATAAAGCTTTAGTGCCAACGCTCACCGTTTCAGGAAACAAATTGAGTTCTTCCAAAACCAAATAAATGCGGTCAAGCCCAAATGAAATCCCTACTCCACTCATGTTTTTGAGGCCAAAAATTCCGGTCAAATCATCATAACGACCGCCACCGCCAATAGAGCCCATTGCTACACCTTCAGGAGCTGAAACTTCAAAAATAGCGCCGGTGTAATAATTCAGTCCGCGTGCCAAGGTTACATCTAAATCAAATTTAGAAAGCCCCAAACCTAAAGTTTCAATTTGAGTACAAATAAAACGGAGCTCTTCAATGCCTTTTTGACCTTCTTCAGATGATGAAAGCAACACCGACAATTGATTGAGTTTTTCAATAATGGTTCCGTTTAACGAAAACAACGGTGACATTTGATCGATGGCCGATTCGGAAATGCCTTTTTGGAGCATTTCCTGACGAACACCCTCGGCTCCTATTTTGTCGAGTTTGTCTAAAGCTACGGTAAAATCAATGAGTTGATCTTGCGCACCAATCACTTCAGCAATCCCAGAAAGTATTTTTCTATTGTTGATTTTAATCGTCACACCTTTCAATCCAAGCGCTGAAAAAACCGAATCATACAACTGAACGAGCTCCACTTCTTGCCAAAGCGAGGTTGAACCCACCACATCGGCATCACACTGATAAAACTCTCTGAAGCGCCCTTTTTGCGGACGATCAGCACGCCAAACCGGTTGAATTTGGTAGCGTTTAAACGGAAACTCAATCTCGTTTTGGTGTTGCACCACATAACGCGCAAACGGAACGGTCAAATCATAGCGCAAGGCTTTTTCTGAAATACGCGCAGTAAATTTATTGAGTTCTACAAGTTGCTCTTTGCTGATGGTTTCGGCTGAATTTTCAAGCAAAGCGTCTAAAGATTGCGGCAACTGAATTTTATTTTTATCAAAGAAAAAATTTCCTGAATTCAAAATTTTAAAAATCAACCGGTCGCCTTCTTCTCCGTATTTGCCCATGAGCGTTTCAGCGTTTTCAAACGACGGAGTTTCAATAGGCTGATAGCCGAACTTTTCAAAATGCGTTTTAATTACCGAAAAAATATAATTGCGTTTGTATACCTCAACGGGTGAAAAATCTCGGGTTCCTTTGGGAATAGATGGTTTTGCCATGGTTTTAATGCAAAGAATAGAAAGTGAATTGGCTGCAAATATCTTACTTTTTGACAGAATAATCCCTTCGCGATTCGGCAAACTTGTAACAAATCCATTAACTTCGTGACAAAATCGCATCATGCTAAAACTTTTCAAAGAAAACATTCGAATTGCGCTGGGCTCCATCAGAACTCAATTGTTGCGAACCATTTTAACGGTATTGATTATTGCTATTGGCATCACGGCATTGGTCTGCATTCTGACGGTTGTGGCTGCGCTTGAAAATACCATTTCAACTGATTTTGCTTCAATGGGAGCCAATACATTCAACATCAACCAATATGCATTTGAGGCTCGCCGACAGGGCGGTGGTGAACGCGAAGTTGTCAATCCGATTATATCATATCCTGAAGCTGTAGCTTTTAAAAACCAATATCGTTTTCCGCTCACACAAACTTCGCTTTCGTTTACTGCAACCAGCACCGCTGAAGCAAAATTTGAAAGCAAAAAAACCGACCCAAAAATTACCGTCAAAGGCGTTGATGAATATTTTGCCACCAACTCTGGATTAGAAATCGCCAGAGGTCGAAACTTTTCCGGGTTTGACATTGCTAACAATACCTATTGTTGTGTAGTCGGATCTGATTTTGAAAAAGATTTACTCAAAGATGTCAACCCGATTGACAAAGTGATTTCTATACGCGGAGCCAAATTCAAAGTAATCGGCGTGCTCAAAGAAAAAGGGTCAACTTTTGGCAACAACGAAGATTTGCGCGTGTTGATTCCGATTCAGATTGCGCGTTCAATATTCACACAACCCAACATCAACTATACGCTCAGTACTATGGTTGAAAAAAAAGAAATGCTCGATCAAGCGGTAGACCATGCCAATGCTGTAATGCGAAACGTAAGAAAACTAAGTCCGGTTGAAGAAAACAATTTTGGTATTTCGCGCAGTGATGACCTAATTAACCGCATTTTGAGCATCACTGATTATTTAGGTGTATCGGCTTGGGTAATTGGCATCATCACTATTTTCGGATCTTCAATTGCACTCATGAACATTATGCTGGTATCGGTTACCGAACGCACACGCGAAATTGGTGTTCGCAAAGCACTCGGAGCTAAACGCAGCACCATTGCCACTCAGTTTTTTATTGAAACTTTGGTGATTGGTCAAATGGGCGGAATCTTCGGAATTATTCTCGGAATCTCAGCCGGTGCCGGAATCGCCTCTTTGCTCAGTTTTGATTTTGTAACGCCTTGGGCCGCTATTTTGGCCGCTTTCATCACTACTTTTGTTGTGGCCATTGTTTCAGGTTCTTATCCGGCGCTTAAAGCTTCACGACTTGACCCCATTGAGGCTCTACGCTATGAATGATTAAGGTTTTACCGAGCGAATCATTCGATCATTTCCGTATAAATCTTTTCGGAGTTCAATAGACTCGAAACCTATTTCGAGCAACAATTGTATGGTTTGCATGCCTAAATATTGATTGATTTCAAAAAAGAGCAGGCCTTTTGGTTGCAAATGAACCAAAGCTAATTCAGCTATTTTTCGGTAGAACTTGAGCGGGTCATCATCAGGCACAAACAAAGCCAAATGCGGTTCGTGTTCTAAAACATTCGGCCGAATCTCAGCTTTTTCAAGTTCGCGCACATACGGCGGATTCGACACTATTATATTATAGGTATTGTTTAATTTTTCAGTTTGCAAAATATCTTGTTGGATAAATGCCACCGAAACTTGATTGATCCGAGCATTTTTTCGGGCCATTTGCAGGGCATCTTCTGAAATATCAATAGCAGAAACTTGAGCCTTTGGCAAATTTTTGGCTAAGGTAATCGGAATACATCCGCTACCAGTGCCAATGTCAAGGATTGTTGGATTTTCAAGATGTTCGGCTTCAGATAAAATCCACTGAACCAATTCTTCGGTTTCAGGCCGCGGAATAAGCACCGAAGATGAAACTTCAAAAGTCAATCCGAAGAACTCAGTTTTTCCTAATAAATATTGTATCGGAACCTGAGCAGACAATGATTGCAACAAAAAATTCCATCGCGTAAGTTGCGCTTCATCCAATGCAAAATCAGTCATTAATGCCCAATCAATTCTGCGCATTTGATAATCGTTTTCAAGAATTAAAAAAAAGAATTGCTCCGCTTCGACCCGGTCATATATAGGAGTCAAAACAGCAACAAAATGCTTTTGATATACTTTTGCGAACATAAATTTAGCAGATAACACGCCCGAGCAATTCGAGCTAAAACCTTATTTTTGCGCTGTGAAGATACACGAAAAATACATGCAACGCTGTCTGCAATTGGCCAAAAACGGTCGAGTGCACGCCATGCCGAATCCGTCGGTGGGCGCCGTGATTGTGTACAACGGGAATATCATCGGTGAAGGCTATACTTCAAGTTATGGCAGAGCGCATGCCGAGGTCAATGCTATAGCATCAGTCAAAAATCCTGAATTGTTGGCTCATGCAACCATATATGTGAGTTTGGAACCGTGTAGCCATTTTGGCAAAACACCGCCTTGTGCCGATTTGATTCTCAAGCACAAAATTCCGATGGTGGTGGTGGGCGCTAGTGACCCAAACCCTTTGGTAGCAGGTAATGGTCTGAGAAAAATTGCAGATTCTGGCGCACAAGTCATCAGTGGAATTCTCGAAAAAGAATGTATTGAATCAAATATTCGGTTTTTTACTTTTCACCAAAAAAAACGACCGTATATCATCTTGAAATGGGCGCAAAGCAAAGATGGATTTATAGCGCCAACGTCTGAAAAAAGAAATCAAAACCCTGAACCATTTTGGATTACCAATACTTACTCTCGACAATTGGTGCACAAATGGCGCAGTGAAGAAGCTGCGATTCTCATCGGAACACAAACCGCTATTGATGATAATCCTAAACTAGATGTACGGGATTGGATTGGAGCAAATCCGGTGAAAATAGTTTTAGACCAAAAAAATCGAATTCCAAAAGAAAATTATATATTTGAAGATAAGTCAAAGGTCAAAGTGCTCACGTCCACCGAGATTGACTTTGGTAAAAACCCTGCACAACAAATAGCGCAATACCTATATAATGTAGGTTTACAATCGGTGATTATTGAAGGCGGACGTCAAACTTTACAGACTTTTATTGACGCTGGAATTTGGGATGAAGCTCGCGTTTTTACAGGCGAGGTTTTATTCGGCGAAGGCATGAAGGCTCCTGAATTTTCAGGTTCTCAACCCATAAAACAATCGGTGCTTCAGGACGAACTTTTAATATTTAAGAACCATGATCAACACAATTATTTTTGATTTCGGTGATATTTTCATCAATCTTGAAAAAGAAAAAGCAGTCGAAGAATTTAAAAAACTAGGGCTCGAAGGCCCAAACGATGAGCTGCTGTTGATGAACGATCAGTTTGAAAAAGGAAAAATAACTGAAGTTGATTTTATTCAGGGTTTTCAAAAGTATATTCCCGAGGCTGATTTACTTGAAATCAGAAAAGCTTGGAATGCGGTCATTGGCGATTTTCCGTTGTACAGACTTGAGTTTTTGCAAATGCTCTCAAGAAAATACCGTTTGTTTTTACTAACCAATACTGATTCTATTCATATCAACCGTTTTGAGCACATGGTAGGCATGTCTTTTTTTAGTGACTTTTATCAATGTTTTGAAAAAGTCTACTATTCCTATGAAATGGGCATGCGTAAACCTGATCCTGCCATTTTTAGCTATATATTAAACAAACATGATCTTTCGCCCAAACGCACTTTGTTTGTTGATGATAAAAAAGAAAACACAGATGCCGCAGCTTCGTTAGGCATTCAGGTTTGGAATCTGCAAGTAGGAGAAGAAGACGTTGTTGATTTGTTCGAGAAAAAAATTCTGGACTAGCATTTGGAAACTCGCGACACCTACAAAACCATAGCCGCGCCTTCAGATGAAATTCTCTACAAGGAAAAAAACAGTAAATTTTTTGGCTATGCTTTTCCGATTGAGGCTGAATCTGAAGTCAAGCAATTTATTGATCCGCTCAGAAAAAAACACTTCAACGCAGTTCATTTTTGTTATGCATTTCAGATAGGCACTGAAAAAACGAGCTTCAGAGCTAATGACGACGGTGAGCCTGCCAACTCTGCCGGGGCACCGATTTACGGGCAAATCCAGTCACACGGATTGACCAATACTCTGATTGTAATTGTTCGCTTTTTTGGCGGAACCAAACTGGGCGTTGGCGGATTGATTTCGGCCTACCGAACCGCAGCACAAATGGCTTTGGAAGCAGCAGAAATTGTTGAAAGAACCATTGATATTCATTACCAAATTGGCTTTGAATACAAAGACATGAACAAAGTGATGCGCATTATAAAAGAGAAAAACTTCAACATTGTATCACAACAAATGGATGAAAAATGTTTGATTGAAATTTCAGTGCGCAAGAAAAATGCGGCGATAGCTTTAGAAGTTTTTGAACAAACTTTTGGAATAACTATCAAAAAGTTAGATTAAAATCACATTCCCATTACTTTTTTGATGTAATCAGGCGGCACTATTGGACGTCCGGTTTGGGTATCAACAAATACTAAAATAAATTGAGCAGTTGTTAATAACTCATTTTGCTCACTATGAATCTCACAATCAAATTCAATCTTAACAGAACTGTAGCTTTTAAAGCGAGTTGTCACCGTGAGCAAATCATCATAACGCGCAGGTTTTTTGTAGTTTAACGTCATAGAAACTATTGGCAACGCGATGCCACTTTCTTCGAGACTTTTATACGAAACCCCTTTATTTCTAAGCCATTCCACACGACCAATTTCAAAATAAGGAATATAACTACCGTGATAAACCACACCCATTTGATCAGTTTCAGAATAACGGACGCGCACTTGAATTTGATGTTCCATGAAGCTTTAAAAGAGATTAAAGAAAGAGATTTAAAAATTAATCATCGAGTCTTTACAACAATATTTTTAATAAATCAACCTCGATTTTATTTTTTTTTAACGATTTTTGTTCACATATTTGTTACCCCAAAATCTGAGTAAGAATCGACCGATTCACCTTATTAGAATAACCTTTAAATAAAAACACAAATCTAACAAATAATATGAGCAAAACTGCGCAATCAGTATGGGAAAATTGCCTTGCTTTTATCAAGGATAATATCCAGGAACAGGCTTACAAAACTTGGTTCGAACCAATCAAGTCTGTTGAACTTACTGACAATGCGTTGTACATTCAAGTTCCGAGCAAATTCTTTTATGAATGGCTTGAAGAACACTATGTAAAATTGCTCAAGGTTGCTCTTACCAAAGAACTCGGAAAAAATGCCAAGTTACTCTACAAAATTAAAATGGAGAATACTTATGGCAACAAACAACCTTTTACAGAACAAATTCCAAGTGCCCACAGAACAGCAATGAAACCGCAAGAAGTGGACGCTCCGTATAAAAACTTAAGCCCTGAGCTCAAAAATCCTTTTGTAATTCCGGGCATCAGAAATCTAAAAATTGAATCGCAGCTCAATGCGAGTTACAACTTTGACAATTTCTTAGAAGGTGATTCTAACCGTTTAGCTCGCTCTGCCGGTATGGCTGTAGCGAACAAACCGGGTGGAACTTCGTTTAACCCACTGTTGATTTTTGGTGGTGTCGGACTCGGAAAAACCCACTTGGCACACGCTATTGGTGTTGAAATCAAAGATAAATATCCAGAAAAAACGGTTTTGTATATCTCAGCCGAGGTATTTACACAACAGTATATTGATTCGGTTAAGAAAAACAACCGCAACGACTTCATCCATTTTTATCAACTTATTGATGTGTTGATTATTGATGATGTTCAATTTTTATCTGGAAAATCAGGAACGCAAGATGTATTTTTCCACATTTTCAACTATTTGCACCAAAACGGCAAGCAAGTTATTTTAACTTCTGACAAAGCGCCGGTGGATATGCAAGACATTGAGCAACGTTTGCTCTCCCGTTTTAAATGGGGCTTGTCAGCTGAATTACACCAACCTGATTACGAAACTAGAATTTCGATTCTCAAAAACATTCTTTACCGCGATGGTGTTGACATGCCTGATGAAATCATCGAGTATGTGGCGCGCAACATCAAAAGCAATGTGCGCGAACTTGAAGGCGCTATTATATCATTGATTGCGCAATCGTCATTCAACAAAAAAGAAGTGACTTTAGAGTTGGCCAAACAAGTGGTTGAGAAATTCGTTAAAAATGTCAAACGCGAAATTTCTATTGAATACATTCAGAAAATTGTTTCAGATTATTTCCAATTAGACATCGAAGTTTTGCAATCAAAAACCAGAAAACGTCACGTGGTTCAAGCCCGTCAGCTGGCGATGTTCTTTGCAAAGAAATTTACCAAAGCATCGTTGGCCAATATTGGTTCGCAAATTGGTGACCGCGACCACGCTACGGTATTACACGCTTGTAAAACCGTTGACAACTTGGTAGCTACTGATAAGCAATTCAAAAAATTCGTCGAAGACATCCACAAAAAATTATCGCTCTAACATGTCGGTAAAAATACTGATGGTTTGCCTGGGAAATATCTGCCGTTCTCCTCTGGCAGAAGGCATCTTGGCATCAAAACTACCCAAAGACAAATTCAAAATTGATTCGGCCGGAACCGGAAGTTGGCATGTGGGCAAACAGCCCGACCAACGTTCGATAGCAACAGCTCAAAAAAACGGACTCGATATTTCAGACCAACGTGCTCGACAATTTAGACCGGCAGATTTTGACAAATTTGATCACATTTTTGTGATGGACAACAACAATTACAAAGATGTAATTGCCCTGGCGCGAACCGAAGAACAAAAAGCCAAAGTTGATTTGATCTTGAATGCGCTTTTTCCGGGTGAAAATGTTGATGTTCCAGATCCGTATTATGGCTCACAATTTGGCTTTGACAGTGTTTATCAGATGCTCGATGAAGCTTGCGACAACTTAGCCCAAAAACTCATCGCCCAACATTCATAAATATATGGAGCCGAAAAAAATTGGAAAACTGTATTTAATTCCGGTACCGCTCGGCGAAAATGACCCGGCAGAAGTTCTGGCTCCAACCATCAAAACAACCATTGCGCGGATAGATGATTTTATTGTTGAGAACGAAAAGACAGCGCGCAAGTTTATCAAACGCATTCATCCTGAAAAAATTCAGTCAAGCCTTAGATTGAGTAGTCTGAACAAACACACCCAACCCAACGAACTTTTATCAATGCTGGAACCTTGTCTGAACGGGCATGATTTGGGCATTATGAGTGAATCTGGTTGCCCGGGCGTGGCTGACCCAGGCGCAGTAATTGTAAAATTGGCGCACCAAAAAGGTATACAAGTAATACCGCTGGTTGGGCCATCCTCTATTTTATTGGCATTGATGGCCTCGGGCATGAACGGGCAAAGTTTTGCTTTTAACGGCTATTTGCCGATTGATAAATCTGAAAAAAAATCGGCGTTGAAGTTTTACGAAAAATTATCTGCCGAGAAAAACCAATCACAGATTTTTATTGAAACGCCTTATCGCAACCACAAATTAATAGACGATTTAACACAGACTTTACAGCCCAACACGCTGTTGTGCATTGCCGCCGATATTACCCTTGAAACAGAGTTGATTAAAACCCAGCGCGTGCTGGATTGGAAGAAATCAAAAATAGATATTGATAAACGACCGGCCATTTTTATCATTCATAAAGACTAAACATTCGGCCGCGCGCGAAGGATGGCAGCAGAAATCATTTTGCAAAAATTGAGGCTACGAGATTTTTGTAAAATATTGACGCGAACAGCCTGACCCGTAGGGACGCGCACAAAAAAACCTGCTGGTTAGCAGGCTTTGTTTTTTATATTTTGGCATTGCTGTTGGCAACGATTCCGGCAGTTTCGTATCCGGCAAAGTCTCGCATATAACTTTTGACCGACGAGCCATACTGATCGTGGCACTTCTTTTTACCTTGACTATTCAAGAATCGCTTGACGGAACGCGTTCCGCCCAAATGAGCCGCCGCTAGAATTCCGGATTCAGTGATTTTGACTCCGGCGATGGTTTGCCCTTCAAACTCATTGATTTCATCTTGCAAATCGGCTTTGTTTTTAGACAATAAAGTAATAAAGGCTTTTTCTTGAAGCTTTGGATTTCTGAGAAAAGCCGCGCTGTCATGAATACCAATGGATGCTAAGGCATCGCGTCCGAATTGGTATTTGCCCATATAGCCGAGTGAATTGATTTTGTGGTATTTGCCTTGAGATTCTTTAAAGGCGAGTGCTTCTTTGAAACCGATGAAAAATTTACCGGTAAAAGGAACTTTTAAATGGTTGTAATCCTGCGGATTTAACGAAGGAAAAACATAAGACATTTCATGGGATACGTCAGCGCTGTTGGCATAAAGATATACTGAATCTGAAGGCTTAAAGCTCGAGCTTAAAACAGTAATAGTCAAAGCTACACTGCCGCAAAAAATCCATTTTTTAATCATATGGTGGTTTTCTTTTCAGTCTGTCACCCCGAAAAATTTCTGCGCTGCAAATGTACGATATAAAATAGAATATTGAATATCAATAAGTTAATTTTTTTCTAAAAATAAATTCCTCTAAATTTAAAGTCGCCGCGCTCAGTGAGTTCAAGGGTTGGCGCCGGAATTTTGAGGGTATTAAAAACCTCAAAAACGGTTTTAAGTACGTGGGATTTGGTTTTGATTTTGGTCAAATCGACATCAAAACTCAGATAAAATTGTCGGAATCTCTCAGACTCGGGAAGAAAAACGGTGTTGACTAAATCATCATTTCCGGTGATCATACCTTCAGCGCCATAACCCAAAGCCACATTGAGCCAAGTGGGAATTTTGCTGTTTTTGGCAAACGAATGCAAGTTGACCGATAACCAATACGTTTGTCCGTTATAATCTTTGAGTAACTGTTCGGGATAATTACTTCCTAAAACAGAAGGCCTGGCTGAGGCATAAGGTGTGGTATGAAAGGAGAATTTGGGTATGATACGCTGCTCACTCCAAGCGAGTTCTTGCACCAAAAACAATCCGGTTCCGGCGGCATTGGCTGCCACATCGCCTAACGAAGCACCCCAGTTGGATGAATATCCATCCATGAATTCAACCACAGATAAAAAAGCAAAACCTGTAGATGCACCGTATAAAAGCTGACTTTTACGGCTGGCTCCACTCCACTGCCAAGCATTTTTTCCGAAGCTTCCTAAATGATACGCTGAAAAAACATGACCGGCCTTATCCATTTGCAACCACTCAGCATTGTCGTTGATGGTGTGAAAGTGAGTGCGCGGATAATCAGCATACCAGGTTTGATTGAGCGCTATGAGTATGCCTGCAGAAAGTGCTGCCTGAGAAACAACTACTGCATTGCGACGCGATTTTTGAAGTGAATCAGCAGGTTTTAAAAAAGAATCTAAACGACTTTGCGCCCAATGATTTTGAACAGAGAGCAAAAACAAAACTATGAGCAATGCTCTTTTCATACTTACCGTTTGATGCCTTGACTTGAAATCCAAGCCACATATTGCTGACGATTGGCCTCGTGCTGCGCCGGAGTAACTGCAAATTCATGGTACCCAAAACGCTTAACACTAGCACAAAAATAGATGTAATTGTGTTTTTCAGGATTGAGTACTGCATCAAGCGCAGTGATATCGGGCATGGCAATCGGTCCCGGAGGCAAACCTGCATACATATACGTATTGTACGGAGAAACCGTTGCTAAATCTTTGTTGAGTACGCGTTTGATGACTTGGTTAAAGTCATTCGATTGCAGTTTTACCGAATAGATAACCGTTGGGTCGGCCTCGAGTTTTATTCCTTTGGCCAAACGATTTAAGTAAACACCAGCTACTCGTGGGCGCTCATCTTTTTTTACCGTTTCTTTATGAACAATCGAAGCTAAGGTAGCCACTTGCACAGGCGTTAAGTTGAGCGCTTTGGCTTTGGCTAGTCGTTCTTCGTTCCAAAATTTATGATATTCTTTGAGCATTTTATTGCGGAACTTATCGGCGGTTGTATTCCAGAAAAATTCATAGGAATTCGGAACAAAAATGCTTAGCACATTCTCACGGGTGAATCCGTTTTCTTTGAGGAATTTTTCATCGGTAAAAGCATGGAGCAAAGCCAAACTATCGGGTTCGATTTGCGATGCAATGCGTCCGGCAAAATTTTCTAAACGCTCTTGGTTGTTGAACGACAATTGAACCGGAACATTTTGTCGGAGTGAATTGACCATCTCATTGCTGTTCATGCCTTTGGTCAACAAAAAGCGGCCGGCTTTATCTTCGCGATTCGGATATGATTTCTTTTGGGCTACTTTGTCAAAGCGATTGATGTCTTTTACATAAGGTGTGATGATTTTTTTGACATCTTCATAATCAGAATTACTCGGAATGCACACATAAACTTGTTCCTCTGAAAACTGAGTATTGTCAGAAAAAATGTCGCGGTACAACATATACCCGTAAATCATCAATCCGGTGATCACGACCACCGATACAATCGAAATAATTTTTTTTAAGTTCAAAATAGTCTTTTTTTAAAGTAATTAAGTAGTTTGAATGAGCTGAAACAAAGCCTCGTCGTGATAGGTTCCTCGGGCAAAAATCCATTGTTTTTTAACGCCGACTTTTTCAAATCCAAATTTAGCAAAAAGAGCCAAACTCGGTTGGTTGTCGGTGCTGATATTTGCATAAAGCTGATGTAAATGCAAATGAGTAAAGGCATAATTAATTAATAATCCGAGCGCTTCTGAACCAAAACCTTGCTCGTGATGTTCTTCTTTTTGTATGAGAATCCCCACGCCTGCTCTTTTGTGCAACGGATCAAAATCAAATAAATCAATGAGCCCGATGGCATCTTCGGTTGCCGTTTTACATATAGCCAAACGCAATTGCTTGGCCTGATAAATATCTTGTTGGGCTTGTTCTAAATATTGACGAATCAAAAATCGGCTGTACGGTGTTTGTGTACTGCTTATTTCCCAAATGGATTCATCGTTTTCAATCTGATAAACAAAATCTAAATCTTCGGGCTCAAGCGCACGCAAATAAACGGATGTTCCCTGCAAAGTTACCATGTGATTGCTCCGCTAAAAACAAAAGTGGCCGGACCGATGAGCTTTACATTTTGATAGCCCTGCGAAGTTTTTTTGAATGAAACTTCAAGTTTTCCGCCTTCGACCCAAATATGAACTTGCTCAGAATTAGTTTTGCCGTTGGCGTGCATAGCTATAGCTACAGCAGTCGCTCCGGTTCCGCATGAAAGTGTTTCGTCTTCAACACCGCGTTCGTAAGTACGGATGCGAAAAGTGTTGTCGTTGATTTGCGACACAAAATTGACATTGCTTCCGGCTTGACCGTATAAATCACTGTAGCGAATAGCACTCCCTTGGGTTTTGACATCGAGCGATGCTAAATCATCAACCATCAACACATGATGCGGCGAGCCGGTGTTGAGAAAAGTGTAATCAGACTCTATTTTTAACTCAGCAATATCGGTCATTTCAAGCGAAACCAAACCGTCAGAATTTAATGTGGCGTGGTGCATTCCATCAACGGCTTCAAAAGCAGCTTCATGATCAATAACGCCCAATTGACGCGCAAAAGCAGTCAGACAGCGACCTCCATTACCGCACATCGAGCTTAAATTTCCGTCTGAATTGTAATAGACCATTTTAAAATTCGCTGCTGCATGCGGCTCAAGTAAAATGAGTCCGTCAGCGCCAATTCCAAAGCGACGATCACACAAATGCTTGACTAGTTCATGGTTGTCTTTCGGAAAAAAAAGCGAACGATTGTCAATCATCACAAAATCGTTACCGGTGCCTTCATACTTGTTAAACGGTATTTTCATAAGGTAAAAATGAAGCCCAAAGTTACAAATAAAAGCATCAGACCCAAGGGCAAAAAAATGTTAAGAAACCAAAGTTTTAATGAAACGTTAAGTGCTGTTAAACGGGCGTTAAACTGTTTTTGGCAACACAATACTTTTCTAATTTTACGTTCGGAATTGAAAAAAACTTAGGTTTAACTAATTTATAAAAACACTTATGAAACGATTTTCGGGTTTATTCTTCGTATCACTTTTGAGTGGCGCTGTAACCCTTGGAGGTTATAAATTATTTGTAGAACAAGACGGATTTTTTTCAAAAGGCAAAAGCATTGTAACAATGGCGCCCACCAACTACAACAAGAATGTAGGCTTGGTTCCTGAAGGGCTTGATTTTACTGAAGCAGCCGACAAAACAGTTCACACCGTCGTGCACGTAAAGAATGTTTCGTACCGCACGGTAACCAATCCGATGTTGGAATTCTTTTACGGATTCAACGGTGGTCAACAACAAGAACAAGTGGGGACCGGATCTGGAGTTGTGATTTCTGAAGACGGTTATATCGTGACCAACAACCATGTGATTAAAGATGCTTCAGACATTGAGATTACTTTAAACAACAAAAAAACATACAAAGCCAAACTCATCGGTACCGATTCAAAAATGGATATTGCGCTTTTGAAAATTGACGCTGATGAAAAATTGCCTTATTCGGTTTTTGCTGATTCTGATAACACCCGCGTGGGCGAATGGGTTTTGGCTGTCGGGAATCCGTATAACCTGAACTCTACCGTAACTGCCGGAATTATTTCGGCCAAAGCCAGAAACCTCGACACCAACGGAATTCAATCGTTTATTCAGACTGATGCGGCGGTAAACCCAGGTAACAGCGGTGGCGCTTTGGTGAATACGCGCGGTGAACTCATCGGTATCAATACGATGATATCATCACAAACCGGCTCCTATGTAGGTTATTCTTTTGCGGTTCCATCCAACATTGCGCGCAAAATCATTGAAGACATCATGGAATTTGGCAATGTGCAACGCGGAATTTTGGGTGTTGAAGGCGGCGAACTCAACAGCGCGGCTTCAAAAGAATTAGGAATCAAAGAGACTCAAGGTTTCTACGTGAGAAAAGTGACCAAAAACTCAGGCGCTGAAAAAGCCGGTTTGACCAAAGGCGACATCATCATCAAATTAGACAATCAAGAAATTAATACTTATGCTGAATTGTCGGGCTTTATCAACACCAAACGTCCGAATGACAAAGTTCAAGTATCATACAAACGCGACGGAAAAATTTACACCGTTCCTGTGATATTGTCAAAAAACGATTACTTATCTGCCGAATTTAAAGGCATTGAGTTAGAAAATATTGATGCAGCTGACAAGAAAAAATTCAGAATTAGTTCAGGTGTGCGCATCAAAGACATCAACAATGACAATTTGCGTCCATATTATGACGAACTAAAAGGAACCATTATTTTGAGCATTGACAATGTGGCTACGCCTGATGTTGAGGCCGCTTCAAAAGTGCTTCAGAACAAAGACGAGAATCAGAGCATTAGTATTGAGATGATCAACAAACTCGGACAACGCATCAGAATTATTATATAAAAATTTATAGGTTGATATTAATTCAGGAAACCACCTCATTTTGCGAGGTGGTTTTTTTATGGAAAAAAGTTAAAAAAGATTTTACGAAAACGTTTGAAATGGATACTTTTGCACCACCTAAGACCAAAAAGTCTCTAAGGTTTAATAAATTAAATAACCATCAACACACTAACAATTTCTACCTATGAGCAATCATAATTCTTACGAAAAAGAAGTTTCTTTTCAGGTAAACCGCCGAAGAGCCAGCGTTGAATTTATAAAAATCATCAATGATTTGTGGTATGACAAATCGATCGAAATGGTTTTATTTAGAAATCAACTCATCAATGGCAACGTAAGCGACATCATCAATTTGCACGAATATGCCGGCGAATTTGTCGGAAAACCCATTTCCATTTTTGACAGTGTAGAAATTGCCAAAGCGATTTTGTCATTGGATTTACCGCCTTCAAAACTTGATATTGGTAAATTGACGTATGAATTCAATTTAGAAAACAACAAATATGACAATGCGCGTGCTTTTGTGGTTGACAAACTCAAAAACGCCAAAGAAACTCAGGACATTCAACCAAAAGATGTGGTTTTGTATGGTTTTGGACGTATTGGCCGATTGTTGGCGCGCGAGCTGATGTCAAAAATGGGCAAAGGAAACCAATTGCGTTTGCGCGCGATTGTAACCCGTGACAAAAACGATGCGGTTTCATTAGAAAAAAGAGCTTCATTATTGCGCTATGACTCGATTCACGGAGATTTTGAAGGTTCTGTAGTAGCTGATGCGGCCAACAATGCGCTCATCATCAACGGAACTACCGTACACATCATCACCGCCAATGCTCCTGAAGATATTGATTATACCCAATACGGAATCAATGATGCACTCGTGATTGACAACACCGGTGCTTTTACAACCCACGAAGCTTTGTCTAGACATATGACTTCTAAAGGTGTTCAAAAAGTATTGTTGACTGCTCCGGGTAAAGGTGTTCCGAATATTGTACACGGTGTGAATCAAAATGATTACAACCCCGATGAAGTACATATTTTCTCAGCCGCTTCATGCACCACCAATGCCATCACACCAGTTTTAAAAGCTATTGAAGATACTTTGGGCGTGGTAAAAGGGCATTTAGAAACCATTCATGCTTATACCAATGACCAAAACTTGGTAGACAACATGCACAAAAAATACCGTCGTGGTAGAGCAGCCGGACTCAATATGGTGATTACTGAAACCGGAGCCGGAAGCGCTGTGGCCAAAGCCTTGCCTTCATTGGCTGGGAAGTTGACCTCGAATGCGATTCGTGTACCGGTTCCGAATGGTTCATTGGTAGTTTTGAACTTAGAAGTTGGCAAAGAAACTTCAGTAGAAGAAATCAACGCCATCATGAAAAAATATGCTTTAGAAGGCGAATTGGTGGAACAAATTAAATACTCGCTCAACAATGAGTTGGTTTCATCAGATATTATCGGAACCTCAGCGCCGTCGATTTATGACAGCAACGCGACCATTGTATCAGGTGATGGAAAAAACATCGTGTTGTATATTTGGTATGACAACGAATACGGCTATAGTCACCAAGTAATTCGCTTGGCTAAATATATTGCCAAAGTAAGAAGATACACTTACTATTAGTAGGTGCCAGATGTGATTTGAGACATTACATCAACAAAAGAATCCGCTTGAAAAGGCGGATTTTTTTATGGTGAAAAGGGATATGATTTTGAAACGGCTGCGTGAGGGATGGCAGCGGTTAGCCCACAGCCGTGCAGCGGCGCGGACTATAAGCGTACAGCCCGACCCGCAGGGGCACGCCCAAATGATCAACGATTGAAGAATACAGATTTTTGATATAAGGAACTGAAAACCGACAATTATTTTTGCTTGGTGAGATAGTAAACCGGAATTCCGAGCAGCATAATAAGGACGCCCCAACCGCAAGTATCGGTTTTGGTGAACAACAAAGCGAGTGAAATAGCGCCAGCAGCCACAATATATAACATAGGTAAAAACGGATATCCGAACGCTTTATACGGACGCTCGGCATTGGGCATGGTGCGGCGCAAAATGAAAATTCCGTAGATGGTGAGGATGTAAAAAATGAGTACGATGATGATGACAAAATCAAGCAAATCACCGTATTTACCGGTCAAACACAAAGCCGAAGCCCAGATGCATTGCGCCCACAAAGCCCAAGCCGGAACGCTGGCGTGGTTGAGCTGCGCAGCTTTTTTGAAAAACAAACCATCTTTGGCCATGGTGTAATAAACGCGTGCTCCGGCCATGATGAGGCCGTTGTTGCAGGCGAAGGTTGAAATCATAATCATAATGGCAATGATTAGGGTTCCTAGGTTGCCAAAAATGTATTGCGAGGCAACGACTGCTACGCGATCAGACTTGGCGGTGGCAATTTCATCAAGCGGAATTACCGCCAAATACATCACATTGGCCAATACATAAATAATGCTGACGGTTAAGGTTCCGAGTAATAAACTGAGGCCAACATTGCGCTGCGGATTTTTGATTTCGCCGGCAATAAACGTTACGCCGTTCCAAGCATCGCTTGAAAACAACGAGCCAACCATAGCGGCTGAAATTCCTGAAATGAGCGCCATTCCGCTGATGGGCAACCAAGAGCCATCGGTTTTTTGATACGACTTGGGTGTAAAAGCATCGGTCCAATTGGCCTGCCAAACCTCAGCTTTAGCGGCCAAGACCAAGCCAAAGACAATGAGTCCGGCCAATGAAAGTATTTTAATGATCGTGAGTACCGTTTGCAGCGATTTGCTGTTTTTGACGCCTCGACTATTGAAATAGGTGAGCAAAATAATGGTGATGATAGAGACGATTTGCGCAGCGTTGAGTTTGAATGAACCGAATTCGGCGATGATATTTTCATCGCTGAGTGGCTCAAATAAATAAGCGGCGAATTTTGAAAAAGCCACGCCCACCGCTGCGATGGTTCCGGTTTGGATGACCGAGAAAAAACTCCAACCATATAAAAAACCGATGAGTTTTCCGTAGGCTTCTTTAAGGTAGACATACTGGCCGCCGGCTTTCGGGAACATAGCGCTGAGTTCGCCGTAGCTAACCGCTGCAATGACGGTGATGATTCCGGATAATATCCAAATAAGCAACAACCAGCCGGCTGAACCTACTTGTCGAACAATATCTGAGCTCACAATAAAAATGCCCGAGCCAATCATGGATCCGACTACGAGCATGGTGCCATCAAGCAGGCCTAATTCTCTTTTAAAATCTTCGTTTTGTTGCATATATAGTATTTGCTATATGGGATTTTATTTCATTTTGGTTAAAGATATAAAAAAGTTCATAGCTTGATGGTTTGCATAAAAAAAACCCTGCCGTGTTGAAGCAGGGTTTTCCCGTAATAATAAAGAAAAATTAATGAAACAATATATAAAATATTGAAGGGTTATTGTTTGTAGATTTTCTGAGTATAGGTAATTCCGTTGGCTCTTACTTTTACAATATAATAGCCTGATGATAAACCAGAAATATCGGTTGAGGATGCTTTGAGTCTTCCGCTCAAGTTATAAACTTTAATAGAATAATTGGTAGTTGTCAAATTGTTGATTACGATGGTTGTGTTTGAGACCAAAATAATTTGAACCGGTTGTGTAGTAGTCGTGGTAGTTCCTGTAGTAGTTGTAGTCGTAGAGGTGCTACCCGACGTAGTTGTTGTTGTAGTTGTTGTCCCGGTGCTGGGCACCGTGGGTGTGGTGGGCGTTGTGACTACAGGTGTAGTAGAGGTTGATCCTGCAGTCAAGCTCACCGTCAAACTCAAATTATTGTATCCTTTGGTGGCGTCCCATGTCCCCACATTGGCACAACGGATAGAATACAATGGATTTGAAATCAGCGGATCTGGCAAATTCAAAAACAGCTGATAGGTTCCTGTTGGCACATCCATATCCAATGCTTTGCTGATCTGGATGGCACTCCCCTCTCTCCAAGTTCTTAAGTCATTCGCTACTTCGTATGAATACTCTGTGTTGGTAGCTGTATTTCTTAAGACCAAATAGGCTTTTCTGGCTTTGAACAAATTGGCAAAGCCTGAGTTTTGTATTGTTATATTTAAAATATTGTTATCAATAGATGAGTTAGTCAATTCAAATCGATAGCCCAATCTTCTGTCAATTTCTGAAAAACATCCTTGTGTTGTCCAATTGGTGATATTTGCCGTTAGATAATCAATATTGAGCAAACTCCAATTGTATTTATTCATTTCGAGCATAGCATTAGTACAGTCAGTTCTGGGTGCATTGAGCGCATCCGTTTCACCTGCCATAGGAAGATTAATCGTCTGTGTTTGAAGGTAATTACTATCCGTTGTGCTAGGAGATGCGGCTGAACCGTTCACTAAGAAAGTTCCCGAGTCACCCCAAACATTCAAGAAAGCATCGTTGTAAAAACCAATACGATCGTTTCCGTTTGGATACATTTTTTGTTTGTGATAAACATAACGCACTTGTAATGGAATTTCGATTGGAGTAACGCTTAACATAGCATCTAAAACCGCCTTGCGATTGGCCCATTGTGTTGCTGTTAAATTTTCATAATCTGAAGTTCCGAATTCAGTTGTTTGGCTAGAGTAGTAGGTCTCGCCCCAGCAACCAATCCATCCGTATTGATAGGCTGAAATCACATCTTTATTAGCAGAAATTACCGGAGCCACTTGGTTGATGTGCGCAATAATTTGTGCTTTGGTAGCATCAAGCACAGCTGCAGATTCGCTTTTAGAGTAAGCAAAACGGATGATCATTTTTAATCCCGCATTACGAATAGTATTGAAATCAGTTTGCATACTGGCTAAATAAGCATCAGAAATAGGTGAACTGGTAAATTGATTGAGATAAAAAGTTCTGTGAACTGTGGTGATATTCTGAGCGCGATAAGTGCTCAGTGTACTGGCGCTAAGAGCATTGTAGCTCGTGGTTGCTGAAACTAAACCCGTGGATGAATAGTGGTAAAATCCTCTTTCTGGGTTTGGAAAACTCTCGGTGCTGGACACATAGCTTACGGTTTGTCCCTGTGCGGCTACTGCAATAAGTAGCATAAGTAAAAACTTTTTCATAATAGTAGGTTAAGGTTTTCATACTCATTTGTTTTAGGGAGACGTGTTACTGAATGTTGGGGCAACAGCAACACACCACAAATTAATATGATATAACTTTATTAAAAATTTAAAATTCGATTAAGTGATTATTTTATCCGATTAAATACATTAAAAAATAAATTTTGTAAGTATTTATTTAACATATAAATCAAAAGAAAAGAGGTTGATTTAGGAATTTTGAGTAGTGCTTTTTGAGCAGAAATTATTTCCCAACGAACATAAAATTTCTGTCTAATTGATATAAATCAAAAAAACTAAAATTTAAAATACCTATGAAATCAACAGTTTAGGAAAAAGGATTATATCCTCAGAAGAAGTACTTGTCTCATGGTTTTGGTAGGTTAAGATTAATAGATCATGTTTTAGTTCTGACTTGTTCTATTTGCATAAATGGGGACACATATATGCAGCACAAACATACTAAGACAAAGTGTTAAAAATCATCGATGAACTGCAACTTTATACACATTTTATCGACAAGTTACTAACAATCAATGTGTTTGTAAGAATTTTATATATCAAAATTGATGTATTGTCAGAAAAGCATTCATAAAACCACAAAAAAAATGTAAACATCAATCTATCAATAATTTGCTTCTTTTATTTTTAACAAGAGAAAATTGGTTAAACAATAATTTGAGACAAAAAAAATCCCCGACTTAAAGCCGAGGATTAAATTATTTAAGGATAAAAAGTTAATTAAGCTTTGCCAGCAGCTATCAAATTAAGTGCTGAACCAGCCACAAACCACCCAATTTGACTGTCGTTGTATGAATGGTTTGCCATTACAACATCTTTGCTTCCATCAGCATGCACAAACTCTAAAGTAAGTGGTTTACCCGGAGCAAATTCAGTTAAATCAAGGAAGTTAATAACGTCATCTTCTTGAATTTTATCATAATCGGCTTCATGGGCAAAAGTAAGTGCCAACATTCCTTGCTTTTTCAAGTTGGTTTCATGAATACGTGCAAACGATTTGACTAAAACTGCTTTAACACCCAAGAATCTTGGTTCCATAGCAGCATGCTCGCGAGACGAACCTTCACCGTAGTTATGGTCACCCACCACAATCGAAGGAATTCCAGCAGCTTTGTATGCGCGTTGAACCGCAGGCACTGCGTCGTAATCACCGGTCAATTGATTTTTAACCGAATTGGCTTTACCATTGAATGCATTCTCGGCACCGATGAGCATATTGTTTGAAATATTATCTAAGTGGCCGCGGAAACGCAACCATGGACCCGCCATTGAAATGTGGTCAGTAGTACATTTACCAAAAGCTTTGATGAGCAATTTAGCACCCGAGATATTTTGTTTATCCCATGGTTCAAATGGAGCCAAAAGTTGCAAACGCTCAGAAGTTGGAGCAACCAATACTTGAACGCCTGAACCATCCTCAGCTGGAGCTTGAAATCCTGGGTCTTCAACATCAAAACCTTTTGTAGGCAACTCATCACCTTTAGGCGCATGCAATTTTACTTCTTGACCTTGGTCGTTGATTAAAGTATCTGTGATTGGATTAAAATCAAGTCTTCCTGAAATCGCCAAAGCAGCTACCATTTCAGGTGAAGTCACAAAAGCGTGTGTATTTGGGTTTCCGTCGGCGCGTTTTGAGAAGTTGCGGTTGAATGAGTGTACGATTGTGTTTTTCTCACCTTTGTCTGCTCCTGCTCTATCCCATTGACCGATGCACGGACCACAAGCATTGGTAAACACTTTGGTACCCATTTTTTCAAACGTTGCAATGATTCCATCGCGCTCAATTGTGTAACGGATTTGCTCAGAACCCGGATTGATTCCGAATTCAGCTTTAGGCGTAATACCATGCGCAACCGCTTGTTCAACAATTGATGCTGCACGACTCATGTCTTCATAAGAAGAATTGGTACAAGAGCCAATTAAGCCCCACTCTACTTTGAGTGGCCAACCATTGGCTTCGGCTTCGGCTTTCATTTTTGAAACCGGCGTTCCGCGATCTGGCGTGAATGGCCCATTGATGTGTGGCTCTAATTCTGACAAATTGATTTCAATGAGTTGATCAAAATATTGTTCCGGATTGGCATAAACCTCAGGGTCTGCCGTTAAGTAAGCGGCTACTTTGTCCGCAGCATCTACCACATCTTGACGACCGGTCGATGCTAAATATCTGCGCATTGAATCATCATACCCGAAAGTTGAAGTGGTGGCACCAATTTCAGCACCCATATTACAAATAGTTCCTTTTCCGGTGCAAGACATAGAAGTAGCACCTTCGCCAAAATATTCAACAATGGCTCCGGTTCCGCCTTTTACAGTTAAGATATCTGCAACCTTTAAGATAACATCTTTTGGAGCTGTCCAACCGTTGAGTTTTCCGGTCAATTTTACACCGATGAGTTTCGGGAACTTCAACTCCCAAGCCATGCCTGACATTACATCAACCGCATCAGCACCACCAACACCAATAGCCAGCATGCCAAGTCCTCCGGCATTCACGGTGTGTGAGTCAGTACCGATCATCATTCCGCCCGGAAATGCATAGTTTTCTAAAACGATTTGGTGGATGATTCCTGAACCCGGTTTCCAGAACCCAATTCCGTATTTGTTAGATACTGAAGAAAGAAAATCAAAAACTTCTTTTGATTGGGTATTGGCTACTGCCAAATCAGTCTCGGCGCCCACTTTGGCTTGAATTAAGTGATCACAGTGTACCGTTGTCGGAACTGCCACTTTATTTTTTCCGGCGTGCATGAATTGCAACAAAGCCATTTGAGCCGTTGCATCTTGACAAGCTACACGATCTGGAGCAAAATCAACATAATCTTTACCACGCGAGAATGATTGCGACGGCATTCCTTCCCAAAGGTGGTTGTATAAAATCTTTTCAGTTAAAGTAAGCGGACGACCAACAATCTCACGCGCTTTATCAACGCGCGCAGTCATATTGGCATACACTTGACGAATCATTTCAATATCAAAAGCCATAATAAAAATGGGTTTATTAGTTTGCAGCGCAAAATTACGAAAACGTTGTACCCGATAAAAAAAATTTAATGAAATAAGTTGATTGCTTTCAATTATTTATTAAAAGTAGATTTTGACTGTCGCTTTTTTGCCAAAAAGAAAAAATACGCCCTTTAAATCGAAAATTCTTAACTTTTATCACGAAAATCCATCAATGGTTTCTCGTAATATTTATGAAAAAAGTGACTAGAAATTAAAACCAGCAATAAATAACACAAAGTAAAAATGTGTAATCGTAACGTTTGAGCAGATTCGATGATCCAAAAGGTTTTCATCATCTGCAATAACAAACTATAATGCAACAAATACATGCTATAAGAGCGAATACTTACCCACTCGATCCAATTACTTAGAATAGATTGGGCCGATTTCCATTCAGATAATAGAGGCAGAAAAAAACCAATCGACAAAGAAACCAGCGGTAAATAAAAAACATTCCAAAAAAAAGAGCAGTTGTCTATCAAACATCTGAAATAGCCAACAACAAGAAACATAAACGCCAACAACAAGAAACCCAAAAATGCAAAAATCCATCGAAAACGAATCCACCATTGGTTCAATCTAACCGAAAACCAATAGGCCAAAACTCCTAAATAAATAGAATCTAATCGATAAATCACCGACGATTTTATCAAACTATTCCAAACAACCAAATCAGTGTTTTGGGTTTCAAAATAGAATTTCATTCTAGCCAACCAACTAATCAACATCAGCCCCAAAACAATCACTAAAAAAATATTTAATGTTTGGGGTTTGCTTTTTAACCGGCTTGCGAAAAATAAAGCCAACGCCAAAAACAAATAACTGAATTCTTCAACGCTCAAACTCCAGGATTCCGGAAAAAAACCGGGCATGGATTTACAGAAATTCTGCCCGAAATAAAAATATTCCATCAGTGAATCTGCGTTAGGAAACAACGCCATTGCCAGCAAAACATTGATAGACAAAATCAGATAATATCCCGGCAAGGTTCGCCACCATCGTCGTTTGAGAAACCATCTGAGTGTATTAAAATCATAGGTTTCAACTACGAATAGTTGGTAGAGAATTTTACCTATTAAAAATCCACTGAGTACAAAAAATATTTCAACGCCTAAAAAAGCAAAAACATCTAATAATGATGATGCAACACCTGAAATATTTGGATAAATCCATTTGGCATGACCCAAGATAACCATCATAATCGCGGCGGCACGCATCAGATCTAATCCAAAAATTCTGTTTAGTTTACCAGCCGGTTGCATATTAGTGTTACTTTTGTTTTAATGACAAAATCAAAGATATACAAAATTTTAGGCGGGCTATTGATCTTTGGATTAATCGTGACTATTGTTGTTTATAACAACTTGACCAACCGACACAAAGCCATTTTAAAAACTACTTTATTGTATAAAACCGGACTGGTAGATGCAGATTGGCAGATTGAAAAACATCGCGCTGAGTACAAAATGATTTCTCCGGATTTTTATATTGATGGAATTTACAAATCGATGGAAGGGCCGAAAGCCTCGAACTATATCAGACTAACAGAGGATTCAAGCTTGGTTTGGATTACCGATTTTCATGTCAGAGCAATGGATGCCAAAACGCGAAAGTATATCTCTAAAGATTTTATTTGCCATTTAAATGTTGATTTCAACGACGCCAACTATTACGCGAGTTTGGGTTTAGAAAGTCGAATCGGAAAACAATACCCTAGAATGACTACACTCTCACACGGTGTTGAAAATTTTACTTTGCCCAAAGGTTTTGGAGTACCGATGAAGGGGAATCAATGGTTGTTGGCCACCACACAATCGCTCAACCACAACATTCCTGATGCCAATTATTTGATCAAGCACGAAGTGACTATTGGATATCACAAAGATGATCAGCAGACCAAACCGCTGATGTGCAGAGCTATTTATATACAATTGCCCTACGACAAACAAGATCCGTTCAAAGAACCGCTCAATCCGGCTTCAAACCAATGTGTACCTATTGAAACCAAAAATCATGTGTATACAGATGCGCAAGGAAACAACTATTCCGGGCATTGGCTCATAAAACCCGGAAAGAATACCTACAAAAGCAATGTTGACAACCAACTCATGATTGAAGATAGTTTGCGTTTGCATGCTGCTGCCATTCATGCGCATCCGATGTCGCGCTACATTACGCTATGGGATGTAACAACACAAAGGCCTGTTTTTACCAGTAAAATTCAGAACCACAAAAACAAAATCGGCATTGACTACATCAGCTCATTTTTGTCTGAAAAAGGTGTCTGGCTCTACAAAAACCATCATTATGAATTGATTCTCGATGTTGACAACACGTCCGGAAAAGACCAAGACATGATGGGCAGTATGTTTTTATTTTTCTACGACCAAAAGCTTGACCGATTATTAAACCAGCCAAAAAGCAAACTTTCTAAAAAATAAAAATCCGGCTTTGAAACCGGACTTTGAAGTTATTTGATTACAATAAAGTACTGATGATTTTTTCTATCGAGATTCCTTCTGCATCGGCTTTATAGTTTTTAACCACACGATGACGCAGAATACCCGTAGCAACTGCATTGACATCTTCTTTATCAGGCGAGAATTTACCGTTAAAAGCCGCATGAGCCTTGGCTGCCAATATGAGATTTTGTGAAGCGCGTGGACCGGCACCCCAATCAATGTAATTTTTGACAAAATCAGTAGCCAAACTATTATCCGGACGCGTTTTGCTTACCAAAGTTACGGCATGTTCTATGACGTTATCAGCCACCGGAACACGACGAATGAGTTGTTGAAATTCTATAATTTCTTCGGCAGTAAATAATGGTGTTATGTTTACTTTGGCATCAGTTGTCGTGCTTTTGACTACTTGAACTTCTTCAGAAAACGAAGGATAATCCAACTTAATAGAAAACATAAAACGGTCTAATTGCGCTTCGGGCAACGGATAAGTTCCTTCTTGCTCAATAGGGTTTTGTGTAGCCAAAACAAAATACGGAAGCGAAAGCTTGTAGTTGTGCCCGGCAATGGTGACTGCGCGTTCTTGCATGGCCTCAAGCAAAGCCGCTTGGGTTTTTGGCGGTGTACGGTTGATCTCATCTGCCAAAATAATGTTTGAAAAAATAGGCCCTTTGATGAATTTAAACTGACGGTTCTCATCAAGGATTTCACTACCGAGAATATCTGACGGCATCAAATCAGGCGTAAACTGAATGCGTTTAAAATCTAAACCTAAAGCTTGGGCGATGGTATTGACCATGAGCGTTTTGGCCAATCCAGGAACGCCTACCAACAAAGCATGTCCGCCTGAGAATATACTGAGTAATATTTCATCGACCACTTGGTCTTGACCAACAATAACTTTGGCAATTTCATTTTTAAGTTGGGTTCGCTTTTGAACCAAAGTTTGGATAGCTTGAACGTCTGACATATCTTGCGCAATAACCTGAAAAACAGGGTTTTTGATTTATTTCTTTAGCCAATTGTTGGCGAATTCACAATTTCGGTATTCGCCGTTGATTTTAATATAAGTCTCTTTTATTTTTTCTTCAGACCATTTAGCAATAGCTTGAATTTGCTTTTCTTTTAGAGCTAAATCTTTAATTTTGATATAATCACGAGCATAATCAGCGGTGTGTTCATTGATTCTATTGGTAACCGTTATCAATTTATACTTCTTTTTACCGCTTTGTTCTGTATCTAGAATCGGAACCGACACTTCGCCTTCTTTTAAGTTAGATACCTGTGCATATAGCGATGGATCCATTTTAGTGAGTTCAAAGTGTGTATCTTGTGTTTTTGGGTTGATTAAAACACCTCCATTTGAACGAGTTTCTTTTTCATCAGATTCTGCACGAGCAGCATCTGCAAATGAAATGCTCTTATCATCAATTTTCTTTTTGATATTTAAAATGCGCTCTTTGGCATCTTTAAGCGCTTGTTCATCGGTTTTAGGCACAATTAAAATGTGTCGCAAATCAATGTCTTGACCCCGAATTTTTTCAACATATATAATATGGTAACCAAATTCTGTTTCAAACGGTTCTGAAATCTCGCCTTCGCCCAAGCTAAAAGCCACATCTTTAAATTCTTTGACAAATGGAGTTTTTTTATTCATTCTATAATAACCGCCGTTAGAACTTGAACCCGGATCTTGTGAGTAAAGTACTGCTTTGGTGGCAAAACTCGAACCTCCTTCTACTTCTTTTTTGAGTTCTTTGAGTCGGTCAATAACTTTTTGCTTTTCAGCTTCAGAAACTTTAGGAAATACTACAATTTGAGAAACTTCCATTTCAGAACCAAAAACAGGCAAGTCGGCTGTTGGAATTTTTTTAAAGAACGTTCGAACCTCTTCAGGGGTAATCTCAACACCATCAATGATTTTCTTTTGCATCTGACCGGCAAGCTTGTTCATTTTGATAATATCAGACAATTCTGTTTTGAAGTCTTCTTCATTGCTTTTTTTGAAATAGGCAATAACCTTATCCATTGATCCAAGTTGTTCAACCATATAAGTAATTTGCTCATCCATCTTAGATTTAACCTCGTCATCACTCACTACGATACTGTCTTGAATGGCTTGATGAGCATAGAGTTTATCTTCTAGTAATTTGCCCAACATTTGACAACGCGAAATATCTTTAATCGATGACCCTTGACTGGTCATTTCTAAATAGGATTTATCAATGTCTGACTCAAGAATATTAAAGTCTCCAACAGTGGCAATCACGCCATCAATCTTTTTGCGAACTGAAGTAGGCACAGCTTTTGGCTTAATGGTATCCTTGATTATTTCCTGTGCCAAAACGGGCATTGAAAACAGCATGAATACTCCGATTATATTGAGCATTTTAAGGTTTGTAAACTTCATATTTTTTGTCTTTGATGGCATCATCAGTAATTTCTTTTTGAAACTTTTTTATTAAATCTAATTTTCTCTGATTGAGAATTACTTCGCGCAAAGTGGGTTTGATATACTGATATGGCGCTATTTGATTCTTATCAATTACATGAGCAATCTTTGCTAGGTATATATTTTTTCCGTCAGTATGTTCTATTTTTTTGCCTGATGAGATATATTCATCTCTGTTGTCAGGGTTAATAAAAGGCAGCTTACTGTACACTTGATTCATATCAACCCAAACCGAATCATTGAGCGCAAAATTGTTGAGCTTAATGGATTGCGCTTCCCAAAACTTTTTATCAGATTTTCTGAAATCAAAAAGTTTACTTCGTATGGTTTCAAACTTTGGGTGATCTTTACTCAAATTAACAAATCTAAGGCGAACCAAAGTTCCGGTTGTTTTGAAATTTTCTTTGTTCTTTTTGTAATAGGCCTCAATTTCATCTTCAGAAACAACTGTATCTACAGTAGATTTGACAACCTCTTCTAGATAAGCCTTTACATACAAATCAACTTTGTATTGTTGGATGAGCGTATCAAATGCCGATTTTTTTTTATTACTCAAATTGACTTCCGCCGCTTTAATGAGTAATTTTTGCGAAGCCCATCGATCTATAAAACTCCGCACGATCACAGTGCTGTCTTCTTTAGAGGTTCCTGGCGGCACTAAATCAGTGATGTCTGACTTAAATAAAAAATCGTCTCCTACTCTGGCAATTGATTCAGACTTGGCTTCAGGTGTAAAAAACGAACATGAAGCCAACAACATCAAAGCTGCAATAGCCAGAATTTTTGAGTGCATACTTATTTTTTAACTTGTGCTTTCACACGCTCAAAAACATCTTGATTGGTCTTAATGGTAAACTCTTTTTTGAGCTCCTGAACCCAATTTTGCTCAAGATATTGCTGATAATCATTAATGGCTTTTCCTTTGCACTCATCAAGTGTTTTGGGCCCGGCCGGAATCATTTTATTAACTTTGGTCACAAAATAATATTCTCCGTCTTTGATGATCTCAGACACCCCTTCTTGCTGTTTGAGGTTTTTCGGAAGCGCGTCATTTCCTTCTTCAAAAACACCTGAATTGGTCATGACTTCAACTTTTTCTTTGGTGTTGAATTTTTCTTTGATTTTCTCTGGCGCTATATTTTGTTTGAGCAATTTTTGAACTTTCTTGATGATGTCCATATTGGTTGATGAAGCAATCACAACATCCAAACGGTTTTTCCACTGATAAGAAGCTTTGTGACTTTCATAGAAATTCTTCAAACCAAGGGTATCCGTTTTTGAACGATCCCAGATTTCTTTCTCCATTAAATCAAACAACAACAAACCATCACGGTATTCATCCATTACATTAGCAAACTCTGGAAACTCGCCTTCTAAGTGATCAGTATAATAAGTGGTTAATTGCTCATCTAAGAATTTTTGATAGTTCACATCAACCAGCTTGGCAATAGGCTTTATGTTGGCATTGGCCTTTTGCTGTGTTTTGAGGTAAATAAGAAAAGTTGTTCCGCTCACCGGTTTATCAATGATGGTAAACAGCGGACCGTCAAAAGCTTTGGTATCAGCAGGAACTTCCCATTTATTCTCGTAATAATCGTTGGTAACGGTTTTGGTTAATGAAGCAAACATCTTGTCATTGCGCTTGATGGGATATTTTTTTCTCAGTTTCTCGTTGAGTGAATTGGTAATAAGTCGGGAACGATCGTCTTTAGATACTTTGTTTTCTAATTCAAGCTTCATCTCATCAAAACTGCGCAACGGATGCTTTTCGATGAGTTTTACAATATGCCAACCAAACTTAGTCTGAAACGGAGCAGACATTGGTTTGTCTTTAGTTAATGAAAAAGCAGTGTTTTCAAACTCTTCAGAACTCAACTGACCTGAGCCAAAACGCGATAAAACACCACCTTTTGAAGATGAAGATTTATCATCAGAAAATTGCTTAGCTAAGCTCTCAAAGCTTTCGCCTTGTTGCAGTTTTTGGTAAATATCATCTATATTTTTTTTGACTTTGGCGCGCTCCTCAGGCGTATCTTCTTTTGGGTTGAGCAACATGATGTGCGCAACAGTCACTTCGCCACGGTTATCACGAACATCGTCAACTTTAATTAAATGGTAACCAAAACGTGTGCGTACAGGATTGGAGATTTTTCCGACCGGAGTTTTGAAAGCTGCTGATTCAAAAGCATATACCATTCTGAAAGCTGAGAAATACCCTAAATCACCTTTGTTTTCTTTGGCTGATGGATCTTGAGAGTTTTCTTGCGCCAACTTACCAAAATCTTCCCCATTGATTGCGCGCTTGCGAATATCCATGATTTTATTGTATACAGATAAGGTATCTGACGGAGCAGCGTTCTCATCAACCATAATCAAAATATGAGATGCCTTTACTTCTTTTTGTGAACGCTTGTAACCTTCGTCAACAAGCTCTTTGGTAACTTTTGAATCGCTCAAATAATTTTTTGAAAGTTGTGTTCGATACGATGAAAGCTCATTCTTATATGAATCACCATTTTGCAAACCTAGTTTATTGGCTTTGCTTATTTTGAGTTTATATCCGACAAACAATTCGAGATATTGAGTCAAGTCTTTTTGAGACTCATCCTTTACTAAATCTAGGTTTTTATTGTAAACCCTGACAAATTCATCGGTGTAAAAAGGTTTGTCGTCAATAGTAAATAAAACTTCTTTTTTGACTGATTGGGCATTGGCCGAAAAGCTAGCAGCTACAAGCCCTGCTAAAAACAACTGTTTTATTTTCATTTTAGTTAAAATTTCTTGTTCGCTATATTGATTAAGTTATTTTTTTGATTGGTTTGAAATAAAATTAAGGGCGAACAAAAATAACAATTCATATGCATTTACCAACTATGCGATATACTATTAACAAAAAATTATTAACGCTGCAATTGGCGCGGAATCAGCTAATTTTAGTATACAAAAACACTTAAATTTTTGACTGTTTATTCCGTTGGGAAATACTATTTTTGCAGTCGCAATTTTTAACTTATGAGTTTTCTGAAAGAAATTGAACGTCGACGTACCTTTGGTATTATCTCGCATCCCGATGCCGGTAAAACAACTTTAACCGAAAAACTTCTACTTTTTGGAGGAGCTATCCAAGAAGCCGGTGCTGTCAAAAACAACAAAATCAAAAAAGGAGCTACTTCTGACTTCATGGAAATTGAGCGTCAAAGAGGAATCTCGGTTTCTACATCGGTTTTGGCCTTTAATTACAAAGACAAAAAAATCAACATCCTTGACACACCTGGCCACAAGGATTTTGCAGAAGACACCTACAGAACACTTACGGCTGTTGACAGTGTAATTGTGGTAATAGACGTTGCCAAAGGTGTTGAGGAACAAACTGAAAAATTAGTTTCGGTTTGCAGGTTGCGCAACATTCCAATGATAGTTTTTATCAACAAATTGGATCGTGAAGGTAAAGATGCTTTTGATTTGATGGATGAAGTTGAACAAAAACTTGGCCTCAAAGTAACGCCGTTAAGCTTTCCGATAGGTATGGGTTATGATTTTCAAGGCATTTATAATTTGTGGGAACAAAACATCAATTTATTTAGCGGTGATAGTCGAAAAAACATTGAAGAAACTATTGCTTTTTCAGATTTACAAAGCCCGGAATTAGAAAAAATAATCGGTCAGAATCCGGCCAATAAATTGCGCGAAGAGCTTGAGCTTATTGCAGAGGTATATCCGGAATTCAATCGAGAAGATTATTTAGAAGGAAGCCTGCAACCTGTTTTTTTTGGATCAGCATTGAACAACTTTGGAGTTCGCGAATTGCTTGACTGTTTTATTGACATTGCACCTGCACCTCGCGCCAAAGAATCTGACACAAGATTAGTAAAACCATCCGAAGAAAAAATGTCCGGATTTGTTTTTAAAATCCATGCCAATATGGACCCAAAACATCGTGATCGTTTGGCTTTTGTTAAGATTGTCTCGGGGACTTTTGAACGCAACAAACCTTATTTACATGTTCGCCATAATAAAAACCTAAAATTTTCAAGTCCAAATGCTTTTTTTGCTGAGAAAAAAGAAATTGTTGACACATCCTATCCCGGTGATATTGTTGGATTACACGACACCGGAAATTTTAAAATCGGAGATACATTAACCGAAGGCGAAAACATGAATTTTAGAGGCATTCCAAGCTTTTCACCTGAGCATTTCAGATACATCAACAATGCTGACCCGCTCAAGTCTAAACAACTTGAAAAAGGCATTGACCAACTCATGGATGAAGGTGTCGCTCAACTTTTTACACTTGAAATGAACAACCGAAAAGTAATTGGAACCGTTGGTGCCCTACAATACGAAGTAATTCAGTATCGTTTGGAACACGAATATGGCGCTAAATGTACTTACGAAAATTTCCCGGTTCATAAAGCTTGTTGGGTAAAACCTGACGATCCAAAAAACGAAGAGTTTAAAGAATTTAAAAGAATCAAACAAAAGTTTTTAGCCAAAGACAAATATAATCAATTGGTATTTTTAGCAGATTCAGACTTTACGATACAAATGACCATAAGCAAATATCCCAGTGTAAAATTATTTTTTACTTCAGAATTTGATTAAAATTTGCACCTCTTATCAAATTAAAAGCGGCTTAATTATCAACATTTTAATGATGATGTTCGTTTTTTAAATTTTGATTCATATATTTGCGTCTTAATAGAACTATGAAATGAAAAAGAATTTTTTGACTCTACCCCTCGTAATTCTGCTCGTCTTAATGGATGTGATTGTTTATGCGCAGCCAGGTGACGATGATGGTTCTGGTGGTCTAGAAGGAAACGATCCACCTCCTGCTCCAATTAACACTAAACTCATTTGGTTGGCTATACTTGCTTTAGTATATGGTTTTTACAGTATTAAAAAATACAGAAAAGCAATTTAAATAAGTATTATACAATTTATAAAAAGGCTCGATTTTACAAATCGAGCCTTTTTTATATAGCCTTTAGACCTACTCAACCAAAAGACAAGCACCATTGCTAACTATATCTGTCCATGCAAAATTTCGAAGTTAAACCTTAAAATAAAATTCAAAAGTAATAAAAATGAAAAGTTGCTTTTTAAACTTTATCACCGGCATTGAAATAAACATTGTTTCATTTTAATAAAAGAAAATCAGATATAGTTGTTAGAAATCACTTGAAACCATAGCCTCCGTTAATACTTAACAAATAAAAAAGCCCGCTCTTTCGAGCGGGCTTTTCATTATATCAAAGACTTAATTATCTTTTGATTACTCTCAATGTTTTCACATTGTCTCCTTGAGTTACAATAATGTTGTAAACTCCTGAAGGGTAACGTGATCCGATTTCAAGGTTTGATAAAGCTGAAACGCTTGATACGTTTGATTCAACTTCTCTACCCAACATGTCGTAAACTCTTACGCTTACTTCATTTTCGCTAGATGAATTCAATTCTAATTTGAAGTTATCAGCAAATGGGTTTGGATAAGCTTTTACATCATATACGTTAATCGCAGTAGCAGTTTGTCTTGTAGCAGCTGGTGAAACAGTGATGTCACAAGTTTGTGTACCTTGAACGTAGCTTGAGTTGTACAATACATCAACACGGATAGTATAAGTAACACCCGGTTGAGCACCACCTGGCAAGTTCATTAAGCTGAATACACTGTTTGGAGTAGTGTACTCTCTTGAAGTAGCAGGTGAAGTTGAAGTAACTACGAATTTATATCCTTGAGCTCCGATAACTTGCTGAGCAAAGATTGAAGTCCAAAGACGAGTAATAGTAGTTCCACAAGCAGGGTTAACAACTCTTGAAGTAGCTGGAGTAGCTGGAGTAGTGATTGAACAAACTGATCCGTACTCTGTATCTGGTCTCCAAGTTGAACCGAATCTCAACAATACATCGATAGTATAAGTAGTACCGAATGAAATGTTTTGGATTCCAAGGTTAGTCAAGCTAAATCTGTTTACAGATGAATCATAAGTACCTACCA